>PDZX01000032.1 GCA_002753185.1 Magnetococcales bacterium WMHbin3
GCGGGGGAAAGGATCGCGGGAACGTCATACGCACCGGATTGCCGGTCTCCAGGACCCGGCCCGCCGGGAAACTGGCGCCGGCCTGGGCGAAGGCGGTCAGCACCCGGTTGGCGACACGGCCCAACAGGCGGTTGGTGAGACCGGGGATGGCGTTCTGTTCGCTCAGCAAGGTGGGGATGCCCAACAGCCGGGCCGCCACCACCGCCGGCCCGGAGGCGTACCCGCCCATGCCGAGCACCGCGTGGGGGGCATACTCCCGCACCGCGCGTCCGGCCTGACGCAAGGCCGCCGGCAGACCCAGCAGGGTGATCATCGACGACTACGCCCATCACCCCACGGAGATCCAGGCCACCCTGGCGGCGGCGCGGGAGGCGTACCCCGACCGGCGACTGGTGGCCCTGTTCCAACCCCACCGCTACAGCCGCGTACACGACCTGTTCGACGAATTCACCGGCTGTTTCGGGGCGGCGGACCTGGTGCTGGTGGACCGCATCTATCCGGCTGGCGAGTCCCCCCTGCCCGGCCGCCTGGCGGGTGGCGGCCAGGCGCCCCTGGTGGAGGGCATCCGGGCGAACAGCGGCGTGCCCGCCCTGCCCCTGCCCGGCGGCGAATACTGGCGCGAGGCCCTGGAGACCTTGTTGCGTCCCGGCGACGTGGCCCTGTTCCTGGGGGCCGGCAGCATCTCCCACCGGGCCAGGGATTTCGCCTCGGCTTGACGCCACGCTGTCAACTCGGCTTGCCGATGAACCGAAATCCGTTCTTTCCCTCCTGCTTGGCCTGATACATCGCCGCATCGGCCTGATGCATCAGGGTGTCGATGTCCACGCCATCGACGGGAAACAGGGCAATACCGATGCTGCCGGAGATGCAGATCTCCTGCCCACTCAACCGGAACGCCGCGCCAAGCGCACCCAGCATGTGCCGGGCAACGAGCGCCGCATCCCGGCGATCCCCCACATCGGTCAGGACTGCAGCGAACTCGTCGCCGCCGAGACGGGCCACCGTATCGGCCTCCCGCACGCAGCCCGCGAGACGTCGGGCTGCCTCCTGCAACAACAGATCACCCGCAGCGTGTCCGAGGTTGTCGTTGACCCACTTGAACCGGTCCAGATCGATATAGAACAGCGCGATCTGCTTGCGGTCGCGCCTGGCGTGCGCCATCGTCCACTCCAGGCGCGAACGGAACAACACCCGGTTGGGCAGCGTGGTGAGGGGATCGTAGTTGGCCAGATAACGCAACTCGGCCTCGTCGGCCTTGCGCTGGGTGATGTCGGTGAAGATGGCGGCGAATTTGATCACCGCGTGCCGCCGATCACGGATCGTGGCGATGGAGAGCCACTCCGGAAAGATCTCCCCGTTCTTGCGGCGATTCCAGATTTCCCCTTCCCATCTGCCCGCAGCCAGCAGTTCCTTCCACATCGCGGCATAGAAGACCGAATCGTGACGCCCCGATTGCAGGATCCTCGGATCCTGGCCGATCACCTCCTCCGGGGCATACCCGGTGATGCGGGCGAAAGCCGGGTTGACCATGACGATCCGGTTGGCGGCATCGGTCACCATGACCGCCTCCGAGGCGTGTTCCAGCACGATGCCGGCCAGCCGGAGTTCCTCCTCGAGCTGCTTTCGCTTCGAGATGTCGAGCGAATACTCGACAATCTGCGTCACGTTGCCGGCCTCGTCGAACATGGGCATGCCGTAAACCTCGTAATGGCCGGGCCTGCCATCTTGATCATAATGGATATGTTCGACCACCACCGGCTGGCCGGTGCGCACCACCTCGGTCAGCGGGCACAAATGGTTTTCGTCGCAGCAGGGGTGGGGTGAGTGGTGGGTCATCTCGTGGCAGGTGCTCTTGCCCGGTTCGACCCGGACGAAGGCATTGGCCATCGCGATACGGTAATCCGCGACATCGACGACATAAAAGGGATGTTGCAGCGCATCGATGATCGTCTGAAGATAGCGCCTGGCGCGCAGGTTTTCCTGGCTGGCGTGTTCCGCCAGTTCCTTGGCCTGGCGCAGCCGCTCCTCGTTGTACTTGTGTTCGGTGATGTCGCGCAACGAGGCCACGAAGGCCGGATCGCCTTCCCATTCGGTCGAGGCCACGCACATTTCGACCACCACCGCCGAGGCGTCCGGCTTGACCACGTCCAGTTCCGCGCACTCGCCACCCGTCACGGGGAAGCCGAATGGAAAACCGTCGTTGACCTGCTGCCAGCCGAACAGCGAGGCGACCGTGGCATTGGCGTAGCGGACCATCCCCTGTTGATCCACCACCAGGATGCCATCCCGATTCCGTTCCACGACATTGCGGAACGCCGTGGTGCTGGACTCCAACTGATGGTGCTTGACCTTCAATTCGTGCTGGACGCGGCCCCGCTCGATGGCATACCGGATCGTGCGCACCAGCAGCTGTCCGGAATCCACCACCTCGCCCTTGACCAGATACTCCTGGGCACCCTCCTGAATGGCGCGCATGGCCAATGCCTCGTCGGCCATCCCGGTCAGGACGACCACCGGGAGATCCCTCGCCGCCTCCTGCAGCCGGCTCAGGGTCGCCAGTCCAGTACTGTCGGGCAGGTTGAGGTCGAGCAGGACGACATCGAAGGCATCCTGTCCGAGACAATCGATGGCGGTCTCCAGTTGCAGCGCGCAACTGAGGCGGAACTGCCGCGCACCATGATCGCAAAACATCTCCCGAATCAGTTCCGCCTCGCCCGGATTGTCCTCCACCAGCAGCACGTTGAACGGGTTGGTCGCCATGATTTGGTATCCTCTTTCCTCCGTGGGCCACTCACAACAGGATCCGATTTTTAACAGAATGTTTGCCGCGTGGCAAGCCGGAACGGGGTTTGGAACGGGTCCGGCTTGACACGGAGCCGACAGGGAGGATAAACTGCACTTGCGTATCTCCCATGCGGCCATGAGATGTGGGTTGCATCCAAATTATCTGCAAGTATTTATTAATGATAATAAAAATGAAAAAATTAATAATTATTATATTCATAATCGGATGGCGCGGCATGGCCTGGTCCGCCGAAATCCTGGAACTGGCCGGCTCCACCACGGTGGAAAAGCGTCTGCTGGAACCCACGGCAGCGGCCATGGAGAAGGCCATCGGCGTCACGTTGCACGTCAGGGGATTGAACTCCGGCAAGGGCTTCGATGAGTTGCGGGAGGGCAGGATCAAGGCTTCCATCTCCTCGGCTCCCATGGCGAAACTGCTGGAAAAGGCCGGCCTGGCCGGAGACGCATCGTATCAGGAACACATCATCACCACCGACACCATCGTCCCCATCGTCCATTTGGACAATCCGGTCTCGGAATTGACCCATGCCCAACTGAGCGATCTGCACACCGGCAAACTGACCAACTGGCAGGGCCTCGGCGGGGGCGATCGACCGGTCGTTGTCATCACCTCGCAAAAGACCGCCGCCACCCGCATCATGTTTCAGGAGGTGGTCATGAACAAGGCCGAATATGCCACCCGCCTGCGCGAGGTGAAATCCACGCGTCAGGAGATTCATCTGGTCAGCCGCTATAAGGGCGGCATCGGCGCGGTGTCCGAGGCGTTCGTCAAACTCTATCCCGGACGGGTCAAGATGATCCGGACCAAACCGATCTCCCGGCCTCTGAGCCTCATCACCAAGGGGGCACCCGAACCGGTGGTGCAACGGGTGATCGACTTTCTGCGATCCGATGCGGCACGGAAATTTTACGAATAGCACTCTGAAATCAGGACGGCAATCCCGATGAAACTGCAAACCAAAACCATCGTCGTGCCAACAGCCATCATGGTGCTGATCTTTCTGGCCAAGGGCATGCTCTTTATCTGGCTGATCGAAAAGCAGCTCAGCGCGACCCACCATCAGGAGATGGCCCGCCTGGTGCTTGCCGAAAGCCGCCAACTGGCCACCAATCTGGAACTGATCATCTCGACGCAAGAGCCGGCCGATGCCATTTTCGGTCTCGAGGCCAAGGATGACGGGATCGCCAAGGCCATGATGCAATCCTTTCGGCCGCTCGGCCTGAGCGAGGCCATATTCGTAGACAAGGCGGGCAAGGTGATCCATCCCCCGACCGCCGTGCTGCCCGAAGGCCTGGAGGAGCGGCTCTCGAAGACGCCGCCCAACGACCGCTCGGCGCATTTGTGGATACGGCCGGATCGGATCCTGGTGCATGCCCCGGTGATCGATGTCGAGACCCGTACCGGTTTTCTGGTGTTCGGTGTGGAGGTTTCCAAGAATTTGCTGCCAATCGTGGCGGCCCTGTCACGCGAATCCTCGGCGGACGCTGACGCCACGCCCCATGCGACCGTCACGCAACGGCTCGATGCCATTCACGTCGAGAGCGAGGCCAATGAGATGGCATTCGTTTACCGCATGATCATGGTGATTGGAGGGGTCCTGCTGGCCAGCCTGGTGCTGATCATCCTGGTGCAACGCACCGTGGCGATGGGTATCCTGCGCCCGTTGCAGCGCATCATGCACGGCGTGGACGGTCTGATTGCCGGACATTTGGCCGGACGGATCCCGGTCGAGGCCAACCGGGATGAACTGGATGATCTGGCCACGCACATCAACCAGTTGGCCGACAGCCTCACCAGGACGGTCGGCATGGTGCAACTGCAATCGGAGACCACCTCGGCAATTTCGGAGGCGATGTCGAACGCTTCGAAGAATCTCTCGCAGGATTCCTCCATGATCGAGGAGATGTCACGCAATGCCGTGTCGGAGAACGATCGCGTGGATGCGGAGACCCGTTTGCTGGTGCAATTGATCGAACATGCATCCGACAACATGGCCGGGGTCAAGGGTGGCGTCGATCAATTGTCCCACGGCATCGGCTCCGTGGCCCAGGAGGGTGAAAACGCCAGCAGCAATGTCAACACCGTGGCCTCGGCCGCCGAGCAGATGAGCGCCAACCTCTCGGAAGTCAACCGGAATCTGGATCATGTGCAAGGGTCGGTGCAGGATGTCTCCGGCCTGATCCATGACCTGACGCAATCGTTCGATGGCGTGCGGCAGCGGTGCGACAATGCCATGACGGAGACAGCCAAGGCCATGCGGATGGTCAGAGAAAACGACGAAATCATGCACCGTCTGGCGGCATCGGCTTCCGAGATCGGCAACGTGGTCAACATCATCAACAGCATCGCCGAACAGACCAACATGCTCTCCCTGAATGCGGCCATCGAGGCGGCCGGGGCCGGCGTGGCCGGGGCCGGGTTCGCGGTGGTGGCCGGAGAGGTCAAGGAGTTGGCCAGACAGACGGCGGAGGCCACCTCCGGCATATCGAACATGGTGGAAGAGATTCAACGGCACTCCAGAAACGCCATGGAGGCGGTGCGGGGCGTCTCCGGAGGATTCGAGCGCATCAACGACTCCAATCAGGAGATCGCCGACTCTGTCAACGAACAGGGCGAGATGGTCAACCGGATCGCCGACTCCATGAGCGGGTTGAGACACGCCGCCGTGGAAGTGACCCGCAATGCCCGCGAGATCGGGGCTGCGGCCCAGGATGTGTCCCGTTCCGCCCTGGAGGCGGCCCAGAGCACCGGACAAATCGCACGGTTGGCCAACGATGCCGCCGGGGCCGCCGCCGCCTTGAGCAACGACGGCCAGGAGGCCCAGGAGAGAATCTCCAAGGTATTGCAAGCCGGGCAAGGGATTCTCTTCGCCTCGGCGGAGATTCAGAAGAAGGGGGTGCAGACCATGGAGCGGGTTCGCCTGCTGAACGGCTGGATCGAACAGGCCGGCATGCTGACCGATGTGACCCGTCACACCAGTCAGGCCATGGAAGGGACGACCCGAGGCCTGACCATCGGCGAGACCCCGTTTGATGTGCGCAAGGTCAAGGAGTTGCATCTGCACTGGCTGGGCGACCTCAATCAGGAGCTGCGTGGCGCCAGACGCATGAATGAGAACACCGTCAGCAACCACCACGAGTGTGCCTTCGGCAAGTGGTATTTCGGCGAGGGAACGCAACGCTTCGGCGCGCAGCCGCTCTTCCGGGAGGTGGGCGTGGCCCACGAGGAGATCCATCGCGCGGGTCAGGAGGCCCTGCAACTGGCCCGTCAGGGTCGCCCCGACGAGGCCATCCGGCAATTCGCCTCCTTGAACGACATTCGTGGCCGTCTGTTCGCCAAATTGGACGAACTGTATCTGTGGGCCAATCTCCATCCGCAAACCTGATGGAGGCGTCGCATTTGACTTGTCTCCCCCTTGAAAACCAGGGAGAATGATCAGCGGGTGGATCTGAACTCCAGGCCATGGGGGGGGTGGGAAGGCGGATGAAGCGTTCACAGGAGTGGGAGGCGCTCGAACGACGGCTGACGGAGTGTGAACGGGAGTTGGAGCGGGCCAGGAACGATTTGCAGCAGTTCGCCTACTCCGCGTCACACGATCTCCAGGAGCCGTTGCGGCTGATTGCCGGATATTCGCAGCTTTTGCACAGCCGCTATCACGGGACGCTGGATGACAAGGCGCACACCTTCCTGGATTTCATCACCGGCAGCGTCCGGCAGATGGAGGCGATGCTCAAGGGGTTGACCGAATTCTCCCGCGTCGAGACGCACGGCGGCCCGTTCGTCCCGACCCGGCTCGATGACGCGCTGGATCGGGCGCTCGGACATCTGCAACACGAGATTCGCCAGAGCGGGGCGCGGATCAGCCGCACTCCGCTGCCCGATGCACGCGTCGATCCCGAACAGATCGAACGGCTCTTCTGGCATCTGATCGGCAACGCCATCCGTTTCAGGAGCGACGCTCCCCCGGACATTCATCTTGCGGCCAGCCGGGAAGAACAGCGCTGGCGGATCCTGGTCCGCGATAACGGCATCGGCATCCCGGCCCGGTTCGCCGAACGGGTGTTCGTCGTCTTTCAGAGGCTCCAGCCGCGCGACCAATCCCCTGGCTCCGGGGTGGGACTGTCGGTCTGCAAACGGATCGTGGAACGGCATGGCGGCACGATCTGGGTGGACGCAACACCGGCACAAGGGACCACCATCGGTTTTTCCCTGCCGGATCGCCACTTGTCGGAATGACCCATGAACCATCTCAACCCCATCGAAAAGAGACGCATTCTGCTGCTGGTGGTGATCATGGCCTGCGTCGGCTTGACCATGAGCGGGGTCTCCATCGCCATCCTGTACGAGACCTCGTTCGAACAGACCAGGCAACGCCTGGTGCAAACCGTGCAAAGCCGCGCCCGGCTGATCGAGGCCATGACCCGCCATGAGATCGCCCGATTGAAGGATACGCCCGGCGAGATCGTCATGTCCCAGGTCGTGGAACACGTCATGATGCCGGTGCGCGACGCCCATCACCGCTTCTCCGGGCTTGGCCGCACTGCGGAGTTCACCATGGGACGCCTGGAGGGGGATCAGATCGTATTCACGCTGCGGCACCGTGCCGCCTCCAGTCAGGACGAACCATTGCGGATCCCGATGCGCTCCTATTTTGCCGAACCGCTGCGCCAGGCGCTGCTGGGCCGCTCCGGGGTCCTGGTGGGGCCGGACTATCGCGGTGCGATCGTGTTGGCTGCCCACGAACCCGTGGCCCTGCTCGACATGGGGATGGTGGCCAAGATCGATCTGGAGGAGATCCGGCAACCATTCATCAAGGCCGGCGCCATGGTGATGGGGATCGGCGCGGGGGTCATCGTCCTGGGGACGGCCCTGTTCTTCAAGATCGGCAACCCCATGGTGCTGAAGCTGATGGAGACCGAGGCGCTGCGCCAGAGCCAACGGGAGCTTGGCGAGGCCAAGACGGCCTTGCAGGAGAAGGCGGTCCATCTGGACAACATCTTACGCTCCTCCTCCGACCTGGCGATCGTCGCCACGGATCTGGCGTTTCGCATCCGGTACTTCAACCCGGCTGCCGAGCGGATGTTGCAGCAGCGCGCCGAGGAGATGCTCGAAAAGACGGTGCAGACCATTCACCAGGAGTTGGGGGTCGATCCGCAACGGTTCGCCCATGGCATCGAACAGGTCGTTCGCGGCGGCGAATACCCATTCGAAATGCGTGGGACGGTCGGCGACGCGCCGTATGTGCTGGAGGCCAGGGTCTCCGCCATCCTGGACCGGCAGGGCGAAGTGACCGGCTTCGTCCTGATGGCCCATGATGTGACCGATCTGCGCAAGGCGCGCGAGGCGCTCATCCGCTCGGAACGGAAATACCGCCTGCTGATCGAATCGGCCAACGACGCCATTTTCGTGGCCGACGCCCAGACCGGGATCGTGCTGGATGCCAACCCGATGGCCGGCGAACTGCTCGGACGCCCGGTCGCCGAACTGATCGGGATGCATCAAACCGGGTTGCATCCTCCCGATGAAGTACTCCGCTATCAGCAACTCTTTCAGGAGCAGGTCATCCAGGGACGGGGATTGTTGTCGGACATCCACGTGGTGCGCAAGGACGGCCGGCACATCCCGGTGGACATCCGCGCCGGCGTGACCGACCTGGGCGACCAACTGGTGATTCTGGGGATCTTCCGCGACATGACCGAACGCAAGGCTCACGAAGCGCGCCTCGTGGAGATGAACCTGGAACTGGAACAGCGGGTTGCCGGGCGGACCCTGGATCTGGAGCGCTCCAATCGGGATCTGGAGCAGTTCGCCTACGTGGCCAGCCATGATCTTCAGGAACCGTTGCGGCTGATCACCGGTTACGTGCAACTGCTGGAAAAACGCTATCGCGGGCAACTGGACGCGCAAGCCGACAAATACATCGCCTATGTCACCGATGGCGTCATCCACATGCAAAGCCTGATCAACAATCTGCTCGGCTACGCCCGGATGGGCAAGAACCGCCTTGCCAGGATACCGACCGATCTCGATGAGGTTTTCCGGCGCACCCTTCTCCATTGCGAACCGGTGATCCGCGCCACCGGCGCCGTGGTGACCCATGACCCATTGCCGACAGTGTCGGTCGATCCGGTGCAGATGGGTCAACTGCTGCAGAATCTGCTCGGCAACGCCTTGAAATTCCGCGGCGAGCACGCTCCGGTGGTTCACGTGAGCGCAACGCGCGAGAAAGGATGCTGGACGATCGCCTGCCAGGATAACGGCATCGGCATCGATTCCAGGCACCAGGAACGCATTTTTCTGATCTTCCAGAAGTTGCACCCGCGCACCCGCTACGAGGGCACCGGCATCGGACTGACGGTCTGCAAGCGGATCGTCGAAGGCCACGGCGGTCGCATCTGGGTGGAGTCCGCACCGGGGCAGGGCAGCCGGTTCGCCTTTACCATCCCGGCACCCCAGGATGAATCGCGCGGATGAATGAATGACTGGACACCACCCCCATTTTTTGATATCATGTTTGGGGTGATTCGGATTGAGGTCATGGGGAGTGAACAATGGATCCAGGCAGCGCCAAACCGGTGGAAATCCTGCTGGTGGAAGACAGCCCAGGCGACGTGGAGCTGACCCGCGAGGCGTTGGCCGACAGCAAACTGCTCAACCGCCTGAATGTGGTGGAGGATGGCGAGCAGGCGATGAGCTACCTGCGTCGCGAAGGCATTTACGCCTCTGCCACCCGCCCGGATGTGGTGTTGCTGGATCTCAACCTGCCGCGCAAGGATGGCCGCGAGGTGCTCGAGGAGATCAAGGCCGATCCGGCGCTCAAGGCCATCCCGGTGGTGATCCTGACCACATCGCAGGCCGAAGAGGACATCTTGCGCACTTACCAGTTGCATGCCAACTGCTACATCACAAAACCCGTTGATTTGAATCAGTTCTTCGCGGTAGTCAAGTCGGTGGAGAATTTCTGGTTCTCGGTGGTGAAACTGCCACCAAAAAACGGGGAGGCCTTTTAACGATTCGGGGAGCGGTGGCATGCTGGATCAGACCGTTCGAGTGCTGCTCATCGAGGATGATCTCGGTTTCGCAACACTGCTCGATGAGTGGTTGGCGGATCTGGAACGGCGACATTCGCTCTTTTCCCCCTCCCGGATCCGCCTCACCCAGGTGGCGCGACTCTCCCAGGCGGTGCTGGAACTGGCCGACGCCCCCTTCGACATCCTGCTGGTCGATCTGAATCTGCCCGACTCCACAGGATTGGACACCTTCGAACGGGTCCGCGCCCAGGCCGCCGATCTGCCGGTGATCGTGCTCTCCGGGCTGGATGACGAATCGCTCGCCATTCAGGCGGTGCGCAGCGGCGCCCAGGACTACCTGGTCAAAAACACCATCGATGGCAATCTGCTCTTCCGGTCGATCCGTTACGCCCTGGAACGTCATGCCCTGCATCAGGCCCTGGAACGGGCGCGCGAGGAGGAACGGCGCACACGCGAACAAGGATCGCTGGACCGACTATCCGACCGGAATGTCAGCCGGGTCGCCTCGCAAATGCTCGGCATCCAGGAGCTGAAACGGGATTATCAGGACCGCTTCATCAATCTGGTCGCCCGCTTCGGGCAGGTTCTCGACCGGCAGTGGCAGATGCGGACACACAAGGTACACTACAACATCGCCGACGATCTGAAGCAGATCGCCGCCGAACTCGGCTTTCTGCGCTGCGGCCCCAGGGATGTGGTGGACATCTACCTGGCCACCCTGGAACAATGGGAGGAACCGGCCAATCCGCAGAAAAACGAAGCGCTCCATGAAGAGTGCCGTTATCTGGCCTTCGAACTGATGGGCCGAATGGTATCGTTTTATCGTCCCTACGCCATCGGTGGCGGCGGATGAGTACCGGCGCGGGCCACGCGGCCATTGCACAAGGGGGAGGCAAGCATGAATACAAATGAAAAATTCCTGTTGAAACTCTACATCACCGGTCACACCCCTCGCTCGGAACGGGCCATCAAAAATCTGCGCCGGATCTGCGAGGAAGACCTGGGTGGCCGCTACGAGATGCGGGTGATCGACATCCTGGAGCAACCCCAGTTGGCGGAAGACGAAAAAATCCTGGCCACCCCCACCCTGATCAAGGTGCTGCCACCCCCGCTGCGACGCATCATCGGCGATCTGTCGGATTCCGAAAAGGTGCTGCTGGGACTGGATCTGCTCCCGGTCGAACTGAACCTGAAATAACCGCTCTTGCAAGGATGAGCACAATGGCCATGGAATCTTCCAATACCCCTGTCGAAAAGCTCGGTACCGGCATCGAAGGGTTCGATCTGATCGCGCAAGGCGGGCTGCCCAAGGGCCGCACCACCCTGATCACCGGAACCGCCGGCAGCGCCAAGACGGTCTTCGCGGCCCAGTTTCTGGCCGAGGGAATCCGCAAATCCGACGAACCGGGGGTGTTCGTCACCTTCGAGGAGCACCCCTCCGAAATCCGCAAGAACCTGCTCTCCATGAACTGGCCGATCCAGGAGTGGGAGACGCAAAACCGCTGGCGCTTCGTGGACGCCTCGCCACAACCGGGTCAGGAGACCATCGAATCCGGGGAGTTCGATCTGGGGGCGCTGCTGGCGCGCATCGAGCATGCCGTGCGCACCGTGGGCGCGCTAAGAATCTCCATCGACTCGCTGGGCGCGGTCTTTACGCTTTTCAACAACGCCTCCCTGGTGCGCGCCGAACTGCGCCGACTGAGCGCGGCCCTGAAGGGGATGGGCATCACGGCGGTGATGACCGCCGAGCGGACCCACGAGTTCGGCGAGATCGCCCGCTTCGGGGTCGAGGAGTTCGTGGCCGACAACGTGATCATCCTGCGCAACGTCCTGGAGGCGGAAAAACGACGCCGCACCATCGAAATCCTGAAATTCCGCGGCACCACCCATCAGAAGGGGGAGTATCCCTTCACCGTGCTCCCCGATCAGGGGATCGTCATCATCCCCCTGTCGGCCATCGAACTCAAACAGCGTTCCTCCGACACCCGCGTCCCCTCCGGCAGCCCGGAGATGGACCGCATGTGCGGCGGCGGTTTCTTCCGCGATTCGCTCATCCTGGTCTCCGGGGCCACCGGGTGCGGCAAGACCCTGATGACCGCCGAATTCATCCACGGCGGCGCCAAAAAAGGGGAAAGATGTCTGCTGTTCGCCTACGAGGAGAGCCGCGAACAACTGCTGCGCAACGCCAATGGCTGGGGGATCGACTTCGAAACCCTGGAGCAAAACGGCCAGTTGCGCGTCATCTGCGCCTACCCCGAAAGCGCCGGCATGGAGGATCACCTGATCGCCATCAAACGCGAAATCGACGCCTTCAAACCCGACCGGGTGGCGGTGGACAGCGTTTCCGCGCTGGAACGGGTCGGCACCAACCGCGGCTTTCGCGAATTCATGATCAGTCTGGCCTCGTTCGTCAAGCACCAGGAGATCCCCGGCATGTTCACCGCCACCACGGCAACCCTGATGGGCGGACCCTCGGTGACCGAATCGCACTTCTCCTCGATCACCGACACCATCATCCTGCTGCGCTATGTGGAGATGCTCGGCGAGATGCGCCGCGGGGTGACGGTACTCAAAATGCGCGGCTCCATGCACGAAAAGGACATCCGCGAATTCACCATCGACAACAAGGGGATGCACATCGGCAAACCGTTCCGCAACATCGTGGGCATCCTGACCGGCAAACCGGAGTATCTGAACGTGGAAAGCGTCGATCGCATCTCCGGCATGTTCCAGGATTGATGCGGTCCTCACCCCATGCCCGGTTATTCGCCCAGCGACCGCTTCACGACCTGGCGCCTCCTGCTGGTGACAGACAACCCCGATGACGCGGAACGGATATGCAACCACCCGACCCATCCGCAGGCCGAGGTTGGCGCCCGTTTTCCGATCGAGGTCGCGGCCTCCCTCTTCATGCCATTGCGGGAACGGCATCTGGACCACATCGGTCGAGAAGCGGGCATTCTCCGTGGATGCCAGTCTCGCGATGCCGGAATTGATGGGCAATCTCACGGATCTCTACAGGGAGCGCGCCTTGGGGCGTGACGTACCGGAATGAATGACCCCGGACTGTACCAATTCAGGCTCTACATCGTGGGCGATACCCCGTCCGGACAGCGAGCCAGGGATAATTTCAAAAAAATCCAGGAGTACCTGTCTCCCGACGAAGTGAGGCTGGAGGTGGTGGATATCCTGCAATCCCCGGAACGGGCGGAGATGGATCGCATCATCGCGGTACCGGCATTGGTGCGGGTCTCGCCTCCCCCCAGCTTCAAGATCATCGGCGATCTGTCCGACAGCACGCACCTGAGATCCTTCTTCGCCATCTCCGGCGAAAACCAGGCCTTCCAGAGAGAACGGTCATGAACAAAATGGCAAATGACATCATTCGCAAGATCCCCACGGGCATCGAGGGCCTGGAACACATCACCATGGGCGGTCTGCCCCAGGGCCGCACCTGCCTGCTCTCCGGGAGTTCGGAATCGGGCAAGACCATCCTGGCGCTCGAATACCCGGTGCGCGGCATCACCCGCTTCGGTCGCAAGGGGATTTCGTCACCATGGAGGGGCCGGTCGAGGACATCATACGCAACGTCCACAAGTTCGGCCCGGCCTCGGCCTTCCGCCGCGAGATCTTCCGCATCACCAAGGCGGTCAAGGACGATGGGGGTGACCGCCATTCTCACCGCCGAACGCGAACAGGAGTACATCATTCTCGGCATTCCTTTGGCGGTCGCTCCGTCCGAATCCGAACAACTCTGCGGCATGTTAGAGGCGTAATGTTTCACGGGATCCCCTCACGGCAAGGCCAGCCCAGATGAAAAACGATCTTCAGGAAGTGTTCGTGCCGATCTCCGACCGGCAGTTGGACAGGATCGTGACCGCCATGGCCTCCGCGATGACAGCCCGCGACGGGTTGCAGGAGATTCTGGATGTCATGGTCAACGCCCTGATCGTCCTCGATGGCGCGGGTGCGATCCGCATGGTCAACCAGGCCGCCAGCGAGCTGCTGGGCCAGGAAAGACGCGTCTTGAGCGGCATGCATGTCAAGGGGTTGCTGGCGGAAGGGGAACCGTGGCTGGAGGCCTGCATGGAGACGGTTGCCCATCAGGGATCGATCCGCAACCTGGAGAGTTGGCTGAGGCACGCCATCGGACACAGAATCCCGGTTTTGCTCTCCGTGTCCGCGCTGCGCAATCGCGAGGGAGGGATCGAAGGGTATGTCTGCGCCGCCCAGGACATCTCCGAACAGCATCGTTTGCAGGATGCCTTGCGTTGCAGCATGGCGAGTTTCCAGTCCATCGTGGAAAAGAGCGCCGATGGCATCCTGGTGTTGGGAGAGGAAGCGCGTGTCGCTTACCTCAACGAGTCGGCGACCCTGTTGCTGGGACGCGGCGCCGAGGAGGTTCTGGGGTTGCCCTTCGGTTTCCCGGTGGTTTCGGGCAATGTCACCGAGGTGGACATCATCCGCAAGAACGGGGACCTGGGCATCGCTGAGATGCGCACCGTCACCACACGCTGGGAGGATCGGAATGCGTTGCTGGTGTCGCTGCGGGATGTGACCGAGACGGTTCGGCTGCGCGAGCAGTTGCGGCAACTCTCCATGGAAGACGAGTTGACCGGCTTGCACAACCGGCGCGGCTTCATGCTTTTGGCGCAGCAGGAGTTGCGCCTCATCGAGCGCGGCAATGCAGGATTTTAATTGTTTTTTATTGATCTGGACGATATGAAACCGATCAATGACCAGCTTGGCCACAAGTATGGCGATCAGGCATTGGTGGAGACCGCCACCCTCATGCGGCGCGCATTTCGCAAATCGGATATCCTGGCGCGACTGGGCGGTGATGAATTCGTGGCGTTGTCGATCCGCCTGGAGGAAAAAAGCCCGACAGGACACATCCTGGCGCGACTCGAAACGGAACGGCAACGCCAGAACGCCCTCCCGGGCCGGGCGTTCCAGTTGTCGCTGAGCATCGGCCATGTGGAGGTGTTTGGGCAGCGCGAGTACGATCTGGATCAACTGATTCTCGATGCGGATGCCGCCATGTATCGCATCAAGATGGCCAAGAAACAGGCCAAGGGCGGCTGACTCGCCATGACACGATCCCCCACCCCCATCCCGTCGAACGGGAATGTTCCCTCGGAGGCGTGTCATTCCGGGTTCCGCGATCTGGTGGAGAATGTGGTTGACGGGATTCTGATCGTCGATGACGGGGGGAGGGTACGGTATTGCAATCCGGCGGTGGATGAAATTTTCGGTCGCCGCGCCGTGCGGATCGGAGATGATTTCGGTTATCCGGTGGTGACCGGCGAGAGCGTCGAACTGGAGATCGTGCCGGTGGGCCGCATGGAACGGCGCGTGATCGAGATGCGGGTGGCCCGGATCCACTGGGAAGGGGAACACGCCTATCTGGCCTCGTTGCGGGACATCACCCCACGAAAGAAGGTGGAGGAGGAACTGCGGCGGGCGAAATTGGCCGCAGATCAGGCCAATCAGGCCAAGAGCCAGTTTCTGGCCATGATGAGCCACGAGATCCGCACCCCGATGAACGCCATCATCGGCATGGCGGATCTGATGAGCCAGGAACGCCTGCCGGAGGAACAGGCCCAGGCCCTGACGATCATCAAGGATTCCGGGCTGGCGCTGCTCACCCTGATCAACGACATCCTGGATCTGGCCAAGATCGAGGCCGGGGAACTGGCCATGCAGATGGAACCCTTTTCGCCACAGGATCTGATGGAAAGCGTCACCAGCATCATGCGGGTGCCCGCCGAACGGCAAAAGGGGTTACGGTTGGCGTGTCATGTCGAGGAGGATGCGCTGGGCGCGGTGCTGGGTGACTACCGTCGCATTCGCCAGGTGCTGATCAATCTGGTGGGCAACGCCATCAAGTTCACCGATCAGGGCTGGATCCGGCTGACGGTGAGGCGAGAGACGGCTTCTGGCGATTCCCGGCTGCTGTTTTCGGTGACGGATACCGGCATTGGCATTCCGGCGGACAAACTGGGCGCCATTTTCGGTCTCTTCGTGCAGGCGGACACATCGATTTACGGCAAATACGGTGGCACCGGTCTGGGCCTGGCGATCAGCAAACGGCTGGTGGAGATCATGCGGGGGACCATCTGGGCGGACAGCACCCCTGGCGAGGGCAGCACGTTTTCTTTTTCCATTCCGGCCCCGCCCATGCCGGCGGAGAGTTCCCACGAAGAGGCAAAAACCGGCTCCGGGGTCGTGGCGTTGGATGGGCATTGCCGCCAGGATGCGCCAGCCCTGGCCATTGATGGCTTGCCGGATCACATGGCCAATCTGCCGGTTCTGCTGGTCGAGGACGATCCGCTCAATCAACTGGTCACTCTGAAGATGCTCAAGCAGTTCGGCGTGGCCCCCGAACTGGCCGTCAATGGCCAGGATGCCCTGGAAATGATTGCCGGCAAGCACTATGCCCTGGTGTTGATGGATGTGCAGATGCCCCGCATGGACGGGTTGACCGCAGTGCGCAAGTTGCGGGAACGGGAGCGGGAAACGCGCCAGGCAGCAACACAGGTGGTGGCGATGACCGCATTCGCCATGGAGGAGGACAAACAGCGTTGCCTGGATGCCGGGATGGATGATTTCCTGTGCAAGCCGATCCGTCATGCCGATCTGGCCGCCACGCTCCTGCACTGGCTGAACCTGTTTCTCGTCAACGACGCGCCTGCAAGCTGCCTTTCCTTCACGGTCAAGACATGATACAACGCGATCGTATCCCAACCCCATCAACACGCTGCAGGAGGCGCTCCATGCTCATCGGCATACCAAGAGAGATCTATCAGGGGGAACGACGGGTCGCTGCCAGCCCGGATTCGGTCAAACAATTCATCAAGCTCGGCTTCACCGTGGCTGTGGAGAGCAACGCGGGGCAGGAAGCCAATTTCTCCGACGAGGTCTACCAGGAAGCCGGCGCGGAAATCCTCCCCGATGCCAAATCCCTCTGCGCCACGGCCGATATCCTCCTCAAGGTGCGCGCCCCCATGGCCAACCCGGCCACCAAAAGCCACGAGGCCGACCTGCTGCGCGAGGGCATGACCCTGATCAGCTTCATCTGGCCCGCCCAGAACAAGGAACTCATGGACAAACTGGCCGCCCGCAAGGTGACCGTTCTGGCCATGGACTCCGTGCCGCGCATCTCCCGCGCCCAGAAACTGGATGCCCTAAGCTCCATGGCCAACATCGCCGGCTACCGCGCCGTCATCGAGGCCGCCCATCACTTCGGTCGCTTCTTCACCGGCCAGATCACCGCCGCCGGCAAGGTCCCGCCGGCCAAGGTCTTCGTCATCGGCGCCGGCGTGGCGGGCCTGGCGGCCATCGGCGCGGCCAACGGCCTGGGCGCCGTGGTGCGCGCCTTCGATACCCGCCCGGAAGTGGCCGATCAGGTCAAGAGCATGGGCGCCGAATACGTCGCCGTGGAATACGAGGAGGAAGGCTCCGGCGTCGGCGGCTACGCCAAGGTCATGAGCGAAGGCTACCAGAAGGCACAGGCCGAAATGACCGCCAAACAGTGCCAGGAGGTGGACATCATCGTCACCACCGCCCTCATTCCCGGTCGCCCGGCCCCCAAGCTGATCACCGCCGACATGGTCAAATCCATGAAACCCGGCAGCGTCATCGTGGATTTGGCCGCCGAAATGGGTGGCAACTGCGAATTGACCGTCCCCGGCGAAGTGGCCGTCCGCCACGACGTCACCATCATCGGCTATACCGACCTCCCCAGCCGTTTGGCCCGTCAGTCCAGCCAACTCTACGCCACCAACCTGGTCCGCCTGATGGAGGAACTCTGCCGCACCAAGGACGGCGTGATCAACGTCAACATGGAAGACGAGGTGATCCGCGGCGCCACGGTCATCAAGGAAGGCGATGTCACCTGGCCCCCGCCTGCCCCGAAACTCTCGGCGGCGCCCCCGCAGGCGGCCAAGCCCGCATCCCAGGCCACGCCTGCGGCCAAGTCCGGCGGTCACGGCCATGGCGCCGGCGAACCGGCGGACAACGCCAGTGTCATCCGCACCGGCGTGGGACTGGCCATCGTCTTCGCCCTCATCGGCTGGGGATCGCCCCCCGCCTTCCTGGGCCACTTCACCGTCTTCATCCTCGCCTGCTTCGTCGGTTACATGGTCATCTGGAACGTCACCCCTGCCCTGCACACCCCGCTCATGAGCGTCACCAACGCCATCAGCAGCATCATCGTCATCGGCGCCCTGATCCAGATCGCCTCGCCGGGCAAAATGGTCACCATTCTGGCCTGGCTGGCCATCCTGTTGACTGCGGTCAACATGTTGGGCGGCTTCTGGGTTACACAACGCATGCTGCGCATGTTTCAGAAAAACTAAGGGAGAGTGACCCATGAATGCAGGCTTGACAACCGTTGCCTATATCGGCGCCACCATACTCTTCATCCTCAGCCTCGGCGGCTTGAGCAATCCGGAAACCGCCCGCCGGGGTAACCTCTTCGGCATCATCGGCATGACCATCGCCGTGCTGGTCACCCTGGCGGGTCCCCGCCTCACCGGCGGCGGCAACATGGCCATGGTGATCATCGCCATGGCCATCGGCGGCTCGGTGGGCGTCTTTGCCGCCGTGCGCGTCAAGATGACCCAAATGCCGGAACTGGTCGCCCTCATGCACAGCCTGGTCGGCATGGCCGCCGTGCTGGTGGGTTTTGCCAATTATTTCGATCCGACATCCACCCTCACCGGAGCGGAAAAGACCATTCACGAAGTCGAAATCTACATCGGCATCCTGATCGGCGCCGTCACCTTCTCCGGTTCGGTGATTGCCTTCGGCAAGCTGGCCGGCAAGATCAGCGGCGCCCCCCTCACCCTGCCGGGCCGCCATCAGTTCAATTTCGGGTTGCTCATCGTCACCGTCATCCTGGGCAAGTGGTTCATCAATGCCCACGGCGTCAGCGAAGGGCTGCAACCCCTGATCTACATGACCATCCTCGCCCTGATCTTCGGCGTCCACATGGTGATGGCCATCGGCGGGGCCGACATGCCGGTGGTGGTCTCCATGCTCAACAGCTACTCCGGGTGGGCCGCTGCGGCCACCGGTTTCATGCTCTCCAATGACCTGCTGATCGTCGTCGGCGCCCTGGTCGGCTCCTCCGGCGCCATCCTCAGCTACATCATGTGCCGGGCCATGAACCGCAAGTTCCTGGCGGTGATCGGCGGCGGCTTCGGCACCGGTGGCGGCGCCCCGGCGGCCTCCAGCGCCGCCCAACCGGCGGGCGAGGTGGTGGCGGTCTCCGCCCAGGAAACCGCAGAGATGCTGCGCGAGTCCAAAAACGTCATCATCATCCCAGGCTACGGCATGGCCGTGGCGCAAGCCCAGCACACGGTCTACGAGATCACCAAGTTCCTGCGCGCCAAGGGCATCAACGTCCGCTTCGCCATCCACCCGGTGGCCGGACGCATGCCCGGTCACATGAACGTCCTGCTGGCCGAGGCCAAGGTCCCCTACGACATCGTCATGGAAATGGACGAAATCAACGAGGACTTCCCCTCCACCGACGTGGCCATGATCATCGGCGCCAACGACATCGTCAACCCCTCCGCCGAGGACGACCCCAACAGCCCCATCGCCGGCATGCCGGTCCTGGAAGTCTGGAAGGCCACCACCTCCATCGTGATGAAGCGCTCCATGGCCTCCGGCTACGCCGGCGTGGACAACCCGCTCTTCTACAAGGAGAACAACCGCATGCTCTTCGGCGACGCCAAGAAGATGCTGGACGAGGTCCTCAACCACCTCCGCTCTGCCGCCTGACCTGTTTTCCCCGCCCCCCGGCATCCGCCGGGGGGCACCCCCCCTCCAGGGAATCTCGTTCCCCATGGCCAACCCCTTCGCCAACCTCGTCGCGCGCGGCCGTCTGCTCACCGACGTCCCCCTCGCCCCCCGCACCACCTGGCGCATCGGCGGAGCGGCCCGCTGGTTCCTCTCCCCCGCCTCCCCGGAGGAAGTGACCGGCCTGCTTGCCCGCTGGCCCCCGGAAATCCCCCGCCTGGTGCTCGGCGGCGGCAGCAATCTGCTGGTCGCAGACGCAGGCTGGCCGGGCGCGGTTCTGGATTTGACTTACGGTATGCAACGGATTTATACTCTGAACGATCCATCCGGCCAGGAGGAGACGGTCATCGTACACGCAGACGCCGGGGCCTCCACCAGCGCCCTGGCCCACTTCGCCCGGCTGCACGGCCTGAGCGGAGCGGAGTTCCTGGGCGGCATTCCGGGCACCATCGGCGGCGCCTTGCGCATGAACGCCGGTGCTCATGGCGGGGAGATCCGCGGGATCCTGATCGAGGCGGAACTGCTGGACGAAACCGGCCAGCACCATTGCCTGGCGGTGGAGCGGCTCGGAATGGGCTACCGGCGTTGCGGCGCGCCCGACGGGTGGCTGTTTCTCGCGGGCCGCTTCCGGCTGCGGCGCGGGGATCCGGAGGCGATCCGCGCCACGATGCGCGGCTTCAACCAACGGCGCCGCGCCAGCCAACCCCTGGAACTGCCCAGCGCGGGGAGCGTCTTCAAGAACCCGCCGGAAGGTCCCAGAGCCTGGGAACTCATCGCGCGAGCCGGCATGCGCGGCGCGACCTGCGGTGACGCCCAGGTTGCGGTGAAACATGGCAATTTTTTCGTCAATCGCGGTCAGGCCACCGCGGACGACATGTTGACCCTGATCCGTCGGGTGCAGGATGCCGTGGAACGGGATTCTTCCATTCGGCTGGAACTGGAAATCAAGCTGGCGGGCCACCAGGAACGGATGTAAACGAAAGAAAGGGTCACCATGTCCGCATCGACATCCCAGAATGACAGACAACGGGTGGGCGTCCTGATGGGCGGCTCCTCCCCGGAACGGGCGGTGAGCCTGCGCAGCGGCGACGCGCTCCTCAATGCGCTACGGCGGCGCGGCCACGACCCCCTGGCCATCGACACCGCCGACGGACGCAGCCTGGCCGCCGCGCTGATCGACAACCGGATCGGCACCGCCGTGCTCGCCCTGCACGGGGCCATGGGCGAGGACGGCATCATCCAGGGCATGCTGGAAATGCTCGGCATCCCCTACACCGGCTCCTTCGTCGGTCCCTCGGCCTTGTGCATGAACAAAACCCTGGCCAAGCGGGTCTTTCGGGACGCCGGCATCCCGACGCCCCCCTGGGAGGAACTGTTGCTGGAATCCACCGCCACGCTCCCGCGACTGGCCATCGACCCACCCTGGTTCGTGAAACCCCTGAATACCGGTTCCAGCGTGGGAATCTCCCGCGCCGCCGACATCGAGGGCCTGCGCGCCGGGCTGGAGCACGCCCTGCGAGAAGGCGGCAGCCGCATCCTGGTGGAGCGGGCGATCATTGGCCGGGAACTCACCCTCTCGGTGCTCGACGGCCAGCCCCTGCCGCTCATCGAGATTCGCCCGGAACAGGAATTCTACGATTATCACGCCAAATACGCCGCGCAAAAAACCCAATACATGATCCCGCCCCCCGACCTGCCAGCTAAGGCCATGGCCCGCGCCGTGGAGGTCGGCATCGCCGCAGGACGGGCCGCCGGCTGCCGGGGCCTCTACCGGGTGGACATCATGCTCGACGAGGAGGGGAACCCCTGGGTCCTGGAGATCAACACCATCCCCGGTCTGACCGCGACCAGCCTCGCTCCCAAGGCCGCCGCCGCCGCCGGCCTCTCCTTCGACGATCTGGCGGAGCGCATCCTGGCTGGCGCGAGTCTGGAATCATGTTCCGCAAACTCCTGACCACCGCCTTGCTGGCCGGTCTGTGCCTGCTCGCCTGGCAAGGGTGGGAGATGCTGAAGCTCGCCGACCTGTTTCCCTTGCAGAAGATCCACGTCCGGGGGCTGGTCAACACCTCGCGCAAGGATGCCTTTCTGGCCATGGAGACCCCCAAGGGGACCAACCTGCTGAGCATCGATCCGGAAAAAATACGTTCACGCTTATTATCCCTTCCCTGGATCCACTCGGTTCAGGTAAAAAGGGTCTTCCCCGGCACGTTGACCATCAGCCTGACGGAGAAGAATGCCGCCTGTCTGGGCCGCATGGGGGAGCGGCTGATGGTGATGGACGAATACGGCAAGCCCATCAAGCCCTTCGAGGTCGGCGATCCGCTGCTGTTGCCGGTGATCACCCCGCTGCCCGGTCCCCATCAGGCGGCCAACGTGGTGTGGATCGTCAATCTTCTGGACAAGCATGCCTGGATCAAGGACCGGATCTCGGAGGCGGTGGGGCAGGCCGGCGGGCGTTGGGATTTGTACACCAAAAAAGGGGTTAAGTTGCTGTTGTCGAATCGTGGCGATCAAGAACTCGCGCTCTTGCATCGGATGCAGAAACACTACAAAATATTGGACCTGCGGGTACGGCAGATCGAGTTGCGCATCGCCAATCGAGTCGCGGTGCGCCCGGAATCCGGCCCGGAAGCATTGCCCCCGGAAAAAAATGAACACCATCGTGGTCCCACCACTTGACGTAGGCTATCTATTGGTATCTACTAATGGAAGCCAGTCGAAGGGTTGACCCGCAATTCAGGCGCCCATCGGGCACGGATTAACAGCCACTATCGGGTTGATTATGCCCAAACAGGACCAGAACCTGATCGTCGGATTGGATATCGGCACCACGAAGATCTGCTGTATCGTCGCCGACGTGCAACCGGATGGACGACTGGATGTGATCGGGATCGGCTCCCATCCTTCCAGGGGGCTGCGCAAGGGGGTCGTCATCGACATCGACTCCACGGTGGAGAGCATCCGCATGGCCGTGGAAGAGGCGGAAATGATGGCCGGCGTGGAGATCCACATGGTCTATGCCGGCATCGCGGGCGGCCACATCAAGAGCGGCAACTCCAACGGCGTGGTGGCGACGCGGGACGGCGAGGTGACTACCAGCGATGTCCAGCGCGTGCTGGACGCAGCCCGCGCGCAAAGCATCCCCATGGACCGGGAGATCCTGCACGTCATCCCCCAGGAGTACATCCTGGACGGCCAAGACGGCATCAAGGAGCCTCTGGGGATGTCCGGAGTGCGGCTGGAGGCCAAGGTCCATATCGTGACCGGGGCAGTGGCCTCGGCGCAAAACATCATCAAATGCGTCAACCGCTGCGGACTGGACGTGGGGGACATCATCCTCGAACAACTCGCCTCCTCGGAGGCGGTCCTGACTGCGGACGAAAAGGAGTTGGGCGTCTGCCTGCTGGACATCGGCGGCGGGACGACGGATATCGCGATCTTTTCCGACGGCCACATCAAGCACACGGCGGTGCTGGCCATCGGCGGCGACCATCTCACCAACGACATCGCCGTGGGACTGCGCACCCCCACGCGGGAGGCGGAACAGCTCAAACGCAGGTACGGTTGCGCCCTGGCGTCGATGGTCAGCCCGGAAGAGGCCATCGAGGTGCCGAGCATCGGCGACCGCAAGTCCCGCTCCCTGACCCGCCACATCCTGGCGGAAATCATTGAGCCGCGGGTGGAGGAGCTGTTCACCCTGGTCAACCGCGAAATCGTCCGCTCCGGCTTCGACGAGCACATCGCGGCCGGGGTGGTCCTCACCGGAGGCTCGGCCATCACGGAAGGGATGGTGGAACTGGCGGAAGAGGTATTCAACAAACCGGTGCGGCGTGGCCTGCCACAGGGCGTGGGCGGCTTGACGGACGTGGTGGCCAGCCCGATCTTCGCCACGGCGGTCGGTCTGGTGCAGTTCGCCAGCCGCAACGAAAGGGATGCCAGTCGCCACATGGCCCCCCCCACCGGAGGCATGCCGATCAAAAATGTATTTCAGCGCATGCGGGAATGGCTGGGGGAGTTTTTTTAATGCCCGCGCCCGCTACTTTCATGGAAGGGGAATGGAATGGCCATTGAATTCGACAGTTCGACGGACCCGCAGGATGCCCGCATCAAGGTCATCGGCGTGGGTGGCGGGGGTGGCAATGCCATCAACAACATGATCCAGGCCCAACTGGAGGGCGTGGAGTTCATCGTGGCCAATACCGATGCCCAGGCGCTGGCCAGAAACCTGGCGCCGACCCGGCTGCAGATCGGCGAAAACGTCACCCGCGGCCTGGGGGCCGGCGCCAAGCCGGAAGTGGGCATGCGCGCGGCGGAAGAGAGCCGCGAACGCATCCAGGAGGTGCTCCACGGCGCGGACATGGTCTTCATCACCGCCGGCATGGGCGGCGGAACCGGAACCGGCGCCGCGCCCATCATCGCCAAACTCGCCAAGGAGATGGGCATCCTCACCGTGGCCGTGGTGACCAAGCCCTTCGGCTTCGAGGGCAAGAAACGCATGCGCTTCGCCGAAGATGGACTGACGGAACTGCGCAACTTCGTCGATACCGTCATCACCATCCCCAACCAGAAACTCCTGAGTGTGGTCGGCAAGAACACCTCCATCCTGGATGCCTTCCGCAAGGCGGACGACGTGCTGCTCCACGCGGTGCGGGGCATCACCGACCTGATCACCATCCCCGGCCTGATCAACGTGGACTTCGCCGATGTGCGTACGGTCATGGACGAAATGGGTCAGGCCATGATGGGCGCCTCGGAAGCCAGCGGCGATACCCGCGCCCTGGATGCGGCCACCAACGCCATTTCCAGCCCGCTGCTGGACGACATGTCCATTCATGGCGCCCGCGGGGTGCTGATCAACATCACCGGCGGCTACAACCTGGCCCTCCAGGAAGTGGACGAGGCGGCCACTGTGGTGCGCGACATGGCCCATGACGACGCCATCATCGTCTTCGGGGCCGTGCTCGACGAATCCATGGAAGACTCCGTGCGCGTCACCGTGGTCGCCACCGGCATCGGCGGGGCCGAACAGGTCGCCTTCCCCACCAAGGAAAAACTGACCACCACCAAGCCGGGCATCATCAAACCCGCGCGCCCCGACTTCGGCCAAAAGGGCCTGCACCTCGCCAAGGAGGCGACCCCCATCCCGGAGCCTCTCGACATCAGCAAACGCAACCAGCGCCGACCCAAGAATCTCGACGAATACAACCGCTCCCTGGAACAATCCAACAACGAGGATACCTTCGATATCCCCACCTTCCTGCGCCGTCAGATGGATTGATCCGCATTGGTTCCAGCCCGCCAGAAACGTGCTCCCCCGCCTGGGGGAGCACTCCGTGTAATTCGGAATTTTTTCCATTCGCGTATTTTTTCCTTCACACTCCCCTATTAATCAGGTATATTGACAATTTTGGACGATAAATGAGCACGTTCCCGTCCGCTGCTTGGCGCGATAATTGCTGAAAGCAACCCAAAGGCGGACATGAGTGGGTCGAGAGGGGGAATACAGCCAGGCAATTTTGACATGCGTCGTCCCCACCGGACGGTGATGACAAATTTGCTTCAGGTTGGTATCCATCCACACATGGCCATGCACCAACAACGGAAACGAACAGACACGGAACCAAAGACATGCTTCTTCAACGCACACTCAAAAATACGATTCGTTGCACGGGCATCGGCCTCCACGGGGGAAACAACGTCTATCTGTCACTGCGGCCTGCCCCGGAAAATACCGGCATCGTGTTCCACCGCATCGATGCCGGCGGCGCGCTCATCCCGGCCAGGGTGGAAAACGTCGTCAATACCCAACTCTGCTCCACCATCGCCAACGCTGACGGTGTCAAAGTTTCCACGGTGGAACACCTCCTGGCCGCCTTCGCCGGCCTCGGTGTGGACAACGCCTACGTGGACCTGGACAGCCCGGAAGTCCCCATCATGGACGGCAGCGCCGCACCCTTCGTCTTCCTCATCCAATGCGCCGGCATCGTCGAGCAACGCCTGCCCAAACAATGGCTGCGCATCAAGAAATCGATCTCGGTCTCCGACGAGGACAAACACGCCTCCTTTCACCCCTGCGACCACTTCCGCATCAGCTTCCATATCGACTTCGACCACCCCCTGCTCTCGGAACAAGGGGTCGAGGTCGCCGTGACCGAAACCACCTTCATCAAAGATATCAGCCGGGCACGCACCTTCGGATTCCTCAAGGACCTGGAAACGCTGCGCGCCAACGGCCTGGCCAAGGGCGGCTCACTGGACAACGCCATCGTCATCGGCGACTTCCGCATCCTCAACGAGGGTGGACTGCGCTACGACAAGGAGTTCGTCCGCCACAAGATCATCGATGCCATCGGCGACCTCTATCTGTTGGGACGGCCCATCCTCGGACACTTCAAGGGAATCCGCTCCGGACACGCCATGAACAACCGGCTGATGCGCAAACTGCTGGCCCGCGCCGATGCCTGGGAGCTGGTGGAGACAAACAATCATGCGTCTTTCGCTGAATTCGCACCGGCCCCGGCCCCAAGAATACGCCAACCGGTGGCCGCCTTCTCGATCTGAAGCCCACCCGCAACGCCCACGGCCCGGCATCCCCGCCATGGCGGCAGGCATCGCCCTGGTGACGATCCTGCTGCCGGGCTGTGGCGCCAGGGAGACCCCCAACCCATCCCTCCCCAACGCGATTCACTCCGCACGGGTTTTCCTGCAAGATCGTCAACTCCGGGCCGAGGTGGTCCTGAATCCGGAACTGGTCAAAAAGATCAAGGAACTGCTCCGCCAGGGCGAACCCCTCCAGGCCACCTATCAATTCCGGCTGCATCGGGTCCATCCCTGGCTCCCCGATCCCCGCCTGTTGCAAAAGGAGATCCACCGGCACGTCCGCATGCGACTGATCACCGAACGTTACGAACTCATGGACGAAGGCCGGGGCCTCTTGCATACCGTGCCCGACGAGGAGAAGGCCATGCAATTCTTCGCCAACCCCCGCTCCATCCCTCTGCATGACCGCTTCGTGCCACTGCCCGGATTTCGCTACCGCCTGACCACCCGCATCACGATCACCCACGAAGGGATGTCACGCATGTTTCAATTCCTTGACCAGTGGTTTTTGTTGAGTCAACAATTGGATTTCATCCACATCTCTGACCTGAACCCCCGCTGAACGGCCACGGAAAACGCCATGCAACCTTTCTCCAAACCCTTCAAGCACTGGCAACTGATCTTCCTCCCCATGGTGGTGGCCTTCGTCACCTTTCTGACCGCCCAGGGCTTGCGCGGTTCGGCGGCCATCGGCAGCGGGGAGTACGGCGTGGTCTTTCTGATCCTGCTCTACATCAACCTGTTTCTGGCCCTGGCGTTGGGCTTTCTGGTGCTGCGCCACGTCTTCCGGCTCTGGCTGGACCGGCGCCTGCGGCGCACCGGCTCGATGCTGCGCACCCGCATGGCGCTCATGTTCGTCGCGCTCTCCCTGCTGCCCGATCTGATCATCGCCATCCTGTCGGTGAACTTCCTCAACCGGGGCGTGGACTCCTGGTTCTCGGATCGGATCGCCCGCGCCATGGATACCGCCCTGGAGGTCTCGCGCGCCTACTACCGGGAAAACCAACGCAACGTGCGCCACGACGCCGAGGGGATCGTCCGCAACCGGGCGGTGACCGCCTCCCTCTCCCTGGAGACCAGCGAAGCCGCCACCTCTGCCCTGGAAGTGGAACGCAAGGCGCGCGGCCTGGACGAGGTGGCCATCCTCCATACCGACGGCACCCGCATCGCCCATGCCGGCGACCTCCCCTTCGACCCCCTGCCCGACCTGGACTCACTCGCCGGGGAAGGCTCCTCCAGGGCGCTGGTGCTCACCAACGACGCCGGCGACCGGGTGCGGGCCTTCGTGCGCCTGAGCGACGACTACGTCCTGGCCACCGGCCACTGGATCGACCGCCAGATCCTCGGCCAGATGGAGGCCGTGGAGGCGGCCTACGTGGACTACCGCAACCTGCGCGCCTCCCATGGCCTGCTCAAGGCCAACCATACCGTCACCCTGGCCCTGATCGCCCTGCTGCTGCTGCTGGCCGCCATCTGGTCGGGCTTTCGCATCGCCGACGACCTCACCGACCCCATCGCCGAATTGATCATCGGCGCCCGCAAGGTGGCTGTGGGCGACTTGACCGTACATCTGTCGGTGACCGGCAACGACGAATTGGCCACCCTGATGGCCGCCTTCAATGCCATGACACTGAAACTGCAAGAAAACCATGACGAACTGCAATCCACCAACGCCCTTCTGGAGGAACGGGAACGGTTCCTGTCCGCCGTGGTCCGCTACATCTCCGCCGGGGTGATCAGCGTCAACCGCGGCAACGAAATCACCCTCGTCAATCCCGCCGCCGGAGCGCTGCTGGACATCAATCCGCAACAGGCCATCGGGCAGCGTTTTTTCGATACCCTCCCCACGGCGGCCCAACCCGCACTGATGGCCCTGTTGCAAAAATCCCGCTCCTCCCGGCAGGAACCGACGCCGGAACTGGCCACCCAGATCCAGATCCAAAAGGCGGATCGCACCCGCACCCTGATGAGCCGCATCACTCCCCTGGAAAGCAGCGCGGGCGTCAACCAGGGGTTCATCGCCACCTTCGACGATCTCACCGACATCCTGGTGGCGCAACGCAGCCATGCCTGGAGCGAAATGGCACGGCGCATCGCCCACGAAATCAAGAATCCCCTCACGCCGATCCAGCTGTGGGCGCAACGCATGCGCCGCAAGTACCTGAAATTCATCACCGATTCCACCGGCACCGAATGGCAGGTCCTCGACGAGGGGACCAACGCCATCATCAGCCAGGTGGAAGAACTGCGCGTGCTGGTCAACGAATTCTCCACCTTCGCCCGGCTGCCCAGACCCGTGCTGCAAAGCAACGACCTCCATGCCACGCTCCGGGAAACTCTCCTGCTGCACAACGCCGAACTGGAAAAGGTCACCGTCACCACCGACTTCGACCCGCTCCTGCCCCCCTTTCCCCATGACCGGGGCCAGATCAAACAGGTCCTGACCAATCTCATCGCCAATGCCATGGCCGCGATTCGGGAACGCAACGAAGCCTCGTTTCTTGCCATTTCCACCAAAGTTGCCGAAAATGGATCCTGGGTGCGCTTCCGCATCGAGGACTCGGGACCCGGCATCCCGCCTGGGGATCGGGACCGCATCTTCGAACCCTACTTCACCACCAAGGCCACGGGGATTGGATTGGGCATGGCGATCGTCAAAAAAATCATCGAGGATCACGATGGGACCATTCGCATCCGCCAATCCCGTTGGCAAGGGGCGCTGATCGAAATCATGCTGCCACTGGGCGTGCCGACGCTCACCCCACCCACCCCCAGCGCTGCGACCATGACATGAACCATACCGTACTGATCATCGACGACGAACAACCCATCCGCACCAGCCTGCGCGGCATCCTGGAGGACGAGGATTATCTGGTGGTCGAGGCCGCGTCCGGGGAAGAGGCGATCGCCATCCTGGAACACCAGACGGTCTCGGCCATCCTGCTCGACATCTGGATGACCGGCATCGACGGCATCGAAACGTTGCGCCGCATCAAGGCCCTGGACAAACAACGCCCCGCCGGCGGCGAGGTCCCGGTCATCATGATGTCCGGCCACGGCACCATCGAAACCGCCGTGGCCGCCACCAAGGAAGGGGCCTACGACTTCCTGGAAAAACCCCTCTCCCTGGATCGGGTCCTGATCCTCCTCGAACGCGCCATCCGGGAGTGGTCCCTGGTGCGGGAAAACCGCGAACTCAGGGCACAAGTGGATACCGTGCCGCCCATGATCGGCACCTCCCCGGCCATGCAGGCCCTGGAGGAGAAACTCCTGCGCGTCGCCCCCACCGAGGGGTGGGTATTGATCTCAGGCGAAAACGGCACCGGCAAGGAGGTCGCCGCCCGGCGGCTCCACGAACTCTCCAACCGCGCCGCCGGACCATTCGTCGCCGTCAACTCCGCCGCCATCCCGGAGGAGTCCATCGAGGTCGAACTCTTCGGCCAGGAATCCACGGGACACGGCGCCACGCGGATCACCCAGGCCGGCCGCTTCGAGCAGAGCAGCCGGGGCACCCTGTTCCTCGACTCCATCGCCGACATGTCCCTGAAGACCCAGGCCAAGATCCTGCGCGCCCTTCAGGAGCGCCGCTTCGAACGGGTCGGCGGTCGCAAGTCCATTCAGGTCGATGTGCGGGTCATCGCCGCCACCAACAAGGACCTCCAGGAGGAGATCGCCCAGAACCGCTTCCGCATGGACCTCTACGCACGCCTCAACGTGATCCCCCTCGGCATCCCCCCCCTGAGGGAACGGCTGAGCGACATCCCCCTGCTGGTGGACTACTTCCTGAAGAGCCATCAGGCCACCCTGCCCCAGCAGCGAACCTTCTCGGCTGCCGCTCTGGCCTGCCTCAAGAATTATCACTGGCCGGGCAATGTCCGCGAACTCAAGAACCTGGTCGAACGGATGCTGATCATGGCCCCAGGCGTCGTGATCGAGCCGGAGGATCTGCCCGATTTCATCCACCACAAATCCGGCGGGCCGCCCCCCTTCACCCCTTGGGATTCGTTGCTGGAGTACGAAAACCTGCGCGACGCCAGGCTGGGGTTCGAGCGGATCTTCATCAAGGCCCAGTTGGCGCGCCATGACAACAATATCTCGCGCACCGCAGAGGTGATCGGCATGGAGCGTTCGGCGTTGCATCGAAAATTAAAAACATTAGGAATCGGATGAACCAAAGGTCGAGGAATTTGCAATGCATGAAATCGATTCCATCACGAATGAAAAGATACTCAATCAGTACGATCAGCAAAAAAAGCATTATTCGGACTTTTTGGAGCGGACCCTGACCCTGATCAAGGAGTTCATCGCCCCCGACGGCCCGAAGATCCATTCGATCGTGGGCCGGATCAAGGAAAAAGAGAGCCTCGCGGAAAAACTCGACCACCCGCCGGAGACCTACCAGAACCTCGCCGACGTACCGGACATCGCGGGCATCCGCATCATCACCTTCTTCGAGGAGGAGGTGCAGGTGGTCACGGAGATCATCCGCCGGGAGTTCAACGTCTTTCCCTCCCGCGAGCAACCGAAATATCTACTGACCGATCCCAACCGGTTCGGCTATGCCTCGGCCAACTGGCAGCTCGGCCTGCTGGACAACCGCCTGGAGCTGATCGAATACCGGCGCTTTCGGGGCTTTCTGGTGGAGTTGCAGGTGCGTTCGGTGTTGCAGCATGCCTGGCTGGAGATCAACAAGAGTCTCGGCTTCCAGACCAGGGAGCACTGCCCGCCCCAAAAACAGCGGGAATACGGGCGCATCGCCGCCCTGTTCGAACTGGCCGATCTGGAACTGAACAAGATCCGCAGCCATGCCCATCGCCCCGCGTCCGGCGCGCGCCCCGCCAGGCCGGAGATACCCTCCTCCGCGCCGCTCCAGGACGCGGTCGCCGCGCCGGATGCGCCACGGGAACAGCCCACCCTGCTGGAAAAACCTCTCTCGGCCAACCGGATCCGTTTCGAGGATATGGAACGGGTCGTCCTCGACAACCGGCTGGTGATCGCCCATGACCGGAAGATCGCCGATCTGTACGACACCCGGCTGATTTTCAAGCAACAGAGCATCGTCACCCTGACCGACGCGTTTCACCACCTGGACATCGGCAGGGTTGGCGAGTTGGAGGAGGCGTTCAAGGCCTTCGAGAAGAGCATCAAGCCCCTTGGCCTGATCCTGTTCGGGGACCCTGCGGTGCGCAAATACGAGCACCTTTCCAAGGGGAATTCCCTGCTGGTCCTCGCCTGCGGCCTGGCCGCGAAGACGGGTCACACCAACACGGTCTTTCAGTTCATCGGCCGGTTCCCCTTCGAGAACGATCCGACCCAGCCCGGCATCTCCACGGAACTGATCGAATGTGTCAATAAATATCTGAATCGTTAACAACCATACAGAAACCAATGATGACGATGCCATCCATTTCCAAGTCAAGCGTCCCTTTGTCGATCTTCCTGCTCGCCCTGGCCATGGGCGGCTGCACCCATCTCTACATGGGACCGGACGACGATCGGGATCAGGTGCCGAACAGCCGGGACTGGTGTCCCAACACCCCGCGCAGCCTGCATGGCGATGTGGACCAGCACGGCTGTCCGCTGGACATGGATGGGGACGGGGTACCCAACGAACGGGATCAATGTCCCGCCACCCCGCCCCTGGTGCCGGTAGACGAGACCGGCTGTCCCCGCGACACGGATGGCGACACGGTTCCGGACTACCGGGATTTCTGTCCGAACACGCCCACGGACCCCAGGGTGCCGGTCAACGCCCACGGCTGCCCCATCGACGCCGATTGGGACGGGGTTCCAGACATCTACGACCGCTGCCCGAAAACCCCCAGCTTTGCCGAGACCAATGCCGCCGGGTGCTGGATCATCCACAACCTCCATTTCGATTTCGACAAGGCGGACTTGCAACCGGAAGAGCTGCAACGGCTGGACAGATTGGCCGACCTGCTGACCGCCAATCCGGGCATCGGGCTGGAGGTGCATGGCCATGCCGACGCCAAAGGCACTGCCCGGCACAACCAGCAACTCTCCGAACAGCGGGCGGCGGCCATCAAGGCCTTTCTGACCGGCAAGGGTGTCGCGCCGGAACGGCTGATCACGGTGGGCTTCGGCGCCAAAAAGCCCTTCACGAGCAACGCCACAGAACAGGGCCGCGCCAAGAACCGCCGGGGCGAATTCCGACCCATGCAGGCTCCCGCCAACCCACTGGAACGGGAAGGAAAGCCGCAGGACCAATAAATCTCCATGGTTTGCCACGGTTGCAGGAGCAAACATCATGACAATTGACATGGCTGACAGGATTCACAACGAGGTACGCCGCCTTCCGGATCTCCTGGCGCAAGAGGTGCTGGATTTCATCGGCTACCTTGAATATCGTCACGGCCTGAAAAACAGATCCGCCATGGAGGATCTGACGATGGCGCAAGGGGATGCCATGCGCCATGTCTGGGACAATCCAGAGGACGAGGTCTGGAATGATGTACCAACCCGGTGACTTGGTGTTGCTGCCGTTTCCCTTTGCCGAGATGGACGCCGTCAAGAAACGCCCCGTCCTGATTTTGACCGCGCCGGACGAACGCGGTGACTTCATCGGGCTGGCCATCACCTCCGTGCCGACCTCGCGGCTGGCCTTGGAGGTGACGGACGATTCCCTGTGGGAAGGATGCTTGCCAAAACGCAGTTGGCTCCGACTGGACAAGATCTTTTCCCTCAACACCCACCGGGTGGAGGGCCTCTTTGCCCGGGTTTCACCGGATTTTCGGCACCGCGCCGTTCAGGAGCTGTGTATCCTCCTGGCATCCAGAGGCATGCCCCCTTCGGCCACGCATGGCTGACGACCCGCAGGGCGCGGAGGTCAATAATACTCCCCGGCCAACTCCTCCAGAATGCTGGGCACGGCCACCGATTGATTCAAGGTGAAGAAATGCAGGCCGGGCGCCCCCCTGGCCAACAGATCGCGACACTGCTCCACGGCGATGCTCACCCCGGTGCGCAGCATCGCCTCCGGGTCGTCGCGCGTCGCGGCGAAGCGGTCCACCAGCCACTGGGGCAACGCCGAGCCGCACAATTCGGAGAGCCGTTTGAGCTGCTTGAAATCGGTCACCGGCATGATCCCAGGGTAGATCGGGACATGGACCCCCTTGCGGTGACACTCCTCCGTGAATCGAAAATAAACATCATTGTCGAAAAAGAACTGTGTAACGGCGAAATCGGCGCCCGCCTCCACCTTGCGGCGGAAATGGAGCTGATCCTGCTCCAGATCCGGGGTCTCTGGATGGCCCTCCGGATAGGCGGCCACCCCGATCCGGAATGCGGGAAAGTACTCCCGGATGAAGGCCACAAAAGGCTCCGCGTAACGAAACGCTCCCTGCTCCAGGGTCCCGGCGGGTTCATGCCTGGGGGGGTCCCCGCGCAGGGCCAACAGCGTGGTGATCCCGCAATCCCGATAAAAATTCAACATCTCGGTGAGCACGGGACGACTGGCGCCCACGCAGGTCAGGTGGGCCACGGTATGCAATCCGGTCTGTTCATGCACCTTGCGCACCAGCTCCCCGCCGCCGGTCTGACGGCTCCCGCCGGCCCCGCAGGTGATGGAGACGAAATCGGGACGATAGCCGCTCAGGCGTTCCAGGGTCCCCCAGAAGAGTGGTTCCGCTTCCGGCTTTTTGGGGGGGAAGAACTCGAAGGAGAGCGTTGGCCGCTGCCCGGAAGCCGACTCTTTTGAAACTTGTATCATGCATCACTCCGTATCAAAATTGGATACCCAACACGATATCATCCTGGGTAAAGAGCAGGCCGTCGCGACCGAAAGAGATCAATACAGCCCTCTTTTCTCCAAGCTTTTCATAATAGTATGCATTACCCCACCCGTCCGGCGGCAGGGATTCCCCGGTCGCGCCGATGCGCGGATCTTCCGGCGTCCGGTTGTTCCAGCGAAACGGCGCGGCGGCGCCCATTCCCTGATGCAGGTCCAGCATCTCGCCGACGGTCTTGTGTACCAACAGATCGTGATAACGGCCCAGAAAATTCAGCGTCACGGGCCAACCATCCACCAGGCGCGACCAGAACGAGGGCAACAGGCTCACATCGCTCATCCCCGCCAGGGCCAACTTCCTTTCGAGGGAGAGCGGTTCCTGGCGCGGGACGGAAGAGAGGCGCCTCGACATCAGGCGGTTGCCTTCGGTGACAAAAAGCGTCGCGCCACCCTTGTCCACCTGATACTGCACCGTGCCGCCGGTCACCTCCAGGAGATCGCCGGTTGCCGGGTCGTGGGCGAGCAGGAAGCCGGCCTGGGCCACATTCAGTCGTCCCAGTGGAGTCTCCAACGCAACGGAGGTGGTCTCCTTGAGCAACCCGGTGGCGTGCTTGCGGCAATACAGGGCGCCCTGCTCGACGGAGGGCATCGGGCCGTTACCGTGGCCCGGGTTGGGCCGCACGGCGATGGTGGACCGTTCCAGTATCCGGCAGGCGGTATCGCCCGTCAACTGGAAGTTGAGGGTGGCATTGGCGAAGGTCCTGATCCTGACCCCCGTCTCCAGCCGCATGCCGGCTTGCACCGGGAACCAGGCCATGCGCTGCTCGAGCCATTGGCCGAGTTCCGGGTCACCCTCCAGAATCCGCGCCGGAGGGAATTGGGCATGGACGATGCCGGATTTCTCCATGGCCAGGACACGGCTGTTCGCATCCTGCCACTGAAAGTCGAACACGATCAGGAACAGGGTCACTATCAGCAGCCAGCTTCCGGCATGCATCCCCACCCCCCCATGACGAACGAACGCTGGATACCCCGCGCGACGCTACCGCGCGGGGGCGGACCAACAGGCGAGAACGATCCCCCCGTCGGTCGAACTAGGCGGTGGTTTCCTTCTTGGCGGTCGAGCGTGTCCGGGAGGCGGCGGACTTCTCCTCGCCACCCGATCCATTCGTCGCAGCCAACTTGCGAATGATGGCGGCATTGCGCTCGGCAAGCTGGTCCATCTGCTCGGTCACCTTGCGCAACAGGGCGGCGTTGCGTTCGGACAACTGGGCATCCCGTTCCGTGGTCATGCGCAACAGGGCGGCCTGACGATCCGAGAGTTGCCGCATCTGTTCGGTCGTCTTGCGCAGCAGGGCGGCGTTGCGCTCGGACAACTGATCCATCTTGTCGCCTATCTGCTTTTCCAGATCGGAGATTCGTTTTTCCAGTTCGGAAAGACGCCGCCCGGTGCCCCCGACAGCCCTCTTGCCCTTGGCCTGGTCCTTCTTTTTCTTTTGTGCCATCTCATCCTCCAACGATATGATGCGAAAGTTCGATATATTAAAACACAGTTGCCGCCGAAACGCCACCCCCCCGGCGGTCAACTCTTCCCGTTTCCGGCGCGCAATTCCGCCAGGCGCGTGGCGCTCATGCCGAAAAAGCCGGCGATGCGCGCATCCACCGGGGGCCACTCCCCCGGAGCCGCGCCGCAGGATGGCGCGCACAAAAGCAGCATGGCCAGCGTCACCAGCCGGTCCATCGCCCCCAACCCGCTGCCGGGACGCACGAGTTCCTCGACCCGGTGATGGCTGCGGATGACGCGGCAAACCGCAGAGGGAAGTCGCCAGGCGCGGGCCAGCAGATAACCGGCCAGACAATGATTGGTCCCGAAGCGATCGTTCTCCTCCCGGATCGGGTCCGCAACGCCCTTGGCGCGCATCTCCCGGCAGAAACCCGCGTAGTCCGGAAAGCCGCGCAACATGGCGACCATGCCGCAATCGTGCAACAGACCGATGGCGTAGGCCTCGTCCGGGGCGACCACGGCCAGGCGGCCGCCCCGGCAAGAGGGGGACTCGGCGGGCAGGGCGCGGGCCAGCCGGGCCGCCGCCAGTCCAGACTCCACCCCCAACAGACGCACCGCCTGCAAGGGTCCCTCCTGTCCCACCAGGGCGGCGCTCAGGAACTGCTCCGCGACGATGGCGCGCACCCGTTCCATTCCCAGCAGCGCCACCGCCCCCTCGATGGAGATCACCTTGCGTTTCCACCCGGTCAGGCAGGTATTGGCGACGCGCAGCACAGCGGCGGCCAACGCCATGTCCTTGAGAATGACCTCCGTGATGGCCGCAGGATCCGGCGCGAAACCGGACTGCGCCCGCACCGCCTCCAGCAGCACATCCGGGCGCGACGGCATGGCCAGATCCTCGAGCAACCTCTCCGCCCGCTTCAGACGCCTGCTCTCCGCCTTGTCCTTTCCCGTTGCCATGATGGATTGTCGCTCCTTCGCTCCACTGCCTCGATGCTGCAAAAATAATCCCATTCCCACAAAAATGCCACTCCATTTTCCAAAGCGCCTTCACCCGGTTCGGGCGCCCCGTTCGCTCAGGTAGCAATACAATCCCGGAGGCAGCAGGAGCATCCATTGGGTGACACGCAACATCAACATGATCATCGCCCCGTTCGGGATTCCCCATTGTTGCAATAACAGTTGCGCCGCAGTCTCCCCCACCCCCAGGCTCCCCAGGGGCATGGGGATCACAAAGGCGATCATCAGCAACGGCAACGAAACGAACAGACAATCCCACCCCAACGGCATACCCATGGTATCTGCAGCAACCTTGAAGACGAGAAAAAAAGTAAATGTAGTTATAAATGTTATTAAAATTACTTTAGGCATTTCACCACGATGGAAATGATAAGCCTCCACCACCGGCAACACACGTTCGCGCCATGCGGCGGGGAGCCTCGCGAGAACCGCCCGCTTCGCCCAGGACGACCCGACCAACCAGAATCCCCCCACCATGACGGCCAGAATCAACAACAACACCGCCCCCAACCGGACCTCGACCTCGGTTGCCACCCCCATGCCCAGCCGAAACAGCGTCGCCAATCCACCGATCACAAAATAGGAGGTCAACCCCAACACCCGATCGACCAGCACGGTGGAGAGTCCCGCCACCCGCGACTCCCCCACATGAGCGAGCACATAATACCCCCTGGCGGCCTCCCCCGCCACGCTGCCGAGCGAGGTGAGAAAAAAAAACTGCCCGATGAAAAACAGCCGCAGCATAATCGAGAACCGCACCTCGATCCCCTGAACCCGCAACAGACTCCACCAGCGCAAGGTCTGCCCCACATAGTTCGCGCAATACAACAGCATCACCCAGAGGTGTCCGGTCGAGAAAAGACGACCTCCCAGCAAATCGAGGTGCAACTGCTCGTCATGGAACAGCCAGTACAGCAATCCCGCAGCCAGGATGAATTTCAAAATCCGCATACCCGCTCCCGCTTTTCTCGACAGGCAATCCGTTCGCTGACGAAAAGATGCGCCTCACCGACTTTTCCTTTGACTTTTTGCGCGCCTGACAGCATTTTCTACCCTGTATAGCCCACTTGCATGCAGTTCCATTGCCAAAGCCAATCATCATGGGAGAGTGTCGAGGTGCGCATCGTCGTGACGGGAGGCGCCGGGTTCATCGGCAGCCATCTGGTGGACAAACTGCTGGCTCGCGGCCATGAGGTGATCGTCATCGATCGTTTCCTGCGCGGCAACAAACTCACCAAGGAGGCCATCCGCCACATCCGCCTGGTGGAAGGGGATGTCCGCGATGGCCAACTGGTGCGCGAAATCACCAGGGAGGCCGATCTGATCTTTCATCTGGCGGCCTACCTCGGCGTGGATATCGTGGCGGATCACCCCCTCGAAACCATGGAAACCGAGGCCATCGGCATGAAAAACATCGCCAATGCCGCCGTGATCAACGGCATCGACCGCATCGTCTACGCCTCCACCAGCGGCGTGTACGGCAAGGCGGCCATCGAAATGGCCGTGGACGAGGATTTCCAGGTGGCGCCGAACTCCAGCTACGCCATCGCCAAACGCTACAACGAAATCTATCTCCAGTCCCTCTTCAAGGAAAAGCAGATTCAGTGCTTCTCCCTGCGCTACTTCAACGTCTACGGCCCCCGCCAGGATACCCGCATGGTCCTGCCCCGCTTCTTCAAGCAGGCCATGGAGGGCACCCCCCTCACCGTCTTCGGCCAGGGGCTGCAAACCCGCGACTTCACCTACATCGACGACGTGGTGGAAGCCTCCATCCGCGTCTCCGAGGCCGGCAAGGGGTGCGAAATCGTCAACATCGCCCGCGGCGAGGACATCCCCATCGCCGAACTGGCCAAAACCGTCATCGCGGTGACCGGCTCCACCTCCCAGGTCCACTTCCTGGAGCCGCCGCCGGGACGCTACGACTTCGAGGTGCAACGCCGCTGCGGCAGCTCCGAAAAAATGACCCGCATGACCGGTTACGCCCTCGAAACCCCCTTGCATGTCGGCTTGAAGCACACCTTCGAATACATCAAGGAGCACTGGATCCATACATGAACCCGGAAATCTCCATCGTCGTCCCGGTCCTGAACGAAGAAGGGAGCATCCCGGAACTCTACAAACGGGTGCGCGCCGTCCTGGAGGAACGGGTGGGCATCAGCGCCTTCGAGATCCTCTTCGTGGACGACGGCAGCAGGGACCGCTCCTGGGAGATCATCCACGGCCTGCACCAGGCCGACCCCCGCGTCAAGGGACTGCGCTTCTCGCGCAATTTCGGCCACCAGAAGGCCCTCAAGGCCGGACTGGATCACGCCCTTGGCGACGCGGTCATCTCCATGGACTGCGACCTCCAGCACCCCCCCGCCCTGATCGAAACCATGATCGAAAAGTGGCGCGACGGCTTCGATACCGTCAACATGGTCAAGACCTCCACCGAAAAGCTCGGCTTCTTCCGCCGCAACATCACCAAACTGGGTTACGGGATCATCAACCTCTTCTCCGACATCCGCATCCAACCCGGCGGCTCCGACTTCCGCCTCCTCGACCGCCAGGTGGTCGAGCAGATCAAACGCCTCTCGGAAGACCACCTGCTGTTGCGCGGCATCGTCAACTGGCTGGGGTTCCATATCGTCAACATCGACTACAAGGCCGACGAACGGTTTGCCGGAACCTCCCAGTACACCCTGCGCAAACTCACCTATCTGGTGGTCTCCGGCCTCATGTCCTTCTCGACCGCCCCCTTGCGCTTCGTGGTCTGGCTGGGCATGACCGTGGCCGGGGGCAGCTTCCTCTACGGGCTGTTCCTCTTCGTCAAGTGGATGCTCTACGGCGTGGTCATCTCCGGATGGCTCACAATTATTTTACTAATTCTTCTTGTTGGCGGAACAAATCTTCTTGTCATAGGGATCGTCGGCGAATATATCGCCCGCATCTACGAAAGCGGCAAGAAACGTCCGGAATACATCGTGCTGGAAGATACCGAACAACCGAGAAGGAACCGGTCCCGATCCAAGCCGAACCCATGATCACCATCATCGCCACCGCCGACGACTACGGCCTGACCACCGGCATGAACCGGGCGATCCACGATCTGTTCGATCACGGGGCGCTCAGCCGGGCATCGGCCATGGCCACCGGCGAGGCGCTGGAAGAGGGCCTGGCGAGCATCCCCCCGCGCCACCTCCCCCGCCTGGGCGCCCACCTCTGCCTGATCGAGGAACGCCCCGTCTCCCCACCGGAGACCATCGCCACCCTCACCACCCCGGACGGACACCTCCTGCCCCGCTGGCAACTGGTGAAAAAACTCCTCCTCGGCCAGGTCGATCCCGCCCATGTCGCCCGCGAGGTCCACGCCCAACTGGCCCGCCTGCGGGAACTCGGCCTGACCATCGGACACGTGGACGGCCACGCCCATCTGCATGTCTGGCCATCGCTGGCCCCCATCATCCGGGAAGCGTGCCGCGCGTTCGACGTTCATGCCTTCCGGCTGCCGGCGGAAAGCCTCTCCCTCTCCTGGCCCGACCATCTCGCCCTTGGCCGCCTGCCCATCGGAATGGCCATCTCGGCCTGCGCCAGACTCAGCCGGAGCCACTATGCCACGCATGCCCCGGATCGCTTCCTGGGCCTGCTCCACAGCGGCCGCATGGAAGAACGGATCGTCACGAGCTGGCTTGCCCGCCTGCGCCGCCAGGGCCAGGACCACCTCCAGGTGGAAATCATGTTCCATCCCGCCTATGCCGACGCCATCCCGGAACGGATCATGCAAAGCGATCATGGCCAATACGCCTTCGACGCCGAAACACGCGTCATGAAAAACCTCCCAGACCTGATCGCCGCAGCCAACCGGGATGGACCCGGACCCACCCTGCGCCTCGACGCCTGACGGTGCGACATGCCAACCCTCCGCTTCGCCCACCGCCCGCTCTTCTGGCTCCTCTGGTCGCTCCTGATCTCCGCCATCTACTGGGCGCTCGGCCCCCACTCCTACATGCGGATCCAGGACAACACCGATTTCAACATCCCCTATCGCATCGCCGCCGCGCGCGATCTCTGGGAGTACGGCCTCACCTACTGGCAACCGAAATTCGCCGGCGGCATGCCCGCCATGGTCCACCCCCTGTTCGACAGCTTCCTGGTGGACGGCCTGCCGTTTCTGCTGCTGCCCGGCTGGGCGGCCTACGGCCTGATCATGTGGCTGCAACGGTTCCTGGCCGGCTATTTCACCTATCGCCTCTGCCGGGATTTGCTGCGCATGGAGACCGCCGGCGCCCTGTTCGCCGGTCTGGCCTTCTCCTTGTACTTCTGGAACGTCCGCGACATGAATCTGGTGGATGCCCTCGGCCTGCCGGCCACGGCGATGTGGTTCCTCTGGTTCGAACGCCTGCTGGGCCGCAACGGCTGGACCGGGTGGGCGCTCGCCGGACTGCTGGGCGTGCTGCTGGGGCTGGTCTCCCAATCGGTGCTGTTCACCTTTTTTCTGGTGGCCGGATTGCCCGTCTGGCTGTGGATCGCCAGACGCATCCCCTGGAGGGCCATGCTCCCCCGCTGGGGGACATTCGCCCTGGGCGCCTGCCTGGCGGAAGCGCCGCAACTGATCGCCCTGCTGGCCTACCGCCCGGTCACCGCCCGCGGCCTGACGGTGGAGACCGCCGCCTCCTGGGGAGAACTGGCCTCCCATGCCTGGGAGGTCGTCGGCTGGTCCGCCCTGCCCCAGAACGGTCTCTTTCTGGGTCTGCTCGGCGCGGGTCTGCTCCTGGGACGCGACCCCGTCGGCAAAAATCTGGCCTGGCGTCTGCTGGCGCTCCATCTGCTCTCCGGGGTGGGCGCGGAACTCCTGTACGGGTTGCAGCGCCTGCTGGCGCACCTGGTCTCCACATCCAGCGGCAATGCACGAGACTTCAACCAGTTCACCCTGTTTCTCGGCCCCCTGCTGGGCGGGGTGGGGCTGCATCTGCTGGCCAGCGCCACCCCCCGGCTCGCGCGCACGATCCGGGTCGTCATCCTGTGCGCCCTGGCCCTGCCGGTGCTCGACTGGCTGCACATCACCCGCCTCCTGGCCCTGCGTCTGCCTTCGGATCATTTTGCCATCAATTTTACCGATCCGCTGCTCGCCGATCTGGCGCAAAGCCATCCGGTGGCCAGCGACCCCTATCGCGTCGCCACCGCCGGAACATGGCCCCCCACCGTGGCCTCGGCCTCCGGGGGACGCCTCTATCCCGCCTACGCCTTCGCCTATGGACTGGAGAGCGCGGACGGCTATTACCGCCTGCATTCGGTGCGCTACCACCGGTTCTGGCGGCAGGTCATCGCCAAGGCGCTGTCGCACTACCCGGCCATGACGGAAAAAACCATCAAGTGGTACTACCTGTTCCACGCCCCGGAACCCCGCTTCGCCCCCCGCGCGCCACTCACACTGGAAAACTGGTACAATCTCGACCTCCTCTCCCTGGCCAATACCCGCTTCCTGATCTCCCACTGGCCCCTCGACCACCCCGCCCTGGTCTTGCGCCACGAGCCGACCACGGAACTGGCCGCCGGACGCGCCTGGGACGCCCTGCGCATCCGGGAGCAAATCCGGCGCACCCTGACGGGCGATGTCCCGCGCCATGCCATCCACCTCTACGAGAACACGGAGGTACTCCCCCGCGCCTTCCTGGCGGAAAAGACACGCCTCTTCGCGGATGCCACCACCCTGCTGGACGAACTCGCGCGCACCCCGGCCGCCGAACTGCACCGCACCGCCTTCCTGGAAGCCCCCGATGCCGCGCCCGCCGCCAACCTGTCCGGCGGCACGGTCACCCTGCAACGCTACACCCCGGATCGTTCAATCTGGCGCGTGGTCAACGATGGCCCAGGGCTGCTGGTGGTCACCAACAATCACGACCCCTACTGGAGGGTGACCGTCAACGGTACCCCCGGACGCATCATGCCGGTCGATCATGCCTTTCAGGGAATCGCCCTGGCGGCCGGAGAAAACCAGGTGGTCCTGGAATATTGGCCGCCCTATCGGCGTTGAGGGAGCGATCCGGACGGGAGAAGCTTCCCCCGCCCGGACGTACAACGGAACTACAGACCCGGACGATCCTCCGGATCCATGTCCATGGAGTGCAGCAGCTTGGTGAGGGCATTGCCGTGACCGGCCTCTTCCTTGACCTGCTCCAGGCAGAAGGATTTGATCTCCAGGTCGATGGCCTCGTCCGCCAGCCTGGCGTAGGTCTTCATCGACTTGGCCTCCAGATCGATGGCCAGACGCAGGACCGCCTTGGGATCCCCCTGCTCGATGATTGCCATCTCATCGGGTGGGATGGCCGGATCCACGGAGCCTTCCAGCTCCTTGAGGAAGGCGACCATGTCGAACCCGTGATTGCAGGGGGCTTTTTGCCCTTTCTCCACGAGCCTGCCCGCATGTCCGTCCTCCATACCCGCCAGTTCCAGGAAGAGCATCCGGGAGGCGTCGTCCCTGGTCAGATCGGCTGCCTTGGCGAAAAAGGCGGAGGCATGCACCTCGTTGCGCAGGGCCTGTTTGAAGATATCGGTTGGTGTCTCCATGCATCACTCCTTATACTGAGGGGGAAACCGTGTACCATTATTGTCAATCGACTCACAATCACTTGCGCCTATTAAGGCACGAATCGGCCATGAACTCAATGTCTCATCGCGCGTGGAGGTACGAATGATCGTGGAAGGGTTCACGGCCAGGTTCTGGCGCAAGCTCGCCAATGGCAAGATCGTGTGCGAGGTCTGCCCGCGCCGCTGCGAGCTGGCGAGCGGCCAGAGGGGGTTCTGTTTCGTGCGCGCCAGCGATGGAGAACGTCTGATTTCCACCACTTACGGGCGCTCCAGCGGTTTTTGCGTCGATCCGATCGAAAAGAAGCCCCTCCATCATTTTTATCCCGGCAGCGCGGTGCTCTCCTTCGGGACCGCCGGATGCAATCTGGGGTGCAAATTCTGCCAGAACTGGGACATCAGCAAATCCAGGGAGATGGACCGCGTCGGTCAACTCGCCCCACCGGAGGCGATCGCCCAGGCGGCGGTGCAAACCGGCTCAAGGAGCGTGGCCTATACCTACAACGACCCGGTGATCTTTCTGGAATACGCGGTGGATACGGCGCAAGCCTGCCGGGAGGCGGGAGTGAAGCCGGAACCAGCCGCCTGGTTCTTTTCCCACATGGACGCGGCCAACGTGGATCTGAAGGCCTTCCGCGACGACTTCTACCGCCAACTGACCGGGGGGCGGCTGCAACCGGTGCTGGAACTGCTGACCTGGCTGGCCCGCGAAACCCGTGTCTGGCTGGAGTTGACCACCCTGCTGATTCCAGGCTGCAACGACTCGGAGGCGGAGTTGCGGGCCATGACCGAATGGGTGGTGGAGACGCTGGGACCGGATGTGCCACTACACTTTTCCGCCTTTCACCC
>PDZX01000033.1 GCA_002753185.1 Magnetococcales bacterium WMHbin3
AAAAAAAATCCTGCCATTTCCACCTCCCGCATCCAACGTGATCAATGGCGGATAGTCTACCACATCATGCGGCGGTTGTCCTCATTCTGCGACAGGCTCTACGTATCGCCCGATTTCCGCAAACACTCCATCAATGGCTTTGTCGAGCCTTTGCTGGCCCGGCACGACAAGAGCCAGGTCGAGGTGTACGCCTATGCCGATCTGGCTGCGGAGGACGAGGTGACGCTGCGCTACAGGCAACACGCGGACGTCTGGGTGGCTGCCAGAGGCATGACGGACGCGGCCTTGGCGGAACGGATCCGCGCGGATGGCATCGACATTCTCGTCGATCTGGGGGGACACACCGCCAACCATCGGCTGGGGGTGTTCGCCCGCAAGCCCGCGCCGGTTTCGGTGACCTGGCAGTATGGCTTCACGATCGGGGTGTCGGCGATCGATCATCACCTGACCGACTGGCTGGCCGCGCCTGCGGGCAGCGAGGCGTTTTTCCTGGAGCGGCCCTGGCGTCTCGACGTGCCGGCATTGGTCTATCGACCGTCCCCGGAGATGGGGGAGGTCGCGCCGCTGCCCGCCCTGGAGCGGGGCTATTGCACGTTCGGCAGCTTTGGCCGTTCCATCCGCATCCATTACCGGGTCGTCCGGGTGTGGGCCGCCATCCTGCGGCGGCTGCCGGAGGCGCGCCTGATGATCTACAGTGGCGATTTCCGGGAGGACGCGGCGCGCAAGCGCGTGCTGGAGGCGTTCGCCGGGCACGGCATCGCGCCGGAACGGCTGGAGGTCGGCTACTGCTCGCCGCAATGGGATACGTTGCGGCGGATGGACATCTGTCTGGACTGCTTTCCGTACAACTCCGGCATCACCCTGGTGGAAGGCCTGTGCCTGGGTATTCCCGCCGTCTCCATGGAGGAGCGCGTCACCGGAAACGGAGGGGGCGCCATGATGTTGCGCGCCATCGGGCATCCCGAATGGGTCGCCCGCACCGAAGAGGAGTACGTGGAAAAGGCGGTGGCCATGGCTGGCGATCTCCCCGCGCTCGCCCGGCTGCGCGCCGACCTGCGCCAGACCCTGGAGCAAAGCCCACTGATGGACGAGGTCGGCTTCGCCCGCAAGGTGGAGGGGGCCTATCGGGAGATGTGGCGCGCGTGGTGCCGGCGCGTCAATCCTCGATGATGTCCCCCCGCAGGGCTGCCCGGTGGCCGACCGGCAATACCCCCTCGTCGCCGTCCTCCGGGTTGTAGAAGGCCCGCACCGAGCCGACGCGGCGCATGGTGTTGTAGAGCGAATCCCACCCCTTGACGAACATCGGGCAGTCGTCGTTGAAACAGACCAGCATCACGTCACTGGTGAACCCCATGCCGTCCCCGGTGAAATTATGCCCCCCCGCCGCCCATTTCTTCATGGGGACCTGACAATGGGGACACTCCTTGTTCCATTGATTCTTGATTCTCATTTGGCTCTCTCCTCGATCCAGGCCGCCGCAGCGGCCAATGCCTCACGCAATGTTTCGGGGCGCGTGCCGCCCCCCATGGCCATGTCTGGACGTCCCCCCCCCTTGCCGCCCACAAGCGGCGCCACCGCCTGCATCAGCTCTCCGGCCTTGCAGCGGTCGGTCAGATCCCTGGTGACGGCGGCAAGCAGGCTCGCCTTGCCGGCCTCCGGCGCACCCAGCAGGATCACGCCCGAACCCAACTTGTCCCGCAAACGATCCGCCATTTCCCGCAACCCCTTGGCGTCCACGTCGCGCACCTCGGCCACCAGATAGCGCAGGCCGTTTTTCTCCTTGGTCCGCGCCAGCAGCTCGTCCACGGTGGAGCCGGCCAGGGCGGCCTTGGATTTTTCCAGTTCCCGTTCCAGCTCCGCGCGGCGCGCCAGCAGTTTTTCCACGCCGGTCAACGCCTCGGAGGAGGGGAGTTTCAACAAGCCAGCGATGCGCTGCAACAGCCGGGAATCCTGCATGTAGCTCTGTCTGGCCCGTTCCCCGCACACCGCCTCGATGCGGCGTACCCCGGCGGCCACCGCGCTTTCGGCCACGATGCGCATCAGTCCGATATCGCCGGTGCGGGCCACATGGGTCCCGCCGCACAGCTCCAGCGAGGGTCCCAGCCGCACCACCCGCACCCGTTCGCCGTATTTCTCCCCGAACAGGGCCATGGCCCCGGCCCGCATCGCCTCGTCGGGGGTCATGACCGTCGTCTCCTGGGCATGATTGGCCAGGATCCAACGGTTGACCAGCCCCTCCACCCGTTCCAGTTCGTCGGAGGTCATGGCCTGATAGTGGGAGTAGTCGAAGCGCAACCGCTCCGGACCCACCTGGGAACCGGCCTGTTTGACATGTTCGCCCAGCACCTCCTTGAGGGCGTGATGCAACAGATGGGTCGCCGAGTGATGCCAGCGTACCGCCGCGCGGCGTTGCCCGTCCACGGTCAGCGCCACTTCGCCCGCCACTTCCAGGCGTCCCTGGAGCAGCCGGCCCTGATGGACCATCAGATCGCCCAGTGGCTTGCGGGTGTCGCTCACCTCGAAGCGGGCGTTGCCCCCGGTCAGCCAGCCGGTATCCCCCAACTGCCCGCCGGATTCGCCGTAGAACGGCGTCCGGTCGCACACCACGCCCCCCTCCTCGCCGGCGGTCAGGGCGGCGACCCGCTCCCCCTTGCCATCCACCAGGGCCACGATCCGGCCAGTGGCCTGTTCGGTCTCGTACCCCAGAAAGGCCACCGGACCCGACGCGGCCAGGATTTCGTGGTAAATCGCCGCGATCCCGGCATCCCCGGAACCGGCCCAGGCGGCGCGGGCCATGGCCTTCTGCCGCGCCATGCCCTGCTCGAACCCCTCCATGTCGATCTCGATGCCCCGATCCCGCAAAATGTCGGCGGTCAGGTCCACCGGGAATCCATAGGTATCGTATAGCGTAAAGACCGTCTCGCCGCTCAGGAGTTCCCCGGCCACCAGTCCGGCAGAGGCGCTCTCCAGCAGTTTCATGCCGGCCCCCAGGGTGGCCACGAACCGTTTCTCCTCGTTTTCCACCACCGCCATGATCGCCGCGCGTTGTGCGCTCAGTTCCGGGTAGACCCGGCCCATCTTTTCCACCAGGGTGGGCACCAGTTGGAACAGGAACGGCTCTTCCATGCCCAGCAGCCGGCCATGGCGCATCGCCCGCCGCATGATGCGCCGCAGGACGTAGCCGCGCCCCTCGTTGGAGGGCAGCACCCCGTCGGCGATCAGAAAGCTCACCGCGCGGATGTGATCGGCGATCACCTGGAGCGAGATGGTCCCCGGCGTCCAGGGGCCATCGGTGGGGCCGTCGTAGACGCAACCGGTCAGACGGGCCGCTTCCCGCATGAGGGGTTGGAAGAGATCCGAGTCGTAGTTGTTGGCGCGGCCTTGCAGCACCACGGCCAGCCGTTCCAGTCCGGCCCCGGTGTCGATGCAGGGGTGGGGCAGGGGGGTGAGGGTGCCATCCGCGCCACGGTCGTATTGCATGAAGACCAGGTTCCAGATCTCCACGAAGCGGTCGCCGTCCTGGTCCGCTGAGCCGGGAGGACCGCCCGCCACCGACGGGCCATGGTCGTAGAAGATCTCCGAGCAGGGTCCGCAGGGGCCGGTGGGTCCCATGGACCAGAAGTTGTCGCTGGTGGGGATGCGGATCAACCGCTCCTCGGCGACCCCCTGTCCCTGGCGCCAGATGCGCCAGGCCTCCTCATCCTCGGCATAGACGGTCACCAGCAGCCGCTCGACAGGCAGTCCCAGTTCCCTGGTGACGAACTCCCAGGCCAGGGCGATGGCCTCTTCCTTGAAGTAGTCGCCGAAGGAGAAGTTGCCGAGCATCTCGAAGAAGGTGTGGTGTCGCGCGGTGCGGCCCACGTTTTCCAGGTCGTTGTGCTTGCCGCCGGCGCGCACGCATTTCTGCACCGAGACCGCGCGCGGATTGGTGCGGCGTTCCCGGCCCAGGAATGCCCCCTTGAACTGGTTCATGCCCGCGTTGGCGAACAGCAGGGTGGGATCGTTTTCGGGAATCAGACTGGAGGAGGCCACGTGTTCGTGGCCCCGCCGCTGGAAAAACGACACGAAACGATCGCGAATTTCATCTGCCGTCATCATGACCTCACTTTCATTCACCAATGGACCAATGAGAACCGTAAAAAGCATGCGCTGGCAACAGCGCCGCGATGATCCCGGCGTCGAATCCCCGGCGGGCCAGGAAATCATGACGCCGTTTCCACTCCCGCGCATCCTGGGGCGGGGTCTCGCCGAACCGCCTGCCCAGGAGCCGTTGGGCGGCGCGCAGGGTCTCCTCCTCGTCCGGCAGGTCGGTCATGACCTCCTGAACGATGGCGGAATCGATTCCCAGGCGGGTCAACTCCGCTTGCACCCGCCGCGCCCCGTGCCCCTGTTCGAGGCGGTAGCGGGCGCGGGATGCGGCGAAGGCGGCGTCGTCCAGGTAGCCGAGTTCCCGGCAGCGGGCCAGCGCCCGTTCCACGGCTTCCGGGGGTGCGCCGGTTTCGCGCAGGCGGCGGGCGAGTTCCCGTTCCCCGTGGGAGCGGCGGGCCAGCCAGCGCAGCGCCTGTTCATAAACCGATTGATCGTTCAACGGGGGCCGGCGCTCAAGTAGTTTCTGCTGGCGCGCGAGCGCAGGCCATAGACGTAAGCCAGGACTTCGGCCACGGCCTTGAACAGTTCCGGCGGGATCGTGCGGTCCAGGTCCACGTCCTTGAAGATGGCGCGGGCCAGGGGGGGATTTTCCACGATGGGGACGCCGTTGGTGCGCGCCACCTCCCGGATCCGTTCCGCCACGCGGCCGCGCCCCTTGGCGCTGAGCTTGGGCGCGCTCATTTTCCCTTGTTGATAGAGCAGGGCGACGGCGAAATGGGTCGGGTTGGTGATGACCACGTCGGCCTTGGGGACTTCGGCCATCATGCGGCGTTGGGCCATTTCGCGCTGGATCTGGCGGATGCGGCTCTTGACCAGGGGATCGCCTTCCATTTGTTTCAGTTCGTCTTTGACCTCCTGCTTGGTCATGCGCAGCGCCTTGATGTGTTCGTGTTTCTGGTACAGGAAGTCCAGCAGGGCGATGGCCAGGAAGACCAGGGTGACCCGCCAGAGCACATCCAGGGCGCTTTGTCCCAGGGAGGCGGCCACCTGTTCGAGGGTGGTGTCGGTGAGGCCCATGATTTCGCGCATGTTGCCGGTGATGGACCAGTAGACCACCAGGGAGATCACCGTCATCTTGAAGATCGACTTGACCAGGTCGATCAGGGAGCGCATGGAGAAGAGTCGCCGGAATCCTTCCAGGGGATTGATCTTGGAGAGTTTGGGAATCAGGGGTTCGATGCTGATCAGGAAGCCGTTCTGGATCACCGAGGAGAAGATGGCCATGGCGAAGAAGACCAGGAGAAAGGGGGCCATGTCCACGAGCATGTTGACGAGGATGCCGTTGAGCAGGAAGGCGGCCCCGGCCGGGGTGAGGTCGTCGCTGATCGCGCCGCCGAGGAAGAAGCGCAATTTGGCCTGGAACGCGGCCCACAGGGTGGGGCCGTGAAACAGGAACAGGCCGGTGGCTCCCAGCAGGAGGAAGGCGGTGGAGACCTCGCGGGAGTTGGAGACCTGTCCTTTGTTTCTGGCGTCGCCGAGGCGTTTCCCGGTGGGGTCCTCGGTTTTGGATTCCTTGTCGCTGTCTTCTGCCATGTCTCAACCATCGATGCAAACGCGCCCGCGAGGAGGGTCCTGCGGGCGCATTCATGATAGTCGCTTTTTCAGCGTCCGTACAGTCCGGTCAAGGTGGCCTTGTCGAGGGAGTTGGCGTTGACCAGGAAGCCCACCAGGGCGGCGGAGGCGCCGGGCTGGACCGGGAGTTTTTCCAGTTTGAGGGCATGGATGGTGAAGTGGTAGCGATGGGGTTTGTCGCCCTGGGGTGGGCAGGGGCCGCCCCAGCCCGGAGCGCCGAAGTCGGTGATGTGCTGGACCGATCCCCTGGGCATGGCGGAGCCGTCCGGGGCGCCTGCGCCCTGGGGCAGGGAGGAGGCCGAGGCGGGGATGTCGTAGGCCAGCCAGTGCCACCAGCCAGCGCCTCCGGTGGGGGCGTCGGGGTCATGGACGAGCAGGGCGAAGCTTTTGGTTTCGGCGGGCGCCCCCTTCCATGCCAGGGCCGGGGAGCGGTTGCCCCCTTCGCAGCCGAACCCCTTGTAGACGAAGGCGTGGCCGATGGTGGCGTTGGATTGGATGTCGGGGCTGGTCAGTTCCATGGCTTGCGCCGTGCCGGCAAGGGTCAGCGTGGCGGCGGCGAGCAGCGCGAGGAGGGGTTTTGCAAGGGTCATGGTGTGCTCCTGGTGTCTGGAGGGAGGAGAGTTTCGAATCGGCTGGCGACGCTTTTCCAGGTCAGCCGAACCGCGAGATGGGCGAGGAGGGCCACGGCGATGGCGCCGAGCATGTCCATGGGGAAGTGGACCCCCAGGAAGATGCGCGCCCAGGCCACGGCCAGGCCGGTGACCAGGACGAGGAGTCCGGCGCGGGGCATTTTGTTGCAAAATATTGAAAAACCCACGGCCATGAACGCCGTCATGTGGTTGCTGGGAAAGGAGGAACTGGGGGAGTGTTGCAGCCAGGCGTTGCCGAGGCCGATGACGAACGGGCGCGGATGGTGCCAGAAGTGGCGGATCGTCAGGCTCATCCCCAGGGCGAGGATCAGGACCAGGCCGGTGCGGATGACCAGCAGGCGTTGTTGCCGATCCCCCCGGAAGGCCATCAGCAGGAGGATGGCGGGCAAGAGCAGGACCGTCCCCTCGGCGATGCCCACCGCGAGGCGGATCAGCCACTCCGGGGTGCCGGTCCCGCCATTGATGTGCAGGAACCAGGCATGATTGAGGGCTTCGAGTTCTTGCATCATCGCGATGGCTCCATATGTTGCATGCATCCGTTGGGCTTGTCTTGATCAGGATAAAGCGGGCGCGGCTAGGATGCAAGATGATACGAATCCAGGGGTAAATGGGCGATTGTTCTTGACAGGCATGCCATGGGGCGGATAGAATGCATGCGTGTCAATCGGTCTAAAGTCGAAGTTGTCATTATAATTAATAAGTAATCTAACGTTGGAGATGTTTATGTCTTTATTTAATGTTATTAATTGCTTGAGTCTTTCTCAAGATGGTCCTGTAAATTCCAAATCTATATCGTGCATTGTCAGCAGGGGGATATGGATGGTGCACGTGGTCCTTATTGCTTGATGATGTCTATGGTAATGTTGAATATGATTAGTAAAAATGATTTGCCATTGATAGATAAAAGGTATAATGCAGGTCGATTTTTTGCTGCATTGGATGGTCTTCCTGGATTAATAAGAAATGGAACAACTGTTGATGATTTAGCAGTATTGGCAAAACAATTCTCTAAAGCTAGAATTCATACAGACCAATTTGGCGTGAAAAATCTATATGATCGCCTAAATGGTTATAGATAATAATTTGCCAGTTATTGTTAATTTATTTGGTAGTAATTTGAATCACTTTTCGGTTGTGGTTGGAAAAGAAATCGATGGTCATGGCAAAACAATAAAATTTATTCTATTGGATCCTGGTTATCCAAATCCGATTATGTTAAGTTGGAATGCGATTATTGAACTCAATGCTCAGAAAGGGCCATTTCCGCATATTTATTGGCCTGCAAATAGATTGTATAGCATTTTTGGCGACACAATAGTAAAATCAAAAATTCGAATAAAGGGAGGACTGGCCGTCTCAAGCGAGCCGTTCCTTTCTTAATTTATGTAACTGAGTCTACACGCTGGAGAAGTCGCCATGAGTCATGCCGTCCTCACCATCGACGATGTCTGGAGCCTGTTCCGGGAAACGGATCGCATGATCCAGGAGTTGGCGCGCCGCCAGGAGGAAACGGATCGTCAGATGCGGGTAACGGATCGTCAGATCAAGGATATCGGACGGCAGATCGGCAATTTGGGCGGTCGTTGGGGTGAGTTCGTCGAGGGGTTCATCGCTCCGGCTTGCGAAACCCTCTTCGCCGAGCGGGGGATTCCCGTGCATCGGGTCTCCACGCGCGTCAAGGCGCGCAGCCTGGACGGCACGCACCACATGGAGATCGATCTGCTGGTGGACAACACGGACAGCATCGTGTTCGGGGAAGTGAAAAGCCGTCTGACCATGGAGGATGTCCGCCACCATCTGGAGCGCATGGTCGCGTTCAAGAGGGACTACCTGACCAACCCGGCGATCCGGGTCATGGGCGTCGTGGCCGGGATCAACGTGGACGACCGCGCGCTGGCGTTGGCCATCCGGGAGGGGCTGTTTGTGCTCGTACAATCCGGCGAAAACGTCAAATTCGCCAACGAACCGGATTTTTCTCCAAGAATCCTGTAATTTTTCAATAATTTACTGTTTTTGCTCCAACATCTCCCACCGTTGATACGCCGTGGCCAACTCCTCCTCCAGGGCAGTCAGGCGGGCGTTGTCCAGAGCAATCCGGTCGGGCGGCTGGCGATAATAGGCCGGATCGGCCATGGCGTCGTGCAGAGTTTTTTGCTCTTCCTCCAGCGTCTCGATGCGGGTCGGCAGCTCTTCCAGTTCGCGGCGCTCCCGGAAGGTCAGGCCGGCGGGTTTGGCGGGCGCGGGCCGGGGGGCGGGCTTCTTCTCCGGGGCCGGACGGCTCTCGGCCACCGGCGGGGGGGGGCGCTGCGCCAGCCAGTCGTCATAACCGCCCGCATACTCCCGGATCAGGCCGGGCGCCTCCTCGAAGACCAGACAACCGGTCACCACGTTGTTCAAAAAGGCCCGGTCGTGACTGACCAGCAGCAACGTGCCGGGATAGTTGCCCAGCAGCTCCTCCAGCAGCTCCAGGGTCTCGGCGTCCAGGTCGTTGGTCGGTTCGTCCAGCACCAGCATGTTGGAGGGCATCAGAAACAGCTTGGCCAGCAACAGCCGGTTGCGCTCCCCGCCGGACAACACCCGCACCGGCGTGCGCGCCCGATCCGGGGTGAAGAGGAAATCCTGCAAATAGCCGATGATGTGGCGGCTCTCCCCCCCGTGCGTCACCATGACCCGGCCATTGGCCACGTTGTCCGCCACGCTCTTGTCCTCCTCCAGTCCGGCGCGCAGCTGGTCGAAATAGGCCACCTCCAGATTGGTCCCCAACCGGATCGATCCGGAGGCGGGCGACAAATGGCCCAGCAGCAGATTCAACAGGGTGGTCTTGCCGCAACCGTTGGGACCGATGATCCCCACCTTGTCGCCCCGCTGAATCACCGTGGAGAAATTTTTGATGAAATCGGTGTCGCCGTAACGGTAGCCCACCCCATCGGCCACCACCACCAGCTTGCCGGAACGCTCGGCGCCCTCGGCCCGCATGGTCACCCGGCCCTCCCGCTCCCGGCGCGCCTTGCGCTCCAGACGCATCCGCTCCAGGGCGCGCACCCGCCCCTCATTGCGGGTGCGGCGGGCCTTGATCCCCTGCCGGATCCACGTCTCCTCCTGGGCCAGCCGCTTGTCGAACAGGGCGTTGCTGGTGGCCTCGGACTCCAGGGCGGCATCCTTGCGCTGGCGATAGAGGGCGTAACTGCCCGGCCAGTCGGTCAGTCGGCCCCGGTCCAGCTCCAGGATCCGGGTGGCCAGGCGGTCGAGGAACATCCGGTCGTGGGTCACGAACAGCACCGCGCCCCGGTACTCCCGCAGGATCCCCTCCAGCCGCTCGATGGCCGCCAGGTCCAGGTGGTTGGTCGGTTCGTCGAGCAACAGCAGATCCGGCTCCTCCGCCAGGGCGCAGGCCAGCATCGTCCGCCGCTTCAGCCCCCCGGACAAGGCGGCGAACGGTTCCTCCCCCGGCACTCCGAAACCGGTGAGAAAAACCTCCAGCCGGGTTCGGAACTCCCACTGGCGCGAGGCATCCGGATCGGCGCGCGCAAACCACGCCATCGCCGCCTCCAGGGCCGTCCCCGCGAGATGGCCGGGAACCGCCTGCTCCAGTCCCGCCACCGTGATCCCCTTGGCGCGGATCACCTCCCCGCTGTCGGGTTGCAGTTGTCCGGCCAGCAACCGCAGCAGCGTCGATTTCCCGGAACCGTTGCGTCCCACCAGACAGATCCGTTCCCCGCGCTCCAGGGAAAATCCCACATCCTCCAGAACCGCAGGGCCTCCGAAGGTCACCTTGACGTTGCGTGTGCCGATTAATGCCATGTCCGTTGAAAAAACCTGTTTGAAAGGGTTGCCAATCGGTTATGATACGTCAATTCATGGAATTGGGAAATTCTTTTTGCCGGGGCGCCCGCATGGACGATTGGCATGGTTTGTTTTTGCTGCTGGCGCTGGCCCTGTTCTGGTATCTTGCCATGGGCGCGCGGGAGCAGGTCCTGGATCTGGTGCGCCGGACCTGCGCCGAATTGGAGGTCCATTGGCTGGACGAGAGCGTCAGCCTGGTCTCCCTGAAGCCGCGACGGGATGGGAGTGGCCGCTGGCGCGTGTGCCGGGTCTACGGCTTCCGCTATCTGGATGCGCACTCGCGCATCCGGGAGGGGGAGGTGGTCCGGATGGGCGCGCGGCTGCATGTTCTGCTTCCGGATCCGGCCGGCGCGGATGGATCGTCGATGGTGTTCGAGTTGCCACAAGCAAAGGAGGGAGTGCCATGCGCTTCTTGTTCTGGGGGGAAAAGGTATCCTGGCTGAAGGGCTTTTTTCTCTTCTACCTGTTTTTTCTGGTGCTGTTCTTCGCGGCGGCGCCGTTTCTCACCCTCTGGATGTATGCCCAGACCAGCCTGACCAAAAGCCTGTTGCCGCAGTTGATCGGATTCTGTCTCCAGGGGGGGTTCCTGGTGGTGGTGTTCGCCCTCTACGAGAAACGCTCGGTCATCGATGCCCGCCGCAGTTGGAAGTTCACCCTGCGCACCTTCCTGTCGCCCATCGTGGATCGCTGCCTGCCGAACTGGAAGGCCGGAGAGATGGGGAAGGATCTGCTGCCGCCCCCGTCCACCCTGGTGCTGGGCATCGACGCCATCCGTGACCGGGGTGTTGCGCCGGAGGTGGCCGCAGATCTGCATCGGATCGCCGAGCGCAGCCTGATCGCCATGGAATCCCTGTCGGTGATGGCCGCCCAGATCGATCACGTCCATCTGAACACCTGGCTGGCGATCATTCACCAGACCAGGGCCATTGCCGTCGCCACCCAGCCGGACGAACAGTCGCGCCTGGTGGCGCAGCTGCTGGAGAACGTGCGGCAGTTCGACGAGCTGTACATTTTCTGAATACTTGCAAGACCAGGACAGGAGACGACCTTGGTGATCCTTGGAGTGGTGCTCTCGGTGGCATGTGTCGGGCTGGCCGGCTTCGCGCTGACCTCGCATCGGCGTTTGCGCGCCACCAGGGCGGCCCTGCGGGAGTTGACCGATACCCTGGAGGAACGGATCCGCGTCCGCACCCGCGAGCTGACCGGGGAACGGGATCATGCCCTGGCGGTCAGCAACGCCAAGAGCGATTTCCTGGCCACGGTCAGCCACGAGATCCGCACCCCCATGAACGTGGTCCTGGGCATGCTGGAGCTGTTGCGCGAGGCCTCGTTGAGCCATGATCGCATGGAGCAGGTGCGTCTGGCCTACGGTTCCGGCAAGACCCTGCTGGCGCTCATCGACAACATCCTGGATTTTTCCAAGATCGAGGCCGATCTGCTCTCCCTGGACGTGATGGATTTCGACCTGCGCGACTTGGTGGACGAATCGGCCCTGATCCTGGCCACCCTGGCCCATGCCAAGGGGATCGAGCTGACGCCGTTCTTTCCCCACGGCATGCCCACGATGGTGCGCGGGGATGTCAATCGTCTGCGGCAGATTTTTACCAATCTTTTGGGCAATGCCATCAAATTCACCCCGGAGGGCGGGGTGGTGGAGCTGCATGGCGGACCGGTCGCCGACGAGGATGGCTGGACCGAATACCTCTTCGAGGTGCGGGATACCGGTCCGGGCGTTCCTGTGGAGGAACGGGAGCGGATCTTCGACCGCTTCATCCAGGCCGAGAGCCACAGGCGGCAAGGGTATGCGGGGACCGGTCTGGGGCTGGCCATCACCAGGCGGCTGGTGGAGATGATGGGGGGCGAGATCGGCGTGGATGTCAATCCCTATGCCCCCAGCGGCAGCATTTTTTATTTTTCCGTGCGGCTGGCCCATCCGCCGTTTCCGGAGGCCATGGATGGGGATTTGGGCATTTTTCAGGGCTTGCGGGTGTTGGGGGTGCAGATCGATGGTCTGCAACGCACCTTCCTGGATGATGTCCTGACCCGTTTCGGCGTGCGTTGCGGATATGTTTCCGAGGTGACCACTGCCCTGGAGACCCTGCGGCAGGCCAAGGCTGCGGGCGCGCCTTACGATCTGGTCGTGCTCAACCAGAGGCCGGGCCGCGACTCGCGCGAGACCAGCCTGGAGTTGCGTTACACGGATCTGATTCCCCGCATGATCCTGTTGACCGATCTGCTGGATCAGGGGCTGGATCAGACCGCTACCCTGCCTGGCGTGGCCATTTGTCTCAAGAAGCCGGTGAGCGCCCCGCGTCTGCGTTCCGCCATGGAGTGGGTGCTGCGGGCCAATGAGGCCACTCCGTCCGCCGATGACCAGCGCGAGGCGTCGGGCAGGACGGCCAGCTACGATGCCTGGATTCTGCTGGTGGACGACCATGCCGCCAATTTGACGGTCGCCAAGGGCATGCTGGCCCACCTCGGTTGCGACCCGAAGCGCGTGGTGACCGCTGCGGATGGCCGCGAGGGGGTGGCCCGATTCCGCGAATACACCTTCGGACTGGTCTTCATGGACTGCCAGATGCCGGGCATGGATGGCTACGAGGCGAGTCGCCAGATGCGCGTCTGGGAAGGGGAACAGGGACGGCCCGCCGTGCCGATCGTGGCCTTCACCGCCAACGTCACCAGCGACAACCGGCGGATGGGGGAGCGCGCGGGCATGGACGCCTTTCTGGCCAAGCCCGTGACCCTGCATGAGCTGCAAGGCGTGCTGGAGCGCTACCTGACGCCCGTCGCGGTTCGGGAGGGGGGCCTCCCGTCCAGGGAGAGGGGCGCGGAGCGCGGGTCACCGCTCCCTGGCGATGATTTCTCCGAGGTGAACCTGCTCAAGGGGGCCATGGAGTCCATCGGCTTGCCCGAGGAGGATTTCCGGGATGTGGCGGGATTGCTGGTCAACCAGATTCCGGAGTTGCTGGAAAGCCTGGAGCGCGACCTGCGCGAGAAGGATTACGAGACCGCCAGGGCCACGGCTCATGTGTTGAAGGGGAGCATGGCCAATACCATTTTTCCCCAGTTGCAGCTTCACACCCGCACCCTGCACGAGAAGATCAAGCTCAAGTCCTGGGAGGATGCCCATGTCTCCCTGCTGGGGGTGCATCAGCAGTTCGTGCCGGTGCGCAGGGCGTTGGAGAGTTTTCTGCGTGGTCCGTGAGACGCCCCCCGTGTTGCGGGGGGGCGTCGTGTGCCTGTCGGGCCGTTACGGTTTCGCCTCGCCGAAAATGATGCCCATCAATTTCTGTTGATTGGCTTCGATCAGCGTCTTTTCCGCAGACGGGATGATGGACGGGATGGGCTGCGGTTCGAGGGATGCATTGAATTGCGTCTCGGAGGCGGCCAATTGCTTGAGCATTTCCTGTTTTTGCGCCGGCGGGATGAACTGGTTGGCCTGCAGGCTCTGTTTTTGATTCCTGAACCACTCCTGGTGCTGATTCCGCATCTCTTTTTGCATATCTTCCTGTGAGCGGAAGCGGGGGCCGTCGGGTTGCCCGGCGGCGGTATGCTGCTGTTGGAACTGGCGGGCTTGCCGGATCTGTTGCAGGGCTTGTTGCCGCTGCATGGGGTGCATGAAGGGGTTGGCGCGGATTTCCCGTTCCTGGGCAGCGAACCAGCGGTTTTGTTCTTCCGTGATTTGGCCGGCGGTTTCTGCGCCGGAGGCCGGGAGGTTGGCCTGGTTCATTTGTGCGAGGATGCGTTGTTTTTCCTGGGGGGGGATGTAGGGGTTGGCGCGGATCTGTGCCTGGTGCGCGGCCATCTGTTTTTGCATTTCCTGGTTGTCATCCTTCGTCCGTTGCCGCATTTCCTGTTGCTGTTGATCCGACTGGGTTTGCATTTCCTTGCGGTCTTGTTCCATGCGCGCCTTGGCTTCGGCTTCCATTTTTTCCGAGGCGGTGAGCAGGAGGCCGGTATTGATGTGGTTGAGCAGGTAGAAGAAGCGATCCGGGTCCCATTTGTTTTCCGCGAGGCGGGCGGTGAACTCCTTGTCGTAGCGCATGCCGGCCATCAGCCAGGGGCTGTGCAGGGATTCGAAGCGGGAGTTGCGTTTGGAGAGCCATTGGATGAAGTTGGGGTAGTCGGTGATGAATTTTTCCATTTCCGTTTTGGTGAACGGGGTTTGCTCGTTGGTCGATGCGGTTGCGGGGGAACCGGTCAACCCCAGGAGAGCAACCCATAGCAGGAGTGCGACAAATTGTTTTTTCATTTGTTTTCCTTATTTTGCTTGGGTGATTGCGAGAATCGGCATGGTAACGTCGTGGCCTATTGTGGCCGATTGCTTGGCAAATGGCAATTGTTCGTTGTGATCATGCCGTTGGGCAAAGCCACGCCGTCCTTTCCAAGAGCCTTGTGGGCTTTGGATTGGAACGGCGGGGAGGTGGGGGAGGATCAGAAGAAGATCGCGCGCACGCCCTGGAGGAGCGCCCATCCGGCCAGTGCCCACAGGGAGACGAGGGCGCCGATGATGGCCCGTTCCATCATGTCGATGAAGCGTGTGGCATGGTCTTCGGGGGGGGTAATGGTAGTGGGCAGTGTGGCTGTGGGGGTGAGTTTGTTGACCTGGTTCCAGAGGAAGCGGTTCCAGCGTTCGGCGATGCGCGGGTGGGCCGGGCGGTTGCGCTGGGTGGGCGCGCCGCGTTTGGCGAGCATCCAGGGATTGGATGAAGCGATATTTTCGTTCGTGAGTGCCAGTGACATGTGCATTTCCCCCTGAAGTATGTGAACACGCGTATTGATTATAGTGGAATCAGTTTACGGTATGCAAACGAAAATGTCAAAAAAAAAATTTGACATAGCAATATTTTCTTTATCGATGGGCGTGGCCCAAGTCATGGTTCCACAATGGTGGCCATTGTGCTAGGCTGGTTGATGCATCGCGGCGCCGCCGCCGCATCCCCCGTAACGGCTGGAGGTGGTCATGCCTGTCATCGATCCGGTTTCCCTGGAAGATTGCCTGGAGTTCATCGACCGCAACGCGTCCGATGTCCGGGAAGGGACCTACGACGTGAAGATCCGCGCCGAATGGCTGCCGGTGATGCCGCCCGATGCGGTGCGTTTTCTGCTGGAGCATTGCGTTTCGACCCGCAAGGTGGTGGGGAGGGTGCTCAAGGGCAAGGGGGCGGGAGCGGCCATCCTGGAACGGCTGGGACGGGACGAGAACCAGGAGGTGCGCCAGTGCGTGGCGGCCAATCCGAACGCCCCGGAGGTGGTGTTGCTGGGGCTGGGGGACGACTATTTCGAGGAGGTGCGGTTGACCCTGGCGCGCAACCCCGCGCTGCCCGAGGCCCTGCTCAATCAGATGTCGCTGGACAAGTCGCCGCATATCCGTGTGGCGGTGGCGCGGAATCCGAAGGCGTCGCTGGCGGTCATCAACCGGCTGGCCAACGACCGGTCGCGCATGGTGGCGGATGCGGTGGTGGCGTTGGCCGGGGAGACCAAATCGACGAGTAGCTTGCAACTGCTGGCCAAGTGCGGTCGCGCCGAGGTGCGGGCTGCGGTGTGCGGCAACCGGATGCTGGCGCTGCCGATGGTGGACCTCCTGTGCCGCGACGAGGATCACCGGGTGCGGGAGGCGGCCAGGCAGCGGCTGCGGGGCGTGGCCGAGGCGCCGGGGACCGCGCCGGAACTGCTGCGGCAATTCGCGGTGCTCGACAGCCGCGAGATCCGGGAGGCGGTGGCGGGCAACCCCTCCACCCCGGCAGATCTGCTGGAACGGCTCATCAACGAGGGGGAGGAGCGGGTCCGGCTGGCGGTGGCGGGCAATCCCTCCCTGCCGGAGGCCCTCATGATGCTGTTGGTCACGGATGGCCGTCCGGCGGTGCGGGAGGCGTTGGCGCGGCGCACCGATCTGTGCTGGCCGGCGTGCGAGTTGCTCAACGAGGACGAAACCCCGGCGATTCAGGAGACCCTGGCCCTCAACCCGACCGAGCGGGAACGCCGCAAGGCCGCCGGGTTGTGTCTGGACTGCGGCAGGAAACTGACCGGCATGGGCCGGACGATCAGCACCCAGTGTTTCGCCTGCATGGGCAAGCGGCTACTGAATCGCTGAGCGGGGCGGGTCGTTCTCCTCGCGGGTGCTCTCGCCCTCGATGACCATCTTGCCGGCGGGGGGGATCGGCCTGGCGTGCCTGACGAGGATGGTCAGGATCCGGGCGCGCAGGATCGAACGGGTCCAGGGGATCAGCAGGAGGATCGCGGCCAGGTCCGACAAATAGCCCGGCAGGACGAGCATGGCCCCGGCGGTCAGCATCATCGCGGCATCGAGGAGTTCCCCGCCCGGTGACTCGTCGCGCAGCAGGCGTTCCTGGATCGCGTCCAGGGCGCGCGGCCCGGTGCCCCGGATCAACGCGGCCCCGATCAGGCCTGCCGCCACCAGGCTCAGCAGAACCGTCCCCGCGCCCAGATGCCGGCCTGCCCAGATCAGCAGCCAGATTTCCACAAAAGGCAGTGTCACCAGCAGCAAGCGCCAATAACGCATCATGATCGATTCTCCTCAATATCCGGGGTCGTCCGAGGGTTGCGACACTATAGCCGACTCGCCGGATGGCCGGGTGGAAAAAAAGGCTTTGGAAAAAAAAATCGAAGGACGCCGTTATCGTCGTTGCCCTTCCTTGAAACTCCCCGGCAGGTGTGTTATTCAATTCCTCCGAATGCAGTCGCCCGCACCCAATAAGGCTCAATAGAGTTCGCAACGAAAGAGGAATCAGCGTGCTGAATTTTGCCCTGGCCAAACGATATGCCACCGCCCTTGCGGAACTGGCGAACGAACGCAATCAACTGGGAGTCGTCGGCGAGGATCTCGCCCGCTTCGCGGAACTTCTGAACACCATTCCCAATCTGCGCCTGATGCTCACAAGCCCCACTGCGCCCGCCCACGAAAAACACGCGGCGGTGGATGCCTTCATCCAACACGCGCAGCCAACCGGGATTGCCGGTCATCTCCTGAAACTGCTGGTGGACAAACGGCGCATGGCCCTTGTGGAGGCCATTATCGTCGCCTATCATGAGGAGACGGAGGTGCGTGGTGGTCGCATGACCGTCGAGGTGCGTTCCCCAACGCCCCTCGACGCCAACCATGCCGAGGCCCTGAAAACCACCCTGGGCAAAATCACCGGAAAAGAGATCCGGCTGGAACACAGCACCCAACCCGACCTTCTTGGCGGTATTGTCGTGCGGATCGGAAGCCTGATGATGGATTATTCGGTTCGCAACCATTTGAACCGGCTCAAAGCCCAGATGAGAGGATAACTGTTCGATGCAGATCAGTGTCGCCGAAATTAGCGAAATTATCAAGAAACAGATCGCCAACTACGGCGTCGAGGCCGAGATCTCAGAAGTGGGACAGGTGATCGCCGTGGGGGATGGCATCGCCCGCGTCCACGGGCTCGACAAGGTGATGGCCAGCGAAATGGTCCTCTTCGAGGACGGCACCCAAGGGATGGCCCTCAACCTGGAAGAGGACAACGTCGGCGTCGTCATCTTCGGCGATGACCGCAACATCAAGGAAGGGACCGTGGTCAAGCGGACCAAGCGCATCGTGGATGTGCCGGTGGGCAAGGAGCTGCTGGGCCGCGTCGTGGACGCGCTGGGCAACGCCATCGACGGCAAGGGTCCGATCAACGCCAAGAACCGCTCCATGGTGGAGGTGATCGCCCCCGGCATCATTCCCCGCAAGTCGGTACACGAGCCGCTCTATACCGGCCTGAAGGCACTGGACGCCCTGGTCCCCATCGGACGCGGCCAGCGCGAACTGATCATCGGCGACCGCCAGACCGGCAAGACCGCCGTGGCCGTGGACGCCATCATCAATCAGCGCCGCACCCACGAAACCGAAAAGCCGGTCTTCTGCGTCTACGTGGCCATCGGTCAGAAACGCTCCACCGTGGCCAAGGTGGTGCGCACCCTGGAAAAGCATGGCGCCATGGCCTACACCACCGTGGTATCGGCCACCGCCTCCGAGCCGGCGCCGCTGCAATTCCTCGCCCCCTATTCCGGCTGCGCCATGGGCGAATACTTCCGTGACAACGGCATGCACGCCCTGATCGTCTACGACGACCTCTCCAAGCAGGCGGTCTCCTATCGGCAGATGTCCCTGATTCTGCGTCGTCCTCCGGGACGCGAGGCCTATCCCGGCGATGTCTTCTATATCCACTCCCGTCTGCTGGAGCGGGCCTGCAAATTCAACGAGGCCAATGGCGGCGGCTCTTTGACCGCGCTCCCCATCATCGAAACCCAGGGCGGCGACGTGTCGGCCTACATCCCGACCAACGTGATCTCCATCACCGATGGCCAGATCTTCCTGGAATCGGAACTCTTCTACTCCGGCATGCGCCCAGCCATCTCGGTGGGCCTGTCCGTCTCCCGCGTGGGCGGCTCGGCCCAGGTGAAGGCCACCAAGCAGGTGGCCGGTTCGCTGCGTCTGGACCTGGCCCAGTTCCGCGAAATGGCCGCCTTCGCCCAGTTCGGCTCCGACCTCGACGCCTCCACCCAGAAACTGATTCATCGCGGCGAGCGGCTGATGGAATTGTTGAAACAGCCGCAATATCAGCCACTCTCCATGGAAGAGCAGGCCGTGGTGCTCTTCGCCGGCGCCCGCGGGTTGCTGGACGATGTGGAGGTCAAGCGGGTCACCGATGTGGAACAGGGCATCCTGGAATACATGCGCACCCAGCAGAAATCCGTCCTGGAATCCATCAGAAAGGAAGAGAAACTCTCCAAGGAGATGGAAGAGAACCTGACCACCATCCTGAGCGCTTTTATCAAAAAGTACGCCGATCAAAAGGCTGCAGGCGAGATGGCGGGCAAACTCACGAAGTCTTCTTCATAAGGCGGAAGAGGAAGGGCGCATGGCCAACTTAAAACATCTCCGCAACCGGATCCGGTCGGTCAACAATACCCGGCAGATCACCAAGGCCATGAAAATGGTCTCGGCGGCCAAGCTGCGCCGCTCCCAGGAGCGGGCACTGGCCACGCGGCCCTACAGCCAACGGATCCGGGCCATGATCAACGGCATCGCCGCCCTCATCCCGGCGACCGGCGCGCCTCCCCTGCTGGCCCCCGTGCGCGAGGGATCCAGGAAGATCCTGTTGGTCGTCTACACCGCCGATCGCGGTTTGTGCGGCAGCTTCAACAGCGTGGTCATCCGTTCGACCAGGGCGCGCATCGCCCAACTGACCGCCGAGGGACACCAGGTCATGCTCACCTTCGTGGGCCGCAAGGCGCACGACGTGATGAAACGGCAGTACGGCGACATGATCCGGGATGTCCATGCGGGCCTCTCCCGCGCGCTTTCCTTCGACCTCACCGAGCAGCAGGTGGCAGCCAAACTGCTCACCGACTTCGCCAACGGTGAGTTCGACGAATGCCACATCGTTTACAACGCCTTCAAGTCGGCCATGACCCAGGAACTCACCTGGCGGCAGATCATCCCGGCCCCCGTCGAGCCGCTCGACGACGATGAACCCAGAGGCGCTCCGCTCTTCGAACCGGACGAGGAGACCGTCCTGGAGGCCCTGCTGCCCCGCAACATCGCGGTGCAGGTGTTCCAGGCCCTGACGGAATCCAATGCGGCCGAGCATGCGGCGCGCATGACCGCCATGGACAACGCCGTGCGCAACGCGGGCGAAATGTTGAAGAAACTCAGTATCACCTACAACCGAACGCGCCAGGCGGCCATCACCACCGAACTGATGGAGATCATCGGTGGGTCCGAATCCCTGAAGGGCTAGGCTGCGGGCAGACACCTTATCAAGTGACCGGCAACAAAGACGGAGCGATCAATGAGCAAAAATGGTGGACGTGTGATTCAGGTGGTTGGGCCAGTGGTGGATGTCCGTTTCGACGGCGAACTGCCGGCCATCCTCAACGCCCTGCACATAGACCGCGGCGATCAGGGCCGCCTGGTGCTGGAAGTGTCGCAGCACCTGGGAGAGAGCACGGTGCGTACCATCTCCATGCACTCCACCGATGGTCTGGTGCGAGGTCAGGAAGTGGTGGACACCGGCGCGCCGATCCAGGTCCCGGTGGGTGACGAGACCCTGGGCCGCATCATGAACGTCGTCGGCGATCCCCAGGATCAACTCGGCCCCATCGTGACCAGGCAGACCTTCTCCATGCACCGCCCGGCCCCCGCCTTCGCGGATCAATCCACGGAGGCCGAAATCCTCGAAACCGGCATCAAGGTGGTGGACCTGCTCGCCCCTTACTCCAAGGGTGGCAAGATCGGCCTGTTCGGCGGCGCCGGCGTGGGCAAGACCGTGTTGATCATGGAACTGATCAACAACGTGGCCATGGGCCATGGCGGCTACTCGGTGTTCGCCGGCGTGGGCGAGCGCACCCGCGAGGGCAACGACCTCTACCACGAAATGATCGCCTCGAAGGTCATCGATCCCCACAACTACAAAAATTCGAAGGCCGCCCTGGTCTATGGTCAGATGAACGAACCGCCAGGCGCGCGTGCCCGTGTCGCCCTGACCGGCCTGACCGTGGCAGAGTATTTCCGCGACGTGGCCAAACAGGATGTGCTGCTGTTCATCGACAACATCTTCCGTTTCACGCAAGCCGGTTCGGAGGTGTCGGCCCTGCTGGGTCGCATCCCGTCTGCCGTGGGTTATCAACCCACCCTGGCCACCGACATGGGCACCTTGCAGGAGCGGATCACCTCCACCACCAACGGTTCCATCACCTCGGTGCAGGCCATCTATGTCCCGGCAGACGACCTCACCGACCCGGCCCCGGCCACCGCCTTCTCCCATCTGGACGCCACCACCGTGTTGTCGCGTCAGATCGCGGAAATCGGCATCTATCCCGCCGTGGACCCGCTGGACTCCACCTCCCGTATCCTGGATCCCCAGGTGGTGGGCCTGGAGCATTACAAGGTCGCCCGCGAGGTGCAACGGGTGTTGCAGACCTACAAGTCGCTGCAAGATATCATCGCCATTCTGGGCATGGACGAACTGTCCGAGGAAGACAAGCTCACCGTGTTCCGCGCCAGAAAAATCCAGCGCTTCCTCTCCCAGTCCTTCCATGTGGCCGAGGCCTTCACCGGACAGAAGGGGGTGTATGTCCCGCTCAAGGAGACGGTGCGCGGCTTCAAGGAGATCGTGGAGGGCAAGCACGACAGCCTGCCCGAGGCCGCCTTCTACATGGTGGGCGACATCGACAGCGCCATCGAGAAGGGCCGCCGTTTGGCCAAGCAGTAAATAAAAGGGAACCGCGCTCATGTCCATTTTCATTCATCTGGAGGTCGTGACTCCAGAGTCGGTGTTGATCTCCGAGGATACCGATCTGGTCACCGCGCCAGGCGTGGAGGGCTATTTCGGCGTCATGGCCGGCCATGCCCCCATGGTGACCCTGCTCAAGCCCGGTGTCATGACCATGGGCTTCCCGGTCGGACCGGAGGACAACAGAGTCAAGCGGTACGTCATTGCCGGCGGTTACGTGGAGGTCCTGCCGGAAAAGGTGACCATCCTCACCGAGCGGGCCGTGGCGCGGGAGGATCTCAACCGGCAGCAGGTCGAGCAGGAGTTGAAGGATGCCCAGGAGAGGCTGTGCGCCATCCCCTCCACGGACGGCCAGTGCGCCTACTGGCAGAACCGTGTGGATTTCGCCAATGCCTGTCTGAGTGTGCTGAATAAGCAAATGGTATAGCATGTGCAAGATGAGTGACGAACGCCATGGAAGTGACTGCAGAATTGACCCTGGAAAGCCTTCATCAGGCTTTGAGTGTGATTCGTCAGGATTATTTAGGGTTGAGGGTTGTGGAGAATGGTAATGAGCGCGTAGGAGATTCCTTGCTTTTACGCGCTTTTTTTAGTCTGAATTATGTGTATGGATTGGAGATAGAGGATCTTATTCCTGATCAGGTTCCTTTTGAAATAAATAATATACATCATATGATTTGCGAGATGAAGGATGTAATAATAAACAATGAATACACAATCATTATGCGAACCGGTCAGAATATGGCCTGCTATGCCAGGGAATATGATGTCAGAGTCGATAAAAATATCGATATCATGAAGCTGGCTTATTGGTATGGGCAAGCGGTTACCGAGTTGTTTACCGGTTTGAAAGGGGACATCGCCAAAATCGCCTTGCTGATTTTGATGGATCAGTTTGTTTACAGGTATTCGAAAGGGCGGAAGATCAACAGTCAGATTTGGAGTAAATTGGCGCATACCATGATCCAGGATAGAGATCGTGACAATTTGGGTCGTTATGGAATTTATATGATTTTTAAAAATTCTGCTTTGGTTTGTAATGATGACTGTGAACATGGTATAAAAAGTTTTTACCGTTCGCTTCCTTAGTGGATGGGTCAAAAAAGCTTATGGGCAAGCTTTTTTTGACGACTTTTTCTTCAATGGATTGTCTGAATATACCATGGATTGCTAACCCCCCATAATCGATACAGGTAGACCATGATGAGCGAGGCACTTCCCGAAGCACTATCGAAGGCGTGCTTGGTGGCGATCAAGAAGGGGTTGCCTGCCAAGGGCACATTGCACAACAGTACACCAGAGCATGTGATTGAGCAAATTCAGCTTGCCTATCAGCAGGGTGATGGGCTGTGTCTGCAAGAAAAGCCTGGGCAATGGCATGCGGGTTATGAAAAATTTTTTGCTGCTTATAAGGCGCATATCGGTGAAGGCGCGTGATGTCTGTTGGGGGGCGTGATTGAATTGGTCCCTTCAAGGTCAAAATGTCGCACATGAACCGTTGCTCTGTCCTGGTACTGGCCGCGGGTCAAGGCACCCGGATGCGATCGAGACTTCCGAAGGTATTGCATCGACTGGCCGGAAGGCCTCTGCTGTGGCACATCCTGCGCGCGGTGCGCGGGATGCGGCCCGATCACCTGGCCGTGGTGACCGGATTCGGCGCGGATCTGGTGGAACGGGAACTGGCCGCGCCGGACATTCATTGGGTGCGGCAGGAGGAGCGCAGGGGCACGGGGCATGCCGTGATGTGCGCCCTGCCCGTGCTGGAGGGGTTGTCCGGTGAACTGCTGATCCTCAATGGCGATCACCCCCTGGTGGAGACCGGGGTGTTGGAGGCGTTGCTGGAGGAGCATCGGCGGGAAGGCAATCTCCTGACGCTCTTGTCCACGGTCCTGGAGAAGCCGGACGGCTATGGACGCGTGGTGCGGGATGCGCGGGGCGGCCTGGCGCGCATCGTCGAGGAGAAGGACGCCGATGCTGCGGTGCGGGCCTTGACCGAGGTCAACACCGGTTTCTATTGCGTGGACGTGGCGCGCCTGGCGGAATGGTTGGCGCACATCACCGACCAGAATGCCCAGAACGAATATTACTTGCCGGATATCGTCCCCCTGGCCATTGCCGAGGGTCGCGTGGGGGTGTTGCGGGCGGCGGATGCGGTGGCCTTGTCCGGGGTGAATGACCGGGCGCAGTTGGCCGGGTTGGAGGTGGCCATGCGGGCGCGGTTGACGGCCCGGTTCATGGCTGCTGGCGTTACGTTCGTGGACCCCGCCTCGTGTTGGCTGGCGGCGGATGTCGAGATCGGGCCGGACACGGTCATCGAGCCGCAGGTGATGCTAGGTCCGGGGAGCGTGGTCGGGGAGGGGTGTCACATCGGGCCGTTCTGTCGGATTCAGGAGAGTCTCATCGGTTCGGGTACGCGTGTTCATGCGTTTTGTCATTTGGATGGGGCCGTGATCGAGGGGGCGAGCGAGATTGGGCCGTATGCCCGTTTGCGGCCAGGGACGCAACTTGCGAGTCGCGCCAAGGTCGGCAATTTTTGCGAGTTGAAGAAGGCCGTGATTGGCGAGGGGTCGAAGGTCAATCATTTGAGTTACATTGGCGATGCCGAGGTGGGGAGTGGGGTCAACGTCGGGGCAGGGACGATTACCTGCAATTACGATGGGGTACACAAGCATCGGACGGTGATCGAGGATCATGTTTTCGTGGGTTCCGATGTGCAGTTCGTCGCGCCGGTGCGGGTTGGCGCGGGCGCGACCATCGGAGCCGGGACCACGGTGACCAGGGACGTGCCCGCCGCTGCGTTGGCGGTCTCCCGCACGGCACAGACCCACATCGAGAGGTGGGCAGAAAAAAAGGCGCGCTTTGTCAAGAAGGATCCATAAACCACAACTCGCCTGGTAAGGGATCGAGACCATGTGCGGCATTATCGGTGTCATCGGTGAACGCAACGCCACCCCCATCCTGGTGGAAGGACTCAGACGGCTCGAATACCGGGGATACGACTCCGCCGGCATCGCCGTCCTGGCCCGCGACGGGGAGCTGCTCATCACCCGCTCCAAGGGGAAATTGATCCATCTGGAAGAAAAACTGGCGGAATCCCCCGTGACCGGCTACGTCGGCATCGGCCATACCCGCTGGGCCACCCACGGCCCCCCCACCGAACAGAACGCCCACCCTCACCTCACCCGCCGTACGGCGGTGGTGCATAACGGCATCATCGAAAACTACCAGGAGTTGCGCCGGGAGCTGCAAGGCCAAGGGGTCACCTTTGCCTCGGATACCGATACCGAGGTGATTCCCCACCTCATCGACCGGGAACTGGATCGGGGCCTGGACCCCGCAACGGCGGTGCGCATGGCCATGCGCCGCCTGCACGGCGCCTTCGCCCTGGGGATCCTGATCCGCGACATCAACCTCCTCATCGCGGTACGGCGCGGCTCCCCCCTCATCCTCGGCCTGGGCGAAGGCGAAAACTTCATCGCCTCGGATGCCACCCCACTGGTCCCTTATACCCGTCGCATGGTCTACCTGAACGACGATGACCTGGTGATCCTCACCAGGGAACGGGCCGAAATCCTCGACGTCAACGGCAATTCTGTCACGCGCCCGGTCAAGATCTCCTTGGTCAACGCCGATCTCACCGACAAATGGCCCTATCGCCATTTCATGCAGAAGGAGATCTTCGAACAACCCACGGCCCTGGCAGAGACCCTCAAGGGATTGATCAACCCCTCGGAACAGACCGTGGACCTCCACGAGATGGAAGGGGCCATCGACGCGTCACAAGTGGCGGCGGTCAACATCATCGCCTGCGGCACCTCCTACCACTCCGGACTGGTGGCGGCCTACTGGCTGGAATCCCTGGCCCATCTGCCGGTCAGCGTCCATATCGCTTCGGAATACCGCTACCGGGAACCCCCCTCCCTGCCGGGAGCCATCACGGTGGTGGTCTCGCAAAGCGGCGAAACCGCCGATACCCTGGCCGCGTTGCGCTTTGCCCGCTCCCAGGGCGAGAAGGTCCTGGCCATCGTCAACGTGCCGGAGTCCACCATGGCCAGGGAGGCGGACGCGGTGCTCTACACCCAGGCCGGCCCGGAAATCGGCGTGGCCTCCACCAAGGCCTTCACCACCCAACTGGCGGTGCTGGCCTGTCTGACCCTCTCCCTCGCCCGCGCCAAGGGACGGCTGAGCCGGGAACAGGAGACGGCATGGGTCGCGGAACTGGTGCGCATCCCGGCCCGCCTGGAACAGGTGCTGCTCCACGACGAGGTGGTGCAGCAGATCGCCGGTCATTTCATGAATGCCAGGGGCTTCCTGTTCATGGGTCGCGGCACCTGCTTTCCCATCGCCCTGGAAGGCGCATTGAAATTGAAGGAAATCTCCTACATCCACGCCGAAGGGTACGCCGCCGGCGAGATGAAACACGGCCCCATCGCCCTCATCGACGCCCACCTCCCGGTGGTGGCGGTCGCCCCCAGGGATCCGCTGTTCGACAAACTGGTCAGCAACCTGGAAGAGGCCCGCGCCAGGGGAGGACGCCTGGTGGTGATCACCACCGACTCCGACGCCCAACCCCCCTTCCGGGCCGATCATGTCATCCCCATGCCGGAGTGCGGCGCCCTGGCCGCCCCAATTCTGTACGTGGTGCCCCTGCAACTGCTCGCCTACCACATCGCCACCCTCAAGGGCACGGACGTGGACCAGCCCCGCAACCTGGCCAAGAGCGTCACCGTGGAATAGACACGGTCCTTTGCCCGGTCACAGGCGCACCACCCGGTTGCGACCCGTGGACTTGGCCCGATACAGGGCCGTGTCCGCCCGCTCCATCGCCTTTTCCATGGCCTCCCCCACCTGGCGGCTGGCAATGCCGCAACTGATGGTCACGGTGCGTGCTTCCATGGGAGGCGCGAAACGCTGCCGCGCCACCCGCTCGCGAATCCGTTCCGCCACCTCGTTGGCGATCTTCTCGGTAGTCGCAATGAGAAATATAAAAAACTCCTCCCCGCCCAGGCGTACCGGAATGTCCTCGTTGCGCACCCCCTCGGCCAGGATCCGCGCCACGATGCGCAGAACTTCATCCCCCATGGCATGCCCGTAGGTGTCGTTGATCGATTTGAAGTGATCGATGTCGAAGGCCAGGATCGTGATGCTGGAGGCGGGATCCCGGTCGTGAATGCGGCACAGCCGGGCAAGGGCCTCGTGCATGTAGTAGCGGGTGTACAGATTGGTGAGGGGATCGCGGATGGAACGTTCGTAGTTTTCCTTTTGCGTCATGTCCATGATCCGCAAAATGATCTCGCGTTCCACGGCCACTCCGAGGGGGATGCTCAACTGGGTGAGGATGTGGGCCATCTCGTCGTCCATGGCCAGCATTCCGGTCAGCCGGAAGAGGACCACGGCCTGCACCAGATCGTTGTGCGGCGCAAAGAGGGGCAGCACCAGCCCGTGCAAAATCGCCACATCGCCAGGGGTGCCAGGATAGGGGGTGATGAGATAGGGACCGGCATGATTGCTGTGCCAGTGGTCGCGATGCATGCCAAGAAATGTCCGGCACTCCGGGGGAGGCGCGGCGAGGACACCATGGAAACCGTTTTCCGGAGCCAGGTGCAGCGTCGCGCCGGTATCGGTCAGGGCGTAGAACTCCAGATCGGTCACCGGGATCAGGGGTTTGGCCAGTTCCAGGATGCGGCTGGCAACCTCGCTGAAATCCCGATGGATGACCAGCGAATGCAACATCTCCCGCAACATGCGGTTGAGATTGGAAAGGCGCTGGTAGTCGGAGTTGGTGCGCGTGAGCAAAAACAGCCCGCATTCGAGATTCTTGAGCGCCTGGAAGGCCGTGGCGACCAGGGGCGGTCGGAGGATGGCACCGTGCTGGGGCGCGATGAGACGCACCGGCAGGCTTTCCAGATGGCTCAGGCCGTGGCGCAGAATCTCCTGGCTGGGCATGTAGTGTTCATGAAAGGCGCGGATCCCCTCCAGGATGGTCTCGTCCTGGGCGAAGAGGGGGGTGTCGTGGGCGATGGCGCCGAAGATGTCGCTGGAAAAGAGGGTCCCGCTGGCAGGCTCGAAGGTGCAGAAGGCCCCACTGAAATGCAGGTACGGCGTGAAGACGAATTGCAACTCCCGCCCGCCGAGATCCAGACGCCAGTTGCGCTGCTCGACACAGGCGAGCGGCAGGCGTTGCAGCGCCAGGTGCCTGAGCAGGGCATTGGCCCGCCAATGGCTGAGAATGATGGCGTCCTCGCGGGTGACGAGCCGGTCGAGACTGGGGAGAATGCCGGTGATGTCCGGGTCCTGATGGTGACAGATGAAATAGCGGATCCGCTCCAGGGGGATGACCTCCCGGATCTTGCGCAGGGTGGTGTCGAAGGTGAGCGCGGAACCGGGATCCAACAGCACCGATTGATCGCCGTGCTCGATCAGGTAGCTGTGGCATTGAAAGGGGTCGTCCGGGAAGTGATGCCCCACCCACCAGATGCGCGGGGCGATCTCGATGGCGTGTTCGAGATCCGGGTGCGTCGATGGGTGGGACATGGCGGTGCCTCCTTCGGGTCGGGGCGGTTCGGAGTATCATGACAGGCGCACCTGGAGCGCTTCCGCCGGGATGGCGCCCGCGCGCAACAGGGTGACCCGTTCCCCCTCGACCCGCAGCAGGGTGGAAGGGAGTCCATCCGACCGGATGGAGCCGTCGATGACCAGAAGCGCCTCATCGGGCCAGAGGGCGCGCACCTCCTCGGCGCGGGCAGGGGTGGGCTGGCCGGAACGATTGGCGCTGGTGGAGACCAGGGGCCGTTGCCACAGGGCCATCAGGGCCATCACCTGGGGGGCGGGGGAGACCCGCGCGGCGATGAAGCCGGTTCCCCCCGTCAGATGGGATGGCAGATGCAGCCGCGCGGGCAGCGCCAAGGTCAACGGCCCTGGCCAGAAGCGCGCCATCAGGTCGCGTGCCACCGGCGAGGGGGGGAGGATCAACGGTTCCAGCCGCGCCAAGTCCGGGACCAGCAGGATCAACCCCTTTTCTGGCGAGCGCCCCTTCATGGCCAGCAGGCGCGCCACGGCCCCCGGATGCTCCGGGTCGATGGAGAGGCCGAAGAGGGTTTCCGTGGCCAGGGCGATCACCTCGCCCCGGCGCAGGGCGTCCACAGCGGCTTGCGACACGGCTGATCAGATCTCGCTCAAGTGCAGCCGTTCGTTTTTGAGGATGACCTCTTCGGCCATTTTGGCCTTGTATTTTTCCAGTTCTCCGGCAATGGCGGCATCCCCCAATGCCAGGATGCGCAGGGCGAACAAAGCAGCATTTTTCGCCCCGGCCTTGCCGATGGCCATGGTGGCCACGGGAATCCCTCCCGGCATCTGCACCGTGGAGAGCAGGGCATCCATCCCCTGGAGATCCGTGGCGGCCAGGGGCACGCCGATCACCGGCAGATTGGAGATCGCCGCTACCACCCCGGCCAGATGCGCTGCGGCCCCGGCCCCGACTATTAAAATACGCACCCCGCGCTTGTGCGCCGTCGAGGCATATTCGTGGGTCCGCTCCGGCGTGCGGTGCGCCGAGGTGACCAGCATCTCGAAGGGCACGGAAAACGCCTTGAGCACCTTGCCCGCCTCCTTCATCACCTCCCAGTCCGAATCGGACCCCATGAGGATTCCCACCAACGGGGTTGTGTCATTGATCATGGTTTCTTCTCCAGTGCCACGGCCCGATATCCGATGTCCCGGCGGAATTGCGCTCCCTCCCAGGAGATCCGCTCCACCGCCTCATAGGCAAGGCGTTGCGCCTCGGCAACCCCGTGCCCCAACGCCGTGACCCCCAACACCCGACCCCCGGCGGTCACGACCACGCCGTTTTCCTGGCGCGTTCCGGCATGAAACACCTCTATGTCCGGTAACTGCGCGGCAGCATCCAGACCGCGGATCGCATCCCCCTTCGGCGAGGCGTCCGGATACCCCCGGGCCGCCATCACCACGCACAACGCCGCGCGCTCATCCCACTCCACCCGCATTCCCTCCAGGGAGCCATTGGCGCAGGCCAGCAAGAAGGGCATGATATCGGATTGCATCCGCATGAGCAAAGGCTGGCATTCCGGATCTCCGAAACGCACATTGAACTCCAGGACCCGCAGCGCATCGCCATCGATCATCAGACCGGCGTAGAGAATGCCCCGGTAGGGATACCCCTCCATCGCCATGGCGCGCACCGTGGGCAAAAGAATCTCTTCCACCGCGCGTTGGGTCAAAGCCGGGGTCAGGCAGGGGGCCGGGGAATAGGCCCCCATGCCGCCGGTATTGGGACCGCGATCCCCGTCGAAAATCGCCTTGTGATCCTGGGCGCCCGCCAGGGGCAACACCCGCTCCCCGTCCACGAAGGCGAGCAGCGACGCCTCCTCGCCGCGCAGAAAACCCTCCACCACCATCTCGTCGCCAGCCGCGCCGAACTCCCGTTGCACCATGATCCGTTCCAGCGCCTCCATGGCCTCCTCCAGGGTGGAACAGACGATCGCCCCCTTGCCGGCAGCCAGCCCGGAGGTCTTGACCACGATGGGCGCGCCCTGCTCCCGTATGTAGGCGCGCGCCGCCTCCGCGTCGCGAAAGGTCCGGTAGGGGGCGGTGGGAATGGCATGCCGGGCCAGCAGATCCTTCATGAAGACCTTCGATCCCTCCAGGGCCGCCGCCGCCCGCGACGGGCCGAACACCGCGATGCCCATGGCCCGCAGGGTGTCGGAAAGGCCCAGGGTCAACGGGGTCTCCGGCCCCACCACCACCAGATCCACCTGGCGCTCGCTGGCGAAGCGGGTCAGCGCCTCCACCTCCTCGACCCCGATCGGCACGCATTCGGCCAGCGCCGCGATGCCCGGATTGCCGGGCGCGCACCACAAACGGCTCACCAGCGGGGAGCGGGCGATTTTCCAGGCCAGGGCGTGTTCCCGTCCACCCCCGCCGATCAGCAATACCTGCATACCCATGCGCGTACTCCTTGTCGCAACCAAGACTTCATTTTACTGGACGACCCGATTCGATTAATGCAAAACTGTGCGCGCAAGTCCAGTGTTTCAATGGCAATGGCGTTTTTTCGTCAGGATCGGACCAGAACATGCGAACCCGCAAGTGGCTGCTCGGTTTTCCCCAACTGGGGATCTTCTGGCTGGTCGTGATCCCGATCCTGATCGCCATCGACAAGATCACCATTTTCGAAACCTTCATCCACTGGGCGCGGCAACACAATGTCTGGTATCTGGGCAAGCTGGTTTCCGTCCTGATCCTGTCGCTGTTGCCATTTCTCGTGTATCTTTCCTACTGGCTCTACCGCATGAACAAAACCCTGCGGGAAAATGTCGCCACCATCGCCCGGCTCAACCAAAGCAACGACTGGCTGGCCTCGGCGGTGCGGCAGAGCGCCGACATGATCCTGATCACCGACGACCACGGCATCACCCGCTACGTCAATCCCGCTTTCGAGGCCCTCTCCGGCTACCGCGAGGAGGAGGTGATCGGCAAGGACGCCGGATTCCTGCGCAACAATCAACACCCCCCGGCCTTCCATGACCGCATGGTGCAACGGCTGCAATCCGGGGAGAGCTGGCAGAACCGCTTCGTGACCCGGCGCAAGGACGGCTCCACCATGCACCTGGACCTGACCATCTCCCCCATCCGGGACCGGCAGGGACGGATCACCCTCTTCGTCGGCGCGGGCCGCGATGTCACCCGCGAGGAGGAACTGGGCTGGCAGTTGCGCAAATCCCAACGCATGGAGTCCATCGGCGTGCTGGCCGGGGGGATCGCTCATGATTTCAATAACATCATGACCGCCATCCACTCCTACGCGGAACTGGTGCTCGACGACGTGGAGACCAACAGCCAGGCCCACCACAACCTCAACGAGATCCTGGTGGCCGTGGTGCGGGCCAAGGAAGTGGTCAAGGGACTGTTGACCTTCAGCCGCCGGGACGAAGGGGAACGGCTCCCCATCCTGCTGGGGCCGGTGATCCGCGAGGCGATGAAGCTTCTGGAGATCATGGCCCCGGACAGCGTGCGGGTCACCGTGCGGGTCAATGGGGACGAATGGCCGGTGCTGGCCGACTCGACGCGCATCTACCAGGTGATCATGAACCTGGCCAACAACGCGGCCCAGGCCATGTGGGAAAAAGGGGGCGTGTTGGAGGTGGAGTTGAGCCGGGTGCAGGTGGACGAGGCCTGGATCGCCGGCAGCGCCCCGCTGGAGGGGATGGAAAGCGGCTGGTACATGCGGCTCATGGTGAAGGATACGGGGGTGGGGATCGAACCGGAGGTGCTGGAGCGCATCTTCGAGCCGTTTTTCACCACCCGTGGCCTGGGCAAGGGGAGCGGGTTGGGGTTGTCGGTGGTCCATGGCATCGTGCAGGGCCACGACGGGCGGATCGTCGTGGAGAGCGAGGTGGGCAAGGGCAGCTCTTTTTGGGTTTATTTTCCGGCGGTTCGGCCATCAATCGGGAGTGGGGATCATGCAACGGATTTTGATCATCGACGATGAACGGCAGGTGCGTGACGTCTTGCGGCAGATTCTGGATCGGGCAGGCTTCCTGACCGAGGTGGCCGAGGACGGCGAGGAGGGGTTGCGCCGCTTCCGGGAGCAGCCCGCCGACCTGGTGATCACCGATATCCTCATGCCCGGCAAGGACGGCCTGGAGACCATCGAGGAGATGGTGCGGGATCATCCCGGCCTGCCGATCATCGCCATTTCCGGCGGCGGTCCCGGCGAGAAGGCGCAATTCGCCCTGGAGACCGCGCAAGTGTGCGGGGCCGGGCGCATCCTGGCCAAGCCGTTCTCCCGCCAGGAGATCCTGGCCATGGTGCGGGATGCCCTGGCGGGGCGGTCATGAAGAGGGGAGAGTTTTTTCCAGGGTCTTGGCGTATTTGGTAAAACTGTTCATGCAGCCGATCAGGATGTGGATCAGGCCAGGGAGCCCGTCCAGGAAACCCAGGCGCAGGAAGTAGAATTTGACGAAGCGAAACAGGGGGCTGAGGAGCAGTCGGGCCGGGCCGGGCCGTTTGCCCGCGTCGGCCAGCCGTTCGGCCTGGAGGGAGGTGTAGCGGTTCTGCTTGGCCAGGTAGGACTCCAGGGTTTGGGCCGACTCGTGCAGCAGGTCGCCGGACAGGTCGCCGACCGGGGTGGAGGCGGTCACTCCTTCGTGAATGGGATCGTCGCTCCAGCGGGCGTGGCCGCGATGGAACAGGCGCAACTGGTAATCCGGATACCCCTCGCCGTGGCGCAGCCAGCGGCCCAGGAAACGGTTGCGGCGCGCAAAGCGGTAGGCCAGGCAGCGGGGGGAGCGGAGTTCTCGTTGCATGTGTTCCTGGAGGGGCAGGCTCAGGCGTTCGTCGGCGTCCAGGCAGAGCACCCAGTCGTTGCGGGCCAGGGTGACGGCCAATTGTTTCTGTCTGCCAAAGCCGAGCCACTCCTGCTGGATGACCCGCGCCCCCCGTGCCCGCGCCAGCGCCACGGTGGCATCCCGGCTGCCGGAGTCCACGATCACGACCTCGTCGGCAAAGGGCACGGAGTCCAGGCAGGCGGGCAGCCGCTCGGCTTCGTCCTGGGTGATGAGCACCAGGGAGAGCGGGGTCAAGGGATCGCCTCCAGGGCGTTCCAGACCGTTTCCGCATCGAGGGCGGCCAGGCAGGGGGGGATGGGACGCAAGGGACAGGCGCGTTTGCGGCAGGGGGCCAGCGGGCAGGGTCCGCTCAAACGGCGGACGTGGCCTCCCACGATGCCGATGCGCGCCTCCGGGGTGGGGCCGTAGAGGCAGAGGGTCGGCGTGCCCAGGGCGGCCGCCAGATGGGCGGGACCGGAATCCACCGCCACCACCCCCCGCGCCCCGGCCAGGGTGGTGGCCAGCGCATCGAGAGGCATGCGTGGCAAAACCCGGCAGACGTCGGGGGCCGCAGCGCGGATGCGATGGGCGCGTTGTTCTTCCTCCGGGTTGCCCCAGGGGAGGAGGACCGTGAGGTTTTCTTGTTGCGCGCGCCGGGCCAGGGCCTGCCAGTGGCTCTCCGGCCACAGCTTGCTGGCCCAGGTGGTGCCGTGCAGAAAGACCAGGTGATCGTTTTGTGGCGTGGTCCGCCGGTGCCGCAGGCCGAAATCGGCGGGAGCGTCGGGAGGGGGGAGGTTCAGGGCCTGGGCGAACAGCAGGCGCAGCCGTGCCACGGCATGCAGGTCGGTGGGTATATTATAAGAAAAATTATAAAAAAAACTGGCGATCGGTTCCCTGGCGCTGCGGCGGTCGAAGCCGTGGCGGGGTTTGCCGGCCAGCCAGGCGAGGAGCGCGCTCTTGAACAGCAGACCCTGGGCGTCCAGGATCAGGTCGTGGCGCTGGCGGGTCACACTGGCGAAATGACGCAGAAAGGGGAGCAGACGCCACGGGCTGGCGCGCAGGCGGCGCAGGGGCACGGGGATCACCTGTTCCACGTTGGGCGCCCAGGAACCAATACTGGTGAAATGCTCCTCGATTGCCCAGTGGACCCTGGTGTCGGGTCGATGGCGATGGAGGTCGCACAGCGCGGGCAGGGTGTGAATGAGATCCCCCAGCGAGGAGGTCTTGATCAGGAGGATCTTCATGAGATCAGGTCGAGCACCCGTTGCGAGGGGGTGGAATGGCTGGCGTTGGCAAAGGAGGCGGCCTGGTCCGGGGTCCAGAGCGCTCCGTCCGGGCGGGCGCGCCAGCGGGCGTGGAGCCAGTTGTATTGCTCGGCGAACTCGTGGACCCAGGGGAGGAAGGCGTCGTTGATCTTTTGGGTGAGGATGGCGACCCGGTCGGGGTCGTCGCCACCAGCGAGGGGATCGATGGCTTCGCCGACACGAAAGATGGCGGATCCGGGGGATTGGCGGGTGGCGATGATGGGGAGCAGCGGGGCGCGGAAACGCATGGCCAGGCGCGCCGGACCGGGAAAGCACTGGGCGGGGACGCCGAGGTAGGGGGCGGTGACCGCCCCTTCGCGGGTATTGATGTCGGTCATGAAACCCACCACCTTTTTTTCCTGCAAGGCGCGCATGATGTCGCGGGTGTTCTGGCGGGAGATCCATTCCACGCCATAGCTGGCGCGCAGCTCCATGAAGGTCTTTTCGCTCAGGGGGTTGTTGGCGTGGCGGTAGAGGATGGCGGCAGGGGAGGCGATGCCGGCCAGGCGCTTGAGTCCGGGTTCCCAGCAGCCGATGTGTACGCCGCAGACGATGACACCCCGTCCCAGGGCGTGGGCCGCGCGCAGCCGTTCGGGGTGTTCGTCCTGGAATTGGATTTCATGGACGCGCATCCCTTCCATGTAACTGTAGAAAATATTTTCGAACGCCAGGCGGGCCAGTTTCTGGCGTTGGGAGTCGTTCAGGTTGGGGCCGTAGACCAGGCGCAGATTGGCGTTGGCCCAGGCCCATTCCGAGGCGAACACGCGGGCGCCCACGCCAGAGAGCCAGCGCGCCTTGCGGTAGGCGGACGGGAACTCCCCGGAGCGGATCCAGGCGATCAGCCCGCGCAGCAGCAACCATTCTCCCCAATGGCCGGGTGTGTGTGACAGAATTTTCATGACGTATCATGCACAAGCCAGGGCGGTTTATGCAAGTCTCGCCAATGTTCGGCTTGCGGTGGGGGCGCATGCCGGTGTAAACTTTGATATAGTCCACCAAACATTCCATGAGTCTCTTCCATGAGTCTGATACACAGCAATTTTACCCAGATATGGAGTCAACTCCGGGTCAAGAAGCCGCATCTGCGGTATTTCCTCGAATCGATCCGCATCAGGAATCATCGCGGCATCGCCGACCTGTCGATTTCATTTACTTATCCGGTAACCGTGATTGCTGGACCTAATGGTTGCGGCAAATCGACCATTTTATTCGCTTGTGCGTGCGCTTACGGGGTAGGTGTGGCGCGTGGTTACAGCCCTGCGTTTCTCATTCGCCATCTCAAGGTGAACAATGGCCAGGAGATTGCCGATCCAGAGGAAAATCCGATCCTTGAGTACCATTTTATTGAGGACGGTGATCGATTGTTTATGACTTGGCAGCGGAAAAAGTCCTGGAGTCAGAAAATTGTCATGGGGGATAAGATTGTTTCACGACAGCCAAGGCGGGATAAGTATCTGCGCACCCTGGCCAATCTGATCACTCCCTCCAAAGTGGGGATTCCTTGGATTAGTGGCAAGGAACTCTCACGGGTGGAGGATCTGGATGTCAATATGTTTGAACTTGCCCACCGTGTTCTTCCTTTTAGTTATCGTGGGATGAAGCTGATTACATTCGGGGGCAGGGAGCTGCTGTTCGCGGATCGCAAGGAGATCCCGATCGCCTATTCAGAATATCATATGTCCGCTGGGGAGCGTGCCTTGTTGCATCTTTCCAAGGAGATCACTCCGTTGCGTGATGCCTTGATTCTGATCGACGAAGTGGAAGCCGGGCTGCATCCCCACACCCAGCAGTTGATGATGCTGGAGTTGCAGCGGCTGGCGTTGCGCAATGATCTGCAAATCATCGTCACCACGCACAGCCCGGTGGTTCTGGACAGTGTGCCGCTCGAGGCGCGCATCTTTCTGGAGAGGACGGCGGACAACGTGTCGGTACAGTCCGCCTATCGGGATATCATCCAGCGCGCCTTTTACGGACGGCCCCAGCAACGTTTGTCCATTTTGTGCGAGGACGCGGTGGCCGAGGCGGTGATCCTGGGGGTACTGGACCGCGTAATCCCAATTCTGCGGCTCACCCCTGATGACATCACGGTGGGCCGGGACACCGGGAAGGAGCAGTTTCCCCTGCATGTGGAGGCCTTGGGAAAGTTCGGCATGCTGGACGAATTCCTGTTCGTACTGGATGGGGATGCCCGTTCCATGACAGACGCGATCAATCGGGTCGCCGCACGGTTCAACCGGGATGTCAACCCGTTGTTCCTGCCCGGCATGCAGCCCCCAGAGGATTGGCTCTACCAGACCCTCGAACAGTTCAGCGACCGATACGCCCAGGAATTGAGTGCACCCAACCTCGCCGAACTATTGCGCCAGTTGCGCCAATACTTCGACAACGCCGCCGACCGTCCCGCCAACATCATGAAGGCCCGATTCACGGCCCTGGCGCACGACCTGCAACGCACCCCTTCGGAGATCGCCCGCCTGGTGGCGCGCCTCGAATCGGAACGGGGGGAGATGAAGCGTTTCGCCGAGGAGTTGCGCGTCGCCATATCCAACTGGCGCAGCCGCGTCAGCGGTTGAGGGCGTTTTTTACCATTTCCGGGGTGATCTTGCGCAGGCAATCCAGATGGCCCAGGGGGCACTCCCGCTTGAAGCAGGGGGCGCAGGGCAGTCCCAGCGAAAGGATGTGCAGCCGTCCACCCAGGGGTGGGGTGTGGGCCGGATCCGAGGAGCCGAAGATGGCCACCCCAGGCCGGTCCAGCGCGGCGGCCACGTGCATCAGGCCGGAGTCGTTGGTCACCACGGCATCGGCCAGCGCCAGCACGTCCACCGCCTCTTCCAACGCGATTTTTCCCGTCAGATCGAGCGCCCCGGGCACGCCCTCGGCCAGGATTTCTTCGCCCAGGGCGCTCTCCTTGACCGATCCCAACACCACCACCCGCCATCCCTCCATCGTCATGTCGCGCGCCAAAGTGGTGAAATAAACTGCGGGCCAGCGCTTGGCGGGGCCGTATTCCGCGCCAGGACACAAGGCCAGAAGAGGGGAGGGGGTCAGCGTTGGGGAAAACCGGGCGAGAATGGCGCGCCCGGCCTCCGGGTCGGCGTGCAGGCGTGGCTGTGGCAGGGGATCCGGGAGGGAGGCGCTCCGGGGACGCGCGAGGACGGAAAAACGATCCACGGTACGCGGCCAACGTTTTTTATCCAGTTGGCGGGCGTCGTTGAGCAACCCGAAGCGCATCTCGCCCACGAAGCCGGTGCGCCTGGGGATCGCGGCAAACCAGGGGATCAGGGCCGATTTCAGGGAGTTGGGCAACACGATGGCCTGGCCGTATTCGCCACGCAAGCCGCGTCCCAGATGCCAGCGCGTCGCCAGGCCAAACTCCCCATGCCCGATCGGCAACGGAATCGCCCGCCGCACCTCCGGCATGCGCGCAAGCAAAGGCAGACTCCAGGGCGGGGCCAGGACATCGATGGCCACCTCGTGTCGATCCTGATACAGGATCCGCAACATCACCTGCGCCATCACCATGTCCCCCACCCAGGAGGGACCGATCACCAGGATCGCATCCCCTCCGGTCATGGGACCGGGCACGGCTCGGCCCGCAGATAATCCCGGATGCCCTCCTCCAGGGTCAGGAACGGCGTGTCGTATCCCACCGAGCGCAAGCGGTGGATATCGGCCCGCGTGAAGTTCTGATATTTGCTCCGCAGGGACTCCGGCATGGGAAAATAGTGAATCTCCCCCCGTCCCATTTCGCGGACGAGGATGCGGGCCACGTCGTTGAAGCTGCGGCTGACGCCGGTCCCGACATTGAAGATGCCATGCACCTCCCCGCTCTCGGCCAGGAAGAGATTGACCTTGACCACGTCCTCGACGTGGATGAAATCCCGCTGCTGCTCACCGGGGCCGTAACCGCCGCTTCCCTCGAACAGCCTGGCCACGCCGGTGGTGCGAATCTGGGTGGCCAGTTGATGCACCATGGAGGCCATGCGCCCCTTGTGACACTCGCGGGGGCCGTAGACGTTGAAATAACGCAAGCCGGCCACCGGGGCGGTGGCACGGGGGAAGAGGCGCTGCGCGTATTGATCGAAGAGCAGCTTCGAGTAACCGTAGACGTTGAGGGGTTTTTCGTTATCCGGGTGCTCCCGGAAGGTGGTGGAGCCGCCGTAGGTGGCGGCGCTGGAGGCGTAGACGAAGGGGACGCTCTGCTCCAGGGCGAAGTGGAGCAGCTCCTTGGAATAGGTGAAATTGTTTTCCATCATGTAGTGGCCGTCGGACTCCATGGTGTCGGAGCAGGCCCCCTGATGGAACATGGCGCTGATGCGCAGATTGCGGAACAGCCCGTTGCGGATGGCCTTGCGGAACTCCGTGATGTCCATGTAATCGGCGATGGTCAGGTCGCGCAGGTTGAGGAATTTGTCTCCATGTTTGAGGTCGTCGACCACCAGGATATTGGTGTCGCCCCGACGGTTGAGGACGTCCACGAGATTGGCGCCGATGAATCCGGCTCCTCCTGTCACGATGAACATGGCGCGGCTCCTTGCACGGATTGGATGTGTTGCATGATGTTGCTGCTGCTGCGCCCCTCCTCGAGGGGGATGAGGGCCACCCGGCAGCCCCAGGCCTTGCCTTCGGCCCCGCCCACCACCCCTTCCTCGGTGTAGTCGGCGCCCTTGGCCAGAATGGCGGGCCGTACCGCGCGGATCAGTTCCAGAGGGGTCGGTTCGTCGAAGGGGATCACCAGATCCACGGACTCCAGGGCGGCCAGGACGCGGGCGCGGTCCTCCTGGCGGATCACCGGCCGGGTGGGACCCTTGATGGCCCGCACCGAGCGGTCGGTATTGAGTCCCACCACCAGTCGGGAGCCGAGTTTGCGGGCCTTTTCCAGGTAGGTGACGTGGCCGGCGTGCAACAGGTCGAAGCAGCCGTTGGTGAAGACGATGCGTTCGCCCTTGTGGCGCCATCCCTCGATGAGGGTCATGGCCGTTTCCTGGGTACGGATTTTGTCGGCTTGCGCCAGGGCCGCCTCGGAGGAGAGGGCGGCGAGCAGTTCGTGGCGCTGGATCGGCGAGGTTCCCACCTTGCCCACCACCACCCCGCCGGCGAGGTTGGCCAGGTGGATGGCGTCCAGACGGGAGAATCCCCCGGCGATGCCGGCGGCCAGCACCGCGATCACCGCGTCGCCCGCGCCGGAGACATCGAACACCTCCTTGGCCGTGGCCGGAATGCGTACGGGTGGCCGATCCGGTTCCAGCAGGGCGATGCCGAGTTCGCTCAGGGTGACGGTGAGGAAGTCGGCCTGGATGCGGGCGCGCAGGGTTTCGCCGGCGGCGAGCAGGGCGTCGAGGTCGTTTCCCGGCATGGGAATGGCTTCGGCCAGTTCTCGTCTGTTGGGGGTGAGGGTGGTGGCTCCCCGGTATTTGGAATAATCCATCCCCTTGGGGTCCACCAGCACCGGGACGCCGATGCGGCGGGCCGCCTGGATGATGGCCTGGCAGACCGGTTCGGTGAGGGTCCCCTTGCCGTAGTCCGACAGGACGACGGCCCCAGGCACGGGTTCCCGCCGGAGTTGGGCGAGGACCCCTTCGACAAAGGCGGTCCAGACCGCTTCGGCTGGGGGATGGGTCTCTTCCCGGTCCAGGCGCAGCATTTGTTGGCGCGCGCTGATGACCCGCGTTTTGACGATGGTGGGCCGGTCGTCGAGGACGTGGACCGCCGTGGTATCCACTCCGTCCCGCTCCATGAGCCGCTTGAGCCGTTCCCCGTCCGGGTCGTTGCCCACCCAGCCGCAGATGCGCGGGACGATGCCGAGGTTGGCCAGATTGACCGCGACATGGGCGGTGGCCCCACAGGTTTCGGTTTCCCGCAGGATCCTGACCACCGGCACCGGGGCCTCCGGCGAAATGCGGGAGACCTCGCCCCAGATGTAGCGGTCCAGGATCAGGTCCCCGGCCACCAGGATGGGCCGACCATGAAATCCGGCGGCCAGGGCGTTGCGGATGGTCGCCTGCTCTTGAAAGTTCTCCATGCGATTCCCGTTGGACAAGTGCGATTCGTGTTCGGATCCAGATTACTCCCAATGTGTCCCGAAGGCAATCCAATTGGTGCGCGGATCCAAGCCAATCGCGGGAGTTTTTTTCAATTGTTGATGGTTGTGTCTGGCGTGGATTGCCGGCTGGCTGGTATGTTCGATACTGATGCGAATTTTGATGGGGCTGGACAAGCTGTAGGCTGCGCCAGCTTTGGTGAAACCAATTGTACGTAGATGATGCGGTTTGGTAAGTTGGGGAATGCAATTTTTTTTTGTTGCTTACTCTGGAGAAAATCGGCTAATATAGAATATCGGGTAAGGAATTAGCAAGTTCAAGGCGATTCTAGAATTGGGTGTTGTTATTGGAATGTTTAGGATGTTTTTTTAGTTAAGTTTTAGGAGAGAGATGATGAAATTAAAAGAAATTAAAATAAATAATTTATTCGGTTCAATATCACCGACAATAGATTTCTGTGATAATATTAAAATAATCTATGGAAAAAATGGATCAGGGAAGACAACGATATTGAAAATTATTAATTGTATTATTTCAGGACAATTCCACCAATTAAGTAGAATTAGTTTTGAAAATATTACATGTAATTTTGAAAATAATAGAACGTTGTCCATTATGAAGGGGGTTAAAAATAAATCCACTGACAAGAAAAATGATTGTGAAAATATTTTATCCATAACAATAAATGGTAAAAAAGTTACAGATATAACTGATGATGCTGATATTGAGGATATTAAAATTCCTCTTGCGTTTATTGAGCGTGAAATCAGCGAATTAGAAAGAGTGGGTGAGCGAGAGTGGAGAAATTTGAGCTCAGGGGCGCTGATGTCAATTAGCGAAGTTTTGAATCGTTATGGAGATAAGTTTTCTTGGCATAAACCTAGAAAGCAGATGCTGTGGCATAAAGAATTTTTTAATCAAATCGATGTAAAATTCATTGAATCTCAAAGATTAATGACATTTAATACTTTAAATGAAAAAAATACTTTTTTTAAAGGATCTGGTTTTAGGTACGTGGATGCAGTTAGTACATATTCATCAGAGCTTAGAAGTGTAATTAAGGACAAACTTTCTGAATCGGTTCAGATAAGTCAAAATCTTGATAGTTCTTTTCCAAAAAGATTGCTCGATAAAGATGACAAATTTGAATATAATAAAGATGCAATTATAGATCTTGCTCAAAAAGTTGTTGATGCGAGAAATAATCTTGAAAAATCAGGACTTATTGGAAACGCCAATGACATAATAGTCCAAGAGCAGCAAATGTCCGATATAGAGCGAAAAGCAATATATTTATATTTAAAAGATACATTAGAAAAATTTAAAGTATTCGATGACCTTGAGAAAAAAATTACTCTTTTTACAAAAATTTTAAACAAAAAATTTGAAGGAAATAAATTTATTGCTGTTTCAAAGGAGTCTGGTATTGAGGTGTTTACAGGCAACAAAAGCGAGAAAATTGATGCAACTCTATTAAGTTCTGGCGAGCAGCATGAGATTGTATTGTTATATAATTTAATTTTTAAAATATCACAAAATAGTCTTGTTTTGATTGATGAGCCCGAGATTTCACTTCATATTGATTGGCAGCAAGATTTTCTTGATGATTTAGAGGCGATAAGTGAACTTTCCAAGCCTCAATTTATTATTGCAACTCATTCACCATCGATTGTCGGTAGCAGGTTGAATTTTTCTCAGGAGATTTTGATTTGACCGAACTGATTTATCGCGGACATGCCGCAGCAAACTTTGTTATTATGAGTCATTCGTTAAGAATAAAGGATATTATATTTGTTGAGGGTCTAAGTGATAAAAAATTATTCATGAAATTGTTTCCGGAAAATATGGTTCCAGTGCCCGCAGATGGAGCAGAAAATGTTGTAGCGGCATTAGATGTAATAAAGGAATTCAATAAAATAAAGGAAGATAAAGATAAGATACGTGCGATTGCATTTATTGATCAAGACTATTTGCATTTAAGTTCTGGTGATTTTAAAAATATTGAAGGTCTGTTTTTGTCTCAATATAGAGATATAGAAATTGATATGTTGCACACAAAATCTATGCATTATGTGTTAAATGAGTATGGGAATAGTGAAAAAATAGATAAGTTTGGAAATATATTAAGATTTGTGATGCAAAATTTGGAGATAATTAGTTATTTACGTGCTTATAATTTTGTATATAATAAAAATTGGAATTTTAAAGATGTAAATTTGGTAAGATATGTTGACATAGAAGGGCAGGTAGACCAGGAAAAATTTCTTTCTTTTTTTAAACAAAAAAATAGTGTCATAAGCGATGAGTTTAAAAATTTTATAATATGGAAGAATAATAATACTATTAACCTGGAGTTGATCACAAGAGGTCATGATGCTTGTTGTGTTATTGGGCAAATGCTGAGAAAAATTTTAGGTAATGCTGACAGGGAGAAAGTGGTGTGCGATGCGATCGAATCAAGCTTAAGGTTGGCTATTCGTCCTGATTTTTGTTTTGATTTTCTTTGGTATAGATCAATAAAGGAATGGTGTGAAATGTCAAGGGGGGGGGGAGGGATCTGAAAAAGATTAAAATAATAATCAATTTTCTTCCTGTTTGTTCTGCCTCGCATGGAGAAACTTGAACCTCAAGCAGTATGCCTTGAGCCGATCCAACCATGTTGCGACGGAAAAATATTTAACAACAGCAATATGCTCACAACAGCATCCTCGATAGCCTCCACCATTACGCAGAAGCTTTCATCATCGATAGAATAAGTTTCAGCATAAACAATCAAACGAAACCGAGTATTCCATCATGCGACAGGGAGGACATTTTCAAACCGGCGATCCAATGACATTTTCACGCGGACGTCCGCAATCAGGTGGTGTCTTCTGAGGTTCCGTACTTACTGCTTCTGTCGGATCCGGCATGGAACTGTCTTGGCAGGCGGTTTGCTGGGCATTCACGGCGTAACAGCTTAAACCCGATGCGCGGTGATACGGCTCAATCGCACAATTCCCTTGCCGAATCGGGTCGGTTGACCGAATATGAAGCAAAAGCCACGGCGATAGACCAGGAAGGGAGGAGCGGCTTGGAAACCTCGGCGGGAACGAAGACCTGCTGGCATTGCCTGGTGGGCGCGACCCTCAAGGCATTGCTGGAGCCGGTTGGGATCGAAGTCCGCACCGAGGTGCCACTCCTCTCCTTTCCGCCCAAGGCGGACATCATCCTGTTGCAACGCAGAAAGGGTGGCCGGACGGACGAGCAGAACATGCTCATGGCGGATGGGCTGCG
>PDZX01000034.1 GCA_002753185.1 Magnetococcales bacterium WMHbin3
GGTCGTTGCCGAGGGTTTCCACAATGCCGATCAGGAGAATGGCCTTCTCATCGAGCAGGGATGCGAGATTTTGCAAAACGATCCGCCGTGTCGGGGCATCGAAATAGATGGAGACGTTGCGAAACAGGACGATGTCGAACCGGCCCAACAGGCGCCCGATCTCCGGGTTCAACAGATTGCATTCCCGAAAGGCGACCAGCCGCTTGATCGGCTCCTTCAGGAGAAATTGCCCCTCGCGCAAGTCGAAATAGCGCTCGCGCGGATAGGGAAAATCCCCCCGGAAGGAGTAGGCGCCATAGCTGCCCTGGCGCGCTTTGGCGAGCGATGTCGAATCGATATCGATGCCGGTGAAGGAGAACAGGCGCGAAACTTGCGGGCCGAATTTCTCCAGCAGGGCCATGACCAGGGAGTAGGGTTCCTCGCCCGATGCGCAGCCGGCGCTCAGGATGCGCACCGGCAACGCCCGGCCCGGTTCGGCCAGCAGGCGGGGGATCAGTCGTTCCACCAGCAGGCGCAACGGTTCCGGTTCGCGGAAGAAGTAGGTTTCGTTGATGGTGATCCGGGTGATCAGTTCCCGGAACTCCTCCTCGCGGATTTGCAGGAGGGTCAGGTAGGCGCCGGGTTCCACGGCGCAAGACCGCATGCGCTCCTGCAAGGCGGCTTGCAGGTTTTCCGCCAGGGATCCATCGCAGGCCAGACCGCATCTGGCCTTGATGAGCGCCTGGAATGGGGCCGGATCGAAATTCATGCCTGTTCTCCGGCCAGGCGGATCATCTCGCCGGCGATGGCCTCCAGGGGGAGAACCCGTTGCACCACGCCGGTCTGGATGGCGGCGGCGTTCATGCCGTAGATCAGCGAGGTGGCCTCATCCTGGGCCAGGGTGACGCCTCCCCTGGCATGGATTCTGGCCATGCCCCTGGCGCCGTCCTGGCCCATGCCCGTGAGGATGATGCCGACCGCGCGGTGACCGAGGATCTCCCCCGCCGATTCCAGGAGCAGATCGCAACTGGGGTGATAGATGTCCAGTGGCGAACGGGCGACGCAGGTGTAGCGCCTGGCCGGGGTCAGGATGCAATGGGCCTCGGAGGAGACGATGTGGATTTCGCCTGCCGTGGGGAACTCCCCCTCGGCGGCCAAGCGCACCCGCAGGCGGCACAACGAATCGAGCCAATCGGCGATGCCCTGGGCGAAGCCGTCGGAAAGGTGCTGGGCCACGACCACGGGCGCGGGAAAATCGGCGGGCAGGGCGGGCAGGATCTTGGCCAGCGCCTGAGGCCCGCCGGTGGAGGCGGCGATGGCGAAAAGACGTGGATAGCGCAAGGCCGTCGGATCGGGCATGAGGGGGAGGGCAATGCTGGGGGGAACGGGCAGGGGAGGGGGAGTGGAACGCTTGCGGCGGGTGACGACCGTCACGCCCGCCAGCAATCGCACCCTGGCGGGCAGGTCCATGGCGCCGTTTTGGCATTCGTTGATCCCCAGGACTTCCAGCGCGCCCCGTTCCATGGCCGTCGGGACGAAGCCGGTGTCGTTGTCGGAGCTGATGGCGAGGATGGGCAGCGCCTTGTGGCACATGATCTCCTCGATGGCCTGGAGGCCGGTCATCACGGGCAGGTGGAGGCCCATGAGGAGCAGATCCGGCAAGAGCGATCGGGTCATCTCCACCGCCTGGCGGCCGTTGACCGCCTCGCCGGCCACGACGATGGCTGGATCGGCGGCGAGGAGTTGGCGCAGCAGGGCGCGCTCCCCGGGACTGGCGTTGGCGATGAGCACGCGCAGGCGTTTCATGGGGGAGCACTCCGCGTCAGGCCGCATGGAGCTTGAACTGTCCCACCAACTCTTCCATGCGCGTGGAGAGGCTCAACATCTCCTGACTGACCCGCGAGATGCTGTTGATGGAGTGGGCGGTATGCGAGGTGGCGGTGACGATCTCGCGCAGGGCGGTGACCACCTGGCTGCTGGCGATCTGCTGTTGTTGGGTGGAGAGGGAAATCTGTTGCGCGGCGGTGCTCGCCTGGCTCGCGGCCCGCACGATTTCGCCCAGCCGTTCGGAGGTGTTGGCGCTGGCGGTGGTGCCCGCAACGATGCCGGTTGCGCCCTTTTCCGAGGTGAGGATCAGGCGGTGGATGGAGTCCTGGATTTCGTTGATTCTGGACTCGATGGTATTGGTGGAGTCGGTGACGTTGTCGGCCAGGCGGCGGATCTCCCCGGCCACCACGGAGAAGCGTCGGCCCGCCTCGCCGGCGCTGGAGGCCTCCAGGGCGGCGTTGAAGGCGATCAGCCGGGTCTGATCCGCCACGGCGTTGATGATTTCCATCACCTTGCTGATCTGTTTCGACTTGGCCCCCAGATCGAGGATCTCGCGCAGGCTCTCCTGCTTGTCGGTCTGGATGTCGCGCATGCGGCCGAGGACGGTCTCCATGGCCTCGGAACCCTTGCGGCTGTCGTCGAGGGTCAGTTTGGCGATGTCGGCCACCGACCTGGCCTGTTCGGCGATCTGGGTGGAGGAGGCGGAGAGTTCTTCCATGGTCGAGGTGATTTCCGCCACCGACGCGGAGAGTTCGGCGGAGGTGGCCGCCTCGCCGGTGGTGGCCTTGGTGATCTCGTGGGCCGCCGTGTGGAGTTTGCCGGCGTTTTCGCCCACGGCGGCGGCCAGGTCATGGAGTTTGCGGCGCATCTCTTCCGTGGCGCGGGCCAGGGTGGTGATTTCGTCGTTGCCGGTGAGGGGGATGGCCCCTCCCAGGTAGCCTGCCGCCACCCGATTGACCCCATGCATGATGGTGTGGATGCGCCGGATGATATGACGCGCCAGGAGCGTGGCGAGCAGCAGGCCGAACAGCATCGCGCCGATGCCGATGGAGATGGCCGAGGCGCGCGCCGCCTTGAGCGAGGCCTGATAGGGGGTGGAGTCCATGGCGATTTCGATGACGCCGATGGGTTTGCCGGAGTAGTCGTGCACCGGGGCGGCGTAGATGGCCATGGGAACGCCACGGATCTCGGCGTGTTGGAGCAGGGGTTCGCCCGCCATGGCCTGCTTGAGCAGACTTTCGTCCAGCAAAGGCTGGGTGCCCAGGGTGGATCCCAGGGTTTTGAACCCTCCTTCCTTGTTCTGGAGGTGCAGGCCGGAATCGACGCCGTTGCGTTTTTTGAAGGTGTCGAAGAAGAGTTGTCCGAAGGTGAAGCCGAACTCCACGGAGCCGATGTGCTGGTCGTTGTGCCGCACCGGGACGATGCCGCGCGCGCCGAGTCCGGCCACGCCGCTTTCCAGGCCGCGCGTGGGGGTGACATTCTTGTTGGTGGCGGTGACGGTATGGCGGAAGGAGGAGAGGTCATCCCCGAATTTTCCCGGCTGGTGGACCCGCAGCCAGGAGGTGGCCGGGGGGGTGTGGAACTGGAACTGTTCCACGCCGTACTCCTTGTTCATGACCGGGAAACCGGGCACGAACAGCTCCCTGAGGGCTTGCCGGTCATCGGCGGCGAATTTTTCCCTGACCAGGGGGATGCCGGCGACCAGGGCGCTCATGGCCTCGGCGGTACGGCTTTCTGCGGCGATGGCGTTGTGAATCGCCTTGAGATGGGCATCCAGGGCGTTGCGTTCCGATTGGTGAATCAGGTCGCGCATGTTGGCGAGGTTGGTGAGGGTCAGCACCACGCCGACCGAGAGGATGGCAATACCCATCACTAGCAGGATTTTGACCCAGAGTCGCAGATGATCCAACATGGAGGCTCCTCGATCAGGAAGGAAGAAAGGTTCGACAGGGGTGGAGCTGGTCGATTTTCCACGATTCCTGAATATCATAGCGTATTTCGGTTGGAAACGCCACAAGGGACGCTTGAGGCATGGCCATGGGGTGTCATCTCGCCGTGTTTGGTGGAAGATCGGTCACACGGGTTCATGTTACCTCACACGGAGCGCAATTGCACCATAAGGAAATAGATTGACAGGCCATGCCGACCGAGGATCCGGCATGGCCGAAACAAGAGGAGACGGTGGACGTCCAGGATGGATCAGCGTAGACTTGGGCTTGTCGGGTGAAACGGAAGCGGGCACTGCTGGGGAGCAACCCGCCAGGGATAACCCGTCAGGGATCATCGAGCCGAGAGTTGGGACGAGGGGAGATACCCCTTGTCCATTCCCAACACCTCGGACGATAGACCCTCAATGCCTCAAAAAAAACCGTTCGAAGGGCGGAATGCCGATCCCGAGGAAAGGGCGTGCCAAGGGACAGACCACCATCACGGTGACCCGCAACGAGATCCTGTACGGGTTGAACCAGACGGACAAGTTCATTCTGGCGATTGTGCTGGTGGATGGGAATCGGACCGAGGGGCCTTATTATTTGCGCAATCCGTTCCAGAAAGAGCCGGATTGGGCGGTGACCAGTCTCAATTTGGATCTGCATGAACTCTTGAAAAAGGCTTGCACAGCATGTTGACTCTCGATCAATTGCAGGCATATCTGGCTGACTTGGAATCGGATCGTGTGGAACGTACCACTTCCACCGACAAGACCGATAAATTTGCTCAAGCGGTTTGCGCTTTTGCCAACGATTATCCCAACCATCGGCAACCGGGTTATCTCATCGTCGGGGCCAATGATCGAGGCGAGCCTGCTGGTTTGACTGTAACCGACGAACTACTGCAAAGACTTGCTGCCTTGCGATCCGATGGCAACATCCTGCCGCTTCCGGCACTGTCTGTCGGTCAGTTCGCTCTTGACGGAGGGCAACTTGCTGTGGTCGAGGTTCAGCCTTCTGATCTGCCACCAGTGCGCTACAAGGGGCAGGTCTGGCTGCGTGTCGGGCCGCGCAAAGCCATTGCCAGCGAGCAGGAAGAGCGCATTCTGATGGAGCGGCGCATAGCCAATGCACGTAGTTTCGACGCCATGCCGGTGTCAGATGCCCTTATCGGTGATTTATCATTGACTTTATTTGAATCCTATCGGCATGAGGTTATCGACCCGGAGATTATCGTGTCCAATCACCGTCCGTTGGAAGACCAACTGGCGTCGCTACGTTTTTTCAACAATCGGGCCAAGCAGCCGACTGTAGCCGGTATCGTGATGTTCGGGAAAAATCTGCGTTATTTTTTGCCTGGTGCTTATATTCAATTCTTGCGTCTTCCGGGCACAACCCTCACTGAAATACCAGACAACCAGGCTGAAATATCCGGAGACCTGCTGACCGTATTACGCGAACTGGATGCCGTGCTTAAAGCCAATATCCAGACTGGATTGGAACAGATCACTACGCTTCGCGAGCGTTTTGCTCCTGACTACCCACAAATTGCCATCCGAGAGTTACTGCTGAATTCTGTCATGCATAGGGACTACCAATCCAACACACCAGTACGTTTTTACTGGTTCTCCGACCGGATTGAAATTCAAAGCCCAGGAGGATTGTACGGCGAGGTTACACTGCAAACGCTCACCCAAGCCAACAGCTATCGCAATCCAGTCATTGCCGAGTGCATGAAATCGCTCGGTTATGTCAATCGCTTTGGATACGGTATTCAGCGTGCGCAAAAATTATTAAATGATAATGGTAATCTGCCTGCTGAATTTGATATTAATGACAAGGTGTTTCTTGTCACTATTCGCAGGAGATTCGCATGAAATCGATTGCTTTTTTCAACAATAAAGGCGGCGTAGGAAAAACTTCTCTTATATATCATTTGGCTTGGATGTTTGCAGAACGCGGCATCAAGGTGCTGGCCGTTGATCTTGATCCACAGGCCAACCTCACGTCCATGTTCCTGGAGGAGGAGAGACTGGAAGCATTATGGCCAGATGGCGATCATCAGCAGACCGTATATGGAGTCATTAGCCCCATCCTTCGTGGCATTGGGGATATCGCGCAACCTTTTGTCGAAAAGCTTGCACCAAGGCTTGGCTTGATTCCGGGTGATTTGGGATTATCTCGATTCGAAGATAAACTTTCAGAGGCATGGCCTAAATGCCACAACCGTGATGAATCGGCATTTCGCACAATGACCGCCTTTCATCGTCTTGTGTTGCAAGGCGCGGATTGGGATACAGACATTGCCTTGATTGATGTGGGTCCCAACCTGGGGGCGATCAACCGTGCAGCCTTGATCGCTTCAGATTATGTCGTGTTGCCTCTAGGTGCCGATTTATTCTCGCTGCAAGAGATGAAGAACCTGGGGCCGACCATGCGCGACTGGCGGACGATCTGGAAGGAATTGCTCAGCAAAGCTCCAACCGATCTTCCCATGCCGACAGGTTTAATGAGTCCACTTGGTTACGTTGTCAGTCAACATGGCATTCGTGAAAGCCGACCAGTGAAATCTTACCATCGCTGGGTGGATCGCATCCCCCGCATTTACCGCGAAGCTGTGTTGAATGAACAGGTTGATGTGCCGCCCAGACCCGAACTAGACCCTTATTCGCTTGCAATGCTCAAGCATTATCGCAGTTTGATGTCTATGGCTATGGATTGCAATAAGCCAATGTTCTTTCTTAAAGCTGCCGATGGTGCCATTGGTTCGCACACCCAGGCTGTACGCGACTGTTATAGTGATTTTTTTATCCTGGCAAAACGTATTGCTTCTTTTACTGGTCTTGTATTGAGTTAATACCCATGCCCACCATCAAATCCCCCAAAAAGCTCATTCTAACATTGCAACAAACACTGATTGGGAGGCGTTGCATCAGATGATCCGCCTCTATACCCTCTGCGAGCGCAAAGCTGGGTCGAGGATGCGCGCTACTACCAACGAACTGGTCACCGCCTGGAACGGAATGGAACAGGTCTCCCGTCAGGTGGGGATCATTGGCACGCAAACGGTTATGGATGTGTGAGGAGACAACCATGTTGAAGAGCTATGAAGCGATTTATGATCGAGGACAATTCCGTTGGCTGGGACCACCTCCAGACATCGAGCAGGCACGGGTCATCGTGACGGTATTGCCTCCCCAGCAGACGATTGCGCATGAAAAACCAATCTCACGCCCTCTGCCGTCAGACAAGATCAAGGGGAGCACGCGCATTCCAGGAGATATCGTCGCTTCGCCCTATTCGGAGAAGGAGTGGGAAGCCATGTTCGAACGGACGGCGCGACAACTGGAAGGCGATCCAGAGGCGTTCAAATGAATGGCTTCGAATGGTTGTTGTTGGACACCTATAGGAACAGGTCATGCGCATTCGTGCCGCACCATGGTTTCAATTAAAAGAGGGGTCGCGCCCAGGCTCCCGGCCTGGGCGCGGGAGGGGTCAGCCGTAGCGGCCTTCGATGTAGTCGGCGGTTTCTTTGTGGGCAGGGGTGACGAACAGCTTTTCGGTGGGGGCGTGTTCCACCACTTTGCCCATCAGCATGAAGATGCACTCCTCGCTGGCGCGCCGGGCTTGCGCCATGTTGTGGGTGACGATCAGGATGGAATAGCGGCCTCGCAGCTCCCAGATCAGCTCCTCCACGGCGGCGGTTCCCTTGGGATCCAGGGCGGAACAGGGTTCGTCCATCAGCAGAATCGACGGCTTGACCGGCAACAGCCGGGCGATGCACAGTTTCTGCATTTCTTCCAGGGAGAGTCCCACGGATGCCTTCTGATGCAGGCGGTCTTTCACCTGGTCCCAGAGCAGCACCTGACGCAGGGCGTCCTCGACGATGGCGTCCTCCTCGCTTTTGGAACTGGATTTTGCGTTATGAATCCGATGGCCGAACAGGATGTTGTCCCGGATCGAGATGGGCAACGGATTGGGGCGCTGGAAGACCATCCCCACCTGTTTGCGCAATTGGGCCAGTTCCACGTTCGGTTCGTAGATGTTCTGGTCGAGTACCTCGATGGCCCCCTTGATGCGCACGTAGCCGAGGCGTTCGTTGATGCGGTCCACGCTGCGCAGGAAGGTGGATTTGCCGCATCCGCTCGGACCGATCAGGCTGGTGATGATTCCCTGCTTGATCTTGAGGTTGATGTCGAACAGGGCTTGAAAGGTTCCGTACCAAAGATTGAGATCCTTGGTGTTGATGGCAAGCGGTTCTGTCGCGTTGCTGGTGTTCATCCGAACTTGCCTCCGATGTAGTCATTGGTGCGGGGATCCTTGGCGGAACCGGAGAAGAGCGTCTCGGTATCGTCGATCTCGACGCACTCGCCGTTGAGGAAGAAGGCGGTGCGATCCGCCAGGCGGTTGGCCTGCTGCACCAGGTTGGTGACCAGAATGATGGTGACCTCCTCCTTGAGTTCCTTGAGGACATCCTCGATGCGCATGGTGGTGACCGGATCCACCGCGATGGAGAACTCGTCGAGCATGAGGATCTCCGGGCTTTGCGACAGGGCGCGGGCGATGGTCAGGCGTTGTTGCTGGCCACCGGACAGCAGGCTGCCGAGGTGGGTCAGGCGGTCCTTGACCTCGTCCCAGAGGGCGGCGCGGCGCAGGCACCGTTCCACCAGTTCGTTCAGATCGGCCCTGCTCCCGGCGGTTCCGGCCAGCCGGGGGGCGAGGGCCACGTTGTCGTAGACGGTCAACGGCAGCCCGACCGGCAGGGGAAAGACCACGCCGATCTTGCGTCGCAGGGCGTAGACGTTGCGCCAGGAGCGGGTTTCTATGCCGTCGATGCGGACCGTGCCGGAGACGTTCATGTTGGGCCGCATCATGTCCATGCGGTTGACCGCGTTCAAGAACGAGGTCTTGCCGCTGTTGGCTGGTCCGATGATGCCGAAGATCTCGTTCTTGCGCACCGTCAGGGAGACATTGCCCAGCGCCTTGTGAGCGCCGTAGTGGATGGAGAGGTCCTGGACCTCGATTTTGTTGTGAGCCGTGCTTACCATTTCTTTTTACCCCGCAGATGCATCCGGATCCAGATGGCGACCGTGTTCATGAGCAGGACGATGCCCACCAGGACCAGGGCCACGCCGAAAGGCAGGCTTTCCGGGACATCCGGAACCTGAGTGGCGACGACGAAGAGGTGCAGCGCCAGGGCCATGGTCTGGTCGAAGACGCTGTTGGGCAGGAAGGGGAGGAACATGGCCGCGCCGGTGAACATGATCGGCGCGGTTTCGCCAGCGGCGCGGGAGACTTGCAGGATCACCCCGGTGAGGATGCCGGTGAAGGCGTTGGGGAGCACCACGTGCCAGATGGTCTGCCAGCGGGTGGCGCCCATGTTCCAGCAGGCTTCGCGAAAGGCCCTGGGGACCGATTGCAGGGACTCCCAGGAGGAGACGATCACCACCGGCAGGGTCATGATGGCCAGTGTCAGGCTGGCGGCCAGGATGCTGGTGCCGAACTTGAAGAAGACCACGAAGGCCCCCACGCCGAACAGGGCGTGGACGATGGAGGGGACCCCGGCCAGATTGATGGTGGCCAGGTTGATCAGGCGGGTCAGCAGGTTGTCCGGGGCGTATTCGGACAGGTAGATGGCCGCTGCCACCCCCAGGGGGACCGAGGCGAGCAGCGAGACCACCACCAGCCAGATGGTGCCGAAGATGGCGGGAAAGATTCCTCCGGCGGTCATGCCGTCCTTGGGGTCGTCGAACAGGAAAGGCCAGCTCATGGCGTGTGAGCCTTTCGCGATCAGGGTGAACAGGATGGCCACCACCGGGATGATGAGGATGACCAGCATGACGCCGAAGACGATCTTGTAGCGCAATTGCACCTGGTCGTTGTGGTGGTTGATGGAGGTTGCTTCGAACATGGCGTTATCCTTTCTTCACGCCCCGGACGATGAAGTCCGCGGTCATGTTGATCAAGAAGGTGATGAAGAACAGAAAGATGCCGATGGCGAACAGGGACTGGTAGTGGGGCGAACCCACGGCGGTTTCCCCCAGTTCGGCGGCGATGGTGGCGGTCAGGGCGCGGAACGAGTCGAATACGCTGGTCGGGATGTTGATCGAGTGGCCGCTGGCCATGAGAATGGCCATGGTTTCGCCGAATCCGCGTCCCACGCCCAGCAGGCCGGCGGAGAGCAGGCCGTTCTTGGCTGCCGGCAGGACCACCTTGTGGATGGTTTGCCAGCGGGTGGCTCCCAGGGCCTCGGCCGCCTCCCGGTAGGTGTCGGGGACCGCCTTGAAGGCGTCCTCGGCGATGGAGGTGACGATCGGGGCCGCCATCAGGGCCAGGATCAGCGCCGAATTGAGCACCCCGAGGCCCATGGGCACCTCGAAGGTGGTGATGATCAGGGGATTCATGATCGACAGGGCGATGAATCCCCACACCACGGAGGGGATCGCCGCCAGAAATTCGATGAGGATCTTCAAAATTTCGCGGGTCTTGCCGGTGGCGAACTCCGCGATGAAGATCGCCGCGCCGATGGAGAAGGGCAGACAGATCGCCATGGCCAGCACGGTCACCGCTGCGGTCCCGGCCACCATGGCCAGAATTCCGTAGGTCGGCTGGTGCAGCGAGGTGGGACGCCACTTGGGCGAGAAGAAGAATTCCGCCACGTTCAAGTCGTTGACGATGAATCCCAACCCCTCCTTGAAAACGAACAGGAAGATCCCCACCACGAAGACAATGGCCGAGATGCCGCAGACGAACATCAACGACTGGAAGAATTTGTCGATGAACCAGTTCTTGTCCCTGGCGTCGCTGGCGGTTGCCATGTCACTGTCCCTCCTTGCCGGTCAGGATATCCATCAACTGGCGCAGGCGCACCGCGAGTTCGCGATAGATCTCTTCGCAGCGCCGGTTGGCCCCCTCCCGATCGGTTTCGTTCGGGACGCTGCCCACGTCCCAATGCAGGAAGGCGGTATGGAACGGCGGATGGGTGATGAAGGAGCGCACCGGCCCTTGCAGGCTGATGATGATGTCCATGGTCGTCATGTCGATTTCCGCCAGTCCCTTGGGTTGCATGCGGGCCAGGTCGATGCCGATGGAGCGGGCGAATTCCGTCATGCGGGGGTGGGGTGCCGTGGCGGGCATGCGACCGGCGCTCTGGAACCGGCAGTGCATGTCGTACCCTTTGCGGGCGATGGCCTCGGCCAGCAGGCCCAGGGCGTGGTTTTCTTCATCCACGAAGAGGATATTGATCGTCTTGGGTTGTGGGGTTTCGCCGGTGAGCCAGAAGAGGATCTCCTCGCACAGGTTAGTGGCCCGGTTGCCCACCCGCTCCAGCATGGTGAAGATGACGTAGAGGTCCATCACGTCCCGCGAGTGACCCGCGTTGGCGTTGCCTTCCGCCACCAGATCGCGGATGGCCGTGTCCAGTTCCTTGCCGAGTTGGGGGTTCATTTCCATGGTGCTGCGCGCCAGACCGGCATTTTCCTCGGCGAAGGCGGTCATGGTTTGCCGCAGCATGGTCCGGGAGTGGGTCGTCATGCTTTCCAGTTCCTGCCGCAACAGGCCGGAGGGGGGCGCGGGGAGATCCAGGGACTCGCGGCAGATGTTGACCGCGTAGTCCGCGATCCGTTCCAGGTCGTAGATCATGCGCAAGGTGGAGGAGATCATGCGCAGATGGCCGGCACTGGGCAGGTGGCGGGCGATGAATGCATGGCAGAGGCGATCCAGTTCCCGGCACTGCCGGTCGAGGGGATGGTCCTGCAAAATGGTCATGTTGGCCAGGATTTCGTTGCCGGTGAAGAGGGCCTGCATGGCGTTCTTGAGGGCGATTTCCACCCCTTCGCCCATGGCCGTCACCGCGACGCGAATTTCGTTGAGATCCTGTTGTAATCTTTTTTCATAAATGGGCATTGCTTGCTCCGTCGATTCTGCGTGGACACGATTGGCGCGAACCGCCCGGATCGGATGTGTCGCCGGGCGGTTCTGTTTGTATTCAATGGTGATTGTTGCAAGAAAAATTATTTCTTGCAGGTGACGGGTCGCACCGGGGCGTAACCTTTATCCATGATGATGCACTGGCCGGTATCGCTTTTGATCCAGTCGAGGTAGGTCTTGACCTCCCCGGCCGGTTCCCCTTTGGTGTACATGAACAGAGGCCGGGCGACCGGATAGGTCTTCTTGACCGCGTTGTCCATGTTCGCCTCGACTGCGGGCGAGTTGTCGTCCTTGGAGACCGGGAGTTTCTTGACCAGGGGGCTGTCGTAGGCCAGGCCGCTGTAGCCGATGGCGCAGGGGGTCTTTTCCACCAGATCGACCACGTCCTTGGAGCCGTGCATGTCCTTGGTGCCCAGGCGGAAATCCCGTTTTTCGCCCAGGACCGCCTCCTGGAAGTAGACGTAGGTTCCGGAGTTGTTCTGTCGGCTGACCACGATGATCTGGTTGTTTTTGCAGCCTGGCACCGTGAGGCCCAGTTTGCTCCAGTTGTCGATCTTGCCGCCGTCGCCATAGATCTCGGCGAGCTGGGCGATGGAGATGGACTTGATCGGATTGTCCTTGTGGACGAAAATGGCCAGGGCGTCATAGCCCACCAGGTGCTCGATCGGGGTATGGCCGTTTTTCTTGGCGGCGTCGATCTCCTTGTCCTTCATGGCGCGGCTGGAGTTGGCCAGGTCCACGGTGCCGTTGATCATGGCGGCGATGCCGGTGCCCGATCCGCCGCCGGTCACGGCCACGGCCACTTCGGGTTTGACCTTCTGATAGGCCTCCGCCCAGGCTTGCGCCACGTTGACCAGGGTATCGGAGCCTTTGTTCTGGATCATGGTGCGGGCGGAGGCATCCTGGACGGCGAGAAGTTGCATGATCGAGGCGAGGATGGCGGCACTGGCAAAAGATTTCAATTTCATGTTCGTTACCCTTGATATAAGCTGAATGGTGGAATCGACAGTGACCGGATTGTGACAGGGCATTGTTAAAGCTTTATAAAAAATCGAAGAAAACTTTATTAAACCGTTACGAAGGGGAGATCCTGTTGATTGCCATTGGCCTGCATCCCTACCAGAACATTCAGGAAATCAAGGGGATTCCCTTTCCCCCTGGCGTCCGTTTTCAACAGATTCTGATCCTCGGTCCGCCGGGTGTGGGCAAGAGCACTCAGATACGACGCCTGGGCGGCTGGATCGAGGAGGGGCATCTCGACCTGGCCGGGCCGTTCTGGTGGCGCAGCAAGGCCTTGGCCTTCATTCCCAGGGAGTTGCACCTTTATTTGCCATTCCAGGGCAGCCAGGAGTCTCTTTCCGTGTACAGCCGGGAGGCATTGTCCTCCCCGGCGCCGTTGGATTTCCCGCGCATCCGCATTCCTCCACGGCGTGATACCTTTTTTGCCATGGATTGGCTGCAAAAATACGTTTTCGAGTTCCTGCTCCCCCCGCCGGACACGGTATTCGCGATGCGCACGGAACGTCGGGAGCGGCACACCCATCCCGTGGATGACGACCTGACCTTGGAGCAGGTCACCCGGCAATTGCTCATCTTCTGGAATGTGGCCAAGCATCTGCATCGGTGCGGCATGCTGGTGTACATTCGTACCGGTTGTCACGAACCTCCCCTGGAAATCATCGACAGCATGGATGGCGCGATATGAAAATAATTAATAAAATAAAACAATTTTTGAATAATTGTCGCCGGGGTGGGGTTTTGATCGAAGAGGGGGAGTACGATTTCAGTGGCACCTGCGTGAACGTGCCGGTGGATGACGCGAGTTGCGTGTTGCGACTGGGGGGCGAGTCGGGCAAGCGCCTGGAACTCTATCCCGTGGCTGCGGGCGTCCACGCCAATCCCAACCATCGGATCTGGATTCTGGTGGATCCGGATCGTTTTTTCACCGAACCGGGGGGGTACATTCTTCTGAAACCGGGGGTGCAATGGATCATCGGTCGTCAGCAGGAGATGCAGGCCGTTGCCTTTCAGTTTCCGCCCTGGGTGGCCAATCGTCATCTGTTGATCGAACATCGGTGGGACCATCTCTATTTGCAGGATCTGAAAACCGACACCGGTTCCCATCTGACCGTTCACCGGGACGAGACGAGCTTCCGGCGTGTGATCGACTGGCGCGAGGAGCGGTTGCGACAGGTCCGGGAGATTTTCGGCGGGCCGTTGTCCCCATTGCCGGCGGAGGAGGCGTTGCGTCGTCTGCAACAGGCCCATCTCATGCTGCGCGCCACCTGGGCGACGGCGGGCGATCACCCGGCCCCGGCCATTCTGCACATCTCCACGCCGATTCCCATTCTGGTCGGGGATCTGCACGCGCACACGGACAATCTGCTGACCCTGTTGACCACCGGAGGGTGTCTGTCCGCACTGGAAGCGGGTCGCGCCAAGCTGATCTTTCTCGGTGACGCGGTCCATCCCGACGAGGGCGGGAATCTGGCGGACATGACCGGTTCGTTGCTGATGATGGATCTGATTTTTTCGTTGATGATGCGTTTTCCGGGGCGGGTGGTTTATTTGCGTGGCAACCATGATGGTTGTGACGAGGAGATCAGCAAACGGGGGGTTTCCCAGGGCCTGGCTTGGCGGAAGACGATGATGGCCATGCGTGGCGCAGCCTATGCCGAGGCGATGCTGGCCTTCTATGAGGACCTGCCTTACATCGTGATTCACCCCAGGGTGGTGGCCTGTCACGCGGCGCCGTTCGTAGTCAAGGTGAACGGGGCGATCCTGGCCAATTTGCGCCAATATCCCGGCCTGTTGCGACAGTTGATCTGGAACCGTCTCCATCGTCCCGCCTGTCCTGGCGGTTATCGGGCCAAGGACGTGCGCAATTTCCTGCACGCCGTGGCCGGGCCTTCCCATCCCCCGCTGGTGGTGGGGCACACGCCGCTGGATGATCATCATGCCCTGTGGATGCACGTGGGGGGCATCGAGAATCATCATATTCTTTATGGGGGGTGTCCGACGACCATGAGTTGGATCACGTTCACGGAGGGGTTGCTGACCGCGTGGGAGTATCCGGTGGAGCCTTTGTCGGAAAGAATCGCCGGGAGGTGAGCACCTCCCGGACGAAACGCATGACTGTCAGCCGAAGATTCCCTTGATGATGAAGAAAAAGGCTGCGGCGCCAAGTGCGCCGGCGGGGACCGTGATCAACCAGGAGATGACGATATTGAAGATCACGCGCAGATCCAGCGCGCCGATGCCTCGCGCCAGACCGACCCCCATCACCGAACCCACGGCGATGTGGGTGGTGGAGACCGGCATGCCGGTTTTGGAGGCCAGCACCACCACGGTGGCTGCCGCCAGCGTGGCGGAGAAGGCGCGGCTCGGGGTCAGTTCGGTGATTTTGGTGCCGATGGTGGCGATCACCTTGGTCCCGTAGGTCGCCAGGCCGACGACGATGGCGATGCCGCCGAGGAACAGCACCCACAGGGGCAGGGGGGCGCTCTTGCTGACCTTGCCTCCGGTGTTCACCACGTCCAGGACCGCAGCCAGGGGACCGATGCCGTTGGCCACGTCGTTGGAGCCGTGGGCGAAACACATGGCGGAGGCGGTGAAGACCATCATGGGGATGAACACCTTCTCCGCGCTCGCGTAACGGTGATCCTTGTCGGCTTCGGGATCTTCCTGGATCTTTTCGATCATCACCTTGCCGATCAGGGCGCACATGACGCCGACGAGTGCCGCCAGCATGAAGGTTTCGACGTCGTTCAACTTCAGCTTAAGATGGGTCAACCCCTTGAAGAAGGTGACCAGCGCCACCATGAAGCCGACCAGGAAGATGTAGTAAGGACCACGTTTCTTGGCGCTCTGGAAGGGGTTGTCGGTTTCCAGGATCAGTTTGCGGATGCTCAGGGTCAGCAGGAAGGCAACGAGGCCGCCCAGGACCGGCGAGATGAACCAGGAGGCCACGATGGTGCCCATTTTGTCCCATTTGACCACATCCATGCCTACGCCGACTGCGGCGAATCCGGCCACCGCGCCCACGATGGTGTGGGTGGTGGAGACCGGCCAGCCGAAATGGGTGGCGATATGCAGCCAGATGGCGGTGGCCAGCAGGGCTGATGTCATGCCATACATGAGCAGATGGGGATGGCCGACCATGGCGTTGGGGTCCACGATCCCCTGACGAATGGTGGCGGTCACCTCGCCACCGGCGATGAAGGCGCCGGCGAACTCGAAAATGGCGGCGATGATCACCGCGTTGCGAATGGAAAGGGAACCCGACCCCACCGGCGGTCCCATGGCGTTGGCCACGTCGTTGGCGCCGATCGCCCAGCAGGCATAGAAGGCGAATATCATGGCCATGGTTGTGAAGATGCTACCGTACTGCGCAATAATTTCCATCAATCATTCTCCCGTGTAAGTTACCGTTTAGCGTGCCAACAAAAGGCGGACCCGGCTGCCGGCCTTGTCCGCAGCGGCGGGAATTCTGGACAGTTCATCCAACACCTGTGACCAGTAGATGACTGCCAGTGGCGCAACCGCCCCTTCCACCTCGAAGAGACGCCCGGCGAGTCGTTGCATGGTCCCTTCGGCATCCTTTCTGGCAGCGCCCAACTCTTCGATCAACCCCATGACCAGTTTGGCCTCGCGACCGGCGAAACCGGTTTCCACCAGTTCGTCCATTTCTTCCATGATGCGTTTGGATTGCTGGACGACATGCAGGCATTTGCGAGTCGCATCCTTCAACTCTTCCCCGACTGCGGTCGAGGGGGGGTGTTGGGCGACCAGCAGGCGATTGGCCAGGCGCAGGCACTCGTCGGCCACCTCGTCGTTGAAATCCAGGATGACGAGCAGGTCGCGGCGGTCCACGGCCATGAACAGACTCTTGGGCAGATGCAGGAAGAGATCGTTCTCCATGGTTTCCGCTTCTTTTTCGAGTTCCTGGATGCGTGTGGCAATGGCCTGAACCTGATTGCGGTCGCCCGCCACCACGGCATCGATCAGCGTGGGCAATTGTTCCGCGCATTCGTTCACCTTGCGCATGTGTTGTTGCAGCGCCTTGAACGGCGATTTGCCGAACAGACTTTGAAGAGGGCTGAGTGTGTCCATAAGATGCGGCGACTCCTTGCATGTAAATTGAAATGGCTCGATACAGTGTTTTTCGATGGGATCATGAATGTGACCGATGCTCTTTTCGCGTTGTTCTCCTTGGCTTATCACGTGGTGTTGCAGGTTATCATTAAATGTTTGTAGGGCAATTTAAAAGATCTTTATTAAGAAAAAATCAATCATGTGTTAAGAGTTTATTAAATTTTGACTGGGTATCCGGCTGCCGGCGCCTGGCAGGCGAACGATTATCCATGGACCGCAAATGCGGTTCATGGTTTCATTGGGCAGGCAGAAAGATAAAAGATGTTATTGATGTTGCGTTGCGGAGAACATGTAGCCGACTCCCCGAATGGTTTGCAGCATGCCGTCCTTGCCGAAGGGTTCCAGGTGTTTGCGGATCTGCCGCACATGGACATCGACGGTGCGGTCGCCGACGTGGACATTGCGTCCCCACACCAGGTCGAGCAGTTGGTCGCGGTGGTAGACCCGATCCGGATGGGTCATGAAGAATCCCAGGAGTTTGTACTCCATGGCGCTGCACTTGAGGGGGTAGTGTCTGATGCTGATGGTGTGCTTGGCGCGGTTGAGCACCAGGCAGTCGAAGCTCACCTCGTCCGTGGCGGGATGCGGTTCGATCCGGCGCAGGGCGGTATGGATGCGGGCCAGGAGTTCCCTGGAGGAGAAGGGTTTGGTGATGTAGTCGTCGGCGCCTTGTTCCAATCCGGTCACCTTGTCCATTTCTTCGCCCCTGGCGGTGAGCATGATGACCGGGATGGAACGGGTGGTCACATCCTGTTTGAGCAGACGCAGATAGTCGATGCCGGAGGCGCCGTTGAGCATCCAGTCCAGCAGGATGAGGCTGGGCGGGTTTTTATCGAGGATCATTTTGGCTTCCTGTACGTTGGAGGCCTCCCTGCTGGTCATTCCGGCCTGTGTCAGGATCATGCGGATGGTGTCGCGGATGGGGGATTCGTCATCGATGATCAAGACTTGCGCGTGCGATTCGGACATCTTGAGTATTATTTCTCCTGGAATTTTTTTGTATATTACAATGATCTGACTGTAACATTTTGCTGCACCCCAAGACAAGCAAAAAATGGCTGGCGACGCGCATTTTTTTATTTTTTTTTGATTGTCATGAATATCAAAAAAAAGAAAACGAGGTCGCGCGCACCGTGCAAAATCTGTAAAAAAATGCTTGACAATCAATTGATCGGGTGTATGGTATACGCATGCCTGACAACGCGCCCGATAACCCTCTCCAGGAGGGCGTCTCCCCGCCACCCGACGCCGTCAGCGCCTCGGACGTGGAAGCCCTACTGCGCGCCCTCGGCAGCGGGGCGGAGGTGGACGGGACCCTGGCCAAACTCCTGAACGTCCACAACGACAAGGCCTCGGCCCTCGGCGTTCCCGCCGACGGGCAGAACGAGGCGATCGGTCGCTTCAAGGCGATCCTGCTGGGGGAACTGGGCAGCGGGGATGCGCCGCAACAGGTTTATCTCAATGCCGTCAAGGCCTACTGGGCGCGCATCCAGTTGGCGATGAACCCCGTGCAGCAGGATAACGAGGTGACGCGCCTGCTCTCCACCCTGGCCGGGGAGAAGTCGATTGCCAACGTGCAGGCCATCCTGAAGACCATCCAGCCGCCGGAGGAGAATCAATCCCACCCCCAGGCCGCCCAGATTTTCTTGCAGAATTTCGTCAACTCCCTGGAAACCGGCGTCAATACGCATGGCGCGGTCCAAACCGCCGCCAGTCGGCTGCCGCCGGTTGCGGACACGGAGCACCCCCCCTCCACCCCCATGGATCTTTTCGCCGCCGGGCTGCCGGAAGGTCGGACTGTGACGCAATTGTTCGCCGATCGGCTGGACAAGGGTGGCGCGGTCGCCTTTCAGAATGCCTTGTTGAACAATCTGGAACGGGGAGACGGCTTCAACGCGGCGATCCGGCAGGCGACCGCCACCGCGCATGAGACCGTATCGCGGGCCGCCGGGTTGCAAGGGCCGGTTCCGCAACAGATGGCGTTTCTGAATGCCTTGGCCACCGGTGATGGGGTGGACGCGCTGGCGGGGGGCCATTTCGCCACCGCCTTGCTGACGGCCCTGGCCGAGAAGGGCGACGTTCGTGCCGCCCAGGCGAGTGCGGCCAACGCGGTGGCGGCGCGGAGCGCGGCGGCGGCGGTCGATACCGGGGTGGCCTCGCCGATGGGGGCGCTGTTGGCTGCCATGGCCAGCGGGGAGAATGTGCAGGGGGCGGTGAACGGCGTGCCCGGCCTGAATGGCGCGGCGGGGGCGCTTTTGTTCCAGAGCGTGCTCGCCGACGCCTTGGGCAGTGGCGTCACGCCATTGCTGGCCATGCAAAACGCCTCGTCGAGCGTGCAGGCCGTGGCGTCGCTGGGATCCGTCCTGCAACAGCCCGCCAACTCCGAGGCCGCGATGCTGATGGCGGCCATGGCCAGCGGCCAGAACATCGCCCAGGCGGTGGCCAATCTGCCAGCCGGCAAGGGGTTCGCCGAAACCCTGGGCGAGACCATCCAGAACGGCGGTTCCGTGGCGGAGGCCATGCACGAAGCCAACCAGGTGTTGCAGACCATCGCCGAGACCATCGACAACGTGCAGACCAACCTGGCGGATCCGACCCTGCTGGCCATGGCCACCGGTCAGAACGTGCAATACATCCAAAGCCTGACGGATGTTTCTCCACTTGGCGGCATCGTCCCCAATCCCGCGCCCGCCAACGATCCCCCCGTGGACAACCGGGAGAACAGAGTGGATCCGGTGGTGCCGGCACCTCCACCGCCGCCTCCGCCACCACCGCCTCCGTCACCACCACCGCCGCCACCACCGCCACCACCGCCAGCCCCGGCGCCCGTGCCTCCCGCTCCCCCCGTCACAACGACAACGACCGTGACGGAAAGCCCGCCCGTGGTGACCACCATCACCACCGTGACGACACCCAACCTCGCTCCCAGCGATATTCTCCTCTCTAATCGCTCGGTGACGGAAAACCTCTCTGGAGCCACCATTGGCGAGTTGTCGATCAGCGACGCCGACTCCCCGTCGGGAGGGGTGTTGACCCTGGTCAACGATGCCGGGCTGTTCGAGTTGTCCGGGACTACCTTGCGGTTCAAGACCGGTGTCGCCGCCGATTTCGAGACGGCCGCTTCTCACGGGGTGCGGATCAAGGCCACCGACAGCGCCGGGGCCTCCCTGGAGAAGGATTTTACCATTTCCATCCTCGATGCCAACGATGCCCCGACCGTCACCAACCTCTCGACGGGGGAGATCTTTGCCGAGGACGCCGCCGCCTTCGCCTTGCAACCGATCGTCATCACCGATCCCGACGCCAATGCCTCGCTCACCGTTCAGTTGACCGTGAGCGATGCCCAGGCTGGCAAGATCGTGTTCGGGAATGCCAGTGGGGTTTCCATGACCTCTTCCTCCGGGGCATGGACGCTGCAGGGAGCGGTGGCGGCGCTCAACGGCGCGTTGGCCTCGGCGAGTTTCGTCCCCATGGCCGACTGGGACCGGAATTTTTCCATTTCCACCTCGGTGAGCGATGGGGTCGCGTCCGCCCTGACCGGCAGCAAGAGCGTCACGGTCACCCCGGTCAACGACAAGCCCACCGGCAGCGTGGCCATCGCCGGAACCGCCACCCAGGGGGAGACCCTCACCGCCTCCCATACCCTGGTCGATGTGGAGGGGCTGGGCGCCATCGCCTGGCAGTGGTTCGCGAACGGTACCGACATTTCGGGCGCCACCGCTTCCACCCTGGTTCTGGCCGAGGCGCAGGTGGGGAAGGCCATCACCGTCAAGGCCAGTTACACCGATGGCCGCGCCACCGGGGAGGACGTTACCAGCCAGCAGGCCACCGGCGCGGTGGTCAACGTCAACGACCCCCGCACCGGCGACATCGTCATCACCGGCGTGGCCACCCAGAACCAGACCCTGACCGCCTCCAACACCTTCGCCGACATCGATGGTCTGGGCACGATCACCTATCAGTGGTATGCCGACGGCACCCCCATTGATGGCGCTACCGCTTCCACCCTCGCGCTCGGCCAGGGGCAGGTCAGCCGCGCGATTACCGTGCGGGGCAGCTATACCGACGGCCATGGCACGGCGGAAGACAAAACCAGCGCCGCCACCAGCACGGTAGCCAACGTCAACGACTCGCCCACCGGTTCCGTCTCCATCGCGGGAACGGCGGAACAGAATCGAACCCTGACCGCCTCCAACACCCTGGCCGATCTCGACGGCCTGGGCGACATCACCTACCAGTGGTTGGCGGATGGAACGGAGATCGGCGGCGCGACCGGAGAGACCATGACCTTGACCGAAAGCCATGTGGGCAAGGTCATCACCGTGGTCGCCAGTTACACCGACACCTTCGGCGCGCACGAAAGCCCCGCCAGTTCCGCGACCGTGGCGGTGGCAAATGTCAACGACGCGCCCACCGGCTCCGTCACCATTTCCGGCCGCAACGTCCAGGATCAGACCCTGACGGCTGCCAACACCCTGGACGATATCGACGGGTTGGGCGCCATCTCCTATCAATGGCAGGCCAATGGCGTGGACATTTCCGGCGCCACCGGGGTTACGTTCACCTTGATGCAGGCTCAGGTCGGCCAGACCATCCGCGTCAAGGCGGGCTACCAGGACGGCCATGGCACCCTGGAGAGCGTGCCCAGCGCCGACTTCGGCACGGTGCTCAACGTGAACGACCCGCCCTCCGGCGAGGTCGTCATCACGGGCGACGCCACGCAAAACCAGGCCCTGGGCGTGGATTCCTCCACCCTGGTGGACGATGACGGGTTGGGCGCCCTGGACGTTCAATGGTTTGCCAACGACGTTGCCATCACTGGCGCGACCGGCTCCACCCTGACCCTGGCCGAGGCCCAGGTCGGCAAGACCATCAAGGTCACGGTCAGCTATACCGATCCACTCGGCGGCAATGAGAGCATGACCAGCACCGCCACCAGTACGGTGGTCAACGTCAACGATGCCCTGACGGGCAGCGTCACCATCTCTGGAACCGTGACCCAGAACCAGACCCTGACCGCAGTCACCTCCGGCCTGAGCGACGCCGATGGCCTGGGGAGTTTTTCCTATCAATGGCTGGCAAATGGCGCCGACATCCAGGGCGCGACCAATGTGACCTTCGCGTTGACCGAGGCCCAGGTCGGCAAGGTCATCGCGGTGCGGGTCGCCTACACCGATGGCCATGGCACCCCGGAGAGCCTCCCCAGCGCGTCAACCACCGCCGTGGCCAATGTCAACGACACCCCTACCGGCCAGGTGACCATCGCGGGGACATTCGAGCAGGGGAGAACGCTAATTGCGAGCCACAACCTCTCCGATCCGGATGGGGGACCCAATGGGGTCACCTGGCAATGGCAGGCCAATGGCGTGGCCATCCAGGGCGCCACCAGCGACACCTTCTCGTTGACCGAGGCGCAGGTGGGCAAGACGATCACGGTGGTGGCCAGCTATGCCGACGGCCATAACACCGGGGAAAACATCTCCAGCGCCACTTCCCAGGCCGTGGCCAATGTCAACGACGCCATGACCGGCACCGTGACCCTGCCGGCCTCCCCGTCCCAGGGAAATACCTTGACCGCCGATACCTCCGGCCTGGCGGATCCGGATGGTCTGGGCATCTTTTCCTATCAGTGGATGGCGGATGGCGCGAACATCTCCGGGACCACCGGCAGTTCCCTGATCTTGGGGCAGGCGCAAGTCGACAAGGCCATCTCGGTGCGCGTCACCCAGACCGACAGCCACGGCACCACCGAAAACGTGATCAGCACCGCGACGAATAAGGTCGCCAATGTCGATGACGCCCCCACCGGATCCGTGACCATTTCCGGAACCCCGGTCGTGGGCGGCACCTTGACCGCCGCCAATACCCTGGCCGACGCGGACGGCTTGGGGTCAATCGCCTATCAGTGGAAGGCGAATGGCGCGGTCGTTGGATCCGGTTCCTCCCTGACCCTGACTTCCTCGGATTTGGGAAAAACCATCACCGTCACCGCCAGTTATACCGATGGATTCGGTCACGGGGAAAGCGTGGTCAGCAATCCGACAACCGCGATCATCAACAATCACCCCCCGACCGGCAGCGTCACCATTGCGGGTCCGTCCTATGTGGGCAATACGCTGACCGCTTTCAACACCTTGAGCGACACCGATGGCATGGGGTCCGTCACCTATCAATGGTATGCGGATGGCAGTTCCGTCGGCTCCGGAGGTTCTCTGCTCCTCACCCAGGCCATGGTGGGAAATCGCATTACCGTCACGGCCAACTATCTTGATGGACTCAATTTTCAGGAGAGTGTCCCCAGCGCGGCAACCGATCTGGTCCGCACTTTGCCGGGTGGCGATATCCCAGGCAACATCAATACGCCATGGCAAATTTCTCCTGGTCAAACCAGGAGTAGCTCTATAGACCAAAGTTATGATCTGGATTGGTTTTCCGTGGTCCTGAAGGCTGGAAATTCCTATTCGTTCGATATGACAGGCAATTCAGTTTGGAGTGGCGGTTTGAGCGATCCTTATTTACATCTTTATAATTCATCAGGTAATCAGATCGCCTATAATGATGATTATTATGGATTAAATTCTCATCTTAATTACACTCCTAGCACAAGTGGAACTTATTTTATTGGTGCGGGCGCTTATTGGATATATACTGGTAGTTACAATCTCTCCGTCACTTGTAATTCGGGTGATCCCCTGGTGCTGGATCTCGATGGCGACGGCGTCCGGCTCCTCTCCATGGAGAGTGGCGTGCGCTTCGACATGAACAACGACGGCAGGCCGGAAACCACCGGATGGATTGCGCCCGGAGACGGGCTGCTGGTGATGGATGCCAATCACGACGGCGATATCGCGGGCATCGGGGAACTCGTTTCCGAATATTCGACGCCAGGGAGCCAATCCAGCCTGCAATCCCTGGCCACCCTGGACGCGAACCGCGATGGCCGGGTGGACGCGAGCGACCCCGCTTTCGCCGGGTTGCAGGTGTGGGAGGACGCCAACCAGGATGCCGGTTCCCAATCCGGCGAACTGCACGGCTTGCCGGATCTGGGGATTCTGTCGCTGGAACTGCAAACCACCAGCTCCAATATCGAGGAGAACGCCGGCAACCTCATCACCGCCGTGGCCACCTTCACCCGTGTCGATGGCACGCAGGGGCAAATGAACGAAGTGGCGTTTCGTTTTGGCGATCCGGACAATGCCACCCGCATCGACCTGACCGCCCCATCATCCGAAGCGCCTTCCCATGCCGAGCTGATCCTGGGCAAGGAGGGCATCCTTGTGGATCTTCCGCCCCCACCGGTCGAATTTTCGTATTCGGATGGCATCGATCCCGTGCCGACGCAGCACGCGGATGGCATCGCCTGAGAGCGCTGCTAGGCCCGGCAGGGATTGCGTCCCTCGGCAAGCTGGGCCAGTGCGTCGCCATGCAGCCAGAGCGGCGCGGCGTGGGCATCGAACATCTCCACCATCTCCAGCATCTTCATGTCGTATTCCCGCCGTCCGATCTTGACCGGATCCAGATTGCCGGTCTCGTCCCGTTGCAGGTGGACCAGTTGGATCATCTTCATTTTGTTCAGGTACAGGGCGAAGGAGTGGTCGGTGGGGCCGTAGCCGTGCCGGTAGACCACCTCGCCCACCAGGTCGCGCAGGCGGCAGGCCGACGAATAGCGGTTCTCCCGCTTGTACTCCAGCATGGTCATGACGATCTCGGACAGCTCCTGGTTGATCCCCTTGGCAATGCGGTGCGGCGGGACCAGCGGGCGCTTCTGGTAGTCGGCGATCACCGAGGCCACCTCCTGGTTGGGCAGTTGGGTCAGTCCGGCAATCCGGTTGGGATTGATTCCTGTGAGCAACTGGTACATGATCACCCCCAGACTGTAAAAATCCACCGTGAAATCGGCGATGTCGTGCTCGATCAATTCCGGGGCCATGTAGGCGGGCTTGCCCAGGAAATACCCCTTGGCGATCTTGGCGCGCATCTCCGCCAGGGTGGAGGCGATGCCGAAATCCGAGATTTTGATCAGCCCCAGTTGTCCGTTGATCAGGATGTTGCCGGGCGAAAGATCCAGGTGGGCGATGCCGTGGGAGCCGTCCGAAAAGCGGTAGGTGTGGGCGTGGTGCAGGGCATTGGCCACCTTGAAGAGCAGAAACCCGATGAATTCGTTGGGGATCATCAGCGCCCGACCGGCCAGCAGGTGGCGGGTGTCGATCCGGTGCAGGGCCAGCAACTCCTTGAGGTCGAACCCCCGGACATACTCCATGACGAAATAGAGTTCTCCGCCCGCATCCCCATCCGACTCCATGATGTCCGCGCCGCGAAAGCCGACGATATTGGGATGACCGTTCAATTCGGCGATGATGGAGGCCTCCTGGAGAAAGCGGTCGCGTACCTCCTTGCGGTCTTCGGGATCGGCGATGGCCAGGTCGTTGCGGATCTTCTTGAGGGCCACCACCTCGGAGGTGCCCAGGTTGCTCATCAGGCGCGCCTTGTAGACTTCGCCCATCCCGCCGACGCCGATCTTTTCGAGAAGTTCATAGGTGATCGAGGATTGAATTTTGCGACCGGTGAGCACCGTCTTCCCTTCGTCCTCGCGGGCGGCGATGGAACGCAGCACCGGTTTTGGCGAGGGGACCGTCTCCTGCAAGGCCTCTTCCTGGTTCATCATGGAGCGTGCTCCCGGTGTGTCAGAGGTTGATCGCCAGAATCAGCCCGAGACGGAATTTCACGCTCATGGGGATCTCCTTGGCGGTGGCCTGGATATGCTCCAGCAGGGCGATCTCGTTGGCATCGTATTGCGAGTCCCGTTCGATCATCTGGATCAGCCAGTGGGCCTCGGCCTCGTCCACGATGCCGGACGACACGTCGTCGTTGAGCAGGTGCAGGGTGATCGCCTCGATGAAGAACGCCTTCCATTTCTCGTCGTTGCGCTTGCCCATGGTGGCTTCGTTCAGTTCGAACAGAATCTCGATCTCTGCCCGCTTGACCGCATGGGAGGTCTTGGGACGGGTGGAGAGGATCATCCTGCGCATGATATCCACCTCGTGGTCGTCGATCACCCTGTCCACCAGAATCAAATCCCGGATGGCATGCAACCGCTCCAGGTCCACCTCACCGGCATGGATTTGGGCATTGGCCAGTTTTGCCAGTTCACTCGTTTCCGTCATGGTTCTCTCCTGTCGAAATAAAGACGTTATTTGATATTTATAAGTACCAGTTTACCGTTCGCGCATGGCATTGTCCATGGACCTTCGCAGCGGTCCCACCAGGGCCTCCAGGATGGTGCGGCTGCCGGTCACGATGGCGCAGCGCACCCGCATGCCCGGCAACAAGGGATGACGCACCATCCGTCGGCTGGAAAAAAAATGGTCCCGATCGGGTCGTATCCGCGCCAGGTAGTAGGGGATGCCCTTCTTGTCCACCAGCGAGTCCGGACTGACGTGGATCACCGTGCCGGTCAGGGTGTCGAAGGTGGCGCTGCCCGGCCCCTCCAGACGGATGAGCGCCTTTTGTCCGGCCAGCACGAAACCGATCTCCTGGATGGGCAGTTGCGCCTGGATCACCAGGGGATCGTCGCTGGGCACCAGTTCCAGCACCGTGCCTCCCGGCGGGATCACCTCGCCGACGGTATGCACGAAGACGTTTTTGACCACCCCTGCCACCGGCGCGCGCAACACCGTGCGCCGCAAGGCGTCCTCCAGCCGGTCCCGGCGGTGGCGCAACTCCTGGAGCGCGCCGGTCACCGAGGCCAACTCCTTGCCCGCCTCCTCCAGGAAACCGGTTCGCAGGGCGGCCAGACGTTTTTCTCCCTCGCGCAAGGCGGCCTGCAAACGGGCTTGTCTGGCCTCGTTTTCGGCGATGATGCTGCGGGTGCGGGCGGCGTCCTTGAGATACTCCATGTGCTTCATCCGATTGGAGAGGTCTTTTTGCAGCAACTGCTCGCTGATGGCGATCTGTTCGTTGAGATGTTTCAACAATTCCCGGCCTCCCTGGGCCTGTGCCCTGGCTTCCTGGATCTCCTGTTCGCGCTGGGTGTTCACTTCCCTCTGGATGGCGCGCTGTTCCCGCAAACGCTTCTGGCGCGTCTCGAAATAGGCGCGCATTTCGGCGACTTCGGTGGGGGCCTGGCGGGTCAGTTCGTCCGGGGGGTCCGGCGGCGCGGTCTCCTCGGTGTCCGGCAGGGCGGTTTCGGCCCGCAACCGGATCGCCTGAATGGTCAGCGAAACGATGTGCGCCCGCAACTCCTCGTAGTCGGCCTCACTGCGCACCGGTTCCAGGATGACCAGTTCCTGTCCTTCCCGAACCGTCTCCCCTTCCCGGACCCGCACCTCCCGGACGATCCCCCCTTCCAGGTGCTGCAGGTTCTTCACCTGGCTGGAGGGGATCACCTCGCCCACCGCCAGGCTGACGACATCGATGGACCCCACCACGGCCCAGACGCCGAAGGCGATCACCCCGGCCAGGCAGAGGGCCAGGAACAGATGCGTGCCCCGTTCCCTCATGCGGGCCGCGCCTCCGGCGGACGCCGGATCAGGGTGGGGGTGGGCCGGGTGTTGAGATCCAGCAGCAGGGTGGCCGCCCGCAACAACACCGGGTCATTGGTGAAGACAATGACCGTCGCCCCGCGCAGGGAGAGCTTGCGCAACACGGCATAGACGGTCATCTCCCCCTTGTGGTCGAGTTCCTCGGTGGGTTCGTCGAAGATCGCCAGGTTGCCCCTGGAGGTCAGGGCGCGGGCCAGAGCGAGCCGCTTGCGCAATCCTGGCGTCAGTCCGGTGTGTCCGTCGTTCACGGGGGTGTTGAGTCCTTGCGGGGATTCGTCCAGCCAGGGACCCAGTCCCGCGTCGGCGATGGCGATTTGCAACGTTTCCACCGGCAGTTCCGGATCGAAACGGGTGAGGTTTTCCCGCAGGGTGCCATCGACGAACTCCGGGTCCTTGGGCAGCAGGATCAACTGGCGGCGCCACCAGGCCGGATCCAGTTGCCGCACATCCACGCCGTCGGCGAGGATCTGGCCACGATCCGGTTCGATCATGCCGGCGATCATCCCGGCCAGCACGCTCTTGCCCGTCCCGTCGTCCCCGGTGACCACCAGCACCGACCCCGGCGCGAGGGTCAGGCTGAGGGACTCGAACAGCGGAATCGGCGTGGAGGGCAGGCTCTTGGCCAGATCCCGGAACTCCACTCCGCCCTGGTAGTGACGCAGGGTCGCCCCGGAACCCGGCTCCACCGGCAGCCGGGAAAAGGCCTCCAGACGCGCCAGCGCCGCTTCCGCGCGCAGCATCGATTCGGTCAGTCCCACCACGCGCAGGATCGGTCCCATGGCGCGGGAGGCCAGGATGTTGGCGCCGATCAGGGTGCCCACCTGCAGCTCGCCGGCCACCGCCAGCACCGCCCCGACCGCGATGATGGCCACCGACATCGTGGCTTGCAGCATCCCCTGCACCCCCTGGAAAAGACCCTGCCGGGCCTCCAGGTGGCGATGCCATCCGGCCCCTTCCGCTTCCAGTTCCAGCCAGCGTTGCATGGTCGCCCGCGTGGCCCCGAACAGACGGATGGTCTTGGCGCGGGCGCTGGCGGTGGTGACCAGGGACTCCTTGCGCAGATTGATCTCCCCCAGGCGCCGCAGCGGCTGGCGGGTCAGACGGCTGGCGGCGAATCCGGCAAGCAGCGACAGCATCATGAATCCGCTGGCGATCAACCCCAACGGCAGGCTCAACAGCAACAGCGTGATGATGTACAGCAAGGAAAACGGCAGATCCAGCACCGCGACCAGATTGGGCGCCGAGTAGGCGGAGTGGATGGTCCGCAACCCCCGCAGCGTCTCGGAACGCCGGGCCGCAGACCAGTCGGGCCGGTCCTCGCCCCTGGCCGTGGTCAGAATCCCCATGGCCCCGGCGTTCAATGCCCGGTCCCGTTCCGTCCCGATGGTCAACGCCAGCCGCAGCCGGGCCTGGCGGAAACCCCATTCCAGGATGATGGCCACCGTCACCCCGACGGTCAGGGTGGCCAGGGTGGCATCCACCCCGCTGGTCACGTAACGGTCCAGAACCTGGGAAACGAACAGCGGCGACGCCAGGGCGAGCAGATTGGCGCACAGGGAGGCCAGAATCATCTCCAGGGCCAGCCAGGGATGGGCCGCGAGCCGCCGGATCAGCTCCTTCACGGTGTCCCCCCGGTCTCGGCGAGCAGTTCCAGGCTGAGTTGGCCGGTGCTCTTGAGCAGCGCGATCATGCCGATCACCACATCGACGCGGGCCGCCGCCGCGTCGCTTTGGGCATTGATCAGCGAGGTCTCCCCGGAGAGGATGTCCAGCAGGGAACGGGTGCCCAGCTTGCGCTCCTGGCGGGCCAGTTCCAGAAAACCGGAGGAGATCTCCGCCTGCCGGGCGAGGGTCACGGCAATGGCCCTGAGGGTGATCAGATCCTGCCAGGCGTTGCGCACCTCCTCCTCGGTCTGATGGACCGTTTCGTTGAGTTGCTGCTCGGCGGCGGTCACCTCGTTGCGTTCGGCGCTCACTGCGTCGATGGCGGTCAGGCCCAGATTGAACGGCATGTTCAGCTTGATCCCCGCCTTGGAGTCGTTCTTGCGTCCCTCGGTCCCGTCCATGTTGTTCTGCCACTTGTGGTCCATCTCGATGGTCAGACTGGGGAAATAGTTCTTGGCGCGGGTCTGCCGCAACTCCTCGCGGGCGATGCTCAGGTCGAAGCGGGCAGCCCGTGTGTCGGGATGGTTCTCCACGGCCAGCCGCAACGCCTCGTCCAGATCTTCCGGCAGGTTTCCCGCAAGCGCGCTCTCCACCCCTGCCACCGGCGGGATCTCCTCCGGGGGTTGCCCAAACAGCTTGATGTATTCGTTGTGCGTCTTGATCAGGGCGCCCTCGGCGCGGATGCGCCGCGTCTGGGCGGCGGCGTATTGCGCGTTGGCCTGCAACAGGTCCGTGGCCAGGCCCGCGCCGGCGGTGATGAGATTCTTTTCCATCTCCGCCTGTTCGTGGATGTTGTTTTCGGCCTTTTTGGCCAACTCGAGGACCTCGATGTTTTTTGCCACGTTCAATATCGCGCGGGCGCCGTCCAGAAGCAGCTTGAGGGTGGCCCCCTCATGGGCGGCGCGGGCCTTCTCCCATTGCTCGATGGTCTTGCGCACCTTGCCGTTGGTCTTGCCGAAATCCCACAGCCGCTGGGTCAGCTTGATGTCCCACTCCTGGTATTGCAGACTGTTGTCGCTGGTCCCCTCCTTGAACTGACGCTGCCCGCCGGTGGTGGCGTTCAGTTCCAGGCCGGGCAGCCACTCCCCCCAGGTCTCCCGCACCCGCAGCCGGGCGGCTTCCAGTTTGGCCGCGCTTTTATGAATCCGTTCGTTGCGGTCGGTCAGGTCCCGCAGCAGCCGTGCCATCAGGGAGTCGTCCCCTTGCGGGATTTCCGCCGGCCAGGCCGGGGCGTGCCATGCCAGAAAAACCAGCAGCGCCAGCCCCGCGATGTTACGCATTGCCGCCATCTGCGGGTTTGTCCTTGGCCGACTCGTCCTCCTGTTTGTCTACCTCTTTCTCCTCCTTGCCGGCGCCATCTTCTTCCTCGGCCCCCTCCCCGGAGGGCATGCCCGCCGTCAGGAGTGCCGGGTTGACCGGCATGTCGTCGTCCGGGATCAGGGAGATCCCCTGTTGCCGGAAAACCCGCCAGATCGATTCCCAGATATCCGCAATCAACTCCTTGCGCAGCGCGTGGTCGGCGATCCAGAACTCGGCCTCGTACTTGGCCACCCAGCGTCCCAGGAGATTGATGACCCCGTGAAATTCGCTCTGGGGCGGTGCGCCTTCCGGATGTTCGTGGCGCAGCAGGGCCTCCTCCAGCAGGGCGCGGATGTGGCCGGGGTCGTGGGCGGGCGAGACATGCACGGCCAGGCCGACTTTCTCCACCGCCTCGGCGCTGTAGTTGACCACCAGCATCTCGGTGGCCTTGGCGTTGGGCAGGCTCAGTTGCAGACCGTCGCGCGTGCGCAGACGCATGGTGCGCCAGGTGATGTCGATCAGTTTGGCATCCTCGTGGGCACCGATCTTCAGCCAGTCGCCGATGGAAAACGGGCGCTCCACGTTGACGGCGATCCCGGAAAAGATGTTGGCGATGTTGGCCTGGACCGCCAAACCGATGATCATGGTGATCAGACCACTGGTGGCCAGCAGGCTGGTCAGCTTTTCGTCGAAGACGAAGGCCGTGACGCCGAATCCGGCCAGCAGATAGACCAGAAAGGCGGCGATGTTGCGGACCACGTTGGGGATCGGCTGGTGGGCGCGCCGCTCCAGGGGATCCCAGAGAAACCGCTCCAGGGCCATGGTGGCCAGCATGGCCGGGATGAGCCACCAGAGAATCCGGTAGGCCAGCATGAAATGGTCTGTGAAGTGCAACGGCATGTTCTGGAAGGAGTAATCCAGGAAGATGTTGCCGAAGGCGACCAGGAACAGCGGCCAGAACAGCACCCGCAACCCCCAGGAGGCCACTTTCCAGAAGGCCCCCTGGGTGTTGATGTCGATGCCCAGGGCGAAGATCAGGCCGATGAGGCCGCAAATGCCGAGATAGATGAAATATTCATAGGGCACGAAGTCCCTGGCGGCGAACTCCCCCCTGCTGATGATGACGCCCATGTCGATGCGGGAGAACTCCGGTTCCATGGTGCCGTAGCCAACATAGGCCGGCTTGCCCAGGGTGCTGGTCAGGGTGCGTTCCTGGGCGAGCCAGGCGCGATCCATTTTCCAGCCCGTGGTGGGGCTGAGGATTTGTGGTGTGTTCACCAGTTCGAGGAAGGTCTTGCCGGATTGCAGCCCGATGCCCAGAATGTCCACCACGAACAGGACGTTGTTGCGATTCAGGGTTTTGTGGCGGAAGGAGGTTCCGATCACATGGCTGCCGTAGGGACGTTTGGTGTCGAGAAAGTCGGAGGAGAACTTGCCCTTGACCTTGAACAGCTTGAAGGAAATGTCGTCCTTGATCAGGGTTTCCACCGGCTCCTCGAGTGCGATGGTTTCGGCGGCGTTGGTGAACTCGATGGTCTCCGGATGGAACGACCCCCGGTAGCGGAACCAGATGAGGAACTCCATGGAGAAGGTGTTCTCCTTGAAATCCAGCTCCTTGATTTCCGTCACTTCCATGCCGGTATAGACCACGTTGGTCTTGTACATGAAGCGGTCGTTGACGAAGAGCATCCGGCCCTGTTGCAACTCTTCCAGGTAGTTGGTCGTGCCGCTGCGCTGGATCGCCTCCTTGATGGGATGGAGTTGGGTGAGGGCGGAGATCAGGTTGTCGCCGTCGTAGCGGCCCATCTGGATAGGTTTGGACTCGCGGCCCGGCTGGTCGAAGAGGGCGCCGTCCACGATGCCGGGGGTCTGGGAGGTGACGAAGTTCTGGAACGATGTGGCGGCCATGTGGATTTTGCGCCGGTCGAGGTCGGCGTTCGCCTCGCCGTCGGGGGACCAGGATGCGGCCAGATGGTTGAGCAGGGTGGTGAGGGTGGCGTAGGTGTAGGCGGCGACCCAGTCGGGCGATTGCGCGCCGTAGCGGGAGGCGTACTGGTTCTTGAAGCGTTGCGCGCTTTCGTTGGCGGTGTCGAACAGCAGGGGGAGCGTGACCAGGAGTTGGTTGGTGTAATCGGCGGTGGAGGGCAACTCCCCCCGGATCGATTGCAGGGTCTTGAGGAAGGCGTGGGTGGCCAGGCCATCGGGCGCCACGGTGAGATTGCGCGCCTTGCGGTCCCTGGCCTTCTTGAGGAACAGCGCGGCATCCCGTGGTTGCAGGGCCAGGAACAGGGCGCTGCCGTCCTGGCTCTCCTTGATCTCCCTGGCGAAGCCGTCCAGGCGCGTCTCCCGGTCGGGAGCGTCGGCGGGCAGGAGGAGTTTCTTGTGGATCCTGGTGCCGAAGAGATTGTAGATCTTTTCGAAATGCTCCAGCAGCGTCCGTCCGTATGGGGTGTCGTCGTGGAGGATGGTGACGATCTTTTCGCCGATGACGTTGCGGGTGTAGTTGCCCAGGAATTGCGCCTGGCGTTCCAACGTGGGGGCCAGGCGGAAGAGCCAGTTGCGTTCCGCCTGGTCGCCGAGGTGCTCGGAGGAGAGGGAAACGAAGGGGATGCCCGCCTTTGCCACTTCCGGCGCCATGGCCGCGAGTTGGTTGGCGGACCAGTAGCCGAGGACGAGCGCCGCCCGGTTTTCACGGACGATCTCCCGCACGGCCTGGCGTGTGTTTTCGGGGGTATCGAATCCCTTGCGTTCTTCCACGATGATCCGCCGGCCCGGCATGCCCGATTGGTCGGTGAAATGGGCGACGGCCAGCTCGGCGGCATTGCGCATGGTGGTCGGGATGCCTTCCTGATCCGACCTGGCGTCGCTCCCGGTGACCACGATATGAATCGGCGGCTGTTTGCTTTCGGCGGTCATCTGGCGGCGGGCCACGAAGGTGCCGATCAGGCTCAGCACGCAGATGATGCCGATAATGATCAATAATTTGTTCGTGTTGCGCATGCGGATTGCCACGCCATATGGGACGTCGGATATCTGTTGATAATGATATTACAGAATAACGGGATTGGTGTGGCGGGTCAAGGATAACGCAAAAAAATAAACGATTATTCATTATCCTGAAAGATGAGGGTGTTGAATCCGCCCAGATGCCATTGCATCAGGGCGCGGGCCGCGTCGGCGTGGGAGGGGAAGGGACCGACGCGCACCCGGTAGGCATTGCCGCTCTTGACCATGCGGGCGGGAACCCCCTTTTTCTGCAGGTCGCTCACCATGGTGTTGGCATTCTGGGCGTTGCCGAATACGCCCAGTTGCGCCATGTATTTGCCCGTACCGACGTTGGGTTTCTCCTGGGGTTGCTGGGCCGCCGGGGGGGTCTGGGTCTTGCCCGGCACGCGGTTGTCGGCCATCTCTTCCAGGGGCACGATCACCTTGCGTTTGGGCAGTTCCCGATAGAAGGTCATGTCCAGATCGGGTGTCTTGGCCTTCGGGGCCAGATCCTTGGGCGCGGAGGGCATCGGCGGCTCGGAGGGGGGCGACGGCTCTTGGGAGGGAGCGGGCGTCGGGGCGGCGGCCTGGACCGGCACCGGCACCGGGGCCGGCGGCGGGGGCGTCGTGTCGGGGGTTTTCCTGCTTTCGGCGGGTTTGGCCTCTTCCCTGGTTTTGAGGGGCAGGGGCTGCACCGGCACGGCCACGAAGGATTTGTCCGGCTGGGTTGGGGGGAGATCCTTGGGCGGTTCCGGAGGGGGAGCGAACTCGCTCATGGGCTGTCGTGAGCCGCGCGAGTCCTGCCTGGCCTTGACCGGGGCCGGCGACGCGCGACCGGGGGCGGGTTCCGGTTCCCTGGCGAAGGGGGTGGCGACCTGCGAGGGCAGGGGCGGGGTGGCGGTTTTCAGGTGTTCGGCCACCTCTTCCCCGGCGGCCGGTGGCGGGGCGGGCGGGGGTGGCGCCTTTTTGGGAGAGGGCGAGGAAAAGATGAAATAGGCCACCAGCACCCCCAGCAATCCCAACAGGATGGGGCGGCCCGGTTTCCGGGTACGGTGACGCCGGTACTGGTTCGAGGTAGGATAACGAGGGTTCACATCGATTCCGGAGCGGAGACACCCAATAAATCCAGCCCGTTGGCGATCACCTGCCTGACCGCCAGGCAGAGTTCCATGCGGGCGCCGCGCAAGCCCGGATCCTCATCCAGGATGCGATAGTTGTTGTAATACCCATGGAAGGCCGCCGCCAGTTCCGAGAGATAATAGGTCAGGCGGTGCGGCTCCCTGCTCAGGGCGGCCCCTTCCACGGTCTCCGGGAAGAGTCCCAGCCGACGGATCAGGTCCAGTTCTTCCGGGGCGTCCAGGCGTGACCGGTCACCCTGGTCGCACGCGAGGTTGCGCTCCTGGAGTTTGCCTTGCAGGGAGAAGACCCGCGCATGGGCATACTGCACGTAAAAGACCGGGTTGTCGTTGGTGCGCGACTTGGCCAGGTCCAGGTCGAAATCGATCCCCGCGCCCGAGGAGCGGGTGAGAAACCAGAAGCGAACCGCGTCCACTCCGGTTTCCTTGACGACATCGCGCAGGGTGACGAAGGTGCCAGCCCGTTTGGACATGCGCACCGGTTTGCCCCCCTGGGTGAGATTGACCATCTGGGTGAGGATGACATCCAGGATGTCCCGGCGGCCGGTCAGCGCCTCCAGGGCCGCCTGCACCCGTTTGACGTACCCGCCGTGATCCGCGCCCCAGACATCGACGAGGCGCTCGAAGCCCCGCCGGGCCTTGTCGAAGTGATAGGCGATGTCTGCGGCGAAATAGGTATACGATCCGTCACCCTTTTGCAAGGGGCGATCCGAGTCGTCGCCGAAATGGGAGGAGCGGAACAGCAACTGGGGGCGGCTGTCGTAATCCTCCGGGGAGGCGCCATCCCATCCCTTGGGCCGTTCCAGGACCCCCTGGACGATCCATCCGTTTTTTGACAGTTCCTCCACCGCGCGGTCGATTCCTCCGCTCACATGCAGGGAGCGTTCCGAAAACCACTGATCGAAATGGATTTGCATGGTTTCCAGGTCTTCGCGGATCTCCCGTATGACCCAGTCGATGGCGAAATCGACCACTTGCGAAAACGGCAGGGTTGCGGGATCCCCGTGCCGGTCCAGGAGCGCCCTGGCGATTTCGATCACGTATTCGCCAGGATACCCCCCTTCGGGAGGCGCTTCGACGTGACCCGCGATTTCGCGGCAGCGGTGGAGCACGGAACGGCCCAGCACTTCCACCTGGGCGCCGGCGTCGTTGATGTAGTACTCCCTGGTGACCTGGTGTCCGGTGGCGGCAAGCAGACGGGCGATGGTATCCCCGGTGACCGCGCCGCGTCCATGGCCGACATGCATGGGGCCGGTGGGATTGGCGGAGACGAACTCCACCAGCACCTTTTGTCCGCGACCCGCCTCCGAGTGGCCGTAGCGGGCGCCGCGTTCGAGGATTTCCCCCAGCAGCAGGCGCAGCCGTTCCGGGGCGATGTGGAAATTGATGAATCCGGGACCGGCGATGTCGCAGGAGATGCCGGCGGTCTGCCCGGTGGGGATGGCGGCCAGGATTTTGCGCGCCAGGTCCAGGGGTTTCATGCGGGCATGGCGCGCGAGCACCAGAGCGGCATTGGTGGAAAAATCGCCATGGGTTTTCTCGCGCGGGCGTTCCACCTTGATTTCCGGCAAGGCCGCCAACACCCCGGCGGGCAGTTCCCCGGACCCGGTCAGGCGGTGCAGGCCGGCAGTCACGACTTCAACGACGATCTCCCGCATGGCGGCTCCCGAGGCTGGATGGATCGAAAAAGGGCACCCGACAGTTTACCCGCGCCACTGCCCGCATGGCAACCGGAAGGGTGCATTACGGAAAAAAAAGATCGTCATGGCCGATCTTCCTGGTATTGCGCGCGGGGATTGGATAGACTGGGAATGCTTGTCAACCAACGATTACGGAGCAACTTCAAGCGTGTCACCCTATTGGCTGCATCAACCGATCCGCATCCCGGCCGAGCCTGCCCCCAACTCCCATCGAGCCGCGCGTTCGTTCGGCCCGCCCGGCGCCCTCGGCACCCTGGGCGAGATCGCACGCCGCATGGCCGTCATGCAGGACACCGGCACGCCCGTGGCCGATCCGGCCTGGGCCACGGTGTTCGTGGCGGATCACGGCGTGACCAGGGCGGGAATCGCCGGCCACACCGAACAGGATACCCTGGAGTGGGTGCGCAACTGCCTGCGCGGGGAGAGCGCCAGCGCAGTGATGGCCCGCCACCTCGGCATCCCCTACGAGGTGGTGGACGTCGGCATGCGGGAAACGCCGGAAGACCTGCCGGGCCTGATCAGCCAGCGGGCCGGCAATGGCACCCAGGACTTTCGCCATGCTCCGGCCATGAGCGAAATGCAACTCCATACCGCCCTCAACGCGGGCCGGGAGGCGGTGGAACGCGCCCAGCGGGCAGGCACGCGGACCTTCATCGCCGGCGAAATCGCCACCGGCAAAAGCACCTCGGCGGGCGCCCTGGCCTGCGCCCTGCTCGGCATGCCCCCGGAAACCGTGGCCGGACCGGGATCCGGCATCCCCCCGGAAATGATCTCGGTCAAGGCCGCCATCATCCAGGGAGCGGTGGATCATCACCAGAAGTTCATCGCCAATCCCCTGGATCTGCTGCGCCGCCTGGGCGGCTTCGAGATCGTCGCCATGTGCGGGGCCTATGTCAGTTGCGGACAGTTCGGGATCACCGTCATCGTGGACGGCCTCTGCTCCACGGTGGCCGCCCTGTTCGCCGTCACGCTGCATCCCGCCCTCAAACACTGGCTCTTCGTCGGTCACCGGGCAGCGGAACCAGGCCAATACCCCATCCTGCGCAACCTGGACATGCGCCCCATCCTCAACCTGGACATGCGCTTGGGAGAGGGGAGCGGGGCGCTGGCCGCCCTGCCGATCCTGCGCATGGCCTGCGCCCTGTCGGGCGCCCCCGCGCGATGATCCCTCCGAATTACCGGAGCCACAACGCCGAGGAGGGGGTCCTGCTCGACCTGCTGCGCCACGGCGCTCCGGAAGGAGGCGTCAAATACCGGGGTTCTCTGGACGACCCCCTCGCCCCGGAAGGGTGGGAGGCGATGCGGGAGACGGTGCGCCATCACCCCCCCTGGGACCGCATCCTGACCTCCCCCTTGCGCCGTTGCGCCGCGTTCGCGCAAGAACTGGGAAAACAAATCGATCGCCCCGTGACCGTGGACCCGCGCCTGCGCGAAATGAGCTTCGGCCGCTGGGAAGGCCGCACCGCCAGCGAAATCCTCGCCACCGATGGCGACCTCCTGCCCCGCTTCTGGCGCAACCCCCTGGAAAATCCCCCTCCGGGCGGAGACGACCTGCGCGATGTCCGGCAACGCCTCCTGCAACTCTGGAACGACCTGCTGGACAATCCCGATGGGGAGCGTCTCCTCGTCGTCGCGCATGGCGGGGTGATCCGCGTGCTGCTCAGCTTCGTCCTGATGACCCCGCTGGAACACCTCTCCCGCATCACCGTGCCCTATGCCGCCCTGGCGCGCATCAAAGTCGAGCGCATCGGCGAGACCTGGATGCCCAGATTGCTCTTTTGCGGCCTGGCGGGAAACCGGGATGAAACCCGGTGACTTCCAACTGCTGCTGGTCGAGGACGACCAGATCGACCGGTTGGCCTTCAAAAGGTTGATGCGCCAGGAGCATCTGCCCTTCCAATCCACCATGGCCGGATCCCTGGCCGAGGCGATCCGCCTGATCGGGGAGCGCTCTTTCGACGTGGTGATCTCCGACTACCGCCTCGGCGACGGAACCGCCCTGGAACTCTTCCCCTTGCTCCCGGAAACCCCGGTGATCGTGGTCACCGGCGGCGGCGACGAGGAGATCGCCGTCCAGGCCATGAAGGCGGGCGCTTATGATTACCTGATCAAGGATCACGATCGCAACTACCTGAAATTCCTCCCCGTCGTCGCCCGACAGGCGGTGGTCGGCCGCAATGCCCAGTCCCGCCTCAAACAGAATTTTCACCTCCAGGAGGCCCTCAACGCCATCCTGAAGATCGCCCTGGAAAACATCCCCCTCCACGAACAGATGCACCGCATTCTGGAGCGGGCCATGGCCATCGCCCCGTTGCCGGTGACCATTCTGGCCGCCGACGATCCCGGCGTGGTGGTGAACCGGTTGCGCCGGGCCACCGAGGCGATGGACGACCCGGAGGCCAGGGCCTTCCCCCAGGCGGTCGCCGATACCCTGGCCGGCTGCATCGAACACAAGCGGATGGAAGAGGACCTCCGACAGGCCAAGGAGGCCGCTGAGGCCGCCAGCCAGGCCAAGAGCGCCTTTCTGGCCAACATGAGCCACGAGATCCGTACCCCCATGAACGCCATCATCGGTTTCACCGGCCTGGCGCTCAAGAGCGAACTCGGCCCCAGAATCTACGACTATCTGACCAAGATCGAGGGTTCGGCGGATATCCTGCTGCGGGTGCTCAACGACATCCTGGACTTCTCCAAGATCGAGGCGGGCAAACTCGATTTCGAGCAGGTCCCCTTTTCGTTGTCCGCAGTCGGCAATCACATCGCCGACCTCTACCGCAAGCAGAGCGCGCAAAAGGGGGTGGAACTGATCATCGTCCTGCCCGCATCCGTCCCCATGGCCCTGATCGGCGATCCCTTGCGCCTGGAACAGGTGCTGGTCAACCTGGTGGGCAATGCGATCAAGTTCACCGAACACGGCGAGATCGTCGTGCGCGTTCGCGTCCTGGAACAGGGCAAGGGCCGCGTCAAACTGGAGTTCTCGGTCAAGGATACCGGGATCGGCATGCGTCAGGAAAAGATCGCCGGGCTGTTCGATCCCTTCACCCAGGCGGACGAGTCCACCACCCGGCAATACGGCGGGACCGGGCTGGGACTGGCGATCTGCCGCAGCCTGGTCGCCCGGATGGACGGCGAGATCTGGGCGAAAGCGGAGCTGGGCCAGGGGAGCACGTTCCACTTCACCGCCGTTTTCCAGTTGCAGTCCGAAACGCGCGCCCCGGCGTCCGCGAACCGGGAGAGCCTGCGCGGCATGCGGGTTTTGTGCGTGGACGACAACATGGCGGCACGGGAGATGTTGGAAGAGATCCTGCGCTCCTTCTCCTTCGAGCCGGTCATGGCCGATTCCGGTCCCGACGCCCTGCGGGAGTGGCAGGTCTCCCTGGCCCAAAACCGGCCCTTCCCCCTGGTGCTGATGGACTATGTCATGCCGGAGATGGATGGGCTGGAAACCATCGGCCGCATCCTGGCCGGGAGCGTCAAGCCGAAAATCATCCTCCTGAGCGCCTTCGATCAGGTGGCGCTCAAGCAGGGCAAGGGGATGGACGCCATCCTCACCAAACCGGTCTGCCGCTCTCGGCTGTTCGACACCATCATGGAGGTATGCGGCCAGCCCGTCACCCGCGAGCGGCGCGCCAACCCCACCGCCCCCCTGGAAGAGGAGATCGTCGCCAAGATCGGTGGGGCGCGTATCCTGCTGGTGGAGGACAATCACATCAATCAACAGGTGGCGCGGGAGATCCTGGAGCGGGTCAAGCTCTTCGTGACCATCGCCAACGACGGCCGGGAGGCGATCCATCTGGCCGGAACGGATCAGTTCGACGCGGTGCTGATGGACCTGCAAATGCCGGAGATGGATGGCTACGAGGCGACCCGCCGGCTGCGCGCCGAACCGAAGTTCCGCGCGCTGCCCATCATCGCCATGACCGCCCACGCCATGGCCGGGGAACGGGAAAAGTGTCTGGCCATCGGCATGAACGACCACGTCGCCAAGCCGATCCAGCCGGCCCGGCTCTTTCAGGCGCTGTTGGCGTGGATCGCGCCCCAGGAGCGCTGTCTCCCCCGGTCGCTCGACCAGCGCCCGGCCCGCGAGGCTGCTGACGGGTTGCCCGACACGCTGCCCGGCATCGACGTCTCCGCCGGATTGATGCGCCTGATGGGCAGCAGCAGTCTCTACCGCTCCTTGTTGCGGCAGTTCGCACGGGATTTCGCCAATGTGGGCGGAAAGATCCGTACCGGGCTGAATGGCAAGCGGGCCTCGGACATGGAGATGGCGCGCGCCACCACGCACATGATCAAGGGGGTGGCCGGCAATCTCGCCGCCACCGGGTTGCAGAACGCGGCCCGCAATCTCGAATTGGCCATCCGCGAGCAGGACCCCGCGCAACTCCCCCTCCTGATGGATCGCTTCGATGCCGCCCTGCGGCAGGTGATGGCGTCCATCGCCACCCTGCCGGATCCGCCGGAAACCGGCAATGCCCCCTCCGCCGCCACAACGGATGCGGCGGCGGCTCCCAGTCAGGTGACCACCGTGCTGCATGCCCTGTTGATCCATCTGCACAAGAACGACCTGATGGCCGAGGAGAACGTCGCCGAATTGCGGCGCCTGCTGGCCACGAGCACCGCGCGGGACCAGGTGGAACTCCTGGCCCGGCAGGTGGATGAGTTGGAGTTTACCGGGGCCGTCGATACGGTCCACAAAATCGCCGCCACTTTGAATCTTGTCCTGGAACGGCCATGAACACCGCAGAGGAAAACAAGCCGAGAATCCTGATCGTGGACGACATCGTCGTCAACCTGAAGCTGTTGCGTCAGATTCTGCGGGACGATTTCCTGATCTCCTTTGCCCCCGGCGGGCGGAAGGCACTGGAGGTCGTCGCGCTGCAAAAGCCGGATCTGATCCTGTTGGACATCATGATGCCCGACATGGACGGCATCGAGGTGTGCCGGTACCTGCGCGAGAATCCGGAGACCGCCGCCATTCCGGTGATCTTCGTCTCCGCCAACGAGGAGGCCATGGCGGAGATCGCCGACTGCGCAGGCGAGCGGGTGGACTGCATCGTCAAGCCGGTGGATGCGGGGGTGCTGTTGACCAAAATCAGGCGGTTCCTGGGGTGACGCCCATGTCGCGACCGATCCGGGTGCTGCTGGTCGATGCCTCGCCGCTTTCACAGGCCCTGCTCAAACGGCTCCTGGCCCCCTGGCCGGACCTGGAGGTGGCGGGCAGCGCCCGCGACGGCGCGGAAGGACTGCGTCTCGTCGAGGAGACGCGGCCGGATCTGATCTGCACCGATCTCTTCATGCCGGTGCTGGACGGCCTGGAACTCACCAGGACGGTTCGGGAGCGCTTCAACCTGCCGGTCCTGGTGGTCACCGATTCCCTGCGCGAGGATCAGTCGATCAGCCCCTTCGATCTGCTGGTGGCCGGCGCCTCCGATCTTTACTACAAACCCGTCAACTGGAACGCCGGCGAGGCCGAGGATGCCTCCCGCGCCCTGGCTGGCAAGATCCGGCTGCTGGTCGGCGTGCATGTCCACCACGAGACATGGATCGCGCCGCCATCCCGGATTCCGGATCAGGCCATGCCGGCGGTGAATCTGGTGGTGCTCGGCGGCGGGACCGGAGTCGTGCCGGTGCTGCGCGAGATCCTGTCCGGCCTGGGCGCCGATTTTCCGGTGCCGATCCTGTGCGTGACCCATCTGGCCCCGGTGTTTCATCGCCCCTTGATCCACTGGCTGGCGCGTCAGACCTCGATGCTGGTTCAGGAGGGCGCCCAGGGCGAAATGCCGATGCCCGGATCGGTCTACTTC
>PDZX01000035.1 GCA_002753185.1 Magnetococcales bacterium WMHbin3
CTCCACTGATGGCGGGATTCCCGCCTTCAGTGGGATGAAAACGGCCTGATGGATGCGGGTGGCGGTTCGTGTGCCGATCCGGCAGCCCATTCAGGCCATTCGACGACAGGCTCTCTGGCGGAGGCAATTTCTATTGTTTTGCGTATGGAAATGGAACACCGTCAATTCCTGCATGACTTGTTCTCCAATTCCTTCACGGATGAGATTCGCTTCGATCTGATCCTGAACGCCGAGGAACTGTCGATGGAGGAGATGCTTTCCACCTGTCTTATCGCCCTGGGCAGGCGGAACCTTCTGGCCAAGGCGGCCTGACCGCCCGACGGGCCATCTGGCAAAGGAAGGGACCGGATGGGCATCGGGTAACCAGGCGTTCGTTGCGCCTGGTTACCTTTTACCAACTTTTGGGTTGAAACTCCGGTCCATTGGCCAACTCGACGGAATCGCCGGACTGGACGATCACGAACAGGCCCTGATTCATGGCGAACCGATCCGCCTCGGCGCTGATCACCATCCCGGCCACGGCGCCGTGGATGCGGCAGTCGGCGAATCTGGGGAAGAAGTGTTTGAATTTGTCCAGCCGCTTCAGGTGGTTGCGTACATCTTCCACAGTGAGATGGCTTTTGACCTCGATGGGAATGGCGACCACCGTATCGGCCACCAGGAGATCGATCTCCATTTCTTCCCCATCCCGCACCTTGGAGAGCCGGGAAAACACCTCGTCCACCGGCAGGCCGCGCTCCCGGAACATGGCGATGCAGCCCGGGCGCACCAACCCTTCGACAAATTCTCCCAGGCGTCCGCCCAGCTTGCCGATTTGGGTGGTCACTTGCTTGATTTTTTGGTCCGTGCTGGCGCTCAGTTTTTGGATTTGATCGGCAATTTCTTTAATCTTGCGATCCGTTTCTTGCATTTTGCGATCCGTCTCCAGGAAAGCCCTCCAGACATCGTCTTGGGTTACGGGCGTGGCAGTGTCGGACATGATCTCCTCCAATGGATGACGTTGGCGGTGCGGCTGATGTGACCCATCATGCTCCCGACAACGTGGGAAAGCAATACCCGAATGGCGATGGATCCAGCTTGCTTCTGGTCAGGCCGCCTTGGCCATGCCGACCCCGCCCATGATCCGGCCCAATTGGCGGATGCTCTCTTCCATGGGGCACCCCTGGGAGACGGGTTGACGCAGATACTCCCGGATTGGCCGGATCAGCTTCAGGGCCAGGTCGATGCGGGGGTTGGAGCCGGCGACGTAGGCGCCGATGTTGATCATGTCCTCGGCCTGCGCGTAGGCCGCCAGGGATTCGCGCAACTGGCCGGCCCACCCTTTCTGGGTGTCGTCGGCCAGGTCGGACATCAGACGGGAGAGTGAGCCGAGCACGTCCACGGCGGGATAGTGGTTGGCCGATGCCAGATCCCGCGACAGCACGATGTGACCGTCCAGAATACCGCGCACCGCGTCCACGATCGGATCTTGCAGATCGTCCCCCTCCATGAGCACCGTGTACATGGCCGTGATGCTCCCGGAGCCGTTGTCACGACCGGCGCGTTCCAGCAGGCGCGGCAGCAGCATGAAGGTCGATGGCGGATAGCCGCGGCTGGTCGGCGGCTCGCCACGGGCCAGCCCCACCTCGCGTTGCGCCATGGCACAACGGGTCAACGAGTCCATCAGCAACAGCACATGCTTCTGCCGGGCACGGAAGTGCTCGGCGATGGCCGTGGCCAGATAGGCGGCCCGCAACCGCAGCAGCGGCGGCTGATCCGAGGTCGCCACCACCACCACCGAATGGGCCATCCCTTCCGGTCCCAGATCCTTTTCCAGAAACTCCACCACCTCGCGGCCACGCTCGCCCACCAGCGCGATCACGTTGACGTCCGCCTCGGTATAGCGGGCCATCATGCCCAGCAGGGTGCTCTTGCCCACGCCGGATCCGGAAAAGATCCCCACGCGCTGTCCCCGGCCCACGGTCAGCAGGCCGTTGATCACCCGGACCCCCAGATCGAGACTTTCGGTAATGCGTTGTCTGTGCAATGGATTGATCGGTTCGGCATGCAGCGGGGTCTCGTCGGACAGGATCAGCGGCGGCCCGTTGTCGAGGGGGTCGCCCGTCGGACCCACCACCCGGCCCAGCAGGCCGTCTCCCACATGCACCATCTCGGCCCGGCCACGGGAGACGATCAAGCTCCCCGGATGGATCCCCTTGAGCGCGCCCAGGGGCATCAGCAGCAAGGCATTGCTGCGGAACCCCACCACTTCGGCCTTGATCGGCTCCGATCCGTCGTCCGGGTAGACCTCGCACATGTCGCCGATGGAGGCCGCCGGTCCCAGCCCCTCGATGAGCAGCCCCAGCACCTGGGAGACCTGTCCCGTGCGACGGGGGCCCAGTCCGCGCCGGGCGGACTCACGATATTCCCTCCAGGGCAATTCCAGTGATGTGATCATAATACGAGTCCCACGATCTCTTCGCCATCCGGTTCGCTGGCGCTGTCGGCGGCATGTTCGTCCCGCACCAGGGCTTCCGCCTCGCCGAGCAAGGTCGCCCATTCGTCCTGTTCCCCGGTTGCCTCGTCCGCAGGCGTAACGACCGGCTCACCGGTCAGGCCGGCGAGGTCTTGCAGGACCGATTCGTCCACCAGGGCGTCAATTTCTTGTTGGAGTTTTTCCATCGTCATGGTGTCGAGTTCCGGCAGGCTCTCCTCCTCGGATATGGCGTCGGGTTCCTGCTGACTCTCCTCCTGCGCGATGGCGTCGAACTCCTGCTGGAGCGCCTCCTCCGCCATGGTGTCGATCTCTTGCGGGAGCGGTTGTTCCGGTTGGGCTTCCGGCTCCTGGATATCCCACTCCATGGCCTCATCGGGGGCGGCCTGTTCCAACTCCGTCTCTTTCGGGATGGCCGGCTCCTCGTCCTCCTCCATGGCCTCCCACTCCATGGCCGCCTCGGCATCGGGCATGGGAGGCGCTTCTTCCACGGCCCGCATGGCCGGCTCTGGCGTCGGAGTCGAGGGTGGGGGAGGGGGGACCGGTTGCGCCGTTGGCTTCGGGGCGGCCTTCGCCGGGGGGGCGGGGGCCGGATCGGGCGCCAGCGGGCGGGGCGGACGCGCCGCGACTTCGTCGGTTGCCCGACGGGCGGACTGGGCGATATCCTCCACGCCAGGTTGCTCCAGACGCTCCGCCAGGAAGGCGCGCATCGATTGCTCCACCTCCCGGAGCTGATTTTCCAGATTGTCCTCCAGACCGCCGAAATCGCTCTCCAACCGCACGGCGCCTGGGGACAACGACTCATCCGCCTCGATGCGCAGATTGGAAAATCCTTCCAGACGGGAGAGAATCCGGGCATTGCCGGGAGAGAGCCGGATCACGATCTCGCGCCGCCCGGCGGCCCGCGTCAGCAGCCGCTTGACCCGCACCGCGATCTCCTCCGGGTGGATGGTCAGCTCGTAGGCGAGCAACTCCTTGATCAACACCAGCGTCGTTTCCACCAGAAAGCGCTCAGAGGCGGCGAAGATCCGCGTATGCAACTGCTCCAGCGTGGCGAGCGTGCCATGGAGTTGCGGGAGGATCTTCTGGATCTCCCGCTCCATCTTCTCCTCGCCCAGCTTGAGACCCGCGCTCTCGGCGGCGGCGAAGACCTTCTGATACACCTCCCGTTCGATCTGCTCCAGGCGCCGTTGATGCAGCTCCTCCGGGGAGATCTCCGGTTCCTTTTTGGGTGGCGTCAACTCCGGCAGCCGTCCGTCCGGACGAAAACCGAGAAAATGATCCGCCTGTATCCCCTTGGGGATGCCCAGCAGATCGTGAAAGCCGACACGGCGCAGTTGCACGCCCCCATCCTCTGCCTTGAGGATCTCTCCCAAGCTTCCGGCCATTCCCGCGTCTCCTCGATGATTACAACACCACGTCGTCGGCGCCCTTGCCCATGATCACGATCTGGCCTTCCGACTCCAGACGTCTGGCCGCCTTGAGAATGGTCTGCTGGGCGCTTTCCACGTCGGCCACCTTGACCGGTCCCATCATCTCCAGGTCTTCGCGCAACATTTCGGCCGCGCGTTCGGACATGTTCTGGAAGAACTTCTCCCGCAGCCGGTCGTCGGCCCCCTTGAGGGCAGAGAGCAGTTCGTCGTTGTTGACCTCCCGCAGCAGGGTCTGGAAGCTCTTGTCGTCCATGAGCAGCAGATCCTCGAACAGGAACATCTCCTTGCGCACCTCTTCGGCCAGCGGATTGTCCTCCTCGTCGAGGTAGGCCAGCAGCTTGTCCGAGAGGTCGCGGCTCATCATGTTGAGCAGTTCGGCCACCTTCTTCACGCCGCCGCCGCCTTCCTTGGCATAGCCGCCGCGCGTCGCGCCCAGGGCATCCAGTTCGGTCAGCAGCGACTCCTCGATGTCCTCCAGGGCGCCCGGCGGGAGATTCCCCAGCTTGGCCATCCTCAGGATGACCTCCTGTTGCAGGTCGCTCAACAGATAGTCGATCACGAACGAAGCCTGTTCCACCTGCAACTGGGAGAGGATCAGGGCCACGCTCTGGGGATGCTCGTTGGCCAGGAACGTGGCCACCAGCGGCGGTTCCATGGCATTGAGGATTTCCCACGGGGTGTTCTTGGGGCCTTGTTGCAGCTCCTTGAGGAACTGACGTGCCTTCTCCTTGCCGAGGACCTTAGTGATCAGATCCTTGACTTTGTTCATCCCGCCCCGCACGTCGAACTGTTGCAGTTCGAAGCGGTCCAGGAACTCCTGACGCACGGCCCGCACCACGTCTTGCGGGGTGTTGCCGATGCGGGCGATGGTGCGGGTCAGCTCCCGCACCTCCTCTTCCTGAAAGCCGTCCAGCAGCTTCTTGACATCCTCATCGGGCAGGGAGAGCAGAAAGATCGCCGCCTTTTCCTTGCCGGTCAGCTTGGTGCGTGCGTTGATCTTGCGTTTGGGTGTGCCATCCGCCGCTTCGTTCCACTCGTCGGTTTCCGTCTTTTTCGCCACTGCCGCTGCTTGCGCCATGTTCGCCTCCTTCTCGCCCGTCGTTCATTCACTCGTCCTGCATCATCCAGGAGCGCAGGATCTCGCGCGCCTCGTCCACGTGCTCGGTGATCATCTGCTGGGTCAGCTTGATGTTGCGATCCGGCAGACGCATCCGCAACGGCTGTTCGGTCGGCAGGGTCCCGACGCCCTCGGCCAGGAGTTGCTGTTCCAGTTCGTTCACCGCCGCAGAGACGCCGCTCGGGTCGCCGGTCTTCTCGCTGGTCAACAGTTTCGTCACCATGGGCTTGAGCACCAGGAAGAGCAGCAGCAGGATCACCAGCACCAGGGCCGCCTGGATGATGAATTCCGGTTTCTCCCAGAAGTGGACGGTGCGTTCGGCCATCATCGTCAAGGGTTCGAACGGCGCGCTGGTCACCTGGATGGTGTCGCCGCGCTGCGAGCGGAAACCCACGGCCTGCTCGATGATCTTCTGCAGTTGCGCGATCTCCTCCGCAGTGCGTTCCTTGTAGATGTCCTTGCTCTTGTTCTTCGGATCCGCTTCGTAGTGGCCGTCCACCAGGACCGCGATGGAGAGGCGTTGAATCGTCCCCACCGGCAGGATGACCTTGTTGACCGTCTTGCTGATTTCGTAGTTGACGGTCTCCCGTTCCACGCTGCGCGACTGCTCCGAGCCGGACGCGGTGGATTTGGCGTTGTCGTTGACGTCGTTCGGACGCACCCCAGGCACGCCGCCTTCGCCGAACGTGCCGCGGCTCTGTTCGTTGACCGACTGTTCGCTGCGGGTCACCTGGCCTTCGGGATCGTATTTCTCCTCGTTGCGTTCCACCCGCTTGAGGTCCAGTTCTGCGGTGATCCGCACGATGCTGCGGCTCACCCCGCTGGCGTTCACCCCGACCACCTTGTCCAGCATGGCCTGGGCGCGGTCCTCCAGGGTTTTTTCCACCTGTCTTTGCATGGTCAGGGACTCTTCCGCCGGCATGCGGCCATCCACCGACGGGGTTCTGCCACCCGCGATCAGGTTGCCTTTGTGATCCAGCAGGGTCACGTCTCCCTGATCCAGCCCTTCCACCGCCGAGGCCACCAGATGGGTGATCCCCTGGATCTGTTTGGAGGTCAGCGGGCTGGAGAGTTCCATCACCACCGAGGCCGTCGCCTTCTTCTCCTCGGAGACGAACAACGACTTCTTCGGCAAAACCAGATGGACCCGCGCCTTGCTCACCACTTCCAGGTTCTCGATGGTGCGGGCCAGTTCGCCTTGCAGACCGCGCTGGAAATTCATCCGTTGCAGGAAGTCGGTCATGCCCACGATGTTGCCCTTGTCGAAGATCTCGAAACCGTTGCCGGTCCCCTGCTTGGGCAACCCCTGGCTGGCCAGCTCCAGGCGCGTGTTGTAGAGCTTGGCGGCCGGCACCTCGATGGTGGTGCCTCCCATGCTCAGTTGATAGGGGATGTTCATCTGGGTCAGTTGATTGACCACCTTGCCCGCCTCCTGTTCGGGCAGGCCGGAGTACAGCACCTTGTAGGCCGGTCGCGTGGCGAACCAGATGATTGCCGTCAACGCCATGACCGTGGCCACCACGGCCAGGATCAGGCCGTTCCGGCCACCCAGGGGCAGGCGTTCCAGGAACCGGGTGAACATCTCAGTCGGGGCTTCGGGGCGGGGGACCGCCGCGCTCATCGCTTCTGCCATGATCCACTTCCTTGAAAAATGCTTGTGTCGAACCTGTCAACAAAAAAATGCACGCATGACCCGTTATGCCGGCATGCTCATGATTTCGCGATAGACCTCCAGGGCCTTGTTGCGCACCTGCATGAGCAGCCGCAGATTCAATTCCGCCTTGGCTCCGGCGATCTGCGCCTCGTGAATGCTCACGCCGGCATTGCCCAGGAGCGCCTTTTGCGCCATTTCCTTGGCTTCCTTCTGCATACGGTCGCTTTCTTGCAGTTGCCGCGCCAGGGTGACGGAGAAATCCTCCCACACATCCTGCTTGCCGGTGCCGGTGACGGCAGTGGGGAACAGACTGGGCGGGGTGGGGCCTGTGATCGGACTGATGGACATCTCTTACGCCTCCTTTGTGTTTAGCGGCCGATTTCCAGCGCCTTGGTCGCCATGGCCTTGGAGGCGTTGAGGACCGTGACGTTGGACTCGTAGGCGCGGCTGGCCGCCATCATGTTGACCATTTCGGTGACCGGATCCACGTTGGGCATGGCCACGTAGCCGTCGGCGTTGGCGTCGGGGTGGGTGGGGTCGTACTGCAGGCGCGGGGGGCGTTCGTCCACATGGACGCGTTCCACGGCCACGCCGGTGGTGGCGGCCATCTGTTCGCGGCTGAGCATCTCGTCGAAGGGCTTGGACATGAACACCGGGTCCTTGCGCTTGTACGGTCCCCCTTCCGGGGTGCGGGTGGTTTGGGCGTTGGCCAGGTTTTCGGCGATGATGTTGAGCCGCAGACGCTGGGCCGACAGCCCCGACGAGGTGACCCGAAACGATGTCAAGAAATCATCCATGTTACCCTCCCTTGGTCATGAATCCGGTAGTGGTTCACTGCGACGCATTGCCCTGAATGATCATGCGCAGTTGATTGATCTGTCCCCCCATGGACTGGGCCGCGTAGTTGTAGAGCAGTTGGTTGGCGCTCTGGCGGGCCATTTCCTGTTCCAGGTCCACGCTGTTCTTGTCGCCCTTGGGGATGGGGGTTTCGATCTCCTGGAGATTGGCGTCGATGGGGAAGGTGATCGCGGCCGGCAGATGATTGGCGCCGGTGCGGGCCATGGGGAGTTCGCCGTGGGCGGGCATGGCATCGCGCAAGACATCCTCGAACTCCAGGCGGCGGGCCTTGTAGTTGGGGGTATCCGCGTTGGCGACGTTGGCGGCGATGATCTCTTGGCGCCGATTGCGCAGATTCATGAGATTGGCCTTGAAGGCCCCATCACTACCCAGCAATCCGAAGTCCGACATGTTCGTTGCTCCTTGGGTCAATCGATTGACAATGCATGGAAACAGGTGTCGATTGCCAATTAAGCATAAATCGTGCCTATCGAAATTGTCTTTAGAAACCGCTTTCTCGCACCCAGACGGCGGCCATGGCGGTCACCAGTCGGTTCCAAAGCGAGCTGTCGCGCGCCGGCAAGGAGACGCTGCCCGGCATGGTGGCCCACGGTGGGGAACCGGCGGGATCCGGGGCGAGGAGCAGGCGATACCAGGCCCCGTCCGGGACCGGTTCGCCGTTGTGGTCCGGGCGCGCCGGGATGGGGCCGCCGTGGGTGGAGGCGAGATGGGGGGGGAGACGCGGGAGCGCGGCGCGTTCCACGAGGGTGACCACCACCGGTCGGGCCGGGCCGGCGTCGTGGTTGGAACGGAAGAGGCCCCGCGCGCCGGGGGTCAGGCGTTCCAGTTCCTGTTCCTGGACGAAGGCCGCGACCTTTGCGCTGGCGGGGTCGAGGAGAGTGAGCAGATGGGCGCCACGGGGGAGCCAGCGGCCGGGGGTCAACCCTGTCCGGAGATCCCGGATCGTGCCGGCGAAGGGGGCGGTCAGGGTGAGCCGTTCGATCTGCTCCGTGGCGCCCAGCCGGGCGGAGCGCGCCTCGGCCAGGCGGCTTTCCAGGGCCGGACGCATGGTCAGCAGGGCGGGACGGGCGAGGGTTTGCGCCAGTTCCAACTCCAGCAGGCGGATGCGGGTCGTGGCGAGTTCGCGCGTGTGTTCCAGGTCCGGGGCCTCCAGACGCATCAGGGGGGCATGCGCCGCGACCGTTGCCCCTTCATGGACGTACACCTCGGCCACGCGGGCCGGGAGCGGGGCATGGAGGCGATGATGGGAGCCGGCTTCGAGCATGGCCGGCAGTTCCAGCCGGTCTTGCCAGGGGACGAGGAGGAGCGGGACGATGACGGCCAGGCCCGCGAGCAGGCGGGTCAGGGCCGGGGCGGGACGGATGCGGGACCAGGGGGTGTGGTAGAGGAAGCGCGCCACGGGCCGGACCACGAACCAGCCCAGTTCGGCGGCCATCAAAAAAATCCCCGCCAGCTTGAAGAAGCGGTGATAGACCAGCAGGGCGATGCCGAGGAACAGGAGCAGCCGGTAGGCCCAGGCGAGCCAGGCGAAGGCGAGCAGGAAGCGGTGTCTGGACGGGGGGAGGGTTTCCGGCGGGGGATCGGCGAGGCCGAACAGCAGGCGTCTGGCCTGCCAGGAGGCCAGGGCGAAGGCGCGCGGGGCAAGATTGGCCAGACCGGTGGCGTCGGCGAGGAGGTAGTAGCCATCGAAGCGCATCAGGGGGTTGAGGTTGATTGCCAGGGTGGTGGTCCAGGTGACGGCGGCCAGCATGGCGCAGGCATCGCGCGCCGGACCTGGGGGGAGGAAATGCCAGGTTGTGGTCGCCAGCAGGGCCAGTCCGGTTTCGGCCATGATCCCGGCCGCGCCCACGAGCAGGCGGGCACGGCGCGAGGCGAGCCGCCAGGCGTCGCCGATCTCCGCGTAGAGTACCGGCCAAAGCACGATCAGGGCCACGCCCGCGCTGGTGACGCGGCAGCCGAAATGGCGGGCGGTCAAGGCGTGACCCAGTTCGTGGGCCAGCTTGGAGGCCACGAATGCCGTCAGGAGCCAGAGCGCCCCCGCCGGAGTGGGGGTCAAGGGGAGAGAATGGAGAAAAAAATCCCAGTGGCGCAGGGTGAGCAGGATACCGGCCACGCCAACGATGGCCAGCGCCAGGAGCGTTTTACGTCCGACCAGCAGACGCGCGAGGGGCAGGAGCGTATCCAGCATGCGGTCCGGGTGGCACAGGGGGATCTTGAGATAGAGATAATGGTGCAACAACCAGGTCCAGAATCCGGTTTGCCTTGCCAGGGCGCGGGCAGTCAATTTTTCGACGCCGTCCCGATCCAGGGTTTGCAGGAGTTCGTTGTCGGCCAGGAAGCGGGTCAGGGCGATCAGGCGTTCCTGGGTGATCCAGGGGCCGGCCGCATTTCTGGCGGCCTCGATCAGGCGTTGCGGGTCGGCCTGCCAGTGGTCGAGGAGAATACGTTCCTCATGACCCAGGCGGAAGAAGCGTTGCCGCGCGGGATCGCGCAGGGTCCAGGTGGGCGAGCCGTCGTCGCTCTCCGGGCCGGGATGCCACGCCAGTTCGGGCCGCAGGGGGGGGAGGGGGTGCAATGGAGTCGTTTTTCAGAGTCTCATGATATTGAAAGCCGTCTGGTTACACTCCGAGGTTGCCTGCAATCAGCCGATGCAGTTGTTCCCACTCTGGGACCCAGGTTGCGATATCCTCGGTCGTGTTTTGGATGCCAAGCAAAATTTTTTCCCGAAATTCCCGCGCGCCTCGCAAGCCATTTGCCCGGAACCATTCATCCATTGCCCAGAACAGATCCTTGCCCGCGAATGTATAGAGATAATATTGATATCTGATTCCTTGAGGGCGGCATTCGGGAAGATATTTTTGAAATGAGTCCAGAACGTCTGTCTCTTGAATTTGTTGGTTTTCTCTGTGATTGGCAATAACATCACGGATGCCATTCTGGCAAGCGATTTCGTCCATGGCTTTTGGAAAAGGGTGTTGTTCTTGTCCGCGTTTTGGACCAAAATTAGAGGGAAGATCATGGAAGCGCTGCCGGTTCGCGCTCAGGGCGGTTCGCGCGGCCTGATAGACTGCGATGCAGTCCCTGGCGGATTCGATGGCCTTAAGATATCGATCCCGATCTGGAGCTTTGTCTCCAAGTGATTTGACAACGATGGCCGGATCAATTAAATAGTTTTCGATCTCCTTGCGCTCCCAGCGCCATCCAAATTTGATATTATTTTTGGATGGCCATACGCTAGGCTGCCCACGGGGTGTTTCCCAATCTTTCTGAAAGTCCCCATCCAGGATTCCAGATACCACATTCCCGCTGGCTTCTCTCTTGGCGATGATTTTGGCGCCCATTCCGTACTTCCCCCCTTCGGGTTTGACCTGACACAGACCAGCAAGGAGCTTTGAAAGGACCCTGATATCCGGACTACCCGGTCCCCCTTCGCACAGGAGGACATTTACAGGCACAGTCGTCCTCCTGGCAGTCGGTAGGTCTCTTGTGGGCTGACCAGGGAAGAGATGGCTTCGGAATGGGTGGTCAGCAAGAACTGGCAGTTGGGGCCGAGGGTCGGCAGCACCGCCATCAGGGCTTGCGCCAAGGGGGGGTGCAGATTGAGGTCAATTTCATCAATCAAAACAATTGAATTGCGAATTTGCATTCGGACGAATTCATAAAGAATAGGAAAAACCGACTGTTCGCCAGCAGACATCTCTTCGATGTCATAGGTGCGGTTGCCATCGTTAATACAAAAATAATAATCCTCCGCTGTTGGTGTTCCCCCTTTGAACATTGGCTCCGGCAGGGAAAAGGATCGTCCGTGAAAAATTTTTTTATAGCTATTTTCAAGCTCGGTCAGCCAATCGCTTTCCCCTCCAGTCATTCGATTCATTGTCCATGCGATAAGATATTTTCTTATTTGAGCGACTCCAATCGAAGATTTATCGTTGCGGCGGGACATTTGGACGCCATCTTGGTCGCTTTCGCTATTTGGATCATGTTTTGCCTGAAAGGGCGATGACAGATTCCTGTACTGGTCAAACCAAAAAATTCCAGGAAGGCGAGCAAACAGTTCTCTGGCTCCAGTCACGCCACTGTTCACCAATTGACTTGCGTAGGACCGTCCTCGAAACTGAAAAATATTTTCTTGCCCTCCATTGACAATGGAGTAGTAACCACCTTCCAGCTTGACGGTTACTTGTTTGGCATCGCCGGGTCTGACGAACTCCCTTCCTCCAGCGTGATAATTTTTATTTTTGAACCACCGCTCGGCTGCTTGTCTGGTCGCATCTATTTCATCATCACTGAAATGGACATCCAACTCGACAGTTGGTGTTCCCCATTTTTCATAGCGTCCAGACACCCATCCTTGCCAGTCAAACGAACTTGTGTCATTTGTTGTCTCGGAAATTCTCGACAAGCACAAAGCAATCGCTTGCAGTATGGTCGTTTTTCCTCTTCCATTGTCCCCAAGGATCAGAAACCGATCTGCGATCTCATCCAAAAGATTGTTTTTGATTGTTATCTCTAGTGACTCAAAACGTTTGAAATTTTCCAGCTTTACGCGTGAAATCTTCATGGCTCACGCCCGCCCGGCTTGACCCGCACCCAGAGGGTCCGCAACGGGACACGCACGCCATCCAGGAGACGATTCTGCACCGTCGTCAGGCTCAGTTGCAAGACCACGTTGCCGCCGACGAATGCATAGGACCCGCCCAACAGCAGATCCTCGCCGACTTCGAGCAGCGTCTCCACCGCGCCGCGCTGCAAGGCGGTCTCCAGGGCCTTGGTGAAATCGTTGCCCGTCCCCTTTTTCTCCTCGATGATCGGCGTGATCACGAGCCGCCGGCCCGGCCACTTCTTGGCGAAGCGTTTCACCAGATTGGCCATCTGGGTATCCAGACGCTCCGGCTCCTCCAGCACGAGATGCCGCGAGGCGATGTAGTTGGGGGGGATACGGCGCGGCACGTTGTCCCGCGTGGCCTCCAGACGTTTCGGAATGTGTTCCCGGATCCGCCGCACCAGGTCCTCGCCGTCCACCGGCTTGTTGACATATCCCTGACATGCGGCGTGAAACGAATCCAGAATGTCCTCCGTGCTGTTGCGCGCCGTGATCATGAAGGCCACTGCCGTGCCCTTGCCGGGCACCGCCCACTCCCGCTCCAGCTCGCGAATCGCATACAACGCCTCGTGACCGTCCATGCGCGGCATCTCGATGTCCATGCACACCACATGATAGGGACTCTTGTCCACCAGCGAGGCCTCGAACAACGCCACCGCCGCTTCCCCGTCCCCCGCCTGGTCGCACGTCCCCAGTGGGGTCAGAATGGTGTTCAGTTTCTCCCGTTGGCCGGGATCATCGTCTACGATCAGGATCTTCATGGCGGCTCCGCTCCCAGGTTGCGGTAGGGTGTCTCGATCACCAGGATACCGCAACCCGGGGGGAATGCAAAGTCATTGAATGTCCAGAGGCCGGTTCAACTCCGCCACCTGCGCCGAGCACCCCTTGCTCACCATCCAGGAACTCCGCGCCTCGCGGTTGTTCAAACTGGCGGGCATGATGTGCAGCCGCGCTGTCGTGGTCACCCCATCCAGATCCAGGTGATACACTCCGCCATCCACGATTGGCATCCCCGATGGCGGGGTCAACCGCTCCTTCCCCTCCGGCCAGCGCGCGTGGGCACGCCATTGATCCTCGCCATACCGCACCGTGATCGCCGAGGTCTCCGTGGTCACCGGACGCCAGAGCACCAGCGGCTGATCCTTGGCCAGGCAGTAGTTCCCGGAGCGGGTCACGTCCACCATCCAAGGCTCCTTCTGCCGTGCGCTCATCCCCGCCTTCTGGATCGCCTCCCGCGCGTCACGGGTCGTCCCCAGCCCGCCGGAGCGGGTGCGCGGCGCGGATACCAGCATCTTCATGGTCTCCAGCACACCGTTCTCCGCCGCGCCCGCCCCCTTGGACGGCGGCACCTCGTGATACGGCCCCACCAGCTTGAGAATCGCCCCGTTCGAGGCCAGCAGCGTCACCCGCTCCCCGGCGGCCAGGGTCACCGGGCGCTCGGCATCCAGGGTCTGTCCGGGCTTGTAGTTCCCGCCTTCGGCCTTGTAGACCACGAGTTCCCCTGCCATGGCGGGCGTCGCCAGCGACAACATCCCCACCAGCACTCCCAACCTGCCCCAGAACCCGATCCGTTTCATGGCCGTCTCCTCGATCTTGCAAATGGATGCACAATGCATTTATCCAGTTGAATTGCAGCAGGAGTGCCAATCTATAATATGTTTTTTATCAATATGTTAATCAAGAAAGGCGTGTCGAATTAGTAAAAAAAAACAGACACTTGTAAAAATAATTTACACGACAGGATGGCTCTTCTCGTCATGATTGGCCCCATGCCTCCAGCCTGCCGAGCCAAGTATCGAATGCCGGACATTGACCACGGATCTTTTCCAGGCCGATCGCTTCGGCGATCAAAGGACCATGTTCCGTCTTCGAAATGCCACCTTCTCCGAAAATGGCCTGAATCCGCTTGGAAGGCGCTGTTTCCGGGGTGTCGAATGCCTCTCCGACTTGCTGTGGCTGTGCTTTTACGTATTGATTTTAATATTTTTTTCGTATTACTGTTCTCCGGTTGGCGTCTTGAGCCAGATATCCGAGATCAGGTAATCGTCGTCCAGCCAGTGCTGGTATTGCTCGCGCGGCAGGTTGCGCAGCGATGTCGCTCCCTGTTTGCTCTCGGCCACGATGATGTTTTCGAGTTCAAAACAATCGACCATGTAAGGCGACTGAGTCGCTACCAGGATCTGGCGCGTTTTCGACAGGCGTTTGAGCATTTCGACCACCAGGATGATGGCGTGCGGGTGCAGGCCCAACTCCGGTTCGTCAAAGAATATCACCTCCGGCAAACGCGACGTTGACAGATTGAGGAGCGTCAGCAGGCAAAACAGCCGCAGGGAACCGTCGGAAGTCAGATGGGCGCCAAATACCTTGTCGCCGTGCCTGCCCAGCCAGCGCAGTTCCACTTTGCCTGCAACCGGCTCCAGCACAAAATCCTGGAATGTGGGCAACACGCGTTGGATTTGCCGGACGATTCGTTTGTAGCGGTTAAGATCGTTTTCGCGCAGTTCCAGCAGGACCGCTGCCAGATTGCCGCCATCCGAGCGCAGGCGAACCGAGTCGCTGATATCCCAGCGCAGACGAATCGCCGAATGGATCGAGGTGTCGTGAAACTGGTAGATGGCGCAATTTTTCAGGAGTCCGCAAATGGTTTTGGCGGTTTGGTTCCCTTGCGCAGGCAAACTCGCCTCCTTGTCCACGGTCGATAATTCGGTCCATCTGGCCAGACCCGGTTTCCTGCGATCCGAATCGCGATAGGCCTCGTTCATCACCAGTACCTTGTCACCCGCCGACAAATGCGTCAGGTCAAAGCGGTAATCGTTCAGGCCGGTTTCGGTTGCCAGTGAGATCTCCGCATGAATGCGCGGTGTTTTGCGTGCGCCCATGAAAAACTGATCGTCGCCTCCTCCATGACGCAAGATGAATTCTTGCAAGTTTTGTGATCTCAGCATCCAACTGAGCATTTCAAAAAAGTGTATAAGCGTTTATTTTCCTGAGCCGTTGGCCCCGATCATGATTGCCAGCCCTGGCAATTCCAGTTGCTGAATATTGGATAAGCTGCGAAAGCCCTCGATGGTTACCGACCTGATGCGTGTCGGAAGATGTTGCGGTTCGATGGGATGGCCAAAGTCGTCCATGGTCATGGTTCTTCAGGGGGATGCTTTGTGAGGTGCGAACCATGTTTAAACATTCCCTGGAACCTTGTCAAGCCGGATTGCGTCCCATGGCCGGGCGGTATGGAATGTGCTTCAATTGCAAGAATCGGGCATCAAAAAAACGGTCGGACACTGGAGAAAAACACCGGCATGATCCACTCCCAACGAGGCCCCTGGCTCGGCAAGGCGGCGTCGCCCCTGCTCATGGCGTTGGAGTCCCGCCTCCTGCTGGACGGGGCCGCCAGCGACGAACCACTGCTCCCCCCGCCGGCCTCGCCCCGGAGCGTGGTGTTCGTGGATGCGGGCATCACCGGTTACCAGACCCTCCTGGCCGGTCTCGCCAATTCCCCGGAGGTGGTCCTCCTGGATCCCCGCGAGGACGGCATCGCGCGCATCACCAGCGTGCTCGCCAATTGGCGCGGGGTGGAGGAGGTATCTCTCATCTCGCACGGCCAGCCGGGCCGCTTGATGCTGGGCAGCGCCTGGCTCGCGGAGGGCACCCTGAACGACCACGCAGTCAGCTTGAACGCCTGGCAGGCATCGCTCGCCCCAGGGGCCGACATTCTGCTCTACGGATGCGACGTGGGCCAGGGAGAGGGGGGAAGCGGACTATTGAAAAAAATCGCCGATCTCACGGGAGCGGACGTGGCCGCCTCGGACAACCCCACCGGCGACCCCGCGCAAGGGGGCGACTGGATCCTGGAACGCCACGCCGGTCCCATCGAAGCCGTCTCCCCCTGGCGCGACGGCGCGCCGGAGGGGTTTGCCGGTCTGCTGGCCACCTACACGGTCACCAATACCAGCGACGGGGCCGGTCCTCCGGCGGGCAGCCTGCGTCAGGCCGTCGCCGACGCCAACGCCAATCCGGGCGCGGATGCCATTCAATTCTCCCTGCCCGCCGCCAGCCGCATCACCCTCACCGCCGGCTCGCTGACCGTCAGCGGGGACCTCACCATCAACGGCGACTTCTCCGGCAACGACCAGGTGGCGGATGTCACCATCGCGGGCAATGGCGCCAACTTCCGCGCCTTTCTGGTCAACATGGGCGCGATCAACCAGGAGCTGCGCGTCAACAGCGTCGTCATCGACGGGTTCACGCCCAACATCGGCGGGTATGCGGGGGCGGGGTTCGCGATCCAAAAGGGGACGCTGTATCTCGACCACGTCACCCTGTCCAACAACACCGCCAACAACGCCGCCCTGGGTGGGGGGGTCTATCTCGATGCCAACGGGGTGTTGGATGTCACCGACAGCACCCTGTCCGGCAACAGCTCCATCTATGGCGGCGGGATCGCCAGCCAGGGTGGCGCCGTCACCGTGACCCGCTCCCTGCTGGCCGACAATGTCGCCACCTCCCGTGGCGGCGCCATCTACTCCATCACCAACGGCGGCACCCTCACGGTCAGGGAGAGCACCCTCACGGGCAACCGCGCGGATCTGGGCGGCGCGGTCTTCGTGAGCAACACCAACACCGTCGATATCCTGGACGCCACCATCGCCAACAACACCGCAACCAGCTCCGGTGGCGGCCTGTTCAACAATACCGGTTCCAGCGCCCTCGTGACGGTGCGCGTCTCGATCGTGGCCGACAACACCGCACCCGCGCAACCAGACATCGCCAACTCGGTCACGGTGGGCTGGAGCCTGGTGGAAAACATCGCCACCTGGACCACCCTGGCCGGCAGCTCCAACCTGTTCAACACCGATCCGGCGCTGCAACCCCTGGCTGACAACGGCGGGCCGAGCAAAACCCTCGCCCTGGGGAACGCCAGCCCGGCCATCGACGCCTGGAGCGCGGCGCAGGTGGGGATCGCGGACACCACCGATCAGCGGGGCACGGGTTTTTCCAGGTATGCCAACAGCCAGATCGATATCGGCGCCTTCGAGAGGCAGGCCCCGGTCGGCGTGGACGATACCGCTTGGGCCACGGAAGCGGGCGGCACAACCAACCTCACCCCTGGCGCGATTGCCAGCGGCAATCTCCTGACCAACGACACCGACGCGGATCGCAACGACACCAGGAGCGTGACAGCCGTGCGCGTGGGCGGGGTCGAGGGGGGCGGTCAGGCTGGCGCGTTGGCCTTGACGGGTGCGTATGGTTCGCTGACCCTGGCGGCCAACGGGGATTTTTCCTATGGGGTGGCGGACAGCCAGGCCACGGTGGAGGCCCTGCTGGCCGGGCAGACCCTGACCGAACGGTTCAATTACACGGTTTCGGACGGCAAGCTGACCGATGTGGCGGTGTTGACCATCACCATTCAGGGGGCCTACGACGCCCCTCTGGCGGTGGATGACGCGGGGAGCGCCAGTGAGGCGGGGGGGTACGCCAACGCCACCCCCGGCGCTTCCGCCAGTGGCAATCTGCTCGCCAACGACACCGCCGTGGAGTCTGGCGCCCTGACCGTGACCGCCATCCGCGCCGGCGGCAGCGAAGGGGCCGGTGCGGCGGGCGTCCTGGGCGTCTCCCTGACCGGCAGTTACGGCACCCTCACGGTGAGCGCCAACGGGGATTTTTCCTATATCGTCAACGACGCCCTTGCCGAGGTGCAGGCGCTGGGGGCGGGCGCGAGCCTGACCGACCGGTTCAACCATACCGTGGCCAAGGAAGGCTTGAGCGATACCGGGGTGTTGACCATCACCATCCAGGGGGCCGACGACGCCCCGCTGGCGGTGGACGACGCCGGCATCGCCGTCGAGGCGGGAGGGGTCCTCAACCGCACGCCGGGACGCAACGCCACCGGCAATCTGCTGGCCAACGACAACGACCCGGACGGTCCCACCCTGACCGTCAGTGTCGCCGTTCCGGATGGCGCCTACGGCACGCTTTCGCTGCAGGCGGATGGTGGTTACATCTATGTGGTCAACGACGCCAATCCCACGGTGGACGGTCTGCGCGCCGGGGAGAGCCTGACGGATCGTTTCGTCTGCACGGTTTCCGATGGCCGGTATGCCGCCACCAGCACGTTGACCATCACCATTCAGGGCGCGGACGATCGGGCGGCCCCGGTCGCGGCCCTCCAAACCGTCATGGCGGTTTCGACCGGGGGGGCCGCCACCCCGGTGGCGACGTTGTCCGATGTCTCGCCCTCCGCCCCCGTGGTGGCATTGCCGGCGCTCCATTTTCCGGCCACGCCCTTTTCCTGGCCATCCCCCGCGCCTGCCCAATCCGCCGCCGAGGTGGTGAGAGAATATCAGAACAGCGGCGAACCGGCGGATCGGGTGATCGGCGATCTGTTGGCGCGGGTGGCGCGCCATGAAAACGTCCAGCAGGCCGATGTGATCCGCCTCCTGGAAGGGCGGGGCGCGAATCACGACACCATCATGGAGTCGTTGCGCGCTTTTCTCCAGGTGCAGAAGGAGGCGCGCACGCAACTTTACGCCGGCGCCCTGCGGGAGTTGGATCGCCGCGAGGAGGTCAACCCCTTGCGGGCCATCTCCGGGGAGATCGGTGAGAAAATTCCGGAGTGGTTTCCTCCCCTGACCGGGGAGCGTATTGCCCTGTTGATCGGCGTCAACCGCTATCGGGAACCCATTCCCAGTCTCGACACCCCGATTCGCGACGTGACCGCCATGGGCGAGCTGTTGCGGACGCGCGGTTATCAGACCATCATTCTGCCCGACGCCGGCTTCCACACGGTGGTGGAGGCCTTTCGCGCCGTGGGCCGGAAGATCGCGCCCGGCCAGGATCTGCTGATCTATTACGCCGGCCATGGCTATCAGCGGGAGGACAACGGGACCGGCTACTGGCTGCTGGGCGACGCCCGCGCCGCCAGCGCCGACAAATGGCTCTCCACCCGGCACATCTCCGATTTTCTCGCCAATATTCGGGCGCGGCATATCCTGTTGGTCTCCGACAGTTGTTTTTCCGGTTCCCTGACCCGTGAATACGTGTTCGCGCCGGAGAGCGAGGGGTTGACCCGCGAGCAGATTCTGGCCAGGCGTTCGGTGATGATGATGTCTTCCGGCGGGGAGGAGCCGGTGATGGACGGGGGGGGGAACGGGCACTCGGTGTTTGCCGCGCGCCTGTTGCAACGGTTGCGGGAGTTGCCGCCGGGCGGCAGCGGCTTCGAGCTGTTCCGTCAGGTGCGTCAGGAAGTGGTGAAACTTTCGCCCCAGACGCCGCAGTATGGGGCGATGCTCAGTGCGGGTCACGAGCCGGGCGGGGATTATCTTTTCGGGGGGGGTGGCCGATGAGCGGGATGGAGCGGGAGCGGTGGGTGGCGCATCGGGGCATTCCGGCGCGTCATCCGGAGAACGGGCTGGAGGGGCTGCGGGCGGCGTTGCGGGCCGGGGCGCGGTTTGTGGAGTTCGACATCCGGCTGACCCGCGACTGGGTTCCGGTATTGTTGCATGACGCGGATCTGGCGCGCACCAGCGGGGTGCGGGGCCGGGTGGCGGGGATGGACTGGGAGGAGGTGCGTGCCGCCACGGATGTCGTACCATCGCTTGCCGAGGCGGCGGAGCTGTTGCGGGAGTATCCTCTGGCCACCGCGTTCGTGGAGATCAAGCACGGCGCCTTGACGCGGGGGGTGGCGCGGGCCGCCGGGGCGATCGTGGCGCCGTTGTCGCCGATTCGGGGGCAGGTGGTGTTGATATCGTTTCATGCCGGGGTATTGCGGCATCTGCGCGCCACCGGGGGGTGGCCCATCGGTTGGATTTTCGAGTCCTATGGCTTTTTCAATCGTCAGCGGGCCATGCGGTTGGCGCCAGAGTACCTGTTCGCCGATCAGGCGCGCATTCCGGCTGGGGAGGCGCTGTTCGCCGGGCCGTGGCAATGGGCCTTGTACGAGGTCAGCGATCCGGATCTGGCATGGAACTGGCGTCAGCGTGGGGCGGACCTGATTGAGACCAACGATTTTACAGGAATGGTGACTGGCATATGTTGACCGGAGCGGTGGACCAGGATCGGAAGCGGCTGTTGGCCTTGTGGCGGCAACTGGGGGAGGAGGAGCGTCGCGGGCTGTTGCGTTTCGCGCAGTGTCTGGCCAACGAATCGCGCGAGGCCGAGACGGTGGAGCCTGCCGTGGCCGATTTGCCCCTCGCCATTCCCCGCCCCGCCGTGGAGAGCGCGGTGGCCGGCTTGAAGCGTCTGAAGAAGACCTACCCCATGATCGAGGCGGACGAGCGGGTGTTGGGCGAGGCCTCGCGGATCCTGATGCAAAAGGTATTGGGCGCCGCCGATGCCGAGGTGATCGATCAGTTGGAGGCGTTTTTCGCCCAGCGCTACCAGGGCTGGCGGGAGGGGCGCGGGTGACGTTGCGACTAAAACCGTGACGATGACTTGGGCGTCACCGGGGGCGGTGGGCGATGTTCTTGCGGGTCCTCGGTGGCCAGGAAGTCGTGGAGGACGACCCCCAGGATGCCCGCCACCATCAGGAGCAGCAGGATCAGCCCGCTGCGGCCGGTCATCCAGGCTGGGGGTGCGGGGGGAGGGGCGTTTTCCACGTTCTCGTTTTGGGGGTGGTTGGTGCGCCAGAGCAGGCGCAAGCCGTGAAACAATGCCAGGGCTGTGACGACGCCGAGCAGCAGCAGGATCAGCAGACGCATGGGGTCACCGTCGGATCGCCGACGTTTTTATCCGTCGCGGTTCTGACAGCCGAAGCGGAAGATCTTGCCAATGCTTGCTTTGCATGTTTGGCCTGAAATTTGCGAAATATTAAAAAAATCACTGGGCGCGCAGGATCGGGATGGTTTCTCCCTCCAGCTCTTCGCTCAGGGCCAGGGCGAGTTGTCCGGAGCGGGTGGGCCTGGCGGCGTCGGCGGTCAGGCGCGACGGGATCTCCTGACGCGCCCGCATGTTGGCGCGCCGGATGGAGACCGCCGGCAGGGCCGGTTGGTCCACCGTGGAATCGTTGAACAGCAGACGGGCGTTCTTGGCGATCAGGTCCCGCGCGTCGGTGAGATAGACCACGCCATTAATGGCGCTTTTGGGATCAATGGGTTTTTTGGCCTTGGCCGGCACCGGCTTTTTGCTCTTGTAGTGGCTGATCACCTTGCCGACGTAGCGCTGGGTCTCCGCCAGGGGGGGGATCCCCTGAAAACGGGTCACCATGCCGGGTCCGGCGTTGTAGGCCGCCAGGGCGTGATGCAGATTGGGAAAACGTTTCAGCATCCGGTTCAGGTAGCGGGCGCCGCCTCGCAGATTTTGTTCCGGGTTGAAGATGTTTTTGACCCCCATGATGCGCGCGGTTTCCGGCATCAGTTGCATCAGTCCCACCGCTCCGTCCGGAGAGATGGTCCTTGTGTTGAAATCCGACTCCGTGGCCACCACGGCCCGCAACAGGGCCGGGTCCACTTTTTCCTGCGTTGCCACCTTTTGGATCAGGTGATCGAGGGTCGGCGAGTCGGCCTGGGCGGGTGCGCCTGTCAGGGCCAGGCAGAGGGCGGTCACTGCCAGGGTGAGACGACGCGCGTCACGGGAGCAGATGAATGCCCCCCATCTGGCGTCCACAGGGAACTTCTCCGCGGTGGGTCGCGCGGCGGTGACTGAAGAAAAGCGAATCCAGGGCATAGGTACATTGTTCCAGATTGAAGATTGCGAGTGCATCAAGTCCGTTCTCGATGAGCCGTCCATGGACATATCCGGGTAAGTCGAACGTTAATATACCCGATTCCGCGCGGTTAGAAAAGAATTTTTGGTGCCCTTGGTTTATTTTATTATCCGCCCCCGCCGGAAAGCGGTCGCGGAAGGCGGCGTCCACCTCATACGAAGCGGCATGGATACAGGGTCCGATGATGGCCGCGATCCGTTCCCGCCGCGCTCCCAGGGTCTCCATCAGGGCCAGCGTGTTGTCGAGTATTCCGGCCAGGGCGCCCCGCCAACCGGCATGCGCCGCTCCCACCACCCGCGCCTGGTGGTCGGCGAAGAGCACCGGAACGCAATCTGCGGTCAGCACCGCGACCACCACCCCTGGCTGGTCGGTCACCACGGCGTCCGCGTCCGGATATGCACCCTCCGTGCCTGCCACTACGGCGCGGTCGCCATGCACCTGGTTGACGAGGGCCAATTCCCGCGCGCCCAGCCCCAGCGCCGCCAGCAGCAACGCCCGGTTGCGCGCCACGGCCTCCGGATGGTCGTCCACATGCCCCCCAAGATTGAGCGAGGCGTAACCCCCCGTGCTCACCCCGCCCTGGCGCGTGGTGAAAAAATGGTCCACCCCCGCCTGGGGTGGGAAAATTTTTCCGCGCAGCAGCAGGATATTCCCTTGCGTTTCTTGCGAAGATTGGTGAGAATGGTGTGTTTTTTTCATCATGGCCTGTTTCTCCTTGCTCCTGGGTAACGCACCTTGGGGCTTCGCCGACCAACAAAATCCGAAAGGAGGCGCCGTGGCTTATTACGAGTCCATCTGTATTGTTCGTCCCGACCTGACTACCGAGCAGGTCGAAGGGGTCGCCGCTCGCATCGCCGACCTGATCACCGCCGGCGGAGGTTCCATCCTCCAAAACGAGCTGTGGGGACGCCGTCAACTCTCCTACCCGCTCAAAAAGAATACGAAAGGGTACTACATTTTCAATCTGGTGGAAGGGAGCGGACCATTGGTCGCCAACCTCGAAGCCCGCTTGAAGATCGACGAGGATATCTTGAAATACCAGAATATCCGTGTCAAGAAACCCAATCTCGTCCCGTCCCCACTCGCCCCGTCCGCAGAAAGGGCCAGCGAAGGCCCAGGTGATGTCCTGCTGCCCGGCGACGAGGATTACGACCCCGCCGACGAGTACGGCGAAGAAGACGCGGACGATGACGAGATGATGTGAGCCAGGGCCTCCCCGCTCCGGGCACCGAACACCATCGCCAGGCCAACTACGCGGAACTCGAGGGACATCTCCTCGCGCCGGGCGACTTCCGGGTCACCCCGGCAGGTCGTCCCGTCCTCGTGCTGGAACTGGAACACCTGTCGCGCCACGAGGAGCCGGAATCCCTCCCGCTCCTGGAAATGCGCATGCCGGTGCTGGTGATCGGGGAGCAGGCCCTCATATGTCGTTCCCTGGCGCCCGGTACCCCGCTGCGGGTCACCGGTCGCCTGAATCAAAAACGTTGGGTGCGGGACGGCAAGGTCCGCTGGGGCTGCGTCGAACTGGTGGCCATGGAGATTCGAGTGCTCCCCGCCCCTTGACCGGTACCGCATGGCGAAACTTACGATAAAGGAAAGCCTTCCATGTCCGAACAAGACTCTGAATCGAACACCCAATCCGACGCGGGCCGCCCAAGCGGCGGACGCAGCTTCGGCGGTCGTCCGTCCATGGGGGGACGCGGTCGTCCCCAGGGCGGCGCCCCCCGTTCCGCGACGGGCGCCCCCGCCGCAAACGGCGCCGCGCCCGCAGCCCCCGGCGGGTTCCGCCGTCCGTTCTTCCGGCGCCGCAAGGTGTGCGTCTTCTGCGCCGACAAGACCCTGATGATCGACTACAAGGACCCCAAACTGCTCCTGCGTTTCATCACGGAGCGGGGCAAAATCGTCCCCAGCCGCATCACCGGGGTGTGCGCCCCCCATCAGCGCCAACTGAGCAAGGCGATCAAGCAGGGACGCAATATCGCCCTGCTGCCGCACCTCGTCAAGTGACCGGGCGGCGGTCGCGGTGACCTTGCCCGGGCACGGGGGCGCATGGGGCCGATGGTCTGGATGACCCGACCGGTATTGGCCGGCTCCCTGGCCATGCTGCTGCTGATCGTGCCACTGCTCTTCCCGCTGCTGGTGCCCTTGCAGTTGTTCGCCCCCCTGCCCGTGCTGCTGACCACCCTGTGGGGGGGCGAGCGCGCGGGTTGGATCGGCGCCACCATCCCCGTGGTGGCCGCCGCGCTCCTGGGAGGAGGGATCCGCTTCCCGCTCACCTCCTTCCTGCTCTTTTTCGGCTTCCCCCTGCTGGCGGCCTGGCTGCTGCGGGGGGGATGGCGGATCACCCACTGCCTGGCGGCCGCCTTCCTGTTGGGCATGGCCGCCCTGACCCTGCTGTTCGTCGGACTGGCGCTGGCGGGTGTCGATGTCGAGGCCGAAATCGCCCTCCGGCTGGCGGTGTTCAAGACCAGCCTGATGGCCGCCATTGCCAAGAAAGGCGGGGATGCCGTACTCTTGGCGGAGGTCGGGGCCAGCATCGACCTGCTGATCCGCTTCCTGGCCCTGCTGCTGCCAGGGGTGGTGGTGTCCGGGTGGTATCTGCTCCAGGCCGGCAATCTCCTGGCCGCCCGCCAACTCGTCGCGCGTCTGGCGCCGGAGGGGGGACCGTTCCCGGAGGAGGACCTCGCCGAATGGCGCCTCCCGGATTTCCTGGTCTGGCCGATCATCGCCACCGGGGTCTGCGCCTATGCCGCTCAGGGATTTTTCCGGGTGCTGGGCGCCAATCTGTTCCTGTTGTTGGCCGTGCCCTGCTTCTTTCAAGGCATGGCCGTGGTCCAGTCCGGATTCCGCCACTTCGCGGTGGGGCGCTTCGGACGGGCCGTGTTCTACACCGCCTTGCTTTTGTGGGCCCATCTCGTCCCCCTCGTGACGGCGCTGGGCCTGTTCGACATCTGGATCGATTTTCGTAAACGGTTTTTCAGCCTCAGCAAGCATGGGGACGGGTCCCCTGGGAGTCAATGAGCCATGGACGTAATACTTCTCGAAAAAATCGGCAAACTGGGTGACCTGGGGGCGATCGTCCAGGTCCGGCCCGGCTATGGACGCAATTTCCTGATCCCCCAGGGCAAGGCCCTGCCGGCGACCAGAAAGAACCGCGAGCATTTCGAACGGGAAAGGCTCGCCCTGGAGGCGCGGCAAAAGGAGATCTACGAGCAGGCCAAGACCCTGGCCGAGCGGATCGCCGGGATCGATGTGGTGCTGGATCGTCCGGCCGGGGCAGGGGACAAGCTCTTCGGCTCGGTCACCAACTCCGATATCGTCGCCTTCTTCAAGGAACGGGAGATCGAAACCCCGCGCGGGGCCATCGATGTCCCGCACCCCATCCGCACCCTGGGCGAACACGTCATTCGGATCCGCTTGCACCCGGATATCATTCCGGAAGTCAAGGTCCGGGTGGAACGCCGCGCCAATCGTTGAGAGGTGACACCATGCCTTTGTACGACTACAAGTGCGACGCCTGTGGCGCGCGTTTCGAACAGGATCACCCCATGTCTGCCCCACCCGTGCGGATTTGCCCCGAGTGCGGCAAGGAAAAGGTGCGCAAACTCCTCACCACCGGCGGTGTCGTGATGGGTGGCGGCTCTCGCTCCGACGCCCCCTCCATGCCGCCCTCCTGTGGCGCCGGCGGCTGCGGGGGAGGGATGTGCGGAATGTGATCCCGCGCCTCGCGTGGCCGGCATTGCTTTCGGGACCCCTTGGCGACAAGGGGTCTTTTTTTGGCGTGTTTTTTGCCTAAAAATTCCGAAAGTCCCGCGAGATGCGGTATGGCGCCAGAGATCCCCACAAGGCAAGGCTTTCGTGAACGCAGAAATTGCCCTTTCCACTCCCCCCGACCTCATGTCCGTCTTCGACATCGACGAAAGTGAGTATGCCTCCACCCTGGCCACCCTGGCCGAATGGGGAGACGCCAAGGCGCAACACAACCTTGGCGCCATGTTTCTGGAAGGATTGGAAATCCCCAGGGACTATGCGGCGGCCATGGAGTGGTACGAACAGGCCGCGCGGCAAGGATACGCCCCGGCCCAGTACGACATCGGCACCATGTTCCTGGAGGGCCTCGGCGTGGAGGCCGACCCGGCCCGCGCCGCAGAGTGGTTCCTGCTCGCCGCCGGCCAGCGCGACCCCAAGGCCCAGAACAACCTCGGCATCCTCTGCGCCACCGGCGAAGGCATGCCCAGGGACATGATCCAGGCGCGCATGTGGTTCCTGTTGGCCGCAAGTGGTGGCCTGGAGGACGCCCGCGACAACCTGGAACTCTCCACCGAGGAGATGACCCCCGACGAAATCGATCGCGCCGCGCAACTCGCTCGTGACTGGCGCCCAACCCGCTGAACGCGGCGACCCGTTCACGCGTGCTTTTGTTTGATATGGCGTTCCGCCCGCCGAGGTGATAGACTCTCGCAAATCGGATCCATCACCAAAGAAAGACCCAAAGCGGATCATATCGCCATGGCGCCCAAAACACCACCGCAATCCGTCGACAAACCGGCAACACCGGTCTTCGTCAACGCCCTCCCCTCGGAAAAGGACGGCATCATCAAGGTGATCCCGGAAGGATTGGCCCGCAAGGACAAGATCGTCTCCATGATCATCAACGACCTGCGCTCGCCCTTGCACGCCCAGGCCGGCCTGCTGAACCTGCTGCTGCGCGAGGGGGGCGAGTCACTGCGTCCCGACCAGAAGGCGCTGGCGGAACAGATGCTCTCCATCAACCGCAATCTGATCCAATCCAGCGAACGGCTGTTCCACTTCTACGGGGCGAGCACCTATGGTCTGACCCCCAGCTCCCGGTTCCTCTCGGCCCGTCAGTTGGTCCAGGATGTCATCCGGGAGGCGCTGCCCCTGGCCCAGTGGCATGAGGTCCGGCTGGTCAACAAGATCAGCGATGAGATGCGCCTGTTCGTGGATCCGGTGCTCCTGCGGGAGGTGCTGCTCGAACTCTTCTCGAACGCCTTGCGGGCCAGCCGGGCCTACGGTCAGGTGGAGGTGAACGCCTCGGTCCAGGATGGCAACGATCTCCTCTGGGTGCGCGACGACGGCCAAGGCATCCCCCAGGAACTGCTGCCCCGCCTCTTCACCGAGGGTGGCGCCGCCGCCTCCGGCGAGCGCGGCTCCACTGTCGGCGACCGCCGGAAACGCGGCACCGGCCTCGGCCTCCCGCTGGCCGCCCGCATCGTCCAGGCCCACGGCGGCACCCTGAGCGTGGAATCATCGACACCAGGCAAGGGGACCGTGATGGCCATTCGGCTGCCCACGACCAGGCCCCGCATCCTGGTGGTGGATGACCAGAAAATGGACCTGGACCTCCTGACCATGTATCTGCAACCCCTCAATGTCGCGGTGGTGCCGGCCAGGAACGGCCCGCAGGCCATCGTGGCCCTGGCGGACGGGGCGCGCAACATCCAGCGGGGCGGAGGGGGCTTCGACCTGATCATCTCCGACATCAGCATGCCCGGCATGGATGGCTTCTCCCTGCTGGAACAGATCATGGCCGATCCTTGCACCGCCACCATCCCGGTGATCCTGCTGACCGGCGAGGAGTCCATGGCGCAGCGGGTCAAGGGGTTCCGCATGGGCGCCTCCGATTTCGTCATCAAGCCGGTCAACGCCGAAGATTTCCGCCTGTGCGTGCGCCGTCTGATCGGCTGCCTGGCAGAGGGGTGATCCTGTGAGCCGGGATCCGTTTCTCATCGACAGCCACAAACTGATCTATCACCCGGAACGGGCCGCCGCCGTTCTGGCGGTGGACGGCGACTGGGAACGGGCGCGTTCGATCTATCCGATCTACATGGAGATCGCCCCGGTCGGGGCGTGCAACCATCGTTGCCTGTTCTGCGCGGTGGATTATGTCGGCTACCAGTCCGTGCGCCTGGATGCCGACGTCCTGGCCATGCGCCTCCCGGAGATGGGACGGCTGGGGGTCAGGAGCATCATGTACGCCGGCGAGGGGGAGCCTCTGTTGCACAAGGAGATGGCCCGCATCGTGACCATGACCCGGCAGGCCGGGATCGACGTGGCCATCACCACCAATGCCTCGGTCATCCCCCCTGGTTTTCTCGACACCCTGGAGGCGATCTCGTGGATCAAGGTCTCCATCAATGCCGGGACTCCCGCCACCTACGCCTATCTGCATCAAACCCGCGAGTCCGATTTCCACAAGGTGCTGGAAAACATGCAGGCCATGACGCAACTGCGGCGCGAGCGCAATCTCGCCTGCACCCTGGGCGCGCAGATTTTGTTGCTGGAGGAGAATCAGGGGGAGATCGAAACCCTGGCCAGAATCTGCCGGGACGTAATCGGCCTGGATTATCTGGTGGTCAAGCCCTATTCGCAACACCTGTTCAGCAAGACCCACCGCTACCAGGAGTTCTCCTACGAGGGATTCGTCAACCTGGGCCAGTCGTTGGCGCACCTGAACAGCGACCGTTTTTCGCTGGTGTTTCGCGGTCACACCATGGCCAAGGTTGTCCAGTCCGAGCGCTATCCCCGATGCATGTCCGTGCCGTTTTTGTGGGCCTTCGTCATGGCCAACGGCACGGTGTCGGGGTGCAGCGCCTTTCTGCTCGACGAACGTTTCGAGTATGGCAATATTAATGAAAAAACCTTCCAGGAGATCTGGGAAGGGGAGCGCCGACGGCAAGGTTTCGAACTGGTGAGCCGGGAACTCGACATCGCCGAGTGCCGCGCCAATTGCCGCATGGACGAAATCAACCGCTACCTGCACCGCATCCGCACCCGTTCCGTGCCCCACATGAATTTTATTTGATTGTTCACCAGATGCTGTCGCTGATGAATTTCAGTTGCGCCTGGATTTTCTTGACCGATTCGTTCACCGTGGTCTTGACGCGGTAGATCGTTTTGGATTCTCCAGGGTTCAATAATTTTATGGGTTTCGACTGTGCGCTCGATATGCGTCCGCTGCCCAAAAAATCGTCAAGCAATACAATATGGTTGTCTGGATTTTGGGTTGTGAAGTGAGCGATATGGCGTGCCACAATGTCTCTCACTTTTTCGACATAAAGTTTGGTCTGTTGATTTGGTCGGTTGCGCGATCCTTCACTGGTGGACCAGCCGCAATGGGTCAAAACAACCATTTGAATATGGGGTGTGTGTTGGTTGGATGGCATGGTCTTTCTGAATTCGCTGGTCGAATCCGACAGCGTATTGAGTAACAGATTGAGAGAATTGATGGATTGCTGGTCGGTTCGAACCGGCACGATCAGGGCATCGGAGGCATGCCAGGAAAGATGGGTTGCTCCTGAAAAGAAAGGCGATGTATCGATCAGACAACGTTTTGTCTTGATGATCTTTTGTTCTTTTTTGATTTCCTGTTTTAAGGAAAGTAGCATGTTGTCGATTGTTTTGGTTTGGAGAGCGCCAGACAGGCTTTTGGCTTGGGCCAGGGCATTGGCCATTTGTGATGGCAATACGTAAAGCTCTTCTGTTGAGGGTATAAAAAAAATATTTTTATCTTTAAAGTGTTGATTGGTTGCTTCGATTTTTCTGGCGACTCGCGTAGCGTATCCAAGGCCAGGAATAAAATATGGCATCAATAGGTTAAAAACTGTTAGGTTATTATTTTGATAGTATTGTTCGTCAAAAAAATAGGATAAATTACCTTGAGGGCAAGTATCGACGACTAAAAGGTCATCTATTTCAAAGGCAAGGTTAAAAACAAGAGAAGTTTTACCAATCCCGCCACGCAAATTGCAGATCGTGTATGTGTCGAATTTGGGGATAGGCAAAGGCTGAGCCGTGCCTTCCGCAATGGCATTCTGACGATTGACAATTAAATCAACGGCATGCGACATCTTTTTCACTCCTTTCTTGAATTAGTTTTACAGATTCTATCCTGAACTGGCAAACTAATCAAGATCTGTTGCAAGGTCTCACGGGCTGCATCGAAATCGAACTCCTCGATCTGGCCGGTCAGTTCGGCGATGCGGGCTTCGGCCTCCGGATTGCCGGCCAGGGCGGCGGTCAGGGCGGGGAGTTGCTCCTTGGCCGCATCCAGATCCCCGTCCTCCAGGGCGGCCAGCAACCGCTCCATGATCTCCCCGCTGCCACCGCTGGCCAGGGTCTGGCAGGAGGTCACCACGGTCGCCATGGCCACCTCCAGGGCCTCCACCTCGGACGGCTCCCACCCCCCCTCCCGCAGATGGGTATCCAACACCTTGGCGGCCTCGGCCAGATCGGTCAACGCCAGATTCCCGGCGCCACCCTTCAGGGCATGGGCGATCCCCTTGGCGGTGGCCGCATCTCCATCGGCCAGTGCCTGCCGAATCCGGGCCGGATCCGTGGCGCGGGTCATGCCGAAGCGAATCAACGCCTTGCGATAGGCCGCCTCGTCCCCCCAGGCGGCCAGACCCGCCACCACATCCACCCCGGACAGGGCGGGCAGGGTGGCAGGCGGCTGCGGAACCGCTTCCGGAACCGGGGCCTCCTCGATGGGAATGCCGGCGTCCAGCGGCACCACCTGCTCCATGACCGCGAACAACTGCTCGAAATCGACCGGCTTGGTGACGTATTCGTCCATGCCGGACTCCAGGCACCGCTCCCGGTCCCCCTTCATGGCATTGGCGGTCATGGCGATGATCGGCACGCGGGATCCGCCGCCCTTCTCCATGTCGCGGATGGCCAGCGCCGCGTCGAAACCGTTCATGCGCGGCATCTGCACATCCATCAGCACCAGATCGAAACGGCCCGGCGTAAAGGTCCGTACCGCCTCGGCCCCATCCCGCGCCACCGTCACCCGGTGACCGGGACGGGTCAGGCGGATGGTCGCCAGATCGATGTTCTCCTCCACGTCCTCGGCCAGCAGAATGGCCAGGGAGCGCATCCGCCTGCCACTCTGGCCGGCCTTGGGAGTCGCGGCGGCCTGACACTCCGTCACCCCGACCGCCTCGGGCATCCGGATCCGGAACCAGAAGACGCTCCCCTGGCCCGATTCGCTGGTGACCCAGATCCTCCCCTCCATCCGCTCGACGATCTTCTTGCAGATGGTCAATCCCAGCCCGGTCCCCCCATGGGTGCGGGTGGTGGAGCCGTCGGCCTGGGTGAAGCTCTCGAAGATCGCCTCCAGGCGGTGGGCCGGAATGCCGATGCCGGTGTCGGCCACCCCGAAGAGCAGGAATGCCTCATTTTCCCTGGCGCGCTCCACCCGCACCGTGACCCCGCCCCGTTCGGTGAACTTGATGGCATTGCCGGCCAGATTGACGATCACCTGACGCAAACGGGCCGGATCCCCCCAGAAACAGCTCCCCAAGGCGGCATCCACCTCGACGCCGAGGGTCAGGCCCTTCATGCGCGCGGCGGCATCCAGGGTCTCCCGCGTGTCGTCGAGCAGCCGGCGCAGATCGAAGAGAATCCGCTCCAGGTTCATCTTGCCGGCTTCCATCTTGGAGAAGTCGAGAATGTCGTTCAGAAGTCCCAGCAAGGCCCTGGCCGAACCGAGCACCGTGGTGAGCAGCCGGCGCTGCTCGGAGGAGAGCGGGCTGTCCAGGACCAGCTCGGTCATGCCGATCACGGCGTTCATGGGGGTGCGGATTTCGTGGCTCATGTTGGCCAGGAACTCCGATTTCATGCGGGTCTCCTCCTGGGCGCGCTGCTTGCGCCGCCGCTCCTCGCCGCCCACCTGCAGGGTGGTGAACAGAAACCCCAACCACATCCCCAAGGTCGGCGTCCCCAGGGGGACGAGCACGCCCAGCCGGGCAAAGAGCAGAAAGCCCCCACCCCACAACAGCATGGTCCCGCCGAGTCCCAGTCCGGCATTGAGGATGAAGGCCGTTTCCAGACGCGCCAGGAGGATGCCCAGCAGGGTGGCCGCCGCCAGGATCGTCCACTGGGCCGCGTTTCCCACGCCGGGATGGGTGCGTCCTTCCAGGATTTGCGCCAGGGCGTGGGCCTGAATGAGCACCCCGGCCATGTTGCCGTTCTCCTCGGCGGGGTGGGAGACCACGTTGAGGGGGGTGCGATGGCGGTCGCTCAAGGGGAGGTCGCCGCCGATGATGGCGATCTTGCCGCGCAGCCAGGCGTCGGGGAGCATGGCCACCATGTGGGCCGGATAGGTCGCGAAGGGGGATTCCCCTTTCGGCGCGCCGCGCCAGGCGATGCGCAGGGTCTCCCTGGCCGGCGGCACCCCCAGCTTGGCCGCCAGCGCCCACACCGCCCCCAGCATGCGCCGTCCGTCGGCGAGCTGGCGTCCCGGATAGATCCAGCGTACGCTGCCGTCGTGCGAGTCCTTGATCATGTCCGACAGGCCGCGCAGGTCGTCGGGGAGAAAGCGGTCCAGAAACGCCATCTGGGCGGTACTCAGGGTGTGGCCGAAGCGGTCCAGGCCGTAGCTCGCCACCAGGGGGATCGTCATGTCGCGCAGCTTTTCCCGCAGCATGGCGTCCTTTTGGGGTTCCGTGGGTTGATCCAGCAGCACGTCGAGAAAGATCGCGCTGGCCCCCTTGGTTTCCAACTGGGCCAGCAGCGTGGTCAGGAAGGCCCGGTCGATGGGCGAGCGGTAGGGGAACATCCGCAAGGTCTCTTCCGTGATGGCGATCACCACGATGTCGGGATGCTGCGGCTCTTCCGGCGCGAGGAGCGCGATGCGGAAATCGTCCACCCAGTTGCCCATGATGCGAAAGAACGGCAGGTATTCCATGGCGGCGAAGGCGAGCAGCATGGAGAGCAGCCACACGCTCGCCAGCCGGAGCCGTTGCGGGAAGACCGACTTCGCTCCGGGGCGTCGCCCCGGCTGGAAAATGGCTCGGATGGCGCTCATGGTTTCCGTTCTCGTCGTATCACCCCCACCAGACGATTTCCGGGCGGGGACGCGGTTGAAAGGCGATTTCCTGGCGGCCGTCGGTGATTTCCGACTGTCGTTGTTGCGACTCTTCCAGCAGGAACTGCTGGGCCAGATAGGCACCGATCTCCCAGAGCCACTCCTTTTTTTTGCGGGAGAGGGGTGGCCCCTCGTTTTGGGTCACGTCGCCCCGTTCCAGGTGGGCCAGGGCCTCGCTGCCGTCGCCCAGCACCAGGGTGACGGCCACCGGCACCCCCTCCTCCAGATGGATCGCGTGGCGGACCACGCCCCGGAAACGGTTTTTCATGGCAGGCGCAGGGTCCGTTTGTCCGGATCCCGCCTGGGACGGTAGAAGATGGCCACATGGCCGATCATGCCCGCCAGTTCGCCACCGGACTCAAGGGCGATCCGTTCGGTCAGGGTCTCCTTTTCTTCCTTGTGGTCGTGGAATTTGACCTTGATCAGTTCGTGGGCCTCCAGGGCCAGATCGAGTTCCGCCAGGAGTGCCGTGCTCACACCTTCGCGGCCCACCAGGATGACGGGTTCGAGGCCGTGGGCGCGGCCTCGCAGGAATTTGCGTTGCGTGGATGTCAATGGCATGAAGCTCACCTCGCGGGTTGGAAATTACAGGAATTCGTCATTGAGTCCCTCATGCGGCGGCTCCAGGGTCGCGGCATCCGGGAAGAAGGCGATGTGGAACAGGGCATCGCCCTGGTTGACCAGCGGGTGATTGGCGCACCCGATGATGACCCCGGCGCGGGTTGCGGTCAACGCGATGTGTTCGCTTCCCAGGGGATTGTGGATTCTGCCGAGGGGTTCCCCTTCCCGGACCAGGTCGCCGACCCGCTTGCCGGGGAGCAGCAGGCCGCTGCCCGGCGCGCGGATCCAACTGCTGGAGGTGGCCGGCGCCCAGAAGGGGGTTTGCGGGTTTTTTTCGGCATCCGGGAGCATGCCCAGGTGGCGCATCACCCCGATGATGCCGCGCAGGCCGGCGCGGATGACCGCCTCGTCCAGGCGCAGGGCCTCGCCGCCCTCGAAGAGGAGGACATGCACGCCGGCCTCGTGGGCTGCGGCGCGCAGCGAGCCGTCCAGGAAACCGGCGTGCAGGTGGATGGGGGCGCCGAAGGCCCTGGCCATGCCGTCCACCACCGGGCAGTCCGCCTTGCCGCGTGTTTGTGGCAGGTTGAAGCGTTGGCGGGTGCCGGAATGGAGGTCGATGCCATGGGTGGCCATGGCCACGATGCGGCGCATGAACAGATCGGCGGTTTGGGCGGCCAGTGACCCCTTGGCCAGTCCGGGAAAGGTGCGGTTGAGGTCGCGGTGGTCGGGGAAATAGCGGCTTTGATGCAGAAAGCCCAGCACATTGACCACCGGGATGGTCAGCAGGGTGCCGCGCGGATGGCGTATCGCCCGTTCGTTCTGGAGCCGGCGGCAGATTTCCACGCCGTTGATTTCGTCGCCGTGGATGGCCCCGCTGACGAACAGGCAGGGTCCGGACCAGTAACCATGGTTGACATGGACCGTCAATTCGATCGGGGTGTGGGTATAGAGGTTGGCGATGGGAATGCGCACCGTTGCCTGTTGTCCTGGCGACACTTCCGTGTCACCCAGCACGAAGGGGCGATTTTTCCTGAGGGGTTCCCGCTCCCTCATGACGGTTTCCCACGGTCGGTTTCCGGCGCGCGTGCGTCGGGGTGGATGTCGTGTGGGGTGATGCGTGTCGAGAATTCCATCCCCGGCGGATTGAGCAACGCCGCATCGGGCTGGGACGGGGCGTCCAGGATGCGCACCCGTCGCCCCTCGATGCGCAGACGGTCCTGGGCGTGCAGCGTGACGGCCAGGGGGTAGATCCGGTGCTCCTGTTTCAGGATGCGGGTGGCCAGGGTGTTTTCATCATCTTCCGGCAGGATCGGCACCACCGCCTGAATCACGATGGGACCGGCATCCACCTCCTCGGAGACGTAGTGGACCGTCGCCCCGGAAAAACGCACCCCGGCCTCGATGGCTTGCCGTTGCACATGCAGTCCCGGAAACGCGGGCAGCAGTGAAGGGTGAATGTTGAGCAACCGTCCATTGAAGTTTTGAATGAAATAGGGAGAAAGCACCCGCATGAAGCCGGCCAGGCAGACCAGTCGCACCCCGGCATGATCCAGTGCCTTAACCATGGCGCGCTCGAAGGGTTCCCGGCCGTTAAACTGGCGATGGTCGATGACGAGGGTGGGGATTCCGGCCTCCCTGGCGCGGGTCAGACCGTAGGCATCGGCCTTGTTGCTGATCACCAGCGCGATGCGCGCCGGCATGGAACCGTCGGCGGAACGGTCGATGAGGGCCTGAAGATTGGTCCCACCGCCGGAAATCAGCACGCCGATGGGGAGTGGTTCAGCCATGGATCGTCACCCTCGGTTCGGAGGCTGCCCGCGCCACCACATGGCCCACCGCCCAGGCCTCCTCCCCGGAGGCGCGCAGGGAGGCCAGCGCCGCGTCCGCCTCGTGTTCGGCCACCACGGCGATCATCCCCAACCCGCAGTTGAAGGTGCGCCGCATCTCCGCCTCCTCGATATTGCCCAATTGTTGCAAAAGATCGAAAATGGCTGGACGCGACCAACGTTTCTGGTCCATGATGACGGAATTCCCGTCGGGCAGGATACGGGGAATATTTTCGGTGAATCCGCCGCCGGTGATGTGGACCAACCCCTTGATGGTGACCTGGCGGGAGAGTTCCAACACCGGACGGACATAGATGCGGGTCGGGGTGAGCAGCACCTCTCCCAGGTTTTTTTCACCGTGCGGCGTGGCGAAGGGGGCATCCAGGCCGGGGCCTCCCTCTCCCAGGATCAGCCGCCGGATCAGGGAGTAGCCGTTGGAGTGGGGACCGGAGGAGGCGATGCCGATCAGCACGTCCCCGGTGGCGATCCTGGAGCCGTCGATCAGCCGGGGGCGGTCCACGATGCCCACCGCGAAGCCGGCCAGGTCGTACTCGCCGGGTGGGTAGAAGGAGGGCATTTCGGCGGTTTCGCCCCCCACCAGGGCACACCCGGCCTGTCGGCACCCCTCGGCGATCCCCCGGATCACCGTGGCCGCCACTTCCGGTTCCAGCAGGCCGGTGGCGAAGTAGTCCAGAAAGAAGAGCGGTTCCGCGCCCTGCACCACCAGGTCGTTGACCGACATGGCCACCAGATCGATTCCCACCGTGTCGTGCCGGTTGGTCAGGAAGGCCAGCTTGAGCTTGGTCCCCACGCCGTCGGTGGTGGAAACCAGGATGGGATCGGCGAACCGTTGCCACTCCGGTCGGAACAGGGCGCCGAACCCCCCCAGGCCGCCGATCACCCCGGCGCGATGGGTGGAGGCGACCGCGTCGCGGATCATGGCAACCACCCGGTTGCCCGCGTCGATATCGACGCCTGCGTCGCGATAGGTGATGGAGGGTCTCTCCCCGGTTGCGGGGCCTGATGAATGGGTGGTGGACATGGGAAAGCGGCTTCCTTGTAAAAGTGTGTTTGGTCTTTTGCCCGCGCAAAGGGTACACTATGCGCGGCGTGTTGTGAAATGATTGCGGTGTCCCTTTTGCCGAAAGTCCGGATCCGGTCATGAAAAAGTTCTCGAAACCGTGTGGTGTGCTGGTCGGGTGGTTCTTGCGCGCCTTGCCGTTGTGGCTGATCTGCGCGTTGGGGACGGCGTGGGCCGCCGAGCCGGCCAAGCCGGCGGAAAAAAAGGCCCCGTCGATCTACGAGGTCCTCAACGTGGATGTCTCGCTGCCGGTCGCTGCGGCGAAGGGCGGGGAGGGGCTGCACGACGCGGGCGTGGCGCAGGCCCAGAAGGAGGCGCTCTCCAGACTCCTGCGCCGCCTGCTCCCCAGCGCGGAGCGGGAGAAACGCAAGGAGTGGCTGGCCGCGCTCCTCAAGGATCCGAAACGGCTGGTGGAGCGCACCGTGGTGCGCGGCGAAAAGCAGCATCAGGACCGGCTCACCATGAGCGTCAGCCTGGTCTTTTCGAAAAAGGAGTTGAGCGAGGCCCTGGTCAAGGAGGGGATTTCCTTCAACGAGACGCCTTATCCGGTGGTCCTGCTGCTGGCCAAGGAGGATTCCCTCTCCGGCGTCGGCGAGCAGTCGGCGGTCGGGCAGTTGCGCGTGGCCCTGGCGAACGTGGCGCGGGATTACGGCATGACCCTGCTGCTCCCGCTGGGGGATCTGGAAGAGTTGTCCCATCTCTCCTGGGAGGGCGCCGAGCGCGGCGATCCGGCGCAGTTGGAGTGGGCCAACACGCGTTATGCCGCGACCGCCATCTGGGCGATCCGGGCCGATGCCACCACGGCGTCGGTCAAGGGCGCCACGGAAAAGACGCGGGCCTCTGCCACGCTGCTCGTCAATCGTGCCGGCGTTGCCCAGGCCAACTGGCAGGTGAGCGAGGAGAAGAGCGGCAAATCCGGTGAAACCGCCAGCGCGGCCTTGTATGGCCAGGTGGCCGACAAACTGGTGCGGCAGATCGCGGATCGCTGGATTCAGGAGCACGCCTTGCGCACGGGCGAGGCCAGGCAGCAGATTCGTTTGCGGCTGGTGCATAATGCCCAATTGGCGCAACAGACCAAATTTCTCGGCGATCTGCGCGCCCTGCCGGGCATGCGCGAGCCGCAGGTGCTCAAATCCACGGCGCGCGAGACCGTCTATGCCATCGAATTCCAGGGCAGCCAGGAGCAGCTTCGCGAGGCCCTGGGCAAAATGGCCCCCCATGTGGAACAGGCCCAGGAGGGGATCGACGTCTGGCTGACCCAGCCGCCTCCCCAGCCGCACACTCCCCCCGTCCAGGAACAGAACCCCCCTCCGGAGCGCCAGGAGGTTCCCGCTGGTTCCTCTGGTTCCGGCTGGCTGTAGGAGCGACGCGGGTCCGATTGCGAGCCACTTCATGAAGGAAATTCTGTTCATCGCGGCCGGAACCCGTGGCGCCAAACGGGTGAGGGATCGGTTTCAGCCCTTTGTCCCGATCCGGGGCCGTTATTGCGTCGAGTATGTCCTGGACGCGGCCCTGGGGGCTGGCACCATCGACCGGATCTGCGTCTGGGGGGAGAAGCCCGCCCTGGAGGCCATTCTGGAGCCGGCCATCCGCCGGGGCGCCGGACGGGGGATCGAGGTGTGGGTGCTGCAGGAAAAGGACAATTTCCTGGACAGTTTTCTCTTTTCCTATCTGCACTGCGTCGATCGGCACTGGTTGCCTCTGGACCGCAAGCTCCTCGCCGGGACCGGCATGGGGCAGCCCCAGTGGGACCTGATGCGCGAGCTTGCCAAGGAGTCCTCCATCGCCGACCGCCCGGTCAATCTCATCCTGAGCGATACCCCCCTGATCCGCTCGGAAGAGATCGACACCATGGTTGCCAACAAGAATCCCGCCATGGATCTCGTCTTCGGGCGGACCCCGCGCCCGGTCGTGGATGCCTTGTTGGCCCGTGCCCATGAGCCGTTCTGTTATGAAGATGCTGTCAAGAATTATTATCATTATAATGTGCATGGTGCGGAAGTCGCTCTGATCGTCAACAGCTTCATGGCCGGCAGGCCGTTGCGGGTCCCAGGCTACATCTGGAATTTCGCCGCGCACCTGTTCGCCAATCGCACGATCATCGAGGGGGGGCGGTTCAACCTGAACAAGATCCGGGGGAATCTCGCATTGTTCCGGTCGGTCTTTTCGTCCGTGGAGCAATCGGCCTTTTCCCGCAACAGCTACCTGCGGCTGAAGGCCTTCTCGTTTCTGGTGCGCGCCTATCTGATCATCATCAAGAACAAGAGCGCGCAACGCAAATTCCGGGATCTGGCCCTGTTGGAGGAAAAGGTGGCGCTGCTGACCCATTGCGCCATCGGCTATCAGATCGGCGACTGCGCGGGCATGGCCATGGACATCGACACGGCATACGAGATCGAATACGTCGATCGGTTTTTCCATCTGCTCCGGGAGGGTTGAGTGGTGGCCGGCAGGCAGCATATCCTGGAATTCGGCGTGGAGCCGGTATACACCTTCGCCAATTTCATCGAGGGCGAATCCAATCGTCTGGCATTGCGGGCGGTGACCACGCTGGAGGAGGGCGCCGCCGCGACGCTCACCCTGACCGGCGGGGAGGGGTGTGGCAAGACCCATCTGCTGCGGGCGGCCGTGCATCATCGTCTGGCGCGGCGCGGTCCGGGGTCCGCCTGGATGCTCGATCCCGCCGTGCTGGAACGCGTTCTGGCCGGGGGCGGGGAGGGGGAATTGGCCCGCTTCGTGGAGTCGTGCGCCGGGGGGACCCTGGTGGCGTTGGACGATCTGGAGGGGTTGCAGCAGGGAGCGCCGGCCTGGCAGGAGGGGGTGTTGTATCTGTTCAACCGGCTGCGGGAGAACGGGGGTTGTTTGTTGATCGCCTCGCGGGTTTCGCCGCATCATCTGGCGTGGTTGCGTCCGGACTTGCGGTCCCGGCTGTTGTGGGGGCCGGTTCTGGAGATCTCGCCGCCGGACGATGCCGAACTGGAGGCCATTCTGACCAAGTTGGCTGCAGATCGTCAGGTGCGTCTTGGGCCGGAATTGTTGAAATTTCTCTGCTTGCGTCTGCCCCGGCGCATCCCGGAGCATGCTGCGGCCCTCGATCGTCTGGACCGGGCCGGCCTGGAGCGGCAACGACCCTTGACCGTCCCGTTGGCCAAGGAGATTCTGGGGCTGTAAATTCATGGAGGCGGACATGCGGGCGTTTTTCGTCAAGATTCGCGGCGGGGGCGGTGTTCCTCCCCGCGCCGCCTTGGGAGAGGTCTTCTGGTCCTGGCTGGGGGGGTTTGTGGGGATTGCCCTGGTTGGTTGGCTGGACCAGGGTTGGTTGCATGACAGGGATGTCATGTTCCTGGTGGGGAGTTTCGGGGCCTCGGCGGTGTTGTTGTATGGCGCGCCCGCCTCGCCCCTGGCTCAGCCGCGCAATCTGATCGTCGGGCATCTCCTGTCGGCCCTGGTGGGGGTGGCCTGTTATCGGTTCCTGCCGTTGGTGGATTGGGTGGTGGCGGCTGCTGCCGTATCCGGGGCCATTGCGGCGATGCATCTCACCCGATCCTTGCATCCTCCCGGCGGGGCCCCTGCCCTGATCGCGGTCATCGGTTCCGAGCAGGTGCATGCCTTGGGATTCCGTTACGCCCTCACCCCGATCCTGGCGGGTGCCTGCCTGATGCTGCTGGTGGCATTGCTGGTCAACAATCTGGTCCCCGGACGCCGCTATCCCTTGTGGTGGTGAGGCGGCGCTCACGACACGTAAGCCAGCATCCGTTCGGAAAAAGTGACAAGTTGTTCGCGCGTTTGCAAGCGGACGGCGAACAGTTCGTGGATGCCCTGTTCCGGGGGCGGGGCGAAGCGGTGCGCGTGTTTGCGGCGCAGGATCTCCACCTGGGCATGGCAGGCGGCGTCGAATTGGCCGGGCGAATCGTGGAGCAGGAAGATGTCGGTGCAGATGGCCACCCGGTGACCGGCCAGCCAGGCGGAAAAGGAAAAATCGATATCGTAGCCATGCCATCCGGCCAGGTTCCGCTCGTCGAAGGCGAGCGCGTCGAGCAGGGAGCGGTGCATGGCCAGGAAGCAGCCGTCCAGGGCCTGGGCGCCGGTGACGCAGAGGGATTGCGGGCCGAAGATCGTTACGTCGAAGTGGTCGCCTTCCCGGGAGCGTTGCGCCACCATGCCATGCACATGGGGCCAGCCCGCGCTGACCCAGAACGGCTGGATCAGACGGGTCGTGCCCGCCACCCCCAGCAGATCGACCCGCCGCAGATGTTGTGTCAGCCGCGTGGCGAACGATGGTGAGAGAATTTCGATGTCGTCGTGGGAACAGATGACGATCTGGCCGCTGCTTTGGCGAATGCCCCGGTTGTACCCCTCGCACAAGGATCGCGCGTCCCGGATCACGATGATTTCGCACCGTGTTCCCGCCAGTGCCCGCTGGTACATCGCCATGGCCCGCGCTTCCTTGTCCGGGTCGATGCTGCACATGACCACCGAAATCGACTCCTCGACCGGTTGTGGTGTGTGGTCGATCCGGCAGGGGTGCAGCCGGCTCCAGTCCGCCACGTTGGCGACCAGGCCGACCAGGGAGGGGAAATGGCGTGGATTGTCGAGCAGGAGGCGATGATGGAGATTGGCCAGCAGATGGCAGGCGTCCGCCAGATCTTCCGGCGTGCGCGCCAGGCTGGAGAGCCGTTCATACGCCCTGGCCTGTTCCTCGCGCCGCAGTAGTGCTTCCACCTCGTTGACGAGGGCGGATTGCAGGAAGATCGGGTTGCGGATTGGCGTCAGGACGCGTCCGGATGGCAGTGTCATGATGGAATGTCTTGATGGCAAGTCAGGGAGTGGGCATCACCTGGAGGGGGCGTGTACTCCCTGGCCGGGGGGAGGGGCTGACGGGGTCGGGGCGGGCATGCGCATCTCCTGGGCGACCGGGAGTGGTGGCAGTGGTTGGTTGGGACGCATCATCGCGAACATGGCGCCGATGATCAACGCGGTCTGTGCTGCGAACATACCCGCCGTCCATTTGATGGTGTCGGCCTTGGCGGCCTCGATCTTGGCATCCACATTGGCGATATCCCGCTTGAGTTCCGCCTTGGTGGTTTCGATCGCGGCTTCGGTCTTGGCATTCAACTCCTTGATATCTCGCTTCAATTCCGCCTTGGTGGTTTCAATGTCCCGTTGAAGATCCGCCTTGGTGGTTTCGATCTTGGCGTCCAGATCCTTGATATCCCGCTTGAGTTCCAGAACCTTGGTATCCAGGTTGGCCACGTCCGCCTTGGTGGAGAGCTGGTAACCCAGAATCTCCGTGAGCATGCGCACTTGGGTCTCGGCCTGTTCTTCCGTGAAGCCGGTGGCCATCATCTGTTTCACGAAATGATGGGTGTCGAAGGCAA
>PDZX01000036.1 GCA_002753185.1 Magnetococcales bacterium WMHbin3
CCCCCAACAACGGAGCGAAAACCCGATCCATGCGGTCCCAACGCCCATCGCGCAACCACGCCGCGATGCGCCCGGTCATCCGTCCCAAATGGAGATAATGACGAAAACGGGTCTTCAGCCCGATCCCCCGAATACGCGGCTGCTCCGGATCCAGCTCCCAGGGATGAAAATAAAAAACACCAGGAATCCCCTCCCCCTCGTTGAGCCGTCGCCAGGCCCAGCGGGAGAGGGCATAAGGATAGAGCCGGAAAAATCCCCCACCCCCACAAGGAATGCGCCTGCCGCCCAACTGGAGGGTGGCCACCGGGATCTCCACCACCCCGCTCCCCGGCACGCCGCTCGGCCAAAAGGGGGTGCGCGGGGCCTCCGGCCAGCCGTACAGGTCGTGCCGAATCGGATAGACGCTGGAACTGTACCGGTACCCCGCCTCGGCGAGACGCTCGAAGGCCCAAGGGTTCTCCTTGCCGATGGAGTAGGTGGAGGCCCGATAGCCGGTCACCGGCACACCGCCCACATCCTCCAGAAGCAGCCGGGAATCCCGAGCGTCGGCGTAAAACACCTCCCCGGTCTGCCGCCACACCCGCACATGGGCCATGCCATGACTGGCCAGTTCATGCCCCTCGGCGACAATGCGGCGAATCAACCCCGGATGACGCCGCGCCACCCAACCCAACACAAAAAACGTGGCATGAATGGCACCAGGGGCCAGCAGATCGAGTATTTTTCCAGTTGCGTACTCCAGACGCGACGGATACTCCTCCCAACGGCTGGGGGAGATCACGGATTCGAAGGCGGCGACCTGGAAATACTCCTCCACGTCCACGGTCAAGGCATTGACGATGGCGCGACGGCCAGAGACCGGAAGATCAACGACCACCGCCGGCAAACCTTTCGCTCACCAACGCCGCGATGCGATGCGCGGCCTGGCCGTCCCACAGTTCCGGGATCCTCCCCGCCTTGCCGCCATGGGCCAGAATCCCCTCCACCACGGCCAGGATCCGATCCGGATCGGTGCCGGTGACCGTATTGGTCCCCTGCTCCACGGTGATGGGACGTTCGGTATTCTCCCGCAAGGTGATGCATGGAATCCCCAATGCGGTGGTCTCCTCCTGCATCCCCCCGGAATCGGTCAACACCAGACGGGCGTCGCGCATGCAACCCAGCATCTCCAGATAACCGATGGGCGGCAGAATCAGAACGGAAGAGGCGGCCAGACGGTCCGAAAGATTGGTGGCGCGCAGACGGGCCAGGGTGCGGGGATGGACAGGGAACAACAACGGCAACCGGCGGCTCACCTCCAGCAGGGTGCGCGACAACCCCTCCAGGACCCCAGGGTGATCCACGTTGGCCGGACGATGCAGGGTCACCACGCCATACTCCCCCTTCCCCAACCGCCCGCGCCACTCCGGGGCGAGCCGCGCCAGACCCGCCTCCGGGTCCGGGGCCAAGGGCAACAGCCGCCGCAGGGTGTCGATCATGACGTTGCCGGTGAAATGAATCCGCTCCGGGGCGATCCCCTCGCGCAACAGGTTCACCCCGGCCAGATGCTCGGTGGTGAAGAGCATCTCGGAGAGCTGATCGGTGAGCACCCGATTGATCTCCTCTGGCATGGTCCGGTCGAAGCTGCGCAATCCCGCCTCCACGTGCAACACCGGCACCCCCTTTTTCACTGCGGTCAGGGCACAGGCCACCGTGGAGTTGACATCCCCCACCACCAGCACCGCGCAAGGGGCCAGCCGATCCATGACCGGCTCGAAACGACGCATGATCTCCGCCGTTTGCACGGCATGGGTCCCGGATCCCACCTCCAGATCCACATCCGGCTCCGGAATGCCGAGTTGACGGAAAAAGGCCTCCTTCATGGCCTCGTCGTAATGCTGACCGGTATGCACCAGCAGGCAGGGGGGGGCATCGGCGCACGCGCGCAACGCGGGCAACACCGCCGCCATCTTCATGAAGTTGGGGCGCGCGCCCACCACGCAGAGCAGCGGAGCGACACGGGACATGGCGGTCACAGTCCCAACAGCCGCCGGATCAGGCTCTTCCGGGGACGGGGGTGCTCCTCGCCGCCATAGCCGCCACCTCCGTAGCGACCGCCACCATAGCCGCCGCCGCCATAACCACCACCATAGCCGCCCCCATAACCGCCGCCATAGCCGCTGCCATAGCCGCCATAGCCGCCGTATCCCCCATAGCCGCCATAACCGCCATAGCCGTAATAATAATAACTCCCCCCGGCACCCCGCTTGCGAAATTTGTTCAGGACAAGGCCGACGATATCGAGATTATCCAACTGCTCCAGGGCATCCTTCACGGCGAACTGAGGGGTGCGTTCCGCCTCCACCACCATCACGATCTGCCCCATGTTGCGCGCCAGTTCCCTGGCCTCGGTGGTCACCAGCAGCGGCGGCGAGTCGAACACCACGATCCGATCCGGGCTGGCGGCGAGTTGCTTGAGCAAAATACGCATATTTTCGCTCGCCAACAGTTCCGTCGCGTGATGATGCCGACGTCCGGAAGGGAGCAGCGTCAATTTGGGGACATTGGTCTTGATCAACACCTCGGAGAAGTTCTCCACCTTGCCCAACAGGCAGTCGATCAGCCCCACCTTGGCATTGAGACCGAGCGTCCGGGCCACCGATGGCTTGGCCACGTCCCCGTCCACCAGCAGGACATTCAGATCCATCTCCGCCGCCAGACTGATGGCCAGATTGATGGCGGTGAAGGTCTTGCCCTCCTTGGGAAAGGCGCTGGTCACCATGATCATCTTGCCGTTGGCGACCCGCTCCGACTCCTTGCCCATGGCATTGAGCAGCAACGGACGCTTGATCACCCGATACTCCTCGGCCACGATGCTGCGCCCCATGTCCGGGGTCAACACCCCCTTGGCGCGCAGCTTTTCGAAATCCAGTGTGACTTTCTTATGAACGGATGGTTCCATGAGGATGCCCGTCACCAGGAAGGAGCAAAATAGATGATCAACACAAAGAGCGTCAATAATCCAAAAACAGAAAATATGAAAATAAAATGCGAGTGCATCCAGCGCCGCCGCATCCCCTCGTCGATCATGGATACCATGCCCAACACCGGCAAACCCAACACCCGCTTCAAGGAGGCGGGACTGTCGAACACCGGACGAATCACCGACAGAAACAACGACAACGCCAGCCCGGCCAACATCCCACCCACCAACACCACCGTGGAAAAGAGCGGACGATCCGGCCCCACCGGCTTGCGGGGGGTCTGGGGCCGCTCCAGGATCTTGAAACGGACGAAACGGCTCAAATCCTCCTCCAGTTCGCCCCGTTCCCGCGCCTTGCTCTCCTGCTGCAACATGGCGGACATCTCCTCCTGGGCCATGGTGAGACGGGTTTCCAGACGATGCAACTCGTTTTCCACGCCGGGCAGGGTCGTCTCCTGGGCACGCAGCCGTTTCAGGTGTCCCTCCGATTCGACCAGCCGGGCACGCACGCTGGCCAGTTCCACATCCAGCTTGCTGAGGGTGAGACGCAGGTTGCGATACAGGGGATTGGCCTCCAACTCCCAGTTGGAGCTGTCGTCGGCATTGGCGCGCATGCGTGTGACCTTTTCCTGACGCAACTGTTCCTGCTGGGCGATGGCCTTGCGCAAAGCAACGATCTCGGCGTGACTTTCGGTATACAGAGGGAGCTTCTGCCCCCCCTTCACATAGAATTTGCTGAACCGTTCGTTGATCTGCTGATTGAGGGCCTCGATCTTGCGGTCGAACTCGTCGGTGGGCGAACCGTTGGCCTGTTCGATCTCCTGCATCTGGCGACGCGCCTCTTCGCGACTCTGTTCCAGTTCACGCAGTTTGGTCTGCGCGGCGTCGATCTCCTTCACGAGGTGCGACACGCGGGCGTAATATCCCCCATCCTTGCCAGGCATGAGGTCGAGGTTTTTGTTCTTGAACTCCTGAAGCTTGAGCGTGGCCTCCGCGACCTTGGCCTCGTATTCGGCGATCCGCTTGCGCAGATACTCCTCGGCGGTACGCGCGGTGCCACTGGCGTCGGAAGGGAGATTCTCCACCGGCAACCGGTCGAGGATGGCATCCACCACCTGCCGGGTGATTTCGGGGCTGTTGTGGCGATGGGTGATGCGATAGATGTCGTCCCCGGCGGGAAGCAGGCTGATCTGGGCGCGCAGGACGCTCATGGCCTCCTGGCGTTCGATGTCGTTGCGGGCCATGAAGGACAAATCGGTGGAGCGCAGGACATGGAGCAGGGTCTGCTGGCTCAACAGACCATTGAGCACCCGGTGCGCCTCCCGCGTCACATCCACCTCCTGGCGGGTTTTGGTGAGGAAATCGGCGATCTCCTTGCGGGGGTCCTCGATCTTGACCGAGGCGGAGGCGACGTATTGATCCTGCATCAGGGCCACCGAGACCCAGCCAGACAGGCAAACGAACCATGCCAGGCTGATCATGTGCCAGCGATGCCGCCACATGCCCCTGGCATAGAGGATCACCTGGAAATAAATATCACGTATGCCGAATTCCTGCTGCATGCGTTTTTTCCACGCTCCGCCAAACCGTCATTCCGGAATGAACCGCTGCCCGTGCTCCCTGGGTCCCGTGGTGCTGCGGCCAAAGAGGACCACTTCCACGGTGTGGATCAGAACGAGCAGATCCAGGAACAAACTGTGATTTTTTACATAGTACAGATCATACTTCAATTTCTCCGCCGCGTCTTCCTCCGACGCGCCGTAACCGTAGAGAATTTGCGCCCACCCGGTGATGCCGGGCTTCACGCGCAGCCGTTCGGCATAATAGGGGATCTTCTTCTTGAGGGCATCCACGAAGACCGGGCGCTCCGGCCGCGGGCCAACCAGGCTCATTTCGCCACGCAACACATTGAAAAACTGAGGCATTTCATCGATGCGGAACTTACGGATGAACCACCCCACCCGTGTCACCCGATCATCGTCGTCGCTCGCCCAGCGGGCGACGCCATCCTGTTCCGCATCGGTGCGCATGCTGCGGAATTTCCGGACGGAGATGATCCGCCCGCCAAACCCCACCCGATCCTGAATATAAAAGATCGGCCCGCGCCAGCCGCTTTCCGCCAGGATGGCCAGCGCGACCAAACCCATCACCGGGGCGGCAAAACACATCAGGATCAGACTGATCACAATATCGAACGCCTTCTTGATCGCCCCGCGCCACGGTTTCTGGTGCAGCCCCTCGGAATGAAGAATCCACCAGGCGACCTCCATGACATCCGTGTTGATCACATGGCGTTCCCGCTCACCGAACTCCAACAGGTCCATGATCCGCACGCCGCGCATCTTGCATTCCTGAATGTCGTTCATGTAGATGGCCGGGAAGGGACCGTCCACGGCAACGACGATCTCATCTACGCAATTCTTGACCACGAAATCAGGCAGTTCGTCCCCATCTTGCAGAATCCGCGCCTTGTCGATCAGGTCCGGCTGTCCGGGAACCGGCCAGTAGCCAAGGATGGTGCAATCGGACTGCCCCGACAGGGCCACGGTTTCCGCGACCAGCTTGGCGTTGCCACCCGTGCCGAATACGACCACACGCCGCCGCAACACGTTGAGGTCCAGGATGTGGCAAAAGAAAAACCAGCGAACCGACAAAAGCAACAAAAATGCGATCACCAGCGCATACGCGAACGCACCTCTGCCGATAAAAAGATCAGGAAAAACATAAAACCCCATACTCATTGCAATAATGGCAATGACAAAACTCAATCCGACATTCAACATCTCTCCAGAAAAGCCCTCTTCCATCAAACGCTGATAACGACCCGTCGCCGCCAGGCTGGTCAGGATCGTCACGGCAAAAAACAGCGCCTTGGGAAACAACATGTCCCCATAAATTTCATCGTAATGAACCAACCCGGAAAAGCGCAAACTGACACCGATGTACACGGCAACAGTGGCCGTGACCGCCTCGATGACCAGCAGCACCAAAGACCAACGCGAAAAATAGTGTCGAAAAATCCTGATCAATTTTCCCGCCGGCAAAGAAAGAGAGACCACCCACGCCAGGCAGACGCCCAGCGTGCCGAGGTGATCGGGTTGCGTGTCGATAATCGCCAATTCAGCATTGTATCCCCTCAACCCACCCTCAGGTCAAGCATTTCCCGCCGTGATCACGGTTTGCCCATGCTCCAGTCGAGACGGCCCGGTTTGGAGCCATCCGCCAGGACGGGGAAATCGGCCAGCCGGGCGCGAAACAGGTCGAGACGTTCCCTGGCCTTGGCGAACTCTCCCCGCACCAGGCGCGGCCACCCCCCACGAAACGAGACGGGACAAGTGGCGGCGGGATCCGGGGCGGGAGGCGCGCTCCAGTAATCGAGGCGCAAGGCGATCTGCTGGCGGATGGCGGCCCGTTTCGCCATGGGCAGGGACGGATCCGCGAGCGTTGCCAACAGGTACGAGGCCACGTCGGGGTCGGTGGGGTCGTAGCGCTTGTATGTGCGATTGGTGGCGCCTTCCGTGATGGTCAGCGCCTGGCGATACGATGCCGTGACCGCCTCTTCCTGGGCCAGGATGGCCTGGATGAGTTTCTCCTGATCCGGTGGCCGCGACCACCAACCGGATTCCGCCATCGAGAGGAGGAGGTGCGCGGCATGGAGGCGCGCCCCGAACCAGGTGGGATGAAGCGGGTCGTAGGTGGTGAAGTGGCTGGGAAAACACTCCTGATAGTCGGTGTAGCGCAGAGCCGGGGCGAAGGTGGCGCGCATCTCCTGACGAAAACGGGCGAAATCCCCGGTGTCGAGCACGGCCTTGGTGTATTTTTTCGAAAAATCGATGGGCAGATTGGCCCCGATCACCGGAATGCCGGCACGCTGCAGGGCATCCAGCAACGCCCGCGTGTCCGCCACGTGACCGGCGCGCCCCAAGGCATAAAGGGACCAGTCGAAAAAGGTGGGATCGAAGCCGGCGGGCATGGTCATCTGCCGCTCGGCGTCCACCTCGATGATGCGGATGTGGGCCGGACCCGCAAGTCCGGCAAGAAGCGGTTTCGCCCACAGCTCGCGCAGTTCCACCCGATAGCGGGTCAGATTGAAAAAACGGTCCACCAGGTGATTGGTGAACAGACCGATGTCGTAGTTGCGCCACCAGAATCCCGCCGGGAGGCGTTCGAGGATGCCCTTGCGGAAGAAATGGTCGGCGAGATGGTCCTGCCTGGCGAGTTTGATGCGGTCGGCAAAGCTGATGTAGGCCACCTGAAGGACGACCAGATCGATCTCCAGGTCCATGGCGAGCAGACCACGTTGCAGGATGCTGGGGCCGAAGATGCCGGGGGAAGAGAAGTCGAACACCTCGAACTGGCCGGGAGCGATGGCGGTGAGCATCTTGCGGAGGTGCCGGGCGACATAGCCGCCGGTGGCGGCGTGGGAATTGGAGAGGTACAGGATCCTCCTGACCCCTGGCGGCTTGGGTGGCAGAAGGGGGTGGCCGGCGTAATCCTTGAGGATGGGGCCGAGTTGGGCCTCACCCTCCGCCAGGGCGCCTGCCTTGCGGAGGTTCTCCTGTTCCAGGGAGGCGCCGATGGTCATTTCCAACAAAGCGACCAGGAGGATCAGCACGAAGGCGGCCCACAGCCGCAACCGATCCTGACGAGGTTCCCGATTGCCGTGAGGTGGTGAGAAAGAGGCGTTCATGGCGGATCAGAATTGGAAATAGATGAACTGGGCCACTTGCGGGATATTGAACACCGCAATGAGGGCCAGGGCGAACAGGAGGGCCGACTCCCACCAACCGGCGCTGCCCGGCCAGCGTTTGGCGGCATTGGGGGTCAGCAGGGTTCCGGCCAGGGCCGCCAAAACGAAGAGGCCGTCCACCAGGGAGAGCGCGCCGTTGCTCCAGCCGTTGACGCCCGTCATGGAGCGCAATACCAGCATGATCTTTTCCGGGTCGTGCAGGCGGAACCAGACCCAACAGACATGGACCAGGAGAATGGTGAGCAAAACGCCGGCGGCGCGTGGCAGGTAATCCAGAGGAAGGAGATGGCGCGCGATGAGATAACCGCCGAGCATCAGGCCATGGAGACCGCCCCAGACCACGAAGTTCCAGCCCGCGCCGTGCCACAGGCCGCAGAGGAGGAAGGTGAGCATCAGGTTGAAGAGGGTGCGCAAGCGGCCCTGACGATTGCCGCCCAGGGGGATGTAGAGATAATCCCGGAACCAGTTGGAGAGGGTGATGTGCCAGCAGCGCCAGAACTCCTGGATATTGCTCGCCTGGTAGGGGGAGAGAAAATTTTCCGACAGTTGCACGCCCATGAGCAGGCCCATGCCGATGGCGATATGGGTATAGGCGGCAAAGTCGAAGTAGATCTGCATGCCGAAGCCGAAGGCGAAGATCCAGGAGGTGACAAAACTGTTATAGGTTCCCTGATCGGCGAGGGCATTGATCACCAGGCCGCAATTGTCGGCGATGAGGAGTTTCTGGATCACCCCCAGGCAGATGCGATCGATGCCGGCGCTCCAGTTTGGCCTGGTGAGGCCATCGGTGAGGGCATGCAGTTGGCGGCTCAGGTGGGAGAAGCGTTCGATGGGTCCCGCAATCAACTGAGGAATATACGCCAGATAATTGATGAAACCGAGATAATTGCGTTCCGGTTTGACCTCGCCGCGATAGACGTCGATGGAGTAGGCCATGGACTGAAAGGTATAGAAACTGATGCCCGGTGGCAGGACGAAATCCTTGAAGAGTTGGGGATCGGGCATGGGGATGCCCAAGGGGGCGAGCAGCGGGGTCAATTTGGGGAAGATCATGCCGCCGTATTTAAAGAAACCCAACAGCCCCAGATTGATCCCCAAGGTCGCCAGGAGCCAGCCGCGTCTTCCCCAGGGGGTGGTGGCGCGGTGCATCATCAAGGCGGTACCGAAATCGAAGCTGGAGGAGAGCAGCAACAGGACCATGAAGAGCGGTTCGTTGCCGGAGTAGAACAGATAGGAGAAAAAAAACACGACCAGTTGCTTGCCCACGCCAACGGGCGCCAGACGCAGCAGGAGCAAAAACAGGGGCAGCAGCACGAACAGAAAGCCGGTGGACTGGAACAGCATGGCGCGTTTGGATCCGGGAAGAGGTCACTTGAAGAGTCGGTCAGCATACACGCTGCTGGTTGCGTTGTCCACTCATTTATTGAAACAGAGCTGGCAACGAGACGACCATGAAGATCCGCGTGAACCGTGGCGCGGGCGCGCCACGCAACAGGCCTTCCACTGACAGATCCTCATCGATCTCTCCCCAATGGGTCACATTCTGTCCGCGAAGACCTCATCCAGTGACGGGGCATCGACAAAGCGGAGACTCCACTCTTCCAGGGATTGGGAGGTGGCCTTGGCGATCTTTTCGCTCGCCCAGGCAGGGACAGACCCGAAGCGTCGTTGCAACTGCCGCATCAGAATGGCGGCTTCGCCTTCCTGACGTCCATCCTGGAGCTTTTGCACCAAGAGGTGCTCCAGCTTTGGCAAGGCGGACAGTTCTTCCTCTGGCATCAGATCCAGCGTTGCCTCGAACATTTTCCTCCCCATCCGCATGACGGAGTCTGGGGTGATGCCCGCGTTATCCAGATGCTGCAATGAATTGCGCATGATTATTCTCCTGAGGCCATTCATGATATGGTTGAATGGTGTTGATATGCGTATCAGTCCGGCTTCATCCACTGCCGCGAACGCCTTTTTTCGTTCTTCCGTGCGCGACGAAAAACACTTAAAAGTGGCATTTCTGGGAATATTTTCCAGTTCGTTCAGAAAAATCACCCGAATGGGTTCCCCCCACGTTGGCGTGCTCTCATGGACACCTTTCGGTCCAACGGGTTGGAAGGCGAATCGGTCCAAAAACGATTTCCGTGCCGTGGCCGCGCTGATAATCACGGTGCGCAGTTGACGTTTTTTCAATTGTGCGCATATCCGGTACCAGTCGTCATATCTGGAGGCTTGCCTGAGCGCCGCCTCGTTCAAGCTTTGCGTGATCTTGATTTCGACCAGGATCTGGTCGGCGTCCAAATCCCGCAGTCCATCCGCCAGGAGCATGCGCTGCTCCTCCGTCCGACCTCCCAACTGACGTTGCATCAAGACGATGTCAGCCTTGGGCGGCAAGGAGAGGAGCGGCACCTCGGTGTGGACGTCGATGCCAACCGGCTCCAGCAATGCCTTGAGGGTCGCACCCACCAGGCAGTGCCAACAGGTCTTTGTGCCGGGGTCGTTCACGCGGCCTTTTCCATCCTTCGTTCCTCGCCGTGATTTTTCTTGGTAGTATTCCGCCAACGGGTCCGGTTCGGCAAGAAAAATGTGCGATGAATCAGTTGTGATGGCCGAAACGATGATCAATACCCTAATTTACGATCAAAAAAAATTACGCATCCAGTGATTGGCGCTTTTTAACAACATGGAGCAGGTGCGCCACGCAACAAACCTTCCGTTGACAGGTCCTCATCAATCTCTTCCCAATGGATACCATAACCACCACCGCAAACCTCCCATTGGCTGCGCTGTGCCTGAGTGGCCATGGCGAGTCTGGGAAACCATGCCAGGGGAACGGAGATGGTGCGCCCATCCTGCAAACGGACGATGATTGAGTCGTCGGTGCATTCCACATCGGAAACACGCTCATCCGCTCTGATTGCCAAAATACCCATACCAACTCTCCAACAGCCGTTCACGGTGCTCCAGCAACAAGGAGCGCACCTGCGTCAATTCCTTGGGAGTATATCCCATATTCCAAGATAGTTGTAACGGATCCAACCAGAACTTGGCCGACCTGCCGTCCTTGTCAACATGGACATGTGCTGGCTCATTGGGTTCATGACTGTAAAAATAAACACGAAACCCGGATGTTCTCCATATCGTCGGCATGGATTCAATTTTATAAGTAGTCAAGCATGAAGTCAATCAAAACTGAAAATAAATAAAATCCACCCTCTGAAATGCCCGCATATTCAAAATCCCCATAAACAGGCAGGTAGCCAAAACCGTTTCCGACCAGAAGCGCAAACGGGGAGAGGAGGCCAGGCGGGGAACCACGTAAAGGTCCACAGCGGCGTGCATCCATAGAAATAATGAGAAAAAAAACGCCTTGGTGAACAGGAACAAGGCGTACTGACGCTCCCGCGCGGTGTCGGCGAAGGGGGAGAGGGTCAAGTAATGAAACAGATGGGTCAGGTCGGTCTCGCGGAAGATCAGCCAGCCCAACTGGGTCAAGGTGAACATCACAAGCCAGCGCAGCACGACCACTCCGGGAAGCTGACCCATGGCAACCAAAAAACGCACGGCTCCGGCAGCCCGATAGAGGGCAATCAGGAGACCATGAAACAATCCCCACAACACGAAATTCCAACTCGCGCCATGCCACAGGCCGCACAAGAAAAAAGTCAATAATAAATTGATAAGATAACGAAAAAATCCGACACGGGAACCGCCCAAAGGGATGTAGAGATAATCCCGGATCCAATTGGAAAGAGACATGTGCCAGCGCTTCCAGAACTCCCCTGGAGAGGTGGCGAGATAGGGATGATTGAAATTGCGACTCAATTCGAAACCGAACAGCCGCGCCACCCCGCGGGCAATGTCGGTGTAACCGGAAAAATCGGCCAGAATCTGCACGGTAAAGGCGAACACCCCGGCCCACAACACCGCGAACGGGGGATTTTCCAGCAAGAAAACGTTGTTGACGATCAGGGCGGCATTGTCGGCGATCACCAGCTTCTCGAAAAAACCCCACGTCATCAACACGATCCCGGAACGCACCGTGGCGGCATCGATGCGCTTCTCCCGGCGCACCTGCGGCAGGATGTCACCCCCGCGACCGATGGGGCCAGCCACCAACTGAGCGAAAAAGCTCACATAAACGCCGAATTCAACAAAGTCGTGACAGGCCCGGATCTTCCCCCGATAGACGTCCGTGGTGTAACTGATGGACTGAAACGTGTAAAAAGAGATCCCCACCGGCAACACGATCTCCAACACCAGGCGCGGCGGGACAAAACCGAACCAGGCGACCAGCGAGGTCACGTTCTCGACAAAAAAGCCGAAATACTTGAAAATGGCCAACAGACCCAGATTGGCCGTCAGACTCACCAGCAACAGACGCCAACGCAGCCCAGGATGACGCTCCATGGCCCGCGCCACCAGATAATCGATGCTGGTGGTCGCCAGCAGGGGATACAAAAACCACGGGTGGACATACCCGTAAAAGAAACCGCTCGCCACCAATAAAAAATATTGCTGGGGGCGATGGGGCAGCCGCCAGTAGATCGTCAGGACGGCCAGCAAAAACACCAGAAAATCAATCGAATGAAATATCATGAGCGAACTGTCCGCGCCAAACCCATCCCCCTCGCCCGCCGCAAGCGCCCACCCGCCCCTCGGCCCGCAAGAAGTCTATCAAAGTCACCCAGCCACGAAAAGCGCTCCCGTCCCCTGGCTCCGTGGCAAGCTATCGATCCCGATCCTTTTGGCTTGCCTGCTCCTGCTCCCCGCCCTGCCGGGCCGGTTCTCCCCCACCATCCCCTACAACCCCGCCAACCGCAAGGAATTGGCAGCAAAAAAGCCAGATTTCGTCTTCATCGGCAACTCCATGCTCTTCTCCCGCATCGACCCCCCTGCCCTGGCCAGCACGCCGGGAGGCGGCTCCGGCATGAACCTGACCATGGGCGGCGTCTTCTCCGCCCACTGGTATCTCTGGCTCAAGAACGACATCATCCCCTCCGGGCACCGGCCCCGCGCCACCTTTCTCTTCTTCCGGGACGACGAACTCACCACCCCCTACCGCTCGGTCTCCACCCCGGAAGAACGCGCCCTGCTGGCCAAGGCATCCGTGGATGACGAGCGGGAACTCCACGAGGCGCTGGCCTTCCATCGCCCCTTCATCGACCGGCTGGAAACGTTTTTTTATGATCTCTATCCCATCCAGCTCAAGCGCAACGACCTGGACTGGCTCCTGGACTCGCTGGCCCTGCTCCCTGCCCTGCCCGATTATTCCGGCATGTTGTGGCGCAAGAAATTCGGCTCCCCGACCGTGACCCCGGAAGAGGAAAACGTCCTCTTCGAACAGCGCCAGACCTTCAAGCGGGAGATCAAGGATACCCTCTTCAGCGCCAACGGCTTCCGCCCCAGACCCGCCCCCCGCGCGACCACGGACACCCAAGCCAAACCCGCGCTCACCTTCGCCGAACAACTCCCCCACTCGCTGCTGCCGGCCATGCTGCGCCTGGCCAGGGAACACGGGCTGCGCCTGGAGTTCGTATTGGTGAAACAACGTCCCAACCTCGACGGCAGCCCCCTGATCCGCCCGGCCTCGGAACAACGCTACCTGGCGGACCTGCGGGATTATCTGGCTGCCCATGGCGCCGGCCTGCACGACGACAATCCGGACGAGCGCTGGACCCCGGAACACTATTACGACCAGTGGCACATCGCCCCCCGCTTCAAGGCGCTCTACACCCAGCGCTTCGTGGCCGGCAAGCCCGACATCTTCACCCCCCGGTTTTCTCCTTGACTTTCGCGAACTCCGGGGAAATCCTGCACGCTGGCCACGTGTTTTTCGTTCCACTCTCGCCAAAGGAGCAGACATGGTCGTACTGGGAATCGGCGGTTTCATGCACGACTACAATTGCGCCATCATCGACCTCAAGAAGAAGCGCGTGGCCATGTTCGAGGCCGAACGCATCTCCCGGCGCAAGCACCACGTCATCCGCAAGGAGGACGACATGTTGGCGCCCATCCGCCAATGTTGCGACACTCTGGATATCGCCTTGCGCCACATCGACGTGGTGGTCTTTGGCCACACCGATCCCTTTCCCTGTCGGGAGTGGATCAAGGAGCGCCTGGGACGCGGCAAGAAGTACATCGACGTGGACCATCACCATTGCCACGCCGCCGGGGCCTTCTTCGCCTCAGGGCTGGAGTCCGCCGCCATCGTCACCCTGGACGGCTTCGGCGATGGCGCCAGTGGCATCCTGGCGCACGGTCGCGGCAAATCCATCGATGTGCTGGAACGGTTGAGCGATCAGGACAGCATCGGCCTGGAATACACCCGCGCCACCTATCACCTGGGCCTGGGGGGCTACGGGGCCGAAGGCAAGACCCAAGGACTGGCCCCCTATGGCGAACCGACCCTCTTCGACCGCTACATGGAGCAGATCGAGATCCTCCCCAGCGGCCAGATGCGCCTGGGCGAGGCGCTGCGCACCCAGGCCTCCCGCCTGGCGGTGGAGGGGGGCTACCTGAACGCACAACTGCTCAACAACGACTTCCTCGACGAGCAACTGCCGCGCCGCATCGATCCGGAACCCATCACCCGCGACCACATGAATCTGGCCGCCAGCATCCAGAAAACCCTGGAGACCGTGGCGGGCCGTCTGTGTACCATCGCCAGACAACGCACCGGCGAGGCCGATCTGGTCTTGGGCGGCGGCGTGACCATGAACTCCTCCCTCAACGGCAAACTCCTGGAGCAGGGGTTTCGCAGGATCTTTCCCCTGCCCATGGCCTCGGATCGCGGCATCGGTCTGGGCGCGGCCCTGTATTATGTCCATCAGGTCCTGGGCGAGGAGCGGTTTTTCAAGCTCGATTCGGTCTTTCACGGGCAGGCCTTTGCCGACAAGGCGGGCGAGTCCGCCATGCGCCGCGCCGGCTTGCGGGTCGTCAAGGGGGAGGACGTCATCGAGATCGCGGCGCGCGCCCTGGCCGAGGGCAAGATCATCGGCTGGTTCCAGGGCCGCTCGGAGATGGGCGCCCGCGCCCTGGGCAATCGCAGCATTTTGGCCGACCCCCGCCAGGCGGACATGAAGGACATCATCAACGCGCGGGTCAAGCATCGGGAGTGGTTCCGTCCCTTTGCCCCGGTGGCCCTGGCCGGGGATGCCCCCGGTTATTTCGACTACCCCCCGGAGGTGGCGGATCTGGACTTCATGACCTTCACCACCCCCGCCCGTCAGGCGGCCAGGGAGGCATGCCCCGCCGTGGTCCATGTGGATGGCACGGCCCGGTTGCAGGTGCTGCGCGCCACCGATGATCGTCCCTATGCCCGGCTGATCCGCCGGTTCGGCGCGTTGACCGGCGTGCCGGTTTTGTTGAACACCAGCTTCAACGATCAGGGCGAGCCTATTGTCGAGGCCCCGGAAGAGGCGGTCCAGACCTTCCTGAAGGCGGACATGGATCTGTTGTGCATCGGCAATCTGCTGGGCTACAAGTCATGAACTGGCGCGCCATCCCGGAAAAATGGCGCGTCCTCAGCACCCGCGCCGCGACCATGGGCTGGCGGGAGGCAGTGCGCGTCTCCCTGATGCACGCCCTGCGCACCCCTGCCGATGTGATCCCCCTGGCCAACTGCAATACGAAAAATTATTTCCCGCGCAAGAGCCAGGCAGAAGAACGCGCCCAGCAAAAAGGCTTGCGCCGCGCCAGGGAGGACGCTGCCCTGTCGCTGCACGACGCATCCAACATCGACAAGATCTATCCCCTGGTCTTTCATCACGGCGAGCGCCTGATCCGCTACGCCCGCATCCCGGCGCGCAGTGAATCCAGGGGGCTGGTGGTCTTTTTCCATGGTTTCAACTCCTGGTTTCACACCGGGCCGCTGCAACCCTTCGAGCATTTCGATCTGCTCGCCCCGTGGGACACTTTCGGCTGGAAGCGCCAGGGCAGTTGGTTCTGGGGGGAAAAGGGCAACGGCTTCGTGGCGGAGATGATTCGGGCGCTGATCCGGGAACAACACCCCGACCCTGCCGTGCCGCTCTTTTGCATGGGCAGTTCCATGGGGGGGTTCGGCGCGCTCTGGCATGGCATCTCCCTGGGGTGCCGCGCCATCTATGCCATGGCCCCGCAGGTGGATCTTGCCGCCAAGGTCACCGATTACGGCAGCGACAACCGCAACAACCCTTACGGCTTCCTGCAAGGGGAGTCCATGGATTCCCTCCCCGATCTGCTGCGGCTGGCGGCGGAACGGGAGACCCTGCCCCCCTTGTTTCTGATCCAGAATCTTTACGACCCGGTCAACGAATTCCCCGCACACGCCTACCGTCTGCTGGATCTCTACCATGGCAAGCGCGCCTGGTACGGATTGCGCGTCCATCCCGGCATCCTGCACGAGGGGGACGGCTCGCAGGCCGAGGCGGAGTTGTTTTTCTCCATGGTCCTGGACCGCGCACCCGATGCCGCCTGCCCCTGACCCGCCTTTGCTGCTGGTGGTGGTGGACACCGAGGAGGAGTTCGACTGGAACCTCCCGGTCAGGCGCGAGGCGGTCTCGGTGGACGCCATGGCCAGCATCGCAGCGGGTCAGGAGGTGTGCGAGAGTTTCGGTGCAAAACCCGTCTACGTGCTGACCCATGCGGTGGTCACCCAGGAGGCGGGCATCGCTCCCTTGCGTCCTTTTTTCGCTACGGGGCGTGCCGTGGCGGGCGCCCATCTCCACCCCTGGAACACCCCGCCCCTGGACGAGGAACTCTCGCCCCGCCTCTCCTTTCCCGGCAATCTCCCGGCGGAACTGGAGCGCGCCAAGCTGATCACCCTGACCCTGGCCATCGAAAGCGCCCTGGGCCAACGACCCATCGTTTACAAGGCCGGTCGTTACGGCATCGGTCCCAACACCCATGCCCTCCTGACCGAGTTGGGCTACCGGTTCGATCTCAGCCCTTCGCCCCCCTTCGACCTCTCCCCGGAGGGGGGACCGGATTTTTCCCATCACGGCGTCCAGCCTTCCCTGGCCGGTCCCGACGGGAACCTGCTCACCCTGCCCACCACCGGGGGCTATTACGGCCTGCTGGCCGGACGCAGCGCCCATGCGCGGTTTCGCGCCAGCCGTCATCCCCTGGCCGTCGCCTTGCGGCTGCCGGGTCTGCTGGCCAGGGGCGGGTTGCTCAACCGCATCCGCCTCTCTCCGGAGGGGGCGACCCTCCCGGAGATGAAACGGCTGACCAGGGCGCTGTTCGCCAGGGGCACGCGCGTTTTTTCAATCAGCTTTCATTCGCCGACCCTCTGTCCGGGCCATACCCCCTATGTGCGCAACCAGGCCGATTTGCGGGCATTTTTGCAGAAGCTCGCAGGGTATCTACACTTTTTCACCACGGAGTTGGGGGGCCGCTGCACCACCCCCCTGGAATTGCCGTCTCACATCGGCAGATCCAGCGCCACCAGTTCGGTATAAAGCCAGGTGATGTCGCGTTCCTCCAGCCGGTCGGAGAGGAACATGCGCGGCTGGGTGTCGAGGATCGTCAAGCCGAATCCTGGCCGAACCGGGAGATAACGGGACGGGATGTGCAGGGTCATCACCCCGTGTCGCCGGAAAAGATATCGCCCCAGCGCGGAATGGCAAGAAAAAAAAATCTCCCCGTCGCTGACATGCAGGATCCGCAGGGCGGGCAGTCGTTTCCAGCGCCCCAGCTTGCCGACCACCAGGCAATACCCCCGTTGCGCGTCGCCGAGGGCCAATTGGGTCAGCCAGGGGAAGGGGCGATGATGGACCAGATCCCTGGCGGCGTCGGGTGGCAGAACCGCCTGGGCATCCTCCACGACCACCCGCGCCTGGCGGGCCAGCGGCCATGGCAGGGGGGCGGGCAGGACCGTCACCCGATCGCCGATCGGGCGGTAGCGCCGGGTCTGGTAGACCTTGGCCACGGTCGGATTGGGGGTCAGCATGGTGACATGATAGCCGCTCTGGGCTTGCAGGGCGCGCCACAACCCCAGGCCCAGATGGCGATAGGGTTTTAGCACGATCCAGCTATTTTGATTGCAAAAACGCTCCGTCACCCCGCGTATCGTCTGTTCCGAGTAAATGGCCATGAACACCCCCACCACCCGCCCTTCGGCCACGAGCATGAAGCCGTGATTGGGGGCGTCGGCCATCCAGGGTTGGGAATAGGCGAGCTGCCAGGCTTGCGGGGAGATGGTGCGGTTGATGTTTTCGTGCAGGAAGCGGCAGGCGGCCTCCAGGTCCTGGTCCAGGATCGGCAGAAGTTCGACGCTGCTCACGGGAGGTCCCGGATGGTGAACAGGGAAACGTCCTCGGCGTGGGCTTCGCGGAAGGCGCTGGCGTCCAGCCGCACCCCCTCCGCGCCTGCGGCGAAGGCCGGGTCCTCCAGAAAGAGCCGCAGTGGGGCGTTGCGCTCCGTGGCGAGAAAATCGAGGACCAGGGGCGCTCCTTGCCACCGTTCGATCAGGCAGGCGAGAAAAACGTATTCCACCCGGCGTTGCAGCACCCGGCAGGAGATGACCAGGGAGCGCACCCGGCCCGATTTCTCCACGAGGCAGGCGAGGATTTCGCCGTGGCTGCCGGTACGGTCCTCCAGGGTGGCCACGAACAGCCTGCCCCCCCCGGCGAGAATGGCTTCCATCTCCTCCTCGGCGAGACGGATGCCGTTGAGGTTGAACTGGTTGGTCTTGTTGATGAGTTGGTGGGCGCGGGCGCGCGCTCCGGCTTGCGGCTCGCGGATGGTCAGGACCATGGCCAGCCCGCGCAAAAAGGCGGTCAATGGCCCTTCCCCGGCTTGCGGTGGAGGTTGATCGGCCAGCATGCGATGGTAGAGTACGGTGCGTTCCCCGTCCTCGGCGGTGAGGGCGTGCCGCGAGGCGAGGCGGGCGACCCGATCCAAGAAATGGGAAAAGACCTCTTCGTCGCCCGGAAACTGGAGAGTAACAACTTGCGGAAGATTGGCCGCCACTTCCGCCAGTTCCACCGGGTTGTCGTCCACGAAGAGAAAGGCGTCCAGGCCGAGATTGAGGGTGGTGGCCAGGTGGCGAATCTGGGCGGATTTGGCCCCGTAGCCGGCCCGGAAGGTGACGAAGTCCTCCTCGCTCAATGGCATGCGTCCCGTTTTGAACGGCGCGCGCGACAGATCCTCGTCGTTGCGGGTGACGGCGGCCAGCAGCAGACCCTGCCTTTTCAGCCGCTTGAGAAGGGATTGAAAGAGAAAAAAACGATAGCTCGCGGCTTCCGGGGCCGCCGACACCCCTGCGGGGCCGTCCTCGCCGACGACGCCGCGCCAGAGGGTGTGGTCCAGGTCGGTGACGATCGCCTTGATCGACCCCGCCGGTGGGGCCGCGAGCCATTCCAGCAACTCCCCGGCGAGTGTACCCAGGCGGCTGCCGGCCACGGGTTGGCCGCTGGCCAGATAACCGGCCAGGGAGAAATCCCGCGCCTCCAACAACAAAGCACCTTGCCGGGCGATTTTTTTCAGCAGTTCCCCGGTCAGGGCAACCGAAGCGGAGTGATTGGGCAGCAAGGGTGGCATCGGGGCGGGCAGCCAGGCGATGCGGGCCATGGGGCGGCTTGCGACCAGACGCAGGCGGCGGTCGGCTTCGGCCAGCAGGGCCTCCTCGTCCACCAGGGCGCTGTTGCCGGTGCGCCAGTCGCACTCCGGGATCAGGTCCCAGGGCAGGAGCAAAAACAGCTCCGGACGGTCGGGCAAGGTCGGCAGGGTGACCAGGGACTGGATCAAGGCGCCGAATGGCAAGGTTTCCAACACCAGCCGGATGTTGCGAACGGCGGCCTGGGCGCGCAGGAATGGGACCAATCCGTCCAGCATGCCGGAGCCTCCCAGCAGCAACGGCCGGGCGGGGAGGTCGTCCAGGGGGGTGGCGAGGATCCTTTTGGCCTCCAGGAAGTTCATGGCACCATGCCCCCGGAGAGATTGACCACGGCCCCGGAGGTGAAGAGCGAGGGGTTGTCCAGCAGCCAGCGAATCTGATCGGCGGCCTCGCTGGTGGTGATCAGGCGTCCGAAGGGGGAGCGGTCGGCGTGTTTTTGCAGGATGGCCGGATGGATGCCGGCGTTCATGCCGGGTCCCTCGATGATGTCGAGGATCAGGCCAAGGCACTTGCGTCCCCCGGCGCCCAACTCCAGGGCGAGGATGCGGGTCAGGGGGGGGGATCAGGGATTTGGCCAGGCTGTAGAGGGGCATGCGGTAGTGGTGCCAGCCCGGATCGGCCATGGTGGAGCCGACCAGGATCAGTGGCGCGCCGGGCAGGCCATGTTTGGCCAGGATTTCGGCCAGCAGGATCATTTGCATCAGGGGCGCGGCGACGTGGTGGTGGACCGCCTCGCGGGTGGAGGCGGCCAGTTGGGTCAGGCGCTGGTTGTCGGGTTTGGGCCAGCCGCAATGGACGATGCCGGCAACGGGCCGATCCGGCAGGGGCGCCATGGCCTCACCGTCGCGGGACCAGGCCATGCCGGAGGGTCCCAGCAGGCGCAGCAGCGCCGCTCCGAGGCCGCCGGATGCGCCGGTGACCAGGACCACCGGGGTATCCGGAAACGCGGCTGTCGTCTCCGGGGCCGGGGCATCCCCGACTTGCACCGCGTGGTGATAACCGAACTGGTAGCTCCCCTCGACGCAGCGCACGCCGGTTTGGGCATCGTCGATGGTGACGGTCACCTCGCCGCCGTCCGGGGTGGCGTTGCGCAGCGTGCCGGTCACGCGCAGGGTGGCCGGGGGGTGAACCGGGGCGACGAAGCGCAGCCGCATGCCGTGCAGCAGGCACTCGCGTCCGGGGAGGTGCATCCCGGCCAGGCGGGAGAACAGGGCGGCGGAAAAGGCCCCGTGCAGGATGGGACGCCCGAAGGTGGTACCCGCCGCGTAGGCGGGATCGGTATGCAGCGGGTTGTGATCTCCGGAGAGGTCGGCGAAGCGCAGCGCATCCTCGTGGGTGACGCGGACCTCGAAGCCGGCGGTGCTCATGACCCCTTTTCTTCCAGCAGCAGGCGGGCGGCGGCAAAGGAGGTGACGCGGTCCATCTCCTCGATGGAGAGGGAGAGGGAAAACTCGCTTTCGATGGCCGCCAGCAGGGTGACATGCGCCAGGGAGTTCCAGCGGGGTTCGGTCAGGTTGCGGATGCCGTCGGGGATCTCCTCGGGACGGAGTTCCAGGACGGCACGAAAGATCTCCCGGAGTTTTTCCTCGGCATCGGGTCGCATGATGGAATCCCCTTGTCTGGATCGAGAAACGGTGCGCCACCATGATGCCGGGGATCCGGCCATTTTTCAAGCCCTGATGCGGCTTGACATTCCGGCCATCCCGCCACATGATGCCGGTATCACAACTGGCGACGCAACCACTCCATGAAAATCAAACTCACTCACGCCCCGGATCTCCTGCTGCTGGCTGGAGTCATCTTTTTATTATTTTCCAAGGGATTGACCGATCCGGAAATCGGCTGGCCGGACGCGGATCGCATCCTGATGGACGGGCTGTTCCTGCACGACCTGCTGCGGGACCTGACGCCCGCCACCCTGTTGTCCGGCGATCCGGTGCAGGCCCTCTTCCAGTACGCCCAGCGCTATTACGCCCAATATCCCGCCTTGAGCCTGGGGTCCCGCCCGCCGTTCTTTCCCCTGATGGAGGCGCTGTTTTTTCTGCTGTTCGGGGTGCATGACCTCAGCGGCCGGCTGTGCGTGCTCTTTTTCGCCCTGATCGGGGCAGCGGCCTGGTACGACCTGATACGCCGCTCTTTCGACCGTGCCACCGCCCTGCTGGCCAGCGGTCTGCTTTTCACCACCCCGTTCATCGTCCAGTGGGGGTGGTACAACATGTTGGAACTCCCGGTCCTCGCCATGAGCCTGCTCACCGCCAATTTCTTCTGGCGCTACACCGACTCCGGCCAGACCCGGTGGCTTTACGGGACCGTCATCGCCTTTGCCCTGACCCTGTGGACCAAACAGACGGCCATTTTCATGGCGCTCTGGTTCCTGCCCTGGCTGTTGATCACCGGCCATTGGCGGACCCTGTTCGCCAGACGCGCCTCCTGGGGGGCGATCCTGTTGCTGCTGGCGCTGACCCTGCCGCTGGGGTGGTTGACCATCGCCCTCTCCAAAATGAATCTGAGCATGACCCTCCAGGGCCTGGACCCGACCCTTCGGGAACTGGGCCTGACCGACTGGGCCTATCTGCGCATCTATCTCGACCTGCTGATCGAGCATCAGGTCACCTGGCCGCTATTGATGCTGGCCGCTGCCGGGGCCGGGGCCGCTCTCTGGCGACGGGACAAACGGGTGCTCTTTTATCTCCTGCTCATTCTGGCGACCTATCTGTTCTTCACCGCGATCCGCTCCTACCGCTACGATCGTCTGACCCTCTTCTGGGTACCCGGTTTCGCGCTGCTGGCGGCCCTGCCCGCCCACTACCTGAACCGCTGGCCCGCTTTTGCCGGGATCGCCCTGGTGATCGCCTGGCAGGCCCACGCGGGCCATCTGGCCACCCCGGCCTTTTCCAGGGGGTATCTGGAGGCCGCCAGGAGCGCCATCCAGCACTCCCGTCAGGGGATGATCTTCATGGACGGTTTTAATAATGGTTATTTTACCTATTATGTCAGATTAAACGATCCGCAACGGCGCATGCATGTGCTGCGCGGGGACAAGCTGCTCCACTCCTCGTCGGTCTTTGCCGATACCTGGCGCAAGGTGCATGTCACCCGCCTGGAGGAGATCAAGACCCTGTTCGACGAATACGGCATCGACATCGCCGTGGTGGAGGAGCGCAACTATACCGACCTGCCGATCCACCAGGTATTGCGCGACTTTCTGCAAAGCGACGCCTTCGAGCGGATCCGGACCATTCCGGTGGCCTCCACCCGCTCGGCCCTGCGGGGGCAATCCCTGCTCGTCTACCGCTACAAGGATGCCAGGCCGCGCACGAAACGAGAGATGACTCTCGCCGTCCCCATCGTGGGCCAGACCTTGCGGGTTTCGGAAAAATAGTGGCCCATCCGGTTGCAACGCAATGGTTTTCCTTGACTTTTGCCCATGCGAAAGGCATTATGCATTAATCTATCAAATTCTTTGGATATGACAACAACCGCATGAAAATGCTTTTCGTTTATCCCAATGTCACAAAACCCAAAACTCCCCAAATGGGCATATTGGCCGTGGGATCCTATCTCATGCACCACGGGGTGGACGTTGCACTCTGTGATCTGACCTTTACGGAACCCGGTCGCTACCTGGATGTCACCCTGAACGCGATCGAAGCCAATCGACCCGATGTGGTGGGCTTTTCGGTGCGCACCCTGGAATTCCCGGTGGCCAGGGAGATCATGCGGGCCGTCCGCCGGCGTCACCCCCATCTCTTTCTGATCGCGGGCGGCCCCCACGCGACCTTTGTGCCCGAAGAGGTGGCCCCGCTGGTCGATTTCGGGGTGGCCGGGGACGGCGAGCAGAGTTGCCTGGAGATCGTCCAGGCACTGGCGAACGGCCAACGCGAAGCAATCGCGCAGATCCCGAACCTTTTTTTCCAGCACGAGGAGCACCTGATCCGCAACCCCCTGCGCCCGCTGTTCGACCTGGCGCAGGCCCCCCTGCCCCGCTACGAACTGTTCGACGAACGCCATTACATCGACCACTGTTTTCTGCGCCTGGTGCCGGGCGCCAGGGTGTGCGGCGTGTTCGAGGGGAGCCGGGGGTGTCCCTACCAATGCACCTATTGCAGCAACGCCACCTTGATGGAACTCAACAAAAGCGGCGGCAAATGGCGCCGGGAGAAGCATCCCCTCCAGCTGCGCCGGGAGATCGACCACTTCAAATCGGCCTACGGACTGGAGATGATCTATTTCGTGGACGAGGTGATGATGACCTCGGACGCCCGCACCACGGACCTGCGCGAGCATCTGGCGGATCTGAAGACCCGCTTCGTCTTCATGGAGCGACCGGAATTGATCCGCCCCAGCCGCGTCCAGGACATGCAGGCCGCTGGCGCCTACTCCTGTTCCATCGGCATCGAGAGCGGCGACGAGGAGTTCCGCCGCCAGTTGCTGAAACGGCAGATGCCGGATCAAAAAATCCTGGAAAGTTTTCGACTCATGCAGCAGCACGGCATCCGTACCCATGCCTTCATCATGATGGGCCTGCCCGGACAGACCGAGTCCGTGATGCAGGAGAGCATCCGGCTGCTCCAGACCATCCAGCCGAGCACGGCCCAGGCAACGACCTTTTTCCCCTTGCCGGGAACCGAGCTGTACGAGCTGGCCAGGGAGCAAAACCTCCTCGACCCGGACGCCCATCCCGACAATTACTACGCCCTATCCGCCCTTGCCTATCCTGTCGCCTTCAAGCAACGCATCAAGATGTACGCCGACATGGTCAACCAGGAGTTGTGGCGCAACACCCGCATGCGCAACGGGACGGTCTGGCTATGCACCCGCATGCCGTTTCTGTATCCCATCGTCTCCTGGTACATGACCAGTCCCGGCGGATATGTGCGTTACCGTTCCATCCGCGCCATGACCTTCCGGCAATTCTGTCTGAAAGTGCTGGAAAAACTGACCGGGATCCGCATATCGTCCCGCCAGGAGGGGCAAGGATGAGCCGGCTTGACCGGTCATCCATCGGATCGCACAATAAAAATATTAAGGATAAATACTCACAAAAATAAAGGAGCGTCTTGAATTTGGTACCTCATGTTATTTCACGTAGCCTTCTTTTTGACAACTTATAGAATCAACCATTTTACGCGCGCGCATCTCCCAGAGCCATACATGGGGAGCTTCACCACCCAGTCCCGGCTGTTGGAACAGGAAGGCGGGATTGATCTGGTGTTTCTGGGGAGCAGCCACCAAAATCGGCGCAGTTTAATAATAATGTCTGTGGCAGCACCGGAAGCAGGCCGGAATGGCGCCGCCGTCGCGGATCATGCGCCGGAACTCCCTGGCTTTTTCACTATTGATGACCTCCCGCAGGGTGTGGTCGCGTACGTTGCCGAGAATCTGCTTGCACACCTCCACGTCCCCATTGTAATGGACCCGCACCGACAGCCAGGGGTTGAGGCAGGATTTGGCTGTCGGGTGGCAGCGGTCGGTGTAATAGCCATGGACATCCCCGGTTCCGATCTTCGGAATCAGGGTGACCGGGATGCGGTAATGTCCCCCCTGCTCCATCTTCCGACAGAACTCCGTCAACATGGCGAGGCGCTCTTCGCCACGAATGACGAAGCTGGCCGGATCGTCCATCTCCTGTTCGCTGAAGATGAGGTGCTGGAAACTCAGCCGGTCGATGGGCAGGGCGGTATACTCCGCAGCGATGCGTTCCAGGTGCTCCAGATTGGGGGTGTTGATGACGCAGTTGACGCTGACGATGGGGGTCTTCAGGCCTCTGGCCTTCTTGAGTTCGTCGATTTTCATCAGCCCCTTGATGACCCGCTGGTACGAACCGGGGATCTTCACCACCTGGTCATGAGTCTCGGCAGTGCCATGAAAGGAGAGATTGATGGCGTAAGCGCGGTTGTCGATGATCTCCTCCGCGTGGCGTCCCAACAGATCGCCGTTGGTATTCATGGTCCACTTCAGTCCCAGTTCCCGACACAGTTCCATGGAGGGTCGGATGTGCTCGTAGACCAGCGGCTCCCCGTGGCCGGCGAAATGGAGCACCGGCTTGTGGGTCAAGGCGCCGCACTCCCGGAGAATCTTTTGCATCAGCGCGAAATCCATCCGGTTTTTCACCCGGATGATGGACTTGGCGCTCTCGCACATCATGCAGTCGTAGTTGCAGATGTTGGTAGGATAGATATTGATGGAGGATAGAAAGAAAAGACGCGGACTGCGACGCAGCAGATTGAGCGCACTGGAGGAATCACCAATGAGATAACGCCGCAAGGAACGGGGGATGAGGGGCATGGTCGTCACTTTGGCAAGGGAGAGTGGAGGCGAGACGCGCTTCCCGATGCAAGCAGGTTAATCCGAATTTTTGCTCCCGACAAGGGAAGCGGCGTCCCCGGCATTGACAGACACGCCGTGGGGGAACGACACTATGCCCATTCGCCAACCGATTGCCGCCACCAAGAAACGGCCATGCGCATCCTGCACATTCTCGACCACTCCGCCCCCCTGCAAAGCGGCTATGTCTTCCGTACCCTGGCCATTCTGCGGCAGCAGCGCGAGTTCGGCTGGGAGACGATACAACTGACCGGCCCCAAACACCCCTCCCAAACCAGAATGGCGGACCAGGCAGGCGAATGGCTCTTTCACCGCACCCCGCCGGCACACACCCTGGCCGCCCGGCTGCCGGTTCTCAGGCAATCGGCGGTGGTCACGGCCCTGGAAAAACGGATACTGGAACTGGCCGAGAGTTGCCGACCCGATCTGCTGCACGCCCACTCGCCCGTGTTGAACGGTCTGGCGGCCCTGCGGGCGGGCCAACGGCTGGGGATTCCGGTGGTGTACGAGATCCGCGCCTTCTGGGAGGACGCGGCGGCCAGTCATGGCACGGGACGGGCATGGGGCGCGCGCTACCGCCTGACCCGCGCCCTGGAGACCCTGGTGGCGCGACGCGCCAAGGCGGTGACCGTCATCTGCGAGGGGCTGCGCCGCGATTTGACCGCCAGAGGCATCCCGGCGGACAAGATCACCATCGTGCCCAACGCGGTGGATGCCGAACGGTTCCGGACGCCCCCCCCAGCCTCCCTGCCCGGCCTGACGCCGGGTGACGGGGAAATTCTTCTGTATCTCGGTTCGTTCTACGCCTACGAGGGGTTGTCGTTGCTGCTGGATGCCCTGCCCGCGATTCTGGCCCGTCGTCCACGGGCCAGACTGGTGCTGGTGGGGGGCGGACCCGAAGAGGCACGTCTGCGCTCGCAAGCCGACCGGATGGGGCTGACCGGCAAGGTCCTCTTCACCGGCCGCACGGAGCCGGAGTTGACGGCGCGTTATTATGGCCTGGCGGATCTGCTGGTCTATCCGCGTCTGCCCATGCGGCTGACCGATCTGGTCACCCCCTTGAAACCCCTGGAGGCCATGGCGGCCGGACGCCTGGTGGTGGCTTCGAACGTGGGGGGACACCAGGAACTCATCGCCCACGGCGAGACCGGTTTTCTTTTCCCGGCAGGCCGGGCCGAAGCGCTGGCGGAGACGGTTGTCGCCCTTCTGGAAGATCGATCCCGCTGGGAACCGGTCCTGCGCCGCGCCGGACGGTTCGTGCGCGAGGCCAGAAACTGGCGCATGAGCGTGGCCGGCTATCGCCAGGCATACGCCGCCGCCTGTCCGGCACCGGGGAAACCCGACACATGAGAGACCTGGCCCTGACCATGTTCGTGCTGATGATGCTGCCGGTGGCCGTGGCCAGACCCTTCATCGGGTTGTTGTTGTGGGCCTGGATCGGCTACATGAACCCTCACCGGCTGACCTGGAGCTTTGCCTACAATTTTCGTTTCAATCTGCTCATCGCCATGGCCACCATCATCGGGATTCTGTTCTCGCCCCGTGTCAAGATCAGGATCCCATGGTCGTTACCGATCATCCTCATGGTTGCGTTCACCGCCTGGACAATCTTCACCTCTCAATTCGCCTTTCGCCCGCATGCGGCCTATGAATTGCTCGATCGCTTCGTCAAGATTCAGGTCATGATTTACGCGACACTCATCCTGGCGCAGACGCGCAGACAAATTTTCTCCATCGTGGCGGTCATTGCCTTGTCGGTAGGTTTTTTCGGTTTGAAGGGAGGTCTCTTCACCGTGCTGTCCGGCGGCAATTATCGCGTGATGGGGCCGGCGTTGAGCTTTTTCGAGGATAATAACGCATTTGCCCTCGCCCAGATGATTAACGCGCCTTTATTTATTTTTCTCATGCGCAATAATCAATCTCTAATAATTAAACTTTTTATGTTGGCAATGATCACTTTTTCACTTGCCGCCATCCTGGGCAGCTATTCAAGAGGAGGCTTTATCGGTCTTTCTGTCGTGCTCCTGATTTTCTGGCTGCAATCAAGACGAAAAATAATGGCAGGCATGTTGGTTGCCGTTATCATTGCATTTTCTTACCTCTTCATGCCGACAAAATGGTTAAATCGCATGAATGATGTTGTTACATCCACCCTGGAAACCATGCAAAAGATGGAACAAGACAATGATTTATTTGACAAAAAAGATTTGGCAGTCGCAAACAAAAAAATAAACGAGCAAGATCTGACAGATCAAATGCTGGATATCTTCCACTCCGTCCCGAACATCATTCAGGACAAATCCATGGCCGGTCGCCTGGACGCATGGCGGGTGGCCCTGCTCATCGTGGAAGACCGGCCCTTCCTGGGGGGCGGGTTGGGGGCATTTGAACAACAAACATTTGATCGATACACACCTGGTGTCATGAAACACGCGTCGCACAGCATCTACTTCGAAGTCCTCGGCGAACAGGGCTATATCGGCTTCACGCTCTGGATGTGCATGCACGCATCGATCCTGTACACCATCATCCGGCTGAACCGGCGCACACGCAATGTGCCGGAATTGCACTGGGTCCGCGACCTTTCCAGCATGATCTGGGTGGGACTGTTCGGCTATTACAGCGCGGGGGCCTTTCTGGGGATGGCCTATTTCGACCTGCCCTATCATCTGATCGCCATTGTCGCGATCCTGAAAAGCTATACCGATACGGCGCTCGGCAAACGACAAGCCGAAGCAACGGCAAAAAACCGGCCCAAGTGGCCCCACCGTTCGGGGTGAGCGGCATGGCCCCAGACGAACAAAAACGCGCAATCGAACGGCTGCGCGCCCACTATGTGGTCGAGCGGGAGTTGGCGGATCGTTTGCGGGCCGCGCCACCTCATGAACGGAGCGGACTCTATGTCACGGTGTACGACGAGCTGTTCCGGCGCGTGCCGGATCATCCGCAATGGACCCGGCGACGCACCCCGGAGGAACAGGCGGCACGCATCGCGAGGCAGGCCGACCGGTTGCTGCCGTTTCTCGCGCCGGGCGGGGTCTTTCTGGAGATCGGCTGCGGGGATGGCGCGCTGTCCCGACGGATGGCGCGTCACGCCAGGGAGGTGATCGCGGTGGATGTCTCCGACGTGATCAGCCGCTCCCAGGATCCTCTGCCGGACAACCTGCGGGTGATCGTCACCAACGGGACAGGGCTGCCGCTTCCCGATGACCGGATCGATCTGGCCTACAGCCATCAACTGATGGAGCACCTCCACCCGGACGACGCCATGGCACAATTGCAAGAGATTCATCGGACCCTGGCCCCCGGAGGGGTCTACCTCTGCGTCACGCCGCATCGCGCCAGCGGTCCCCACGACATCTCCGGCCTGTTCGACGAAGTGGCCACGGGATTGCATCTGAAAGAATATGCCATTGGGGAGTTGGCCGGGCTGTTTAGCGCGGCGGGTTTTTGCAATCCGACGCTCCAGGTCGAACTGCGCGGCTGGTCCGGTTTGTGGCCCTTGTGGCCCGGACTGGCCTGCGAGCGAACTTTGAACTTGCTCCCCCATGCGTTGCGCCGCAAGCTGGCCGGGACTTTTCCGCTACGCAACCTGTTGGGCATTCGCCTGGTCGCCTTCAAATCGCGTGTGGAGCGTGGAGCATGATCATCCGAATTCTTCTGCTGTGCATGCTCGCCCTCCCGGCACAAGCCGGGGAGCGGGAAGGGACCGGCAGCGCGGAAAACCGCCGCGGCAAGATGTACGAAGAGGGCAAGAGCGTCCCCCAGAACTACAAGGAGGCGCGCTATCTCTATCTGCGGGCCGCCAGGATGGGCAACCTGGACGCCTGCGTCAATCTCGGCAGGATCTATCTGAACGGCATCGGGATACCGCCGGACGTGGGCAATGCCGCGCGCTGGTTCCGCAAGGCCGCCGAACAGGGGCACAACGAGGCGCAGTTGCAACTGGGCAAGCTGTACGCCAAGGGGGAAGGGGTGCCCAAGGACCTGGTTCTGGCCCACATGTGGATGAATCTGGCCACGGCGGAGAATCTGCAACAGGCATCCCAATTGGGAAAAAAATTCAGTACAAAATCATTCGATGAGGCGGAAAAAGTGGCGCAACAGGAGTCGAAAATGGCCTCCGGCGCCGTTTCGGATCGGGATGCGGTGGCCAAACAGATGACCCCGGAACAGCTCGCCCAGGCACAAGAGATGGCGCGCACCTGGAAGCCACGTCCGCAACCGCCACGCGAACGCAACTCCTTCACCCCCACCGAGTGGCCCCACTGGAGCAAGGAAGCCGGAGAGTGCCAGAACACCCGCGACAAGATGCTGATCCGCCACAGCCTGGAGCCGGTCGGATTCGCAACGGAACAAAACTGCAAGGTCGTCCGTGGCAAATGGCTGGATCCCTACCATCGGCGGACCATCACCCAGGCCGCCGACGTGGGCCTGGATCATGTGGTCCCCCTGGCCTACGCCTCCCGGCACGGGGGCGACCTGTGGCCACGGGAATTGAAAAAACAATTCGCCAATGATTTCGATAATCTGCAAGTCACGTCACAGGGAATCGCACGGGAGAAGCAGGAGCAGGGACCGAATCGTTGGAAACCGCCGGAAAAAGAAGCATGGTGCGACTACGGCTACCGATGGCGCAACATCGTCACGAAATACGGCCTCTCCATCAGCCAGCAGGATGACGGCGCCCTCCAGGAGATGACCGCCACCTGTCCAGAACGGATCAACGCTCCACGATGAGCAGATCGTTGGCGTGGTCGATGCGCCAGCGACCCAGTTCTTTCAGGACATTGATCCCCAGCAGGACATGCCGCACCTCCAGGACGTCCGGCTTTTCTTCTTCTTTCTTGGGCTTATCGTCCTTTTTATCCGTATCCTTCTTGTCGTCCTTATCCTTCCCCTCGCCCTTTTCGCCGAGGATTTCCAAGGCAATCACGTTGCGGACCTCCATATCCCCAACGCGCAGATATCGTATCAGGTACTCCTTGGAATCCTTCACGCTGCCATCCGCGATCGACACCTTGCTTTTCCCCAGGTAATCGTCCGGCTTGAGGGTGCCAGTGCGGCGCAACCACAGCACCACATCCTCTGGAAGGGAGACCACGCTCGCGCCGGTGTCCAGTATGGCATCGATCTCCATATTGTTGTTGATCCGGATCTTGACGATATAGGCATCGCCAAACGATCGCTTCAATGGCACGACCCCCACCCGACCGGCCATCACGGCATGGGGCTTCTTGTGGAACAGGACCTCGTAATCGCGGCCATCGTGGAGCATGATCACCCGGTCCCGCTGGATCCCCTTGACCACGCCGCCGCCATCCACCCTTTCCCCCACGCGGTAGCGGACGCCGTTGATCGTGGCGCTCATGGGCATGCTCTTGCCACCCACCCCTTGCGCCGGAACCAGTATCTGCGTCACCCGCCAGGGACCCGGTGCGCCCAGCGGGGGCATCTCCTCGAGCCGGGTGGTGTTGATGGACAGGGATTCCTGTGCCTTGGCGGCCTCGGTTCTCTCCTCTTGCTTCGCCCGTTCCTTCTCCTTGACCTCCACCAACTCCTTGCGGATGGTCTCCACCTCCTCGAAATGCTGCTCGCCAGCCTCGATCAAACGCCGCTTCAGATCCTCCACCTCGTCGCGCAAGCCGTCGGCCTCGCCCTTCTTCTCCTTGACCTCCTCCAGTTTTTTCCGCAGCTCCTCCACTTCGAGGAAATGGCGGTCGTTGGCCTCCTCCATGCGGCGGCGCAGATCCTCCACCTCGGCCCGCCCGGCGGCGTCCCCACCGGCGGCGGTCGCCCCAGGAGAACCGGGTTGCGGCACATACCCGGCGGGACGGGTCGGATCGTCCAGGGGCTGGCACTCCCCCTTGCGATAGATGGCCGGATCCCCCTTCCTGTCGGCGCACTGCATCATCTCGTCGCCCGCCAACGCCCCCGCCGACACCAGCGCGACCAAACCCGCGAGCAACATTGGCAGCTTGTCGGCGACCATGGCGTGAATCACTTTTCCGTTCCGGAGGATTGCAGCAGCATATAAACCGCGTAGCCCGACAGCCAGGCATCCCTGCCCGTCACCCGATAACGCTCGGCGAGAAAGCCGGTCAACCGCCCCAAATCCTCCCGCGCATCCCGCGGGATGTCGTTGTTCAACCAACCCAGGATGTTCTGGCGGCCCAGCTTTTCGAAAACAACCCGTTTCGCGTTGTCGGGAAATTTCCGCTCCTCGGCGGAATAGGCCTTCTGACTCAGTTCCGTCAACTCCTGAAGGGTCTCGCGGGTGAAGCGGAACGGCTCCACGATATCCTCCATGACGATCTCCACGTTGTCCACCGCCCCCTCCAGCGAGGACTCGCACAGCCCGGAGGAGATCTCGAACGAGATCCGGGTCTTGGCGATCCGCTTCCGGTCCACGCCGGTCAGACGCTGCTCCAGGATCCGTCCGGCGTCCACGGTGACGTGACGGGGGCTGCTGTCGAACCCCCCCTGTTGCGACTCGGTATGGATCAGCGGGGTCTCTTCCCGATCCATGAACAGGGCCTGATAGTAAAAATGGCGAATCTCCCCCAGGATCAACCCCTCGGCATCCAGATAATAGATCCGCACGCCGATCCAGGCCCGATCGTCCAGCCCCCCCATGGCATACAACGGAGTGAAGTCATAGGAGAGCCGCAGCACCTTCTTGGCAAAATCCTGCTGGACCATCTGCACATCCTGCGGCTGCTCGTACTGGAACAGCAGTTGGCCATCCTGGATCCGCGCATGGGTCACCCCGTCCTTGCGCGGGGGCTTTGGCGCCGATTCCGCCTTGTCCGGCGATTCCTTGGCGGCGGTCTTTTTTTCGATCTCTTCCGAGATATCGGCGTATTTCTTCTTTTTCGTCTCTCCGGGCGAGGGTATGGCGCAGGCGTTCTGCTGAGGCATGGGGTTCCAGCCGTTGCCCAGGGTCTCGCCGTCCGGACGGTTGAAGTCGTCGCGGAAACGGGTTTCGCCACTCGCGGCCAATGGCGCGCAGAGCAACAGCACCATCAACACCCCCCGCGCCCACCCTGTCACGCCCCCACGACGGGGAGCATCACATGGCGCCACGGTATGTCCGGTAGTAATGAAGCACCCTGGCCACATATTGTTGCGTTTCCTCGTAAGGTGGGACCGTGTTGCCGTGTTTCTTCACCGCCCCTGGTCCGGCATTGTAGGCCGCCAGGGAGAGGATCAGGTTGTTGTCGAACTGTCCGAGCAACTCCCTGAGGTAACGAACCCCGCCATGGATGTTGGCCACCGGATCGGTTCGGTCGAAGACCCCCATGTCCTGCGCGGTTCCCGGCATGAGCTGCATCAACCCCACCGCCCCCTTGGGCGAAACGGCCAGGGGATTGAAATCCGACTCGGCCTTGATCACCGCCTTGATGAGGGCCGAGTGAATCTGAAACCGCATGGAGGCATCCTGAATCGTGTCGGCAAAGGCGTTCCGGTTGGGGGTCAGGTAGCGGGGAAAGGTGCTCTGGCCATAGGAGACGGCCCTGGGGAGCGCCTTGGCGCGGCCATCGTAGGCGATGACCTTCGACGAGGTATGCCGCAGGGAGGATTTTTCCGGAAACCCTTCCCATTTCTTGATCTGCCGGCCACCCGATGAGATCAGCAGACGGTAGGAGGCGTTCAGGGGGCGGTCAGTCAAATGAATGACGCCATTGCTGTCCGTAAAGGTGTAGATGTCGGCCGCCGCCGCGTGCGCCCACAGCAGCAGCAACCCACATGCCCAGGCCGCCCCCAGGCCCTTGATCCGTTGGTGTCTCATGGTTCGCCCGCCGAAAGAAGTTCGTCAAGATCACTCCATAAAATCATCCGGCATCAACTGACGCGTCGATCCCGCAGATGAGCCATGTTCCACGTACTCCCGCTCGCTGATGAAACGCAACGCCACGCCCCGATTGGTTACGCGGATGACCTCGCACCAGAAGCGGTGATCCCCATCCGGGGCCTCCGGGGGGAGCAACAGGCCCAGGGTGCCGGTCTCGCCCGGCTCCAGGCCGAAGGGGCGCTCCACCGTTTCCAGGAAGGCCCCAGCCACGCTCATGTCCATGAGCCGTCCCCGCGCCAAGGCGCCGTTGGCCAGGATCAGGCTGACCTCCGGACGCATCACGAACCGATGCGCGCCACGGCTTTCGTCCGGGCGGACGCGAGCGCGATTGAGCAGCGCCATCATCCCGCAGACTCCCGGATGCACTTCCGCACCGCCTCGGTTTCCGGGGCGACGACCCGGCAGCGGGCCGGCAGGGAGAGCAACCCCTCCAGCGCGGGAGGCATGGCGGGCGGCATGCCGATCGCCCTTTCCACTGCCATGCCAAATTTCGCGGGATGGGCGGTCGCCAGACAGATCATGCCGGGGAACTCCCGCGCCGCCTCGACTCCCACGGCGGTGTGGGGATCGAGCAGGATGCCATGCGCCATCCAGGTGGCATGGATCCGGTGCAAGGTTGCCTCTTCGCTCACCCGCCGCGCGGTAAAAATTGCCGCCGCCTCGCGCCTTTTTTCCTCCCCGATGGCAAAGAGGCCCTCCTGTTGCAAACGGGTCATCCTCTCCCGCACGGCCTCGGCATCCTCTCCGAGCAGATAATAGAGAAACCGCTCGAAGTTGGAGGAGATCTGAATGTCCATCGAGGGACTGAGGGAGGGTTGCACCGTCCCGGCCCGATAGACCCCGGTCTCCATGAAGCGGACCAGGATGTCGTTGCAATTGGTGGCCAACACCAGCCGGTCCACCGGCAGCCCCATGCGCATGGCCATGTAACCGGCGAAGATGTCGCCGAAGTTGCCGGTGGGCACGGAGAAGGCGGCCTTGCGTTCCGTATTGCCATCGGCGGTCCTGGCCCAGGCGTAAAAATAATAGACGATCTGCGCCAGGATGCGCGCCCAGTTGATGGAGTTCACCGCCCCCAGCCGATAGGTCTCCTTGAAGGCCAGGTCGTTGAACAGCTCCTTGACGATGCGCTGCCCGTCGTCGAAGGAACCCCGGATGGCGATGTTATGCACATTCGAGTCCAACACGGTGGTCATCTGGCGTTCCTGGATCGGCGAGACCCGGCCATGGGGGTGGAGAATGAAGATCCGAATCCCCTTTTTGCCCCGCACCCCGTGAATGGCGGCGGAACCGGTGTCCCCGGAGGTGGCGCCGAGGATGTTCATCTGGCCGCCATGGTCGGCGAGCAGCGCCTCGAACAGATTGCCGAGCAACTGGAGAGCCACGTCCTTGAAGGCCAGGGTGGGGCCGTGGAAGAGTTCCAGCAGCCAGTGCTCCCCGACCGGCGTCACCGGGGTGACCTCCGGGTGGGTAAAGGTGGCGAAGGAGCGGATGACCAGCTCCTCGAGCCGACCGGCGACCGGATCGCCGGGGGTCATGAACAAGGCCATCACCTCCACCGCGAGTTGCTGGAAGGTCAGGCCAGACCACTGCCGCAACACGGCGGGGGCCGACACGGGAATCCGCTCCGGCAGCAACAGGCCGCCATCCGTGGCCAAGCCCATCATCACGGCCTGGGAAAAGGTCATCGGCTCGACCCCGCCCCGGGTACTCACATATCGCACGCCATTACTCCTTGCCAGCCGCTCGGAAGTTGAAAATCACCTGCCACAGAATAACCCATCACGGCCAAAAAATCGACCGGAACTTCACAAAAAAGCGTTGCGCGACGGCACATCGTCCCCCAGCAACCCCAGGCCCGCATGGAACTTCGACACCCCCCCCGCGACGAGGCCATGCCGGGCGGCCAGTTCCCCGGCAAAAGCGCATACCGCCTCGCGCGGGGCGGCGAACGACTCCACCTCCAGCTCGCGGATGGCGGCCCGCCGGGTACCGGCCCGGACCTCGCCCTCGTCGCAGGCGATCCGCGCGGCCCCGCCCTCCGGCAGGGGGCAGGACCAGACCAGACGGTGGATGGCGCAGGTGAACAAGGGCATCAGAAGGGCGTCCAGCAGGCCGCGCCGGGCCAGTTCGTGGCGCACCGGGCCATCGTCGAGTTCCCGGCCACGGGCGAACTCCCCGGACGGGGCCGCCTGACACCATTCGGGACGCCGGATCAAGCCGCCGACCCGGGTTCCGCCCCCCTTGATCTCCACCACGCGCACGCCGCCGGATGCACGCAACCGCAACGCCAGGCCATGCGCCATCAGCAACCGGCGATCCTCCAGATCCAGATAGGCATCCACGTACGAGCGGTCCTCCGGAGGGGAGGCATGGGCCAGACGCACCCCCACGTCGGCGCGGATCGTGGCGAGCAGCGCGGGAGAGGAGACCGGAAACTTGATCTCCTCTTCCCAGTGGGGAGGGATTACGAACGCACCGGATAGCCCTGCGCCTTCCATTGGAGCATGCCGCCGGAAAGATTGTACACCTTGGCGAATCCCGCCCGTTTCAGCGTCACGGCGCCGTTCAGGGAGCGCGCGCCGCTGCGGCAGATCACCACCACCTCCCGCTCCGGCGCGGCCTTGGCCCGCACGGCCTCCAACTGACCGGACAAATCCGACAGGGGGAAGTTCCAGGTGCCCTGGATATGCCCCTCGGCGTACTCGCCGGGGGTGCGCACATCGAGCAACAGGACCTGCTGGTTGCCCTTCATCCGTTCGGCCAGCCCATGCACCGACAGGTGCTCCACGCCGTAGACGCGGCCCAGGATGGGACCGCGCAGGACCAATACCATGAACAAGACGGTCAAAAAAACCGACAAACCGTTTTGCGCCAACCACTCCATCTCATCCTCCGCCGTTTACAGAAAGTTCATTCCGTGACCGCTGCGTCCCCGCCAGGGGGGAGTGGCGGCAGGGAGATCCCGCCCACCGCGCCATGCCCCTCGCAGAAGATGCTGCGCGTCAAAGCCACCAAATCCAGCACCTTGCAGTCCCCGACCCGGTAAAAGACCTGATTGGCCTCCCTGCGGGATTCCAGGATGTTCTTGTCCCGCATGATGGTCAGGTGCTGCGAGACGTTGGACTGGGTGGTCCCCACCGCGTCAACCAGATCCTGCACGCTCAGTTCCCGATCCCGCAAGGCGACGATCACCTTCAGGCGCAAGGGGTGCGCCAGGGCCTTCATGCATCGTGCGACCTTTTCAATATTGGCTTCGTCAATCTCGTTGGCCATGATGCCTCATTCCGCTCCCGTTTGAAAAAAACCGCCAGCACGCACTTTTTTCCCTGCGCAAGCCGCGCATTGTTTATTAGTATTGGCTAAAAATAGGGGCTTTTCCCCGGTTCGTCAACACCTCAAACACGGAGCACCCCCAGGATGGACCCCGCCACCCACCCACCCGTCGATCTGACCCCGGAACAGGTACGCCACTGGCTCGCGGCCAATCCCAGCTTTTTCGACCTCAACCCGGAGCTGCTGCCGGCGGCCATCTCCGCCTCCGGCAAGGTGCTGAGCCTGGAGGCGGGACAATTGAACGCCCTGCGCCGCCGCAACGACCAGCTCTCCCAGGACCTCGACGCCATGCTGGAACGGATCCGGCGCAACGAGGGGATCTACACCGCCTTCCACGACATCCAGGTGCAACTCATGACCGCCTCCGACCCCTGGGGGATGCTGTTGGCCGCCACCTGGAAACCGGAACGACTCTTCGACATCCACCGCGCCACCGTGACCATCAGCAGCCGCGCCAACGGGCTGCTCGCCCTCTTCGCCACCCCGCCGGATCAGGGGGAGACCAGGGAACGGCTCTTTCCCATCGAACACAAGCTCCTGGTGGAGACCTTCCGCGACTCCCCGCGACCCGTCATCCGGGTGGGACTGGAAGGGAAAAACCGCGACCTGTTTTTTGGCGCCATCGCCCACGAGATCCGTTCCGAGGCCCTGGTTCCACTCTTCTCCCGTCCCGATTCCGGGCCGGAGGGACTCATCGGCTCGCTCAACCTGGGGGGAGTGACCCCCAACCGGTTCCTGCCCAGCGACTCCACGGACCTGCTGCGCGATCTGGCCGACATCCTGGGGCTGTGTCTCGCCCGCCTGACACCCATGCGGCTGGCATGAGGCATGCTTGACCTTCCGGCGTTCTCTCAACCGATGGAGCGCCGACCATGACCACCAGCACCGAAATCGATCCCCTCTTCGCCCCCTTCTTCCGTTATCTGGCCACGGAGCGCCGCTACTCGCGGCACACCGTGGCCGCCTATCTGTCGGATCTGACCCGCTTTGCCGCGTTCTGGCTCGCCTGGAAAAAAACCCCCCTGACGGAAGCGTCCTTGCCCGACATCCGGCCCGCCGACATGCGCGCCTTCCTGGGCCGGGAACTGCGGGAAGGGATGGCCAAGACCACCCTGCAACGACGCATGGCCTCGGTGCGTTCCTGGTTCCGCTTTCTGGAGCGCCGGGGTGTGGTGACCACCAATCCGGCGGCGCTGGTCGCCTCGCCCAAGGCCGGCCTGCGCCTGCCCCGCGCCCCCAGCCAGGAAGAGACCCTCCGCATCCTCGACGCCCCCCTGCCCCCCGGCCCCACCAATGGCCGACAACTCCCGGATTGGCAAGAGGCCCGCGATGTTGCGATTCTGGAACTGCTCTACGGTTCCGGCCTGCGCGTCGGCGAGGCGTGCGGCCTCAACCGCATGGATCTCGACCTGGCCGGCGGCGCGGCCCGCGTCATGGGCAAAGGGGGCAAGGAGCGGATCGCCCTGCTCACCGAACCCACGGTGGAGGCGTTGGAACATTACCTGCGCCTGCTCGACCGGAATCTCCCCGGTCAACCCGCCACCTCACCGCTCTTCATCGGGGTCAACCGCACCGCCGGGGATCGCCGTCTCAATCCCCGCCAGATCCAGCGCCTGGTCCAGGATCTGCGCCGGCAACTGGGGCTGCCAGAAAAGATCACGCCCCACTCCCTGCGCCACGCCTTCGCCACCCATCTGCTGCAGGCCGGGGCGGACCTGCGTTCGATTCAGGAGCTGCTGGGGCATGCCTCGCTCTCCACCACCCAGCGCTATGCCCATCTGGACCTCGCCTCGCTCGCCCGCATCCACCGGGAGGCCCATCCCCACGCGCGGCGGGAAGCCCCCACGTGAACGCCATCGTCTACCGCTTCATCGAGCAGATCTTCCTGCCGCCCGGCGTGATCCTCACCGCGTTGGTGACGATTCTGTTCCTGATGCGCCGTACCGCCGTGCCGCGCGCCGTGCGCGTGCTCCTGCTGGCCACCCTCTGTCTGACCTGGATCGTCTCCCTGCCGGTGACCGCCCGCCTGGTGGCGGACCTCGTCACCCCCCAGGACCGCTTTCCCCCGGTCACCCCGGAACGGCTGCGGCAGGCCGATGCGCAGGCCATCGTGATCTTTGGCATCGGTCGCGCCCCGCGCGCGCCGGAGTACGGCGATCGCGACACCCTGTCCGCCAGCGGGCTGCTGCGCGCCCGCTATGGCGCCCATCTGCACCGGCTGACCGGGCTGCCCATCCTGTTGGCCGGGGGCCGCCCCTACGACGAGGAGGTCTCGGAGGCGCAACTCATGCGCGAGGTGCTGGAGCGGGAGTTCGCCACCCCGGTGCGCTGGCTGGACGAGGAGAGCCGCAACACCTGGGAGAATGCGGTCAACTCCGTGGCGATCCTGCGCCGGGAGGGGATTGCGCGGGTGGTGCTGGTGATCCACGCCAGGGACGCGGAGCGGGCGCTCTGGTCGATGCGCAAGGCGGCGGGCGAGGAGATGGGGATTCTGATCGCGCCCATCCAGATGCGGCCCGGCCAACCGGAGCGGATGCCGCTGGCGGCGGTTCTGCTGGGCTGGGTACCCAACGCCGACGCCATGAACCATCTGGCCGTGACCCTGCACGAGGGGTTGGGTCTGCTGTGGTATCGGCTGACTCGTGGCGCAAAAATTGCATAAATTTTTGCGTCATCCCTTCACAAAACCCAATACCCACACGGAACCGCCATGTCACGCATCCTCACCCTGGCAACCTTGACCCTGTTCGCCCTGCCGGGATCGCTGCCGGCCGAGATCGCCCCCCCGCCCGCCATGCGGCAGGAGGAGGCCATCCCCGACTACCCGGAAAGCGCCATCGCCGCCGCGCGCCAGCGCGCCACCCAGGCCCGCAAGCAACTGCAAGCCCTCCAGGCCGATGCGGTGGAGATGGAAAAGCAGGCCAGGCCGGAACAGGACGACATCCGGCGCCGCAACGAGGCGCAACTCTCGGAACTGTTGAGCCGGATCAACGCCGCCGAAATGGAGGCCAAGCGGCTGCACGCCGACTGGCGCCACCAAAACAATGAAAAAATCCTCAAACGATTGCAGGAGGCCACGGAAGCCGCCAAGGTGGCGCGCCAGGCCATGGATGCCCGGTTGCTCCCTGCCCGCGCCGAGGCCGAACAGGCCAGCCAGGCGGCGGAAAAACAGCAAGGGATCGTGCGGGAGATGACCGCGCAACGGCAAGCCCGCCTGAACGAGGCCCGCGCGGCGTTCGACCGGGCGCACAAAAATGCCGACGCACAGCAACGTTCCACGCCATCGGCCTGGCATGACCCGATGGCCTCCCTGGAGGATCTGGTGCGGGAAAACCACCGCGACGCCGAGTTGTCCGTTCCCATCGCCGAGGCCGAGGAGAAACTCAACCAGGCCATGAGCGAAGGCAAGGCCGAACTGGACAACGCCAGGGCCATGGCCGAGCAACTGGACAAGGAGGCCAACGCCGCACGGGAACGGCTGCGCATCGCGCAGTCGGAAAGCGACCGGGAGAACGCCGACCGGGAGGCCCGCCTGAGCGGCATCCGCCAACTGGCCGACAAGCTGCAAACGAAACCCGTCCCATCCACCCCCAAAAAGGGCAACACCAGCGCGGCGGCCACCACCCCCGCCGCCTTCTGATTTCCCCATCTCCCTCGCCACGCTTCCCAAACGGCCTTGTCCCCACAAGGCCGTTTTTGTTTGGTCAGCATCCATTCGCCCGCCAGGACGATGTAGGATGGTGTATTGTTGCAGTCCTAATGACACAGCCCGTTACACGTTCCGTATCATTGAACCATCCTCAGCACCAGCCACAGGTGTTCCGTTCCGGCCGCACCCCTATCCGTACCGTGAGCAGCTTACATGCCTGGAGCCAAGGGCAACCTGGAATCGGGATAGGCATTGCATATCAATCCGGTTTGTCGTACCTTGTATCCACAGGTAGGCAAAGGCAACATCAAACGGATTCTATTCATGTCCCGATTGTCTGATGGATGCGATGGAGATGGCTGAGAATCAATGGTTGAAAACGAGACAGAAAAAAATAGATCTCAGTACGATACCACTTTCAAGGATCTTTTTGAACAGCCGCCGCAACGGC
>PDZX01000037.1 GCA_002753185.1 Magnetococcales bacterium WMHbin3
CGGTGGAGGATGTGCGCGAGCACCTGATCCGCCTGGCGGCATTCAAGGAGTTCTTCCCGGAGTACGCCGACAAGCGCGTCTGTGGCGCGGTGGCGGGTATGGTGATCGAGGACAACGTCCGCCTGTTCGCCATCCATCAGGGGTTGTTCGTCATCGAGCAGGCGGGGGAGACCCTGCGCATGGCCAACGACGACGCCTTCGTGCCGCGTTTCTGGTAACCAGGAGGAAGCCCCAATGACACATGCCGCCGCCATCGATGCCGTCTGGGAGATGTTCCGCGAGACCAATCGTCAGTTCCAGGAGATGGTTCGCGAGGAACGGGAGCGCTGGGCCAAACTCGAACTCCTGTCCCAGGAAGCGCTCCTCATGTCCCAGGAGACGGACAGACAGATGCGGGAGACGGACAGACAGATGCGGGAGACGGACAGACAGATGCGGGAAACGGACAGAAAGATGCGGGAGACCGACAGAAAGCTGGATCGGCTCGGTGACCGGCTGGGTGAGTTCGTCGAGGGGCTGGTGGCCCCGGCCTGCGAGACTCTGTTCGCGCAACGAGGGATTCCGGTACACAAGGTGAGCCGCCGGGTCAAGGCAAAACTGCCGGGTGGTCGCTGCATGGAGATCGATCTGTTCGTGGTCAATACCGACGCCGTTTCCCTGGTGGAGGTCAAGAGCAAGCTCACGGTGGAGGATGTGCGCGAGCACCTGATCCGCCTGGCGGAATTCAAGGAGTTCTTCCCGGAGTACGCCGACAAGCGCGTTTGTGGCGCGGTGGCCGGCATGGTGATCGAGGACAACGTCCGCCTGTTTGCCATCCATCAGGGGTTGTTCGTCATCGAGCAGGCGGGGGAGACCCTGCGCATGGCCAACGACGACACCTTCGTGCCGCGTTTCTGGTAACTTTTTCTTCTTTCTGAAAAAAAAGCTCCGGCTCATGTGGCCGGAGCTTTTTTTTTCGGGTTCATCGGGTCAGGGTGACGGTTCCCGTGCCAAAGGCAATGGAGTTGATCATGCCGGGCAGGTAATAGTCGAAACGGATCGAGGTCGGAATCGTCTTGCTGTTGGCGCTGAACTGATCCGTGACGCCATTGGCCTGCGCGGTCGCCTTGAGCGTGTTGTGCATGTCCTTGGCATTGGATGGGTTCAGCCCCAGGGTGGATCCCAGGACGTGCGGCAGTGGCCCCATGCCGCCCCCGCCGGTGAAGAAGGCCAGCGAGCCGTCGGTCTTCAGGAGGGTCAGGGCATTGTTGTAGCTGGACAAGATCGTACTCAGATTCATGCTGATGTTGGGCAGCATTTCCAGGTGCAACACCTCCACCGTGGAGTTGGCTACGTCGATGCCAATGGTCTTGGCGGTATTGTCCACCGAAGGTTTCAGCCGGATGCGCACATCGGTGGTATAGTCCGTGGCGAAGGGGGCGAAGGTGTTGAAGACACTGTCGAACACGGCGGCCACCGAGTTCGGCAGGCGGTTGTACATCGCCTCGATCAGCCCGATGCGGGCCAGGATGCGGATGATCGTCGGGTCGTCGGCGGGCAGGATCTCTACGGTCAGCCGCTTGACCACTTCGTTGATCTGATTGGTGAAGGCCCCTCCGGTGGTGAATTGCTGACCCAGCTTGCCCAGGATCAGCGTCACGATGTCCGAATTGGTCAGCACCTTGCTGGACGGGTTGGCGTTCATGGTGGAAAGGATGCTCTTGAAGAGGGTATCGGCATTGCTCTTGATCGTGGTCGCATTCGGCACGTCCGAAACCGCATCCAGGTTGAAAGGCCTGGCCACCACGGTGATGGTGAAGGCCTTGGAAAAGGTGCTGGCGCCCGAGTCGGTCACCTGAATGGTGACGCTGTAACTGCCTGCCACCGGGGTGGCGCCGGTGCGAACGGTGAGGTAGGCGCCGCTGGCGTTGGTGCGGACCGCGAACAGACTGCTCGCGTCGGTTGTGATGGCATAGGTGAAGGTATCGGACGGATTGTTGATGTCCGGATCCGTGGGGGTGATGGTCGCGATCACCGACCCCGGATCGGCATCTTCGTAGAAACTGCTCCCGCCCAGGGTGAGGTCGGTGGGGCCATCGTTGACCGCCGCCACGCTGAAGGTGATGGAAGTGGAAGCGGTCTTGGCCCCTCCCGACCCGGTGAACCCCATGTCGGAAACCGTCACCGAGACGGTCTCCGAGCCGTTGTAATCCTGATCTCCCTGGTAGGTGAAACTGCCGATGGCGGCGCTCAAGTTGGCCAGAGTGCCGGTGAAGATCACGGTGGAGAGGGTGTTGGCCGTGGTGAGCGAGACCGAACCGTTGGTTACCGTGATTTTGCCGTGCAGGGCGGTCAGGGTGGCCTGCATGGTGCCGGCGGCGGCGTCCACGTCGGCCACGCTCCAGCCGGTGATGGTGGCGGCAGTGTCCTCGGTGACTGCGGCGGTGGGCGCAGCGGTGCCAGAGAGGACCGGGGCGTCGTTGACCTCCGCCACGGTGAATGTCATGGTGCCCGTGGCGTTTTTCGGCACCACCGGACTTTCGTCGCCGGCATAACCCTGATCGTTGATGGTGACCGTGATGGTCTCAGTGCCGTTGGCGTCCTGATTGCCCAGATAGGTGAGGGTGGCCAGGGCGGTGTTGACATTGGTCAGCGTGCCGGTGAAGACCATGCTGGAGGAGTTGTTGGCCCCGGAGGTGAAGGTCAGACCCGTGGTGGAGGCCAGGGTCACCTTGCCGATGGTGGCCGTCAGGGTGATCTCGACCAGATTGGTTCCGGCATCCACGTCCGCCACGCTGACGCCGGTGATGTTCATGCTGGTATCCTCGGTGGCGCTCAGGCCGGTGGGCACCGAGATGGTCGGTGTGTCGTTGACCGCGACGATCGTGAAGTTCAGGGTGGATGTGGCGCTCAAGGCGCCGCCAGAGCCGATGCTGCCCTGGTCCGAGACCGTCAGGGTGACGGTTTCCGCGCCGTTGGCGTTGAGGTTGCTCAGATAACTCAGGCCGGTCAGCGCGGTGTTCACATCGGTCAGGGTCCCGGTGAAGACCATGCTGGAGGTGCCGCTGGCCCCGGAGGAGAAGGTCAGGCCGGTGGTGGTGCTCAGGGTCAGCTTGCCCTTGGTGGCGGCGAGGGTGACCTGGATCGGGTTGCTGGCGATGGTGTTGGTCGGGACGGTCATGTCCACGTCGGCCACGCTCCAGCCGACGATGGTGGCCGCCACATCCTCGCTGACCGAGGGGGTGGTGGGGGTGGCGATGGTCGGGGAGTCGTTGACCGCCGCGATGGTGAAGGTCACCGTGGAGGTGGCCGACTGGGCGCCGCCCGCGCCGGTATTGCCCAGGTCATTGACCACCAGGGTGATGGTCTCCGAGCCGTTGTAATCCTGGGTGCCCTGATAGGACATACTGGTCAGGGCGGCGTTCAATTGCGTCTTGGTGCCGGTGAAGACCATGCTCGACGATCCGCTGGACCCGGAGGTGATCGACACTCCGGAGCCACCAGCCAGGGTGATGGTCCCGTTGGTCACCGAAAGGGAGGCCTGCACGGTCCCGCCGCTGTCATCCTCGTCCGCGACGTTGAAGGTGACCGAAAGCGCGGTATCCTCGGTGGCCAGGGCGGTCAGCGAGGCGGCGGTGGGGGCGGTGATGACCGGCGCGTCGTTGACGTTGGTGACCGTGATGGTCACCGCCTGGGTGGCGGTCAATGTCCCGGATCCGTTGTCCGTGGCCTTCACCGTGATTTCGTAGTTGTTGTCGGTGTTGGCGTCCGTGGGCACCTCGTAATTGGGCGCGGTCTTGAAGGTCACGACCCCGCCGGCGGTGATGTCGAACTTGGATTCGTCCGCGCCCGTGCCGGCGAAGGACCAGGTGATGGCATCGCTTTCGAGGTCCGTGGCGGTGGCCGAGTAGGCGGTGCCGGTGCCGTTCTCGGCGAATGAGGCGGTCGTCGCCGAGGTGATGGTGGGTGCGTCGTTGGCGCCATTGATGGTGACGGTCAGCACGCCGATGTCGGTCAGGGCGCCGTCGGAAACGGTATAATTGAAACTGTCGGTAGTGGATTGCCCCGATTTGAGGGCCTGCACGGTGGCGTTGGCCTCGTCCACCACATAGGTGAAGGCACCCGTGGCGGGGGTGAGGGTCAGGGTGCCGTAGGTGCCGGTCGAGACATAATCGGCCCCTGATGGGGTGGCGGCGGTTCCGCTCCCCTCGACGTTGCCGGTGCGCAGCGAGGTGACCGACAGGGCGTCGCTTTCGACATCGGTGTCGCTGCTGGTCAGGACATTGCCGCTGGCGTTGGCCCCGCCGGTGTCGTTGTTGGTGCCACCCTTTTCCGTTGCCGTGGCGGTATCGTTCACTGCCACCGGGGCGTCGTTGGCTCCGTTGATGGTGATGGTCAACAGCGCCGTGTCGGGGAGCGAGCCGTCGGAAGCGGTATAGTTGAAAGATTCGGTCAGGGTCCCCGTCTTCAGGGCCTGCACCGCAGCATTGGTTTCATCGACGGTATAGGTATAGGCCCCGGTGCTGGCGATGGTCAGGGAACCATAGGTGCCTGTCAGGGCTGCGCCCACCGTGCCCGCCGTGCCCGACCCCTCCGAGTCGCCGGTGCGGATCGCGGAGACCACCAGGGTGGTGCCGGTATCGGCATCGGTATCGTTGGTGAGCACGTTGCCGGTGGCAGTGCTGCCGGCCGTGCCGTTGAGCGTGCCGCCGGCCTCGATGGCGGTGCCGGTGTCGTCGGCGGCCACTGGGGTTTCGTTGGCGCCGTTGATGGTGATGGTCAACACCCCGATGTCGCTCAATGAGCCATCGTAAGCTGTATAATTAAAGCTTTCCGAGATGCTTTGTCCCACGGCCAAGGCGTTCACCGTGGCATTCGTGTTGTCAACTAAATACGTATAGGAACCATCCGTATTCAAGGTGAGGGAACCATAGGTGCCAACCAGGGTCGAGCCGGGCGTGGCCGAGGTGCCCAGCCCCTCGGAGGCGCCGAGCCGGAATTCGGTCATGGTCAGGGAGGCATGAGCCGTGTCCACGTCGGTGTCGTTGTCGAGCACGTTGCCCGTGGCATTGCTGCCTGGCGTGGCATTGCTCACGCCGCCCGCCTCGGTGGCGCTGCCGGTGTCGTTCACTGCCACCGGGGCGTCGTTGGCGCCGGTGATGGTGATGGTCAGGACCGCCGTGTCGGTCAGGGTGCCGTCCGTGACCGTGTAGTTGAACGATTCGGAGAGGCTCTGTCCCACTGCGAGGGCCTGCACCGTGGCATTGCTCTCGTTGATCACATAGGTATAGGCGCCGCTCGCGGCCACGGTCAGGGAACCGTAGGTCCCGGTCAGGGCGGCCCCGACCGTGCCGTCGGTGCCGCTCCCCTCGACGCCGCCGGTACGGATGGCGTTTACTTGCAGCGTGGTGCCATCATCGAGATCGGTGTCATTGGTGACCACATTGCCGGTGGCGTTGCTGCCCGCCGTGCCATTGCCGGTGCCGCTGGCTTCCGTGGCGCTCCCAGTGTCGTCCGAGGCCACCGGGGCTTCGTTGGCCCCGTTGATGGTGATGGTCAGCAGGCCGTAGTCGGTCAGCGCACCATCGGAGACCGTGTAATTGAAGGTATCCGTGATGCTTTGCGCCGAATTCAGGGCCTGCACGGTGGGATTGGTGTCATCCACCGTATAGGAATAACTGCCATCCTCTTGCATGGTGAGGGAACCATAGGTGCCGGTCAGGGGCGAGGCGAGGGTGCCGGCGGTGCCGGATCCCTCGGTGTTGCCCAGTCGGATGGCGGTCACGGTCAGGGTGTCGCCCTCGACATCGGTGTCGTTGGTCAGGACGTTGCCGGTGGCCGCGCTGCCCGCCGTGGCGTTGTTCACGCCGCCCGCCTCGGTGGCGGTTCCGGTATCGTTCACGGCGACCGGGGCGTCGTTGACCGCCGTCACCGTGACGATCTTGCTGCCGGTGATGGCCGTTGCCACGCCATCGCTCACCGAGGTGGCGATGGAAAAGCTCTGGTCGTAGTCCGCAGCCGGGGTGAAGGTCAGCGCGGCCAGCAAGGAATTGATGTCCGTCTGGGGACCGCTGGCGCTCCACACCCCGTCCGCGAAGCTGGAGGTGGTGTTGCCCGCCGAGGCGACGGCAAGCGTCCCGGCCAATGGATCCGACAGGCTCACGGTGACGGTGAGGACCGCGTTGGCGTCGTTGTCATTCACCTCGATGGCTTTGAGCTTGAATGCCTTGGCATCCTCGGTGAACGCCTCGGCGGCGGAGAGATTGGTCGCGGTCGGCGCATCGTTGACCGGGGTGACGGTCACCGGTTTGGAGCCGGTCAGGGTGGTCGCTCCGTCGCTCACCGAGGTGGTGATGGTGAAGTTCTTGTCGTAGTTGGCCGCCGGGGTGAACTTGACCGCCGCCAGCAGGAAGTTGATATCATCCAGGGATCCGCTGGCGCGCCATGTCCCGGCGCTGAACGAGGAGCTGATGCCGGCAGGCGAGCTTTCGGTGGAGAGGGCGCCCGCGCTGGAGTCGGAGAGGGTCAACGTCGCGGTGAGGGTCCCACCTGCATCCGGGTCGCTCACCACGATGGGCACCAGCTTGAACTGGGCGGCATCCTCGGAAAACGCCTCGTTCGCCGACAAGTTGGTCGCCGTGGACGGCTCGTTGACATCCGTGAGATTGATGGTGACCGTGGCGGTTCCGGTCGTCCCCTTGGGATCCTTCACCGTGACGCTCAACGCGAAGCTCTTGTTGACCTCGTAATTCATCTGGGCGGCATCGCTCACCGTGATGGTCCCGCTGGCGGCATCGATGGCGAACGCCGTGGATCCGGAGCCGCTCAGGCTGAAGGTGAGCGCGCCTTTGTCCGCCGCGTCCGGATCGGTTGCGGAGAGCGTTCCCACGATGGTGCCGTTGGGGCTGTTCTCCTTGAGCGTGAAGGTCTGCGAGTTGACCGTCGGGGGACGGTTGGTTTGCAGAATCGTCGAGGTCGTCGTCGAGGTCGCTGTCGGCGGTTTCGAGATCACCGGATCCGGCAGTGCATACGGGACCGGGGGAATGGGGCTGGTCACCGCCGGGATGGTCGTGGGTGGCACCGGCGGCTTTTCGACTGGCAGTTTGCTCGGATCCGGCGTCGGCGTCTTTTCACCCTTTTTGGTGTCGTCCTCCGTGGGCTGCGGCTTGTCGTCCGTCGTCGGTTTTTTCTCGGTGGCGGGCTTTTTCTCCGCCTCGTTCTCCTGTTTGATCTTGGTTGCCTCCTTGTTGGCATCCTCGATGTTCAGGCCCAGTTTCTTGGCTTCCTGTTGTTGCACGGCATTGGCCGTGTCGGCCTTCTGCTTGATCACCTGCTCCAGGGGAATGCCTTTTTTTACATCATCAGCCACTTTGGTAGTGAACTGCTGCAACGTCTTCTCGTTTTCCTGGCCGAACGGTCCCAGGGTGTTCCACCCGAAAATGGCATGGACTTTGGGAATTTCAGAGATTGGCTGGGCCTGGTTGTGCTGCAATTCCTGGTGAATGGTCTGGAAAATCGCCTGTTTGTCGGCAGGCACGATATCCTGGATCTTCTGGAAGGTCTCCGCCTGGATGTTCCGCCGTTGTTGTTGCGTCTCCATGTTGATCGTATTGAATTGGGCAGCAACATCCTGAGGCAGGAGGTTCCTGGTCTGCTCCACGGCTTCATGCTCCGCGTTCCGTGTCTGAACCGTCTGCTGGTTCAGGATCTCCTTCGCCTGCGCGCTCTTGTCCGGGGGCAACAACCCATTGATCTTTTCGGTCGCGGTGTTGTCTGCGGCGGTGGTCTGCGTGGCGAGCTTCTCCAGAATCGCCTTCGCCTTTTGGTAGTCATTGTCGTCCGGCAGGGTCTTGCGCAACTTGTCGAGGGTCTTCTGGGAAATCTCGCCTGGCTTGTCACCCGTATCCGCCAACACTTCGGTGATCTTGTCCTTCTTGGGACCGCCAAGAGTTTCCTGCAACTGCTTTTCGGTCTCGACGTTCACCTGGGCCGTCTTCCGCTCCTTTTCGTCCAGGATCTGTTGCACCTTGTCCTGGACCTCCGGTCCCAGGAGCTTTTCCAGCTTGTCGGCGGCATCTCTGGCCGCGCCCTTTTTCTTGTCCTGTTTCTGCTCCTCGATCTCCAGGGCATCATTCAGCTTCTTTTCGTCGCCGTTCAGGGCCTTCAGGAGTTTATCCTCGGCTTTCCGTTTCGCCTGCTCCTCCTTCTGTTCCCGTTCCCGCTCGGCGTTCTTCATCTTGTTGAAGGTTTCTTCGCCCAGCTCCTGCTTGAGCTTGTTCTCCAGCTTCTCGATTTTTTCGGTTTGATCGAGTTTCTTGTCCACCGACTTCTTTAGTTCTTCGTAAAAATTTTTCTCCGCCTTATCGAAGACTTCCTTCAGGGCCGCCGGGTTTGCGGCGAGCAGTTTCTCGGCGGTCGCGACATCCGCAGCCGCGCCTTTTTTCACCAGGTCCTGGGCGGCTTGCCGGATCACCTGTTGCTGGGATTCCTGGCTGAGCTTGCGCACGGCAGTCGAGGTATAGGAGTCCTTCATCTCATCCCGTGTCGCCTTGCGCACCTCTGGCGGCGTGCCGGGCGTGGCTTCCAGGCGATGGTTTTGCTTGATGACTTCCGGCTCGGCGGAGGTGTCCGCCGCGATGGCCTCGGCGAAGAGGGACCAGGCCGGCGAGAAATAGACCTCGCCCAGGGAGGCGCTCTTGCCGTTGGCCAGGCTTTTCTCCATCCAGACCAGCACCTCCTTTTGCAGGGTGATCACCTCGATCCTGCCCCGATCGCCCAGGCGCGCGAACCCCTCGGTGCCGCGCACCCCCAGGGTGGCCGACGGGGTCGTCACCTTGAAGGGACGGTTCTGGAGTTGCGCCAGGCGACCGGAGGTGAATCTGATCATGCCCTTCGTCAGATCGACCGTGCCATTGCCGGTCTGATCCTTCATGGAGTACTGGTACTCCTGGACCAGGAATTCGCTTTCGGGACCGAGGGCGATGACGGCCCTGTCCTTCATCTTCATGGCGATGCGGCCTTCCTTGCCGGTGAAGATCCGGTCGCCCTTGAACAGGGGATCATTATCATTCAGGGTGCGCTTGACTTTGTCGGTTTCGGCGAAGACCAGTCCCTTGACAAGGTTCACCGTGCCCACCTCCTCGCGTTTGGGGCCGGTATCGGCGGCAGCCTGGGCCTCGGCCTCGGCGGTTTTCTGTTCGCCTTCCGCCGGTTCTTCCTTGGCGGCGCTCTTGGCCTCCGGACGGGTGACCTTGGCCCGTTCCAGGACGATGGCCTTGGTCTTTTCCGAGGAGTCCGGTCCCAGCAGAAAATAACCGCCCGCGAGTGCCACGCATGTCAGCACCAGGATCGCGATCAGCCATTTGTTGCGCAACAGATTGCCCATGGGTGTGAATCCCTTGTTCGAAAAGATGGACGCGGTGCTCCCCTTGTCGGAGCGTGCCAGGTTCCAGTATACGTGCTTTCTCAAAAAGTCCTATTGATAATAGGTAAAAAACCGTAACATCACCACCAAAAAAAATGCCGTCCGGTTGCGGACGGCATGGAATTTCGGGATCCGGCGCGGATTCATTCCGTGACAAGTCGGGCTTGCAGTTCGGTGGCGTCGTTCAGGCGGGCCAGGGCATCGGTTGCCTCCCTCTGCCCCGGAAAGGGACCGGAGCGCAGACGGGTGAGCGTCTGACCGCCTTGCAAGGTCTGCTCCGGCAGGATCGGCAGGCCGATTGCGGCCAACTGTCCGCGGATCTCTTCCACGAAGGCGGTGTCGCGATAGGAGCCGAGGTCCAGATAGAATTTCTGGGTTGGACGCAGGGCAGCTTCCGGACCGGGGGCCGGGGCGACCGGAGCGGGTGCTTGCGCGGGCGGTGCCGATTCGGGCGTGGGCAGGGGAATTCTGGTCTGGCGGGAGATATTGGCCAACCCCTCCGCACTGGTGAAATCGAGATAGGAACCGACCGACATCGCATTGACACCCACTTGAGGCGTGGCCGCAGTCGCAGGCGCAGGCGCGGGGGGTTGCGGCGCAACGGGAGCCGGAACCGGGGTTTGCGCCGTCGAAGGTGTGGCGGTGGCGACCGGGGCCTGGGTTTGAGCCGGCGCCGGGACCGGGGCCGGAGCCGCCGGGGCCGGAGTGGCGGCGGGGGCGGCGGCCACCGGAGCGGGTTTGGCTGGCGCGGGGGTTTTCTTGTCCCCTTCCATGGCGGCGGGCTTGCCTTTGCCGGGTTTGTCCGCTGGTTTGGTTCCGCCCTTGTCGGTGGTGGCGGCGGCGGTGGCAACTGCCGGTGCCTTCGGCGCGGCCGGGGCGTTCTGCGCGGACTCCCTGGTGGGTTCCACGGGACGGTTCGCCGTTTCCGCGCGCGGCTTGCCATGGGTCATCACCACCGGGCGCAGGAAGATCACCAGTTCGCTCTTTTTTACCTGTTGATCCTTGCTGCCGAACATGGATCCCAGGGGACCGGGCAGTTTGGAGAGCAGCGGCAGGCCGTTGGTGTCTTTCTGCACTTCATCTTGCATCAGACCACCCATGACCGCCACCTGACCGCTGTGGACCCGCATGATGGTTTCCATCTCCTTGATCTCGATTTCGGGAATGGGGTTTAGAATTGCTGTCTGCAACCCAGTTTGAAGATTGCCAGCTTGCAGGGCTGGGTTCGGGTCGTACTTTTCGCTGGTGATGCGGGTGATGGTGGGACGCACGTTCATGCTGACGATCCCCTCGCTGGAAATCTGCGGGGTGACGGTGATGATCAGCCCTTCCGGGACCGTGTGAATCTCGGTGTCGAAGACCGGCTGCGTGGCCGCCGTGGGTGGAGTCGTGGAGTTTTCCGGGGCGGTGGTGCTCGATTTCAGGGTGAAGAAGACCCGGTTCTTGACCACTTTCAGCACGGCTGGCTGATTGTTCAGGGCCATGATTTTGGGGCTGGAGAGGATCTTGGTGTTGCCGAAGGTCTCCAGCATCTTGACCGTGGCGAAGACCGGACCCTTGGCCTTGTTGTCCGCGCTGAATTCCGTCGTGCTGATTTCGGGTTTTCCCAGGGCGAAGCTCAGCAGTCCGCCACTCGCGGGCAGCTGGTTGGTGACGGTATTGTTCACCATCCCCTTGAAGCGATTACTACTAAAAATCATCTCCCAGTTCACCCCTTCCTGGAAGCGATCCGACAGCACCACTTCCACCACGGTGGATTCGATCAACACCTGGCGATGGACATTTTCCAGGACGCTGTCCAGGTAATCCTGGATCCGCTCGTGCTGGACGGCGGTGGCGATGATGCTGATGACGCCCGCCTCGACATTGACCGCAACCAGGCCCGCTCTGTTGCCAGCCAGGGCTTTTGCGTCCGTGGGTTTGCCAGTGGCCGCAGCACCCATGCCGGACGGTGCGGTGGGGGGGATCATGAGGGCATCCAGTCCGCCAGCCCCGCCCCCGGCGCCGGCCATGCCCACGCCTGGCGCCGTCATATCCGGGAGGATCGGGACATCGCTCCCCATATCCGCGCCGAGAATGGCCTGGACGTTCTGGATGAGGCTCTTCCAGAATTTGCTGTCCGAGGTGGTGGTCAGGATGCTGTTGGTTTGATTGGCATCCGGTTGCGTCGCGTTGACGAAGGCGGTCTTGTTGGCCTTCTGGGTGCTGAGGTTGGTGGAGACCTTGTTGGTGCTGACCAGGTTCCGTTCAATGCCGAGATAATCCACCTCGGAGATTTTCAAAAACGGCAGATCGGGGGTGACCACGATGGTCTTGTCCTGGATCTCGTAGCGGATGCCAACCTGTTTGGCGACGCGGTCGAGGATCTTGGTCAGGGGTTGGTCGATGGCGCTGAGGGTGACCCGTCCCTGGATGCCGGGGTAAACGTCAATATTCTTGTTGGCGTCCCGCGCGAGGGCGAACAGCAGGTCGCGAACCGGCATTTCCGTGACGGTAATGGTATAGACCTCCTCGTGGGGAGGGGGTGCTCCTTCCGTGGTCGGGGTGGCGACCACGCCTCCCTCCTTGGTCGGCGCGGGACCTGCGGCGATCTCCAGCGGTGGATTGGTGGGCTGCAGGAAGTGCTCCCTGGACTGTTTGATCCTGCTTTGTTCGCAGGATGCCAGGAAGAGGCACGCGAGCAGCAACAATCCGGCATGTCGCATGGTGGCGGAGAGTGACATGGCGCGCTGGTACGCGCTTTTCACGCTTGGCATGATTTCTTGACGTTTCATTGATGCCGCTCTTTTCCAGAAGGATACAATGGAGTGCCCTGGTCGGGTCATGCAGAGCTAAGCAAGTAGCAAGCCAACAGAGGAAGAGCGAGGCAGCGGGTTCAGCGCCAGAAGCCGGCGGGGATGGGCAGGCGCAGGGCGTCCTGCAGCCGGGTCAGAAAGATGGCGCGCGGGATTTCGTATGCGCCAAAGCGTATCAAATGATCGGTCTTCATCTGGCAATCCAGCAGGGTGAAGCCGCGTGCCCGCAGTTGCCCCGCGAGGTGGACCAGGGCGACTTTGGATGCCTCCGAGCGGATGTGGAACATCGACTCGCCGAAGAAGACCCCTCCCAGGGCCAGGCCATACAGTCCACCCACCAGGATGGGTTGGGCATTTTCTTCCGTGCTCCAGGTTTCCACCGAATGGGCCAGGCCCAGGCGGTGGAGTTGGATGAAGGCCTTTTCCAGGTCATGGGTGATCCAGGTGCCGCTTTTCTGGCGCAACTGGCCGCAGGCACGAATTACTTGAGGAAAGGCACAGTCGCAGGTGACCGAAAATAAATTCTTGCGCAGGGTCTTCGTCAGGCTTTTCGGGATGTGCAAGGCGTGTGGTTCGAGGATCAGCCGGGGATCCGGACTCCACCACAGGATGGGTTCCCCCCTGGAGTACCAGGGAAAGATCCCCTCCGAATAGGCGGTGAGGAGTCGGCGCAGGGAGAGATCACCGCCAACCGCCAGGATTCCTTCCGGTTCGGCCAGGGCTGGCGGGGGGAACACGGGTTCCGAGGAGAGTCGAAAGATGGGCATGACAGCGCGGCTTGCCAGGGCGTTCCAGAAAAATCACATCGTCATGCCTTCCAGAAACGTCTTCCTCTGCAAGGCGATCAACTCCCCGATGCCCTTGGTGGCCAGCGCGGCCATGGCATTGAAGTCATTCAGGGTGAAGGGCACGCTCTCCGCCGTGCCCTGAATTTCGATGAATTTGCCTGTTCCAGTCATGACAAAATTCATGTCTGTTTCGCAATCGAAATCTTCCTTGTAATTGAGATCCAGCATGGGGACCCCCTTGACCATGCCGCAACTGACCGCCGCCACGAAATCCAGGATCGGCAGGGACTTGATCATTCCCTGATGCTCCAGCCAGCGGCAGGCGTCCATGAACGCGATGAACCCGCCGGTGATCGAGGCGGTGCGCGTCCCGCCATCCGCCTGGATCACGTCACAGTCGATCCAGACCGTGCGTTTGCCCAGTTTGCTCAGATCGGTCACCGCCCTCAGGGAGCGACCGATGAGCCGCTGAATCTCCAGGGTCCGGCCACCCTGCTTGCCCTGACTCGCCTCGCGGGTGGTGCGATCGTGGGTGGAACGGGGCAGCATGCCGTATTCTGCCGTCACCCAACCCCGGTTCTGGTTTTTCATCCAGCGGGGTTGCTGCTCTTCCACCGAAGCGGTGCATATCACCCTGGTCTGACCGAAGGTGATCAGGCACGACCCCTCGGCCCGCTGGTTGAAGGGCCGCGTGATCGTCACGGCCCGCATTTCGTCGTTCTGGCGTCCTTCGTGGCGGCTCATGCGCGTCTGTCCGTGGTCCGAGGCATCAGACGATGCCCTTGCGGTCACCCAACAGAATGGCATTGCTCACCAGTTGATGCACCCCACCCACCAGATCCATGGGAATCCCGTACATGGGCAGCACCTTGGTGAATTGCGCCTTGCAGATCGCGCAAATCAACGCCATGAAGTTGACCTTGTCCTCGTGCATCACCTTTTTGAGGGCCGTCACCCTGGGCAACACCCCCTTGATGCGCAGATCCATCAACTCGTCGGTCAACAGGCCCCCGCCGCCGCCGCAACAGAAGGTCTTTTCCCGGATGGTATCCTCGTCCATGTCCACGAAGTGGTTGCAGGTGGCCCGGATCAGGGCGCGGGGGATCTCGAACTGTCCGCCGGCTTTTGGTCCCATGCGCGAGGCCCGCGCCACGTTGCAGGAGTCGTGGAAGGTCACCACCAGGTTGTCGTTGGCGGACTTGTCCAGCTTGAGCGCCCCTTTTGCAAGCAGGTCATAGGTGAATTCGCAGATGTGCTGGGGGGCCGGATAATTGGGATCGAGAAAATCGAACGGACCATTGAGCGTGTTCCAGAAACTGTAGGCCACGCGCCAGGCGTGACCGCACTCTCCCACCACCAGCCGTTTGACCTTGAGGGCGCGCGCCTGTTCCACCACCCGTTTGGCCACCTTGCGCTGCTGTTCGTAGGAGCCGATGAACATGCCGAAATTGGCCGCCTCGGAGGCGTAAGAGCTGATGGTGAACGAAATCCCCGCCTGATGGAACACCTTGGCGTAACCCATCAGCGATTGAATGTGCGGCTCGCTGAAGAAGTCGGCCGACGGGGCCACCAGCATGACCTCGGCGCCTTCCTGATCCAGGGGCAGGCGCACATCGTGCCCGGTGGCATCCACGATCTCCTCTTCCAGGAATTGCAGCGTCCCCAACAACGCCGGCTTCGGGATGCCCAGATTGTTGCCGATCTGGTGGACCTTGCCGATGATCTCCACCGAGTACTTGTGGCCCACGCCGATGGCGTTCATGATCTCCCTGGCCGCCTGGGTGATCTCGGCGGTGTCGATCCCGAACGGGCAGAACACCGAGCAGCGCCGGCACTGGGAACACTGGTGAAAATAGGTGAACCACTTGTTGAGCGTCTCTTCGTCGAAATCCGCCGCCTTCACCAGGCCGGGGAACAACTTGCCCGCCGGGGTGAAGTAGCGGCGATAGACGCTGCGCAACAGCTCCGCGCGTTGCACCGGCATGTTGTTGGCGTCCTGGGTGCCCAGGTAGTAATGACACTTGTCCGCGCATGCGCCACACTTGACGCAAATGTCCAGAAATACCTGCAGGGAGCGATATTTGTTCAGCATCTCCCCCAGCTTTTCGATCCCCTTTTGTTGCCAGTTCTCCACGCGTTGGCCGGGGAATCCCATCGGATCCATGTGTTTGGCGGTTGCGGTGATAGGCTTCAGATGGCCCATGGTCCCGGTCTTCAGACAGGGGGTCTCGATGTCCTCGCCGACCTGCGGCACCTCGTAATCAGCCACGGGTAAACTCCTGCAAGATGGTTGTCTTCATCCGGAATACGAACTCATTGTTCGGCCCAGGGGTTGACGTGCTTTTGTTCCCTGGGATTGTCCACCTGATTGCGGGTCGGGCTGAAGAAGATTCCGCCCGCGTGCATCAGCTTGCTGAACGGGAAGATCACCAGCAGGATCCCCACGAACGCCAGGTGCAGCAGAAACACCACGTCACCGGGCGAGTTGGCCGGCGGCAGGGCGTGCAGCGAGGTCAGCAGGCCGTTCATGCTCGCCTTGATGGCGACGATGTTGGGCCGCAGCACGAAGTCCATCATCAGCCCGGAGCCGGCAATGGCCAGCATCAGGATCAGAAACAGATAATCGGCTTTTGACGAGATGTAACGCACGCGTTCGAACACCAGGCGTCTGAGGAACAGGAACGCCACACCGCCCGCCATGACCAGTCCGGCCAGGATGCCGAGGATTTCGATGTAGGCGAACCATGCGGGCAGCGGGTCGCAGAAATAGCGTACATGGCGGATCAATACCACCAGCATCCCGGCATGAAAGGCAATCCCGCCCGCCCAGGCCAGTTTGTCGCTCTTGAACAGGCTGGAAAAGAGCGTCACCTCGCCCAGCAGCCGGCAGAAGACGCCGAAGCGGGTGGTGGGCGCCGGTGTGGTGGGGATCTTGAGGGGGGCGGGCACCCGTGCGTAGATCCAGATCCGTCTGACGAACCCGACGAAAAAAATTCCCAATACGAAATAGGCGAGGAAGGTCAGCATCCTGCATTCCCCTGCAACGAAATGGCTGAATTTATGAGGATCTTGGGTTGCCGGCTCGCGCCGGCAACCCGACTGCATTTCCTGCGGACGGCTTACACGCAACCGGTTGGTTTCGGCAGTCCGGCGATTTTGCAGGCCTGCTTGGCGGGTCCACCCGGATAGAGGTCGTACAGGTATTTGGTATTGCCCTTTTCCTTGCCCAGTTTTTTGCCGATGGCCTTGGTCAGGATGCGGATCATCGGCGCGATTTTGTACTCTTCGTAGTATTCGCGCAGGAAGTTGACGACTTCCCAGTGGGCTTCGGACATGTCAACGCCTTCGGTCTTGGCAAGATAGCCTGCGACATCCATGCTCCAGTCGGGCAGATTGGCCAGATAGCCATCCTCGTCGGTTTCGTAGGTGCGTCCGTTCAATTCAAAGCTCGGCATGATTGCTTCTCCTTCAAGTGTGATGCGATGATAGTGGGGTATTGAAATGCAAGCGTGTCAATCTGCGATAACGAAAACTCATCCTTAGGTTGCGGAGTGGTCAGTTTGGAACATTAGCATATCATGATTTTGCCAAACGGCAAGGTGCTTTCCTGCACGGCGTGGATTTTACCGTTAATGCAAGATTGTTGCCACTGGAAAGGGGAGTAAAAAATTTTCCAGTGCGTTGACTTATGGGCAATCGGCCTGCAAAATCAATTGGAAATTTTCACCTGATCATCATTCGCGAATGGGAAATGAATGAGATGAAACCGAAACATCACCTGTTTGTTTGCATGAATCAACGCCCCGCGACCCACCCTCGCGGCTCCTGCGGATCCCTGGGCGCCGGGGCGGTGTTCGAGGCGCTGGGCGCGGAAGTGGAAAAGCGCGAAATGTTCGAAAGCGTCATGGTGACCGGAACCTTCTGCATGGGGCCTTGCGATCGGGGACCGACGGTGGTGGTCTATCCCGACGGGGTGTGGTATGGCGGGGTCAAGCCGAAGGACGTGGCGGAGATTTTCGACGCACACCTGATCAAGGGTGAGCCGGTGCAGAGGTTGCGCATCATGTAATCGGGGCGAATGGTCATGCATCGTGTGCTCAGGGGGTGGCTGTACGGGGTGGGGGGACTGGCGCTGGTGCTGGTGGCGCTGGCGCTGGTGGTGCCGTGGGTGGTGCATCCGAATCAATACCGGACGCCGATCGCCGCCCTGGTCAAGAATCTGACCGGACGGGAGTTGACGATTCGGGGCGATCTGGGGCTGGAGCTGTTTCCAAGAGCGCGCCTGATCCTGCGGGATGCCGAACTGGCCGACAAGCCCGGCTTCGGCGATGGGCCGATGGTGCGTCTGCGCGCCCTGGAGGCCGAAGTGCATGTCATGCCCCTCCTGCACGGCCATCTCGAGGTGGAGCGGGCCAGGGTGGCGGGCGTGACGGTCCATCTGCGCCACAACGAGGCGGGAGTCGCCAACTGGGAGGATCTGTTCGGGCATCTGCGTGCGGCCCTGGTCGCCGACGCTCAGGCGCCCGCTGCCGGCGGCGCGTCTCAGGAGAGCGCCTTTCTGAGGAGCATCGTGGCCGGCGCCGGGGTGGAGGTGGTCGGGGCCACGGTGCTTTGGCGCGATTCCGGGTTGGACATCGATGGCCGCATCGACGACCTGGAGGTCAAGACCGGTCGGGTCGTTCCGGGTCAGCCCGTTGGCCTGACCGTGGGGTTGCGTTTCCAGGAGGAGCGCCATCGGCTGAAGGGCCATGCCGAAATGAAGGCGCAGTTGCGGCACTCCCAGGGGGTCCTGGTGCTGGATGGCCTCGAGGCCAGGGCCAAGGCCGCCGCGTCCGGAGGGCGGGTCAAGGAGGCCGCGCTGCGCTTCATCGGGGAGCTGGTGGTCAATCCGCGCGAGAATACCGTCCTGGCGAACCGAACCGCGCTGGATCTGCATGTCTGGTCCGATTCCGCCTGGTGGCGGGACGTGGGCCTGGGGGTGAGGGGCGATGCCCATGCCGACCTGACGGCCCGCGCCGTGAAGGTCGCCGGCGCCCAGTTGAGCGCCATGGTCAAGGCCAACGATCTGCCCCCCGCCGGGGTGCGGGTGCAGGTCGGCGCGGAGCTTGGCCTGGACTGGCCGCGACGGATCCTCACCCTGGAGGAGCTGACCGCCCAGGGACCGGGCGGACTGAAGGCGAGTGGCGAGCTGACCGCCAGCCACTGGCCCGGCGCGCCTCGCGTCCAGGGCAGCCTGACCGTGGAGCGGTTCGATTTGCGCAGCCTGCTCATCGCCCTGGGACGCACCATCCCCGCCGCCGGTGACGGCGCCTCCTGCACCCGCGCGGGCGCTGAGGTGGAGTTCGCGGCTGGCCCACAAGGCGTGGAGATCCCGCGCCTGTTGGTGGAGTTGGACGATTCCCGCTTCACCGGCGCCATGACCGTGGGCCGTTCCCCGTTCGCGCTGCATTTCGACGGGCAGGTGGACACGCTGGATCTGGACCGCTATCTCCCCTTGCTGGAGGGTATCGGGCTGTCCGCCGACGCGTTGGCCGCGCTGCCGGCGTGGCTGACCGGGGCAGCGCCATGGAGTGGCACGCTCGGCGCCGGTCGCCTGACCTTGGCCGGCAGGAGCGTCGCTGATCTGGCCGTGCAGGTGACCGGCGGCTCTGGCATGGTGGCGTTGGACCCGGTGACCCTGGGCCTGCATGGCGGTCGCGTCGAGGGCAAGGCCACCCTGGATCGGCGCGAGGCAATTCCGGCCCTGCATCTGGAGACGGTAGCAAAGGGGGTGCGCGCCGGCCCGCTCCTGCGGGATCTGGCCGCCCTGGAAGGGGCGAGCGGGGTGGTGGATTGGGATTTCCGTCTGGACGCCCGTGGCGCGGATCGTGACGCCATGCTCCCCTCCATGAACGGCGAGTTGCGCCTGGTCGCCCGCGAGGGGACCATTCCGGGCATGGACGTGGCCGGCAGGATCCGCAACGCCCATGCCGCCTACAACCGGATGCGCCCGCCCGCCGCCGGCGCGGAGGAGACCCGATTCACCGAGGCGACCTTTGGCGCGGTCATGCGCAATGGCGTGCTGGTCGGCAAGGATCTGGCGGTGCAGGGGCAGGGCGTGAGAATCGGTGGGGGGGGGCTGATCGATTTCGTGCAACGGCGCCTGGACTTCCAGTTGGCCGCCGATGTCGCCACCTCCCTGCGGGGGATGGCCCCGGACGCGGAGCAGCACCAGGGGCTGGAGTTGCCCTTCCAGTTGCGCGGCCCCCTCGATGGCGCGAAAAAGTGGGAATGGGGCAGCGTGGATTTCTCCCGCGCACGCGCCAAATCCGCGCGGGAGCGGCCCGCCGAGGAGGAGCGTGGCCGGGGCGTCGCCGGTCAGGAGCCGCCGCCCGGCGAGCCGTTGTTCCGCTGAGCTTTCGAGAGCATGGAACACTTCGATATCTGGTGGATCGCCTGGGGCTGCTTCCTGGCGGCTGGCCTGGTGCTGCTGTTGCACCTGGCCACCAAAAGCCACTGCATCCTGGAAGGCGGCATGCTGGAGGGATTCGCGCTTCCGGAGATCGGCAGGGAGTGGGATCACGATTACCGGGTGCCCAGCTCCAGCATGCGCGGCGCCAGTTACGAGATCAATCTCTATCACATGCGCTGCGACTGCGACCACTTCCGCGCGGAGCGGGCGCAATACTCCCGTCTGGACGCCCGCAGGCTCTGCATGCACCTGGCCAGGGAGATGGAAACGCAAAAGGTGGTCGATACCTTCGATCCCCTGGCGCGGGCGGTGGTTTGTCACGCGGCCCGCAAACACCCGCCGCGTGGCTTCGCCAAGGTGCCGACCCCCAGCGGGCCGGCCTGGATCGCCCATGACCCCGGCGATCGCTGGCTGTATGTCATCACGCCGTTCTCCTGGCCCAGGGACGCGGAACAACGGCGGGATTACACCTATGCCTTCTGCCCCAAGATCTGGTCCTGGGCCGGGCGCAAGCGGCCCCGCCACTATCCGCGCCTGGAGCGGTGCTGCAACCGGATCTATCAGGAGTTTCGCAACGCCTGATCCGGCGACGCGAAGATCCGTTCCAGGTGGCCCCACAGCTCCGGGATCCCGTCGCCGTGCAGGGCGGAGATCGGGATGGGCGGGGTCATGGCCAGGCGGGTGGCGCGTTGCAGTTCGGCAGTCAGGGAAAGCAGGGCCTGCCGTCTGGGGTTGGCGTTGAGCTTGTCGATCTTGGTGACTACCGGCAGGAAACCGATGCCCCGCGCCTCCAGGAAGGTCACCACCTCGGCGTCCAGGCCGGTGATGCCGCGCCGCGCGTCCAGCAGCAGAATGACCGCGCGCAGGTTCCGGCGCCCGGAGAAATAAGCGTCGGCCAGCTGGTCCCACGCCGCGCGCTGTCCGGCGCCCACCTCGGCATGGCCGTATCCGGGCAGATCCACGAAGCGCGCCCCCTGGCCCACGGCGAAGAAATTGATCTCGCGGGTGCGCCCTGGGGTGCGGCTCACCTTGGCCAGATTGCGGCGATTGAGCAGCCGGTTCAAAAGCGAGGACTTGCCCACGTTGGAGCGGCCCACGAAGGCCAGCTCCGGCAGATCGTCCGGCGGAAACTGGCGGCGCTCGACCGCCCCGGTCAGAAACGTCGAGGCCATCCCGGCGCGCAGGGCGGAAGGGGGCGTCATGAACTTGAATTCGTCTTGCAAGGCGGGTACTCTGTGCCGGGTTGTCGGTTTCAAGGGTGTGAATCCCCCCCCTTTATGCTGGAGAACGAGAAAAAATGCAAACCCCGGATGCCATCGACCGCCTGTTTGTCCCTCGTGGGGAGGAGCGGCCGCGTCCGCCCCTGATCCTGGCCCCCATGGCCGGGGTGACGGATCTGCCGTTCCGGAGCCTGGCGCGGCGTTTCGGCGCGGACTGGACGGTCTCGGAGATGATCTCCTCCCAGGCCATGATCCGCCACGTCCCCAAATGCGCCAAACTCGCCCTGGCCGACGAGGGGGATGCCCCCCTTACGGTGCAGATCGCCGGGGCCGATCCGGCGGCCATGGCCGAGGCGGCGCGCATGCAGGCCGGCCTGGGCGTGCGGGTGATCGACATCAACATGGGTTGCCCGGTGAAAAAGATCGTCTCCACCGGCGCCGGGGCCGCCCTGCTGAGGAACGAAACCCTGGCGGCCCGCGTCATGGAGAGCGTGGCCAGGGCGGTGTCGATTCCGGTCACGGTCAAGATCCGTCTGGGGTGGGACGCCGCCACCCGCAACGGGATCGCCATCGCCAGGCTGGCCGAGGCGTCGGGCATGCGCTGCATCACGGTGCATGGCCGCACCCGCGCCCAGATGTACGAGGGCCAGGCCGACTGGGAGGCGGTGGCCGAGATCAAGAGCCGGCTGCGCATCCCGGTGATCGGCAACGGCGACGTGCGCTCCCCGGAACAGGCCCTGGAGCTGTGGCGATGCTCTGGAGTTGACGGGATCATGATCGGTCGGGCCGCCCTGGGCCGGCCCTGGATCTTTCGCGAGATCGCCCATTACCTGACCACGGGCCGCCATCTTGCGCCACCCACCCTGGAGGAGCGCGCCGCGCTGATCGAGGCGCATTACCATGTCATGCTGGAGCACCACGGTCCCCGTACCGGCCATCTGCTGGGCCGCAAGCACGTGAGTTGGTTCACCCGTGGTCTGCCGGGCGGGGCCGCCTTGCGCGAAAGCCTCAACCGCACCCCCACGCCGGAGGCGGTGACCCCCTTGCTGCGCGCCTTTTTCGAACCCCTCCTGCAAGCGCGGGCCGCCTGATGAGCGTGCTCGCGGAGGGTGTGTTCGCGCCGGTCGTGCTCTGGGACCAGCTCACCCTGGGCGTGGTCGCCATGGACGAGCGGGGGGTGGTGCGGGCCGTGAACGACACGGCGGAAAAGCTTCTCGGCAAACCCAGGAGCCGCCTGGTGGGGGTGGGCCTGGAGACGCTGCTCCCCGGCCATCCCGTGGCCATGGAGCTGCTCTCCCGCGCCCGCACCCTGGGCATGCCCTGCCGGATTCGCGACGCGCGCATCGCCACCGGCCCGGAGCGGGAGATCGGGGTGGCCCTGACCGCCGTGCCGCTCTTCACCCCGAACGGGGCATGCGCCGGGGCCATGTTGCAGATGGAGGAGGTGGGGACCACCGAGCGGATGGAGGAGGGGGAGCGGCTGCACGACGCCCTCAACTCGATGGGGGACCTGGCCATGACCGTGGCCCACGAGATCAAGAACCCCCTGGCCGGCATCCGTGGGGCGGCGCAACTCCTGGATGCCTCGGTGGCCGGGGAGGACGCCGCCTGCCTGGAGCTGATCCGCTCCGAGGTGGACCGGGTCAGCCGCCTGCTGGATCATCTGCTGGGCCTGGCCGAACAGCGCCCGCTCCAGGCGCGGGAACACAACATCCACGAGATCCTGGATCATGTCGTGCGTTTGTGCGTGAGCGCCAATGCCAGGCCCTTTCCCATCCCCGATTTCGATCCTTCCCTGCCGGACGTGCGCGGGGATCGGGATCAGCTCGTTCAGTTGTTCCTGAATCTGGTCAAGAACGCCATGCAGGCCGCAGGCGAGGCGGGCCGGGTGCGCATCGCTACCCGCATCTCCCACCGCACCCGCCTGGAGCAGGGACGCCGGCGCCTCCACATCCAGGTGGAGGTGCGCGACAACGGCCCAGGGATCCCGGAGGAGATGCGGCAGAGGATCTTTTTGCCACTGGTCTCCACCAAGTCCGATGGGACCGGCCTGGGGCTTTCCATCTGCCAGAAGATCGTGCATGGCCACGCCGGACAACTGGAACTGGAATGCCCGCCCGGGGAGACGGTGTTCCGGGTGCTGTTGCCGGCTGCCCCATGAACGCGAGCCGCACCATACTGGTGGCCGACGACGACCGGGCCGTGCGCTTCGTGCTGGAGCAGGCGCTGACCAGGGCCGGATTCGCGGCGCGCTGCTTCGAATCCGCCCACGCCCTGCTGGAATGTGCGGCCCAGGGGATCGGGGATCTGGTGATCACCGACATCATGATGCCGCAAGGATCCGGGCTGGATCTGCTCAAGACCCTCAAGGCGAGCCGTCCCTGGCTGCCGGTGATCGTGGTCACCGCCCAGAGCACCTTGCGCCACGCGGTGCAAGCCTTCGAGGAGGGGGCGTTCGAATACCTGCCCAAGCCGTTCGACATCCATCAGGTGGTGGAGCTGGCGCGGCGCGCCCTGGAACAGACCCACCGGCCGGTCCCGCGCGACCCCGTCCCGGAACCGGATCGCTTCGGCGGGGTGATCGGCGCCTCGCGCGCCATGCAGGAGCTGTATCGCACCATCGGCCGGCTGGCCAGCTCGGAGATGACCGTCCTGATCCACGGCGAGTCCGGCAGCGGCAAGGAGCTGATCGCCCGCGCCGTGCATGCCAACAGCCCCCGGCGCAACGGGCCGTTCGTCGCGGTCAACATGGCCGCCATTCCGCCCAACCTGATCGAAAGCGAACTGTTCGGCCACGAGAAGGGGGCCTTCACCGGGGCGGTCGCCCGGCATGTCGGTCACTTCGAACGCGCCCGTGACGGCGCCCTGCTCCTGGACGAGATCGGCGACATGCCCCCGGAGGCCCAGACCCGCCTGCTGCGGGTGCTCCAGGACGGTTGCTTCACCCGTGTCGGCGGCTCCGAGACCGTGCGCACCAACGTGCGGATCATGGCCGCGACCCATCAGGACCTCCCGGCCGCCATTGCCGCCGGGCGTTTCCGCGAGGACCTCTTTCATCGCCTGAACGTCACGCAGTTGCATGTGCCCTCCCTGCGCTCCCGGCGCGAGGATCTGCCGTTGCTGGCGGAATATTTTCTGCAGCGCACCGCCCGCGAACTGCGTGTGGCCCCCAAGCGGTTCGCGCCGGAGAGCATGGAGCGCCTGATGGCCTACGACTGGCCGGGCAATGTGCGCGAACTGGAAAACCTGATCCGGCGGGTGATGGCCCTGGCCCCAGGCAGCGAAATCCATCCGGAATACCTGCGCCTCCCGTCCTCCAGCGCGCGGGAGAGCCAGCCCGCGCCCCCCCGTAACGCCCCGGAAGGGGGCAAGGGCCACTCCCGCGCCCTGGAAGAGGCGGTGGAACAGGCCGTGGCCCATTATTTGACTGGACGCGGGGGCGAAGATCTGTATGATACCATCATCCGGCGCGTCGAAAACGCCCTGCTGGGCCATATTCTGCGGGAGGTCGGCGGCAATCAGGTCAAGGCGGCGCGCATTCTGGGGATCAACCGCAACACCCTGAGAAAAAAAATGCGGGAATTGCCCCGTTCCACGGGCGAGTCGGGCGACCGAAACCTTGACACCGTGCTCGCGGCTTTTTAGGATACCACCCTGCCCCGCGTGAGCGGCATGGAGTGCGAGGCATACATGGAAGGACCAGTAACCCCACCACCGACCACGACCAGCGGCATGAGCATGGCGCTGCGGATGAGTTCGGATCTGGTCGCCGCAATTTTCGTCGGCGGGGGGATCGGGTATCTCCTGGACTACTGGTGCGGCACGCAACCGTGGATGACGGTGATCTTTTTCCTGTTCGGAACCGTCGCCGGCTTCCGCAACCTGTATCGGATCGCCATGGGCAGTGATCAACACAACACATAAGACCGGAAACCGGAGCAGACTATGAATTTTTCCCTTGTTGCCGAAGCGTGGGCCGAAAACGCCCCGAACGTCGCGGTCGGCGCGCCGAAACTGGATCCGCTGCACCATTTTCAGGTCGTCAACTACGTCAAGCTCGCCCCATTCGGTTTCGATATCTCCATCTCCAATTCCGTGGTCTGGATGTGGCTCGCAGTGGCGGTGGCCTTCGGGCTGTTCCGCTATGCCATGCGCGCTCCCACCCTGGTGCCGGGCCGGATGCAGAGCGTGGCCGAGGCGGCTTACCTGTTCCTCGATGGCATCGTCAACGACGTGATCGGCCCCTCCGGCAAAAAGTTCTTTCCCGGAATCTTCACCCTGTTCTTCTTCGTCCTGTTCTGCAACTGGTTGGGCCTCCTCCCCGGTTCCTTCACCGTGACCTCCCAGTTGATCGTGACCGGGACCCTGGCGCTGAGCATCTTCGTGTTGTGCATCTTCCTGGGGGTGTACCATCACGGCTGGAAGTTCCTGGGCTTTTTCGTGCCTCACGGCCTGCCCCCCTTCCTGCTCCCCCTGATCGTCCCCATTGAGGTGATCTCCTTCCTGGCCCGGCCGGTCTCCCTGGCAGTGCGTCTGTTCGCCAACATGACCGCCGGCCATACCCTGCTGGGGGTGCTGTTCTTCTTCACCGTCACCCTCTCCTGGTTCGGGGCCTGGTTGCCCTTCGGCTTCACGGTGGTCTTTTCCGGGTTCGAGGTGTTCATCGGCTTCATCCAGGCATACATTTTCACCATGTTGACCTGCGTTTATCTCAACGATGCGCTGCATCTGCATTGACAGCGGTCTTGGTTTTGCGTACTACTTGACTTTGGCATTTTTTCGTTTGCGTGAGGAGAAAAAGAAAACATGGAAAGCCTTCCCGCCTCTTTGATCGGAATGGGATTGGCCGCCGCGGGACTGGGCGGCGCCGGTGTCGGACTGGGATTCATCTTCGGCAAGGCGATCGAAGCCTTCGCTCGCCAGCCGAGCGCCGAAGGTCCCTTGTCCAAGTACATCTGGATCGGCGCCGCGTTCGTGGAAGCCATCGCCTTGTACGGTCTGGTCCTGGCCTTCATCATCATGGGTAAAGGGGGATGATTACCGAAGCCTATGCGTCGGCAGGCGCAGCGGGCAAAGAGGCTGCCGCGTCCGGACTGCCGCAATTCGAGTCGAGCGTCTTCGCATCACAGATTTTCTGGACCTTCGTCTCGTTCTTCATCCTGCTGATGCTGCTGCGCAAGTACGTCCTGCCAGCCATCGAGACCATCCTCGATGCCCGCGCCAGCCGGATCGCCGATGAAATCCAGAAGGCCGAGGCCGGTCGCAAGGAGGCGGAACGCCTGCAGGCCAACTTCCAGGGGCAACTCGTGGCCGCGCGGCAGACGGCAGCCAAAATGATGGAAGAGGCCCGCCTGGATGCCGCTCGCATGAAGGAACAGGCGCACGAAGAGTTGCAGCAGGAGTTGACCAAAAAGAAGAACGCCGCCCTGGTCGAGATCGAACAGGCCAAGCACAAGGCCATGGAGGAAGTGCGCACCGTGGCGGTGGAGTTGTCGATGCAGGTGGCCGAAAAGCTCATCGTCAAGTCGATGAGCGACGAGGACGCCAGTCGTATGGTTCAGGAAGCTTTGACCAATCTGGGCGAGAGCCAGGCACAGCTTCATTGAGCTTTTCCCATCGGGAGGCTACGGTCCGCCCCTCCTTCGGACGGTCGGCCGTCTCCCGTTTGGGAAAAGAGTTTCTGCATCCACGTATGCCCTTCGCAACCAGAGGGGGGCCGTGAAAGGATCCGTTCGGTACTCCGGCCACGGATCATGCTGGTGCTCGCCATCGTGACCGGCATGGTGGCTGCGCCCTTGCTGGCGTGGTCGGAGCAACCGTTCGCGCATCCCCGCCACCTCCTTTCTCACCGCTTTCGATGGATGTCGCCAGGTTGCGCGGCCTGTTCGCGCGCGACGGCGTCCATCTGTCCATGGCGGGGTTCCCCACCTCCGCAGCGGCCCTCCGCGAATTGACTCGAACGGCGCGCCGAGAGGGTCACCGTCTCCGATCTCTCCATTGCCCGGCACGGCTTCGAGCAGTCCGGCCTGCGGGTGATTGCCACCATCGGGGTCAGCCGGGTACCGCCACATCTAACCGTGAACGATTAATGTTTTACGTTGTGGGTGAAGTCAGGTGTGGTGGTGCCCTGGCGCGGGGGAATGTCTGAATCCGGGCGGACCCCTGGCGGCGCAGCGGCCGCCAGGGGTCTGTGGCATGGGACGGGCAATCAGCGGGCGGCGGGAGTGGCCTTGGCCAGCATGCCGATATCTTTCTTGGCGGCCTCCAGCGCGGCATCGGCGTCCTTCTGAGTGGCGAAGGGTCCCATCACCACATGAGAGAACTCCTTGCCATTGACGATGGCCATTTTGATGAAGGCCTTGATACCGCGTTCGGACAGGCGGCGACGCAGGGCATTGGCATTGTCGGGATTGCTGAACGAAGCCGCCGTGGTCACGAAACCGGTGAAACGGGTCTGACGCGGCGCCTCGGCTTTCGCCTCAACGGCCTCCTTCGGCGCTGCCTTGGCGACGACCGCCGGTTTCCGTGCTGGTTCGACGACCTTGCCGGCTGCCGGGGCCGCCTTCGCCTGCGTCTGGGTCTTGGCCTCGACCGGCGCCTTGCCCTCGGCGGGCTTGGCCTTGACTTCCGGCTTCGGCGCGGCGGCCGTGCGGGTCGCATCGCCGGGCACGCCATTCTGCCTGGCGTTCGGTACGGTCAGTGATTTCGCCTCCACGCCGCCACGCTCCTTGATGATCGTCACCGCCTTGCCCGCCAGGTCCGAGGAGGCGAACGGGCCGGTCAACAGGTGATGCATCGGCTTGTTCTGGTAGGTGCTCTTGGCCAGACGCACCGGAATGCCCGCATCGTTCAACTGCTTTTGCAATTTTTCCGCGCCAGCGAGATTGGAGAAGGAGCCGGCCGTCACCAGAAACGATCCGTCCGTCTGCTCATGCGGGAACTCCGTTTTGCCATGGCCCGCATCGACGGGCTTGGCCTCCATGACGGGTGCGGCCTTGGATTGCGGGTTGCCATCGGTTTTGGGCGCGGTCTTGACCTCCGGTTTCGCCTCTGGATGCTTGCTCTCCGCCTTCACCGGAGCCACCTTCGGCTCCACACGGGTCAGGGAGAGCGCCTTGGCTTCCGGCCTGGGCGGGGGGACCATCTTCCTGATCTCCGTCGGTGCGGGTTGTCCCGCCACGCCCTTGCCAAGATCGATTTTGGTCATGGACAAATAACGCTTCGTGGGTTGGGCCTCTTCCCGCGCGGCGGCGGCCACCACCGGCTTGGCCTCGGTCTCGTCCGACACCAGGGGCATATCCTCGAAAGGCTCGCTCATGGTCTCTTCCAGGCTGTCATCGGCCGGCTCTTCCACGTTGAGATCCAGGGTGTCATCCAGCAGGTCGTTCTTGCCCTTGTTGGCCAATTGGGTGCCTTCGACCTCGATCTTGACCTCCTCCTTCTCCGTGAGCGTGCTCGCGGTCTCCGAGGTCTTCTCTTCGCTTTTTTCGGCCATGAACTCGTCCATGCTGTCGAATTTGGCCGGCTTGTCGTTCTTGGCCTCGCTGGTTTCTCCGGCCTCGCTGGCGGGCAACTCCGGTTTCATTTCCAGCGCCGCATTGGATGTCGGCGGATGCCAGACCATGGCGGTGACGATCCCGCCTACCACGGCGGCCACCAGGGCCTCGGTCAGGTGCCAGCCGATCCGCTTGCGACGGCTGTTCTTGGCCAGGCGATTATTTTCATTCGGAGAAATGAAAATGTCTGCGGTGCCAGTGGGGGGGTCTTGACGGGATGTATCCAAGTCGTGTGCGGCGCCGGTCACGGGGAGTCTCCTTATACACAGGGCATATCGTTTACCGGCCTTGAGGCGAGCAAGGCGCGGCGGATTCGGAAATGCCCTAATGCTCTGCAAGAGATGTGCCGTTACTCATTGACCCCGGCGCGCAGATGGCGCCTCGGCAGGCGCGCCCCCAGCCGGCAGAGCACCTCGTAGGGGATGGTCCCCATCCACTCCGCCATCTCCTCGATGCCGATGAACCCCCCAGCCTGCTCCCCCAGCAGCGTCACCGGAGCACCGATGCCCGCCCCGGCATGGTCCGTGAGATCCACCAGGGTCAGATCCATGGAGATCCGCCCCACCACCGGGGCACGCGCCCCGCCGATCAATACCCGCGCCAGACCCTGCATGCAGCGGCTGTATCCATCCGCGTACCCCACCGGCAATACCCCGATCCGGGAGGCCCGCCGGGTGACGAAATCATGACCATACCCCAAGGGAGTCCCGGCCTCCACCTCGCGCACCGCCACCACCCGTGTCAGCCACCGCGCCACCGGTCGCAGACCATCCTCGCGCCAGGTGCGCGCGGGAAAGAACGGCGAGGCCCCGTACAGCATGATTCCGGGCCGGCTCCACGCCAGACGGGTGCGCGGATGGCCCAGCAATCCCGCGCTGTTGGCCAGGGAGCGGGGCAGGGCGGCATCCCCGGCCCACTCCAGCCGTTCGGCCTGGCGCAGGCTCTCCTCGCCCGTCAATGCGTCGCCACAAGCCAGATGCGAGAGGATGCTCGCCACCCGGATGCCGGGCAGGCCGCGCAACTCCTCCAACACCGCCGAAATTTTGGCGCGGGGAAACCCCATGCGCCCCATGCCGGTATCCACCTTGACATGCACCGGAATCGGCGCTCCCCCGCCGCCACGCAGCCGGCTCAACGCCCGCGCCGCCTCCATCTCGAACAGCACCGGTTGCAGATTCAGCTCGATGACCGCCTGCTCCACCCCCGGCAAAAAACCGGACAGGATCACCAGGGGGTGTACGATCCCCGCCTCGCGCAAGGGACGCGCCTCCTCGACCATGGCCACGCAAAAGCCGTCCGCCCCGGCTGCCGCCAGTGCCCGCGCCACCGGCGTCGCCCCCAATCCATAGGCGTTGGCCTTGACGACCGGAAACACGGCACTGCCCCCCGCCGCCGCCCGCGCCACCCGGAAGTTGTGCGCCACGGCGTCCAGATCCACCTCCACCCAGGTGGGCCGCGCCCCGCCATCCGCCAGAGGCGCGTCCATCATTCGTGCCGCGCCACATAGTCCGTCGAGGCATGGTTCTCGAAGCGGGTGAACTGTTTTTGGAAAGTCAGCCGCACCGTGCCGGTGGGGCCGTTGCGCTGCTTGGCCACGATCACCTCGGCCAGCCCCGCCAGCGACGGGTCGTTCTCTTTGTAGACCTCCTCCCGGTAGACGAACATCACGATGTCCGCATCCTGCTCGATGGAGCCGGACTCGCGCAGATCGGAGAGGATCGGCCGCTTGTTGGGCCGCTCCTCCACCTTGCGGGAGAGCTGGGAGAGCGCCAGCACCGGGATGTTCAACTCCCGCGCCACCCCCTTCAGGCCGCGGCTGATCTGCGAGATCTCCTGCACCCGGTTCTCCTGGGTATCCTCGCCCTGCATGAGCTGCAAATAGTCCACCACCAGGAATCCGATCCCCTTCTCCCGCTTCATGCGGCGCGCCTTGGCCCGCAACGACATGATGGACAACGACGGGGAGTCGTCGATGTAGACCGGCGCCTGAGAGAGATCCTGCGCGGCATGCACCAGTTTGTGGTACTCTTCGTCGCGCAGCCTGCCGGTGCGCAACCCCTGGGCGTCCACCCGCGCGGTGGAGGCGAGCAGTCGGGTGGTGAGCTGTTCCCGCGACATCTCCAGGGAAAAGACCGCCACCGGCACCTGATGATCCAGCGCCGCGTTGATCGCCATGTTCATCACCAGCGAGGTCTTGCCCATGGCCGGACGACCCGCCAGAATCAGCAGATCCGATTTCTGCAGCCCGGCCAGCAGCCGGTCCAGGTCGGTGAAGCCGGTGGGCACCCCGGTGATCGACTCCTGACGGGCGATCAGTTTGTCCAACCGCTCGAAGATCGGCGGCAGGATGCTCTTCAGGTCGGCATAGGTGGAACGACGGCGGGAGCGGCTCTCCCCCACGGCGAAGATGCGTTGCTCCGCGTTCTCCAGCAGTTGGTCCACCGGACGCGCCGTCCCCTCTTCGTAGACCTCCTCGGCGATGGCGGTGGCGGTCTGGGCCAGGGCGCGCAATATGGATTTGTCCCGCACCAGGTGGGCATACGCCTTGGCATTGGCCGTGGCCGGGACCGTGTCGATCAGGCGGGCGAAATAACCCGCACCGCCCACCGCGTCGAGTTCGTTGTTTTTTTCCAGGTATTGTTTGAGAATGAGGGGATCCGCCGGCTCGCCCCGATCCAGAATGGCCAGCATGGCCGCGAAGGCGACCCGGTGGGCGCCGACGTAGAAATCCTCCGGGACCAGCAGGTCCGCGACGTGATCCATGATGGCGTTGTCCAGGAGAATCGCCCCCAGCACCGATTGCTCGGCCTCGTGGGAGTAAACCGGACGTCGCATGGGCGTCGTTTCTGGGTAGTAATCTGCCGGAGGGGGTTCGAGTTCGTTCAAGGGGGAGACTCCAGGGGGTACGTTTGGCCGTTTTGCGAGACATCATAACATCGGCGTGAGTCAGGGCATAGGAAGCGCAACCATGGCACCGGAGAATGACGGGAAATCACTGCACCACGGCCACCGCCAGCGCCTGCGCAAGCGGTTTCTGGAAGAGGGGCTGGAGAGGTTCGAGGATCACCAGGTCCTGGAACTGCTCTTGTTCAATGTCCTGCCCAGACAGGATACCAACGGCATCGCCCATCTGCTCCTCGACCGCTACGGGGGACTGGCCCAGGTCCTGGAGGCCGATCCGGTGGATGTGGCCACCGTGCCGGGCATGGGCCAGGCCGCCGCCTGTTTTCTGGCCATGATCCCCCCGCTGACCCGGCGCTATCTTCAGAGCAAGACCACGCCCAGGCAATCCCTGAACGACCCGTTCAAGGCCAGGGAGTATGTCATGGCCCTGACCGCCGGCCGCACCGAGGAGGTGTTCTACGTCCTGTGCCTGGACCTGCGCGCCCGGCTGCTCTATCCGGCCCTGGTCTCACGCGGCACGATCAACGAGGCCCATGTCCAGCCGCGCCATGTCGTGGAGATCGCCTTGCGCTACAAGGCCGCCGAGGTGATCCTGGCCCACAACCACCCCGCCGGCACCACCACCCCTTCCACCGCCGACCGCAACCTCACCCGCGTCCTGATGAACGCCCTGCATCCCATCGGCATCCGCCTGGTGGACCATCTGATCACCGCCGGGAATCAATGCCTCAGCATGGCCCAGGAGGGGGTGCTGGGCAAATGAGCCGCGCGACGTGACAAGTGTGAGCGGGGATTTGTTCCGGATCGCTTGGTCCAGGATTGCCAACCGACCCGCCGATACGTTAAACTTGCCCGGTGGATTTCTCTGCTTTGCAAAAAGGATGATCGATATGACCGTTTCCGACACTATCCTGTCCGGAGCGCTCTCGGGAGCCAAGGCCGGTGGCATCGTCACCGTGGAACGCAACGACCACGAGGTGCGCATCCACGTTCGTGGCGAGTTCACCTTCAAGCTGCGCCAGGCATTTCGTGACGCCTATTTTCGCGAATCGCCCACGGCGCACTATGTGGTGGACATGTCCGGAGTCAACTTCATGGACAGCTCGGCCATGGGAATGCTGCTGGTCTTGCGGGAGCACGCGGGCGGGGAGCAGGCCAGGGTCACCCTGACCAATCTCTCGCGGAAATTGATGGCCCTCATGAAGGTGGCCAGTCTGCACGAAATGTTCAAAATAGTCTGAGGAGGTCGCGCATGGAAGGATTGTGGGTGGTGCCTGACGATATGGAACGCCTCTTGGCCGAGGGCGGGGATCCGGACATCCGCGATGCCGAGGGGTGGACCATGCTCCATCGGGCCATCCAGGAGGGCGCGGTGGAACTGGCCGGGCGGCTGATCATGTACGGCGCCCAGGTCAACGTCGTGGACCCCCAGCGCTGGACCCCCCTGCATTGGGTGGCGGTGCGCGGTTTCGCCTCCCTGGCCCGCCTGCTCCTGGAGCACGGCGCCAACCCCAATGCCCAGGACCTGGACAAGGAGACCCCCTTGCACTGGGCCGCCTCCTGGGGCCACATGGAGACCGCCGAGCGGCTCCTGGACGCCGGGGCCGACATCAATGCCAAGGACCGCCATGGCGAAACCCCGCTGTTCCAGGCCGTTCAGGAAGGATATGTGGCCATGGCCGAATTGCTCATGTCGCGCGGCGCCCAGGTGGACGTGCGCAACGCCGATGGCGGCCCGCCCCTCCATTGCGCCGTCTTCCACGGCCAGACCGAGGTGGCCGAGCATCTGATCCGTCATGGGGCGGAGGTCAATGCCAGAAATCATTTCGGCAAGACCGCTCTCCACTTCGCCGCCATCCGCGGCCGGGTCGAGGAGGCGGACATGCTCCTGACCGGAGGCGCGGACATCAATGCGCGCGACTCCACCGGACGCACCCCCATGGCCGTCGCCTTGGACAACGACCGTCCCGACATGGTGGATTTCTTCCGCCGGCACGGCGGCCTGTGAGCGGTCCTGACCGCCCTGCCCCTGCTCTCAGGGTGAGGAATCGGTGTGCGGGACCGGGATGTAGCCGGCGCGCTGCAGAATCTCCCTGGCCTGCGGTCCCTTGATCCATTCCAGGAACCGGGCGCTCTGTCCAGAGGGCGGGCCAAGGGTATACAAATAGAGAGACCTGGACAGTGGATAGGTCTTGTTGAGCGTGGAAGCGACGGTGGGCGGGACGCAGGGAACCTTGGGGCCGTGGCTTTGGGAGATGCACAGGGTCTTTACCTTGCCGGTGACGTAGGGCATGCCGGAATAGCCAATGGCGCAGGGCATCTGGGCGACCATGGCGACGATCTCGTCGGAGGCGTCCAGGCTGACCAGGTTGTGGTCGAAGTGGTCGTGCTTGGGCAGGATGGTCTCGCGGAAGAAGGCATAGGTGCCGGAATTGTTCTTGCGGCTCAAGGGGAGAATCTTCTGGTCCTGACACCCTGGGACCTGCACCCCCAGATCGGACCAGCGGGCGGTCGGCTCCTGCTTGCCGTAGATCTCCATCAACTGCTGAAGGGAAATGCCATTGAGGGGATTGGCGGGATTGACCACCACGGAAACCGCGTCCAGGGCGACCACCTGAAAAACCGGCGCCACGCCCGCATGCTTCTTGGCGGCGATCTGAACCTCCCTGGAGCGCATGAGCCGGCTGGAAGAAGCGATATCCGCGTGACCGTTGACCAGGGCGGCAATGCCATTGCCGGAACCCCCCCCCCCCACCTCGACGCCGATATCGGGCACCACCTCCCGAAAGGCCTTGGCCAATTCCCGGAGCGCCTTGGTGAGGGTGTCGGAACCCTTGATGAGGATGGGAGCGGGTTTGTCGGTACTGTTCTCCCTGGCGTGCGCCACGGGGAGCGCAATCCCCCACGCCAGCAGGAGCCAGCCCAGGAGCGACAGGAAGCGGGGAGCGAACGGTTTCAAGAGGTCACCTCCTGTTCATGACCAGAGTGTCTTGATCCAGAATGCACTGGATATATAATCCCGTGGCGCTGGCCTCGGTGTCGAACTCCTGCCCCACCACCCAGATCTGCGTGATTTTGTCGCTGATGCGCAGCAGGGCGTCAAGGGATTCCCGGAAACGCTGACGATCGTAATAGGCGAAGGGTTCGTCCAGGGCAATGGCGTGCAGACCACCACAACGCAGGGCCAGGGCCTGGGCCAGGGCCATGCGGATGGCCAGGTTCAATTGCCGACGCACCCCGGTGGAGACCTCCTCCATGCGCACGAAGTCGTTCTTGGCCTCGGAAAAGACCGAAACATCGAGGTCATCGTCCAGGCGCAGGTGACGGTAGCGGCCCTGGGTGAAAAGCGGCGCGGTGGAGGCGATGAAACGGTGCAACTCCTGGTTGAAGTGGGCGGAAAGTCCGATACAGGTCCCTTTCAGCAGCTCGCGCGCGATCCGGCGCACGGCGATGGCGTGTTCGGCGGCGTGGTTTTCGGCTTCCATGGTCTTGACCGCCTCGCCCAGCCGGGCATGTTCGCGGCGGCGTTCCTTTTCGTCGCGTACCGCCTGCTCCAGGTCGAGGACCATCTGTTCATGGGCCGCGATCTCCGCGCGGGTGGCGGCCAGCTGCTCTTGCGCCTCTTCGCGGCAGTGGCCGATTTCGGTCTGAAAGCCCTTGACCCGCTTGTCCAGCCCGGCCAAATACTGGCGCAAGGCGTCGGCGGTCAGCAGGGGCTGCCCCTCTGCCCGTATCCAGGCTTGCAGATCGGCGAGCCAGGGGGCGTTTTCCATGGTGGCCAGGATTTGCGTCTGATGCTCCAGGGGCTGGGAGAGGGCGTTGTTGATGGCCGCCACCCGTTCCCTGGCCCAGCGCACGCGCTGCTTCAGGGTTTCCCCGGCCGCCAGGGCCGCGCGGATCCGCCCCTGCTTGCGCCAGCGGCCCACCAGGTTCCACAGGGTCAGCAGCGTGGCCAGAATGGCCGTGGGCATCAATACCAGAGTCCGGGAGTTCTCCCAGTTGGGGATGTGCCTGGCGAGCAGCTCCACCACGCGGGGGGCGAACTCCGGGTTCTGCTGGCTGTGCATGGCCACCCACGTCCCGGCCCCGGCGGCGAGCGCCACCAGCAGAAACACGATCACCCCGAAACCCTGCCGCGCACGGGCGCGCTCCAGTTGGCGCAGCGTCTGCTCCAGCCGGGCGTTTTCCGCTTTGCTGCTCTCCGGGTTGGTGCGCTCGACCGGGCCTTCCAGCCACTCGGTCAGGCGGTTCTGTTCCTCCTGGGCGCTCTCCTGGATCCGCGCCAGATCCGTCAGGCGTCCTTGCAACTGCTGCTGCCACTCCCGCAAGGGCGCGGCGGGGGAGCTGTCCATTTCCACCTGCCCCCCCAGACAGACGCTTTCCAACTCGGCCAGGGCAGTGTCCATCTGGCTGGCCCGGCTCCACCAGCCCGGCAGGCCGGTCTCCGGGGTGGTGTTGGCCAGCCGCTGGCAGGCCGTGGCAATGTTGCGGGCGGATTGCATCAGGGCGGCATCGAATCCTTCCCAGCGCTGCGCGGTGGAGGTGGCGGTCTCCACCTGGTCGCTGGCGTGGCGCATTTGGGCTTCCAGTTCGCCCAGGGCCTCCTCGCGCAGGGCGAGGGCGTGGATCTTTTCGTGGGTTTCCGTCAGGAGTTGCTGGCGGGCATCGATCGCCTCCTCCTCCGCGTGGATTTCGTTGGCCATCTCCCCGCTCAGGTTTTCCAGGGTGGCCACCCCGGCCAGTTCCTTGACCGTGTCCTGGGGCCGGGGATGGGAATGGCGCCCAAGCGTCAGGTAAAGGGCATCGGTGTACTGCGTGTAATCGAAGCCGATCACCTGGATCATGGCCTCGTTCACCGCCTCCACCCCTTGGGCCAGGGGTTGCTCCTGGTCCTGACGGGTCAGGCGCGCGCGCTGCACCCCGTCGGCATCGAAGTAGCGGAACAGAGAGTATTCGCCAAGGTCGCTGCCCTGAAACTCCAGGGTGACCGAGGCGTTGTCCGTGCCCCAGCGCACCGCCTTGCCGACCGAGGCGTGGGTGAGATTGGAGGTCCGACCGAACAAGGCCAGCGCGATGGTCTCCAGAATGGCCGATTTGCCGGACTCGTTGGAGCCGGCGATGAGGATACGCCCGCGCGCCGGCAGGCCGTTCAGATCCAGTTTTTTGTATTTGAAGAGATTTTCCGAACAGAGGCGCCGAATGATCATGCCACGGCCTCCTTTGCCGGCACACGGGAGCGCAAACGGCTCAGGATCAGCTCTATGGCCTCCTGGTGCAGCGGGGCATCGAATTCGGGATCGGTCTGTTGTCGGCGGGCGATCTCCTCCGCGCTGAAGGTGGCGAATACCTGAACGGGGTCCTGGATGCGGAACTGGGCGCGGCTTCCGGACGACTCTTGCGAACTCATGGATGCACCTCGTGGCCAAGCGATTTTTGGGGATGGGTTGTTGCACTATAAACCTTTCCTGGCGGCGGGTAAACCCATGATCCGTTATCGGAATGAAGATGGCCGGGCCGAAAGCGCGGTCAGGCTTGTGATATTTTTTTTTGGCGGATTCGTTTTGCGCCCTATTGACAACATCACATCATGATTGCTAGCTTTACGTTTCGTGATTGTCCCATCAAGTAATAATTATGGAGGATACAAATGTCGAGATTAAGGTCTGTTGCGGGTTTGATTTCCTGTATGACGGTTATTGGCATGGCAGAGCCGGCCTGGGCCGGGGATCCTCTGGCCTATGTGGTCCTGGGCGAGAAGGGGGCGACCCTGACCGGAGAAACGGTCCCGGTGGCGCGGGTGGTGCTGGAACCGGCGCAAGACACGGCCTGCGCCAACATGACCATGACCAATGGCCAGGGCAGCCCGATCCAACTGGTCTTGCGGCCCAACCCCAATCCCACCGAGATGCCCGTCACCATCTGCGAGGCGGCCCTGCCCTTCGCCGTGAACCATCAGGCCAAGGGGGAGACATGGACCGTGACCGATGGCAAGAGCAGCCAGCAATACAAGGTGCAATTGCCCACCGTGGGCCGTTCTCCGGAGGTGGCATTGATCCTGGGTGACAGCGGTTGCCGGGGCACCAAGGCGCAATCCTGCACGGACAAGGATTGGCCCCTGCCGACCGTGATGGCCAAGGAGATGGCCGCGCATCTTACCAAGGAGAACAAGCCGGCGGTGATCGTCCACGTGGGGGATTTCAAGTATCGGGGCAAGCAGGACGATACCGGAAAACCGCAAAAATGGAGCAATTGGAAGGCGGACTTCTTCACCCCGATGTCCGGGAGCGACAATCTGTTCGCCATGGCCCCGCTGGTGGTGGCGCGCGGCAACCACGAGCTGTGCAAGAGCATGGGCAACAACGGCGACGGGTGGTACTTTCTGCTCGATCCCACTTCCAAGGTGGCCGGCAACACCGACCAGCAGATCAAGGACCATTCGTGCCAGGGGCAGGGCGACGCCATGACCCGGCCCTATCGCCTCGATTTCGCCAACGACTGGAGCGTGGTGGTGCTGGATACCGCCAGCCTGAACGAGACCCAGAACATCTGCGACACGGACAAGGATACCCTGGCCGGGTGGTACAAGGAGATCGGCAAGAGTTTCGCCGATGGCAAGCGCAAGGCCTGGCTGGTGACCCACAAGCCGACCTGGGCCGTTTTGGGAAAATGCACGAAATTCGATTTCAGCAATCCCACGCCCCAGGCCGCCCTGGAGGGTTTGCCCCACGACACCCTGCCGGAGAACATCAAACTGATGCTGGTGGGCCACAAGCATCTCTACACCAGCATGGACGTCAATCCCGATGACGAAAAGGGCCGCATGCTGGAACTGGTGGCCGGCAACGGTGGGGTGGTGTTGAACACCAAGGCCCTGAGCGGTTGCCTGAAGACCGGCAAGAAAACCTCGATCAACGCCCACGGCATGAGCCGTTTCGGCTTCGTGGCCGGCAAACTGCACGGCGGCAAGAGCGTGAACGGCTGGAAGCTGGAGACCATGGCCTTCAAGAACGGTGAAGGGGCGGGCGACTGGGGTGGTCTGGTCACCGCCGAGAAATGCGAATTTCCGGCCAAGACCGGCAAGCCGGCGTGCGAGATCAAGGACGCCAACCTGTTCGCCAAGAGCTGCTCCTCCTGCGAGAAGCCGGATGGCAAACCGGGCCACGCCTGCGATATCGGGGACGGGGACGAGTGAGAACAGGGCGGTTTCGGGCTGGTAGCCATCGAGGAATGTGTTGAGATGGCTCTGATCCTCATGAAAGCCAAACAGAATTCTTGTCGGATCGTTTGGCTTTCATGAGGAATGGCAAGTATGCGCGTTCCCCTCTTGACTTCTAAGGGATTTTGTGTCAATAGAAACAGATGTATTTGCATTCTATGTCTCGGAGGCGGGGAGATGGCGCTTAATTTTTATCAAGTCAAGCAGTATTACGACCAGAGATTGACATCCTTGGAATTGGTTGAAGACGCGGTAACTCTTTTTATCCGACAGCTGCGCGTGTCGATGAATGCGGATGGGAAGAGCGATCCGATCTATGCGGTGACCAGTCGAATCAAAAAAATGGGGAGTCTTTACCTTAAGGCAAAACGCCGGCAATTTGATGAGCCAAAAGAATTAGAGGGTCTTGAAGACTTTGTCGGTATTCGTCTCTTATGTCTTTTTGAACAAGAGCTGTTAAAGGTAAATGATTTTTTGTTGGCAGAACTTGCCAGTCGTCGAGAGACAATTTTATTACGGGAGTTCGCTGCCTATAATTGGCACAAAGGTCCCGCTATTGCCATGCAAATTACGGCAAAGAATTATTTCCAACGAACCAGAGCGATAGCAAAATTAAAAAGAATTTTGAATGATGATACTATTAAGCAGTCTGTGTCCGTAATTCAAAAAGAATCAGGATACAAATCTATTCATTATAATATTTATATTAAAGTTAAGCAGGTATGGTATCCGGTTGAGATTCAGCTTAGAACGATTATTCAAGATGTCTGGGCGCAGATCGAGCATGCGCTGTCATACAAAAAGACCGATGTGGATCCTCATGTGCGGGAAGGTTTTCGCTATCTTGCCAAACATCTTGACAGCGTCGATCATTTGGTCGGCCATTTGCGCGAAATTACGGATAAAGCTTCTTTGACAACGCAATACTTCCAAGAGCGTTATCGGCCTGGAAGTTGGTTGGTATATGAAGATGGTATTATACCTGATCTTTTTTTATCTGAGGGAAATAAATCAATATCATATAAAAGTTATAATAAACAGGCGCTAAAATATCGTAGGACGTTTACATCGGAAGAGATGCAAGAATGGCTTGCTGAGATTTGGAAACGATTGATTGTGCTGGATGCGGCGATACCTTATCATGAAAATAAGATTGAATTATGGTATTGGTTTGCCATGGAAGTTGCTTTTCTTTTATTTTGTGGACCATTGCCTGTGCAAAATTGGCAATCTGTGAGTGACGGTTATGTAAAACAAGTGCTCGCTACCATTGATCGTGATGAAGACAGCCTTTCAGGTCACAAACATTACGATGCCGCATTGAATATTTACAAACAGCTTCTCGCGAGACAGTCTCAAGAAGAAAAAATATTTTTTTCAAACAGGTATGCACTTCATTTCAGGATTGGTGAAATATATCATGTAAAAGGTTGTGCAGAGGATGCTTTTAAAGAGTTTTGAAAATTGTGAAAAGATTTTTGGTGATTACTTGCAGCAGCCTGAAAGTGCGAAGTTGATAGAAAATAATTCTGTCAATGAATTAGCTATACATGTTAAACTTGCAAATTTATATTGGACCTTGGGCCAGGATTATTACCATCTTGCGGTCAGAAGTACCGACACGGCTTGGCAATTATGCGATAAAAAAGAAAAATTAAAATCTAATTATGAGTATTTGATGTGGAATAATTTGGTATGGTATCATACTGAACTTTTTAGAATAGCAGACAATCCTGGCGCTCCGATAATTAGTGCCTGGCAGAAAAAGCCGATTTTTTTGACATCACCCATCCTCAAACACGCTCTTGGGTGCAAAATTAAGACAAATTGAGTCAGAATAATCAGCCAAAATACAACAATTCATTAATTTTT
>PDZX01000038.1 GCA_002753185.1 Magnetococcales bacterium WMHbin3
CAGCCACGTCCGTAAAAATGAAAGTCATTTCGCGCCGTTCCCCACCCAGACGCAACGAGGCGCGGTCGTTGAGGAGCTGTTCCACCACCGCCGGCGCCAGGTAGCGGCGAAAGGCGTTCTTGATGAATTTGCGCTGTTCCCGTTCTTCACGACCCAGGTGGAGATCACCGGCGCCCAGCGCCAGAATGAAGGCCAGCGTGGGGGCGAGCAGTGGCAGCAGGGGTCCGCCCATCCCGAACAGATGAATGGCCCCGATCCAGTAGAAGACGGTCAAGGCCATGGCCAGGATCAGGCGGGTCTGGAAAGCCAGCGGCACGGCAGCCAGCAGCAGACCCAGAAGCGCGGAGAGCAGTTGCATGGCCACCCGCCCGGCCCGGCCCGGATCGGGGGAGGGGAGGCGGTCCAGAATGTGGGCCAGGGCATGGGCATGGATCATCACGCCGGGGGTGCCGTACTGGTGCAGCCCCCTGGCCAGCAGCGGCGAGGAGGAGAGGGGGGTGCGATGCCGGTCGGTCAGGGAGAGGTCCGCGCCGATCAGGATGATCTTTTGCGCAAACCACGCCTCTGGCAAAACGGGGACCATGTGGGCCGGATAGGTGCGGAACGGCTCGGTTTCGCTGTCGGGCCGGCCATGCCAGGCCAGGGTGATCAGGGTGTCGGGCGGCTCGATGCCCAGCAGGGAGGCCATCAGGCCAGCGACCCCCCGGATGTACCCCTGGTTCGGGATGGCGGCGCCGGGAAAGATCCAGCGCACGGTGTTGTCGAACTGGTCGCGGACCACGTTGGCCAGACCACGCTGCCGAACCGGGACAAAGGCGTCCAGAAAGCGGGATTGCCGGGGGGTCAGTTGGTGGTTGCCATGCACATAACTCACCACCGTGGGGATGCGCATCCCCGCCAGCGTGGCCTTCATGGCGGCATCCTTGTCCGGCTCCGTGGGCTGATCGAGCAGGATGTCCAGCAGAATGGCCTTCGCGCCGCGTTTTTCCAGGGTTTGCAGGAGGTCGCTCAGGAATTTCCGGTCGATGGGCGCGCGATAGGGGAACGGTTCCAGGGTCTCCTCGGTGATGGAGACGATGACGATATCCGGGTGTTGCGGTTCCGCCGGGCGGGCGCCGATGCGCATGTCGCCGGTCCATTGCTCGATCATGTGCAGGACTGTGATGCGTTGCACCAATTCTCTGGCCAGCCAGGCGGAAAGCAGGGCGATCACGGCCAGGATGACGAAGCCGCGCACACCTTGCGGGCGTCTCATTCCCTCCACTCCAACCCTCGGAGGCGCGTCACCGGGGCGTTCAATGGAGGGTGCGCAGCAGAGCCAGGGATTGGGCGCGGCAGCCGCTTTCGTGCAGCCATGCGGCCAGCACCGGTGGCGCGGTCACCTGTTCCGGGATCACCCGCAGGGTCAGATCGGCTTGACTCTTGTCCAGGCTGACTTGCAGGTGCGAACCGTCCTTGATGGGCATGGTGGGTGGGGGCGCCAGTTTTTCCGCTCCGGCCGGCCAGCGGGCGCTGGCCTTCCAGGTGTTGCCGGCGGTGGCCAGGCGGACGTTGATCTCCTGGTCCACCGACGGGCGCCAGAGGATCATCGGCTGGCCGGCACGCTGGCAGTGGGTGCCGGTTTTGGTGACATCGATCAGCCAGGGGTCGGGCAGCCAATCCTTGCCGCTGGGGATCGCCTGGCCGACGCCGCGGGTCACCCCCATGTGGGTGGTGTTCACGCCACCGGAGGTCACCATGGCCTTCAGCGACGCGGTGACGGTCTCTTCCTGCGCCGGTTTGCCGGGGGAGGGCGGTTGCTCGTGGGGGCCAGCCAGCTTGACCACGCGGCCATTCTCGGCGATCAGTTCCACGCTTTGGCCGGTCGCCAGGCGCAGGGGTTGATCCCCGTCGATGGCCTGGCCGGATGTCAACGCAACCCCCGTTGCCTTGAAGACGATCAGTTTTTCGGCCTGGGCCGGGGCGGCGATCATCAGCAGTCCGATGGCCAGCAATGTGGAAGGGATGCGATGCATGACAACCCCCTGTCTCGAAAATTTGCGTTTGCGGATGTTCTCTTTTGCTCCAAGAGAATGATACAGCAAAGTCGGGACCATTGTGAAGCGATATCCTGATGGAATATTATTTTATTGAAAAATAACGATATTTACTGTCATGTGTCAATGCAGGTGTCGTTGTTTTGGACGGCATTATTGTATGGCATTTGGTTAATAGATTGAAAAAAATGGCAAAAAACAAGTAAAAAGAAATGTCGGCTTGTAAAGAATCATGGCATTCCAGGTGCAAACAACCGCGTCAGGGGAAGACGGTATCTCGCACGAGGCTTAAGAATGGGGAAAAAGGGATGGCGCCTGGCGATGGGTCTGGTGGCCGCGCTGCTGATGTTCGGTTGCGCGCGTACCCCTGTGCCCGTGACGCCGGACGAGCGCGAGGCGCGCATCCGGGAGGATTTTCTGGCGCTGTTCGCCAGCGAGTCGCCGGGCCGGGTGACCCTGGAGGGGGCCATGGCGCGGGCGGTACGGCATCATCTGGCCACGCGGGTCAAGGTGATGGACGTGGCGTTGGCGCAAAGGTTGACGGACGTGGAGTCGTATCGCAACCTCCCCGCGTTGACGGCCATGGCCGGCTATGGCGAGCGGGATCGCCGGCCCACGGATTCCCTGGATCTGTACGACACCACCCGCGCGCTGTCGATGGCGTGGAACGTGCTGGATTTCGGCGTGAGTTATCTGCATACCCGGCAACAATCCGACCGGGTGTTGATCGCCAGGGAGTTGCGGCGCAAGGCGGCGCACAACCTGCTCCAGGACGTGCGCGGGGTCTACTGGCGGGCCTGGGCCGGCCAGCGGCTGGAGGCGGCCATGTCCCCGCTGATGTCGCGGGTGCAAAAGGCATTGGCAAATGCCAGGGAGGCTGAGCAACAGCGCTTGCAGCCCCCTATGCAGTTGCTGGATTATCAGAAGGCGTTGTTGAAGAACTGGCAGCAGATTCAGGAGGTGTGGAAAGGGCTGTCCGGGGCCAAGGTGGCGTTGGCCGAGTTGATGAACGTCAATCCCGGTGAGCCGTTCGTCCTGGCGGGTCCCGGCGAAGAGGTGGCCATGCCGGATCTGGCGCGGTTCCCGCCGCTGACCCGGCTGGAGCGAATCGCCTTGCGCCAGCGCCCGGAGTTGCGGGAGCGGGATTATCAGGTGCGCATTCAAACCAGGGAGACCCGCATGGAATTGTTGCGGTTGTTGCCTGGCTTGGAGTTTCATATTGGAAAGAATTATAATAGCGGGGATGCCTACATCAATCACGTGTGGGCGGAATCCGGCATGAAGCTGGCGTGGAATCTGTTGAACCTCTTTTCCGCGCCGTCGCGGCTGGCCCTGGCGCAGACGAAGGAGGAGTATCAGTTGCTGATGCGGCAGGCCGTGAGCATGAGCGTGCTGGCGCAGGTCCATGTGGGGTATCGGCGTCTGGTGCAGGCGCTGGAGGAGTATGTCACGGCGCAGGCGTTGAGCGACGTCAACGAGCGGTTGGACCGGCACGCCCAGGCCGGTCGCCAGGCCGCAGCCATGAACGAACTGGACCTGATTCAACGCGAAGTGGAGCGGATCACCTCCCGGACGCGTCGGGATGTGGCCTTTGCCGAGTTGCACAACGCCCTGGGCACCCTTTTCGTCACGCTGGGTTCGGACGTGCTGCCGGAAGAGGAGACCGATCCGGCGGAACTGGAGCGGGCGATTGAGGCGCGTCTGCGCGCCTGGGAGCGGGGCGCGATCCTGGATCAGGCCCCCGCCGGGGAGGTCGTGGCCCCGGAGTGGCGGATCGAGACCGTTCCCGCCAGTTACTGGAACGAGGTGGCCCAGCCCGAATGGACCATCGAAACCACCGATCCGCCTGCCGGAGAGGAGGATGGGGTGGCCCTGATGGAATGGGTCATCGAGAACCGGGGAACTCCCTGACGGGGGATGGCGTGGCGACGAATGTCATAAAAACCTTGCGGCAGGCAGTGGCGCACCATCAGGCGGGCCGTGCGCGGGATGCCGAGGGGGGCTATCGGGCGATTCTGCGGGTCGATCCGGCCCATCCGGATGCCTGGCACAATCTGGGCGTGCTGGCGAAGCAGGCCGGGGATCCCGTGACCGCCTTGACCTGTTTCCGTAACGCCCTGGCGTCGGAGCCGCCCGGAGAACCATACTGGTCGAGTTGCCTGGTGGCCTTGTTCGAACAGGGGGCACACGCGGAAGCGGAAACCGTGGCGCGGCGCATGGTGGGGCGCTACCCGGAACAGGGCATCGGTTGGAAGGCGCTGGGGACCGCCTTGCAGTTGCTGGGGCGCGGCGAGGAGGCGCTCGTGGCCTTGCGCATGGCGGCTGAGCGGTTGCCGGGCGATGTCGAAACCCTGACCAGCATGGGGGTCGTGGCGCATGGACTGGGACGGTGGGCGGATGCCGAGGCCGCCTGTCGCGAGGTGCTGCGCTGGCATCCCGCCCATGCCGACGCCCATGCCGACCTGGGGGTCGCGTTGCGGAAGCAGGGACGGTTGACCGAGGCCGGGGCCGCCTGGCGGGAATCCTTGCGCATCCGTCCGGGCCATGTCACGGTGCTCGCCAACCTGGGTTTCCTGCTTGGCGAGTTGCCATCTCCCGTCGAGGAGGAGGCCTGCTACCGGGAGGTGTTGCGCATCCGTCCGGATCACGGCGAGGTCGGTTTCGCGCTTGGCGTTCTATTGCAGAATCAGAGGCGTTTCGATGAGGCGGAGGCCTGTTATCGGGCGTTGTTGCGCCACCATCCCACCCATGCCTGGGCGATCAACAACCTGGGCAGGGTGTTGCAGGATCGGGAACGTCACGTCGAGGCGGAGGCCTGTTATCGGGAGGCGCTGCGGTACGCGCCGGATTTCGCCGAGGCCCATGGCAATCTTGGCAGCCTGATGCAGGCGTGGAATCGCGATGTCGAGGCGGAGGCCTGTTATCGGGAGGCGTTGCGTTGTCAGCCGGACGAGGCGGGCGTCGTGCGCTCCTTTGCGGATCATCTGTGCCGCCAGATTTGCGCATGGGAGGGATTGCGGGAATCGGAAGCCGGCATCCTGGCGGGGGTGCGCGCCGGAAACGAGGTCGTGGAGCCGTTTCCCATGCTGGCGTTGTCCGGTACGCCCATGGATCAGTTGCGGTGTGCGCGGGCGTATACCCGGAATTGGCGGATTCGGGCGGATGAGGGGTGGTCTGTCGCGGAGTCGGGGCGGATTCGGCTCGGGTATCTGTCCGCCGATTTCGGCGAGCATCCGGTGGGACGGTTGATGGCGGCGCTGTGCGAGGCGCACTCCCGCGAGCGGATCGCGGTGTTGGCCTATTCTTGTGGCCCGGATGACGGCAGCAAAACGCGCCAACGCATCGAGGCCGGTTGTGACGGGTTCGCCGATCTGCGCGCTTTTTCCGATGAGGATGCCGCGCGGCGCATCCGCGAGGATGGCGTGGACATCCTGGTGGATTTGCAGGGGTTCACCAGGGGGGCGCGGCTCGCGATCTGCTCGCATCGTCCGGCGCCGGTGCAGGTGACGGGGATCGGGTATTGCGGCACGCTGGGTCATCCCGGTTTGATGGATTACCTGTTGGGGGATCCGGTCTCGACACCGCCGGAGCATGCCTCCCACTTCGCGGAAACCCTGGCGTTGCTGCCACACAGCCTGTTGTTCGGCGAGCGATCCCAGCCTCTGGCCGGGACGCCGACCCGCGCCGAGGCGGGCCTGCCCGACGAGGGGATCGTGTTTTGCAGTTTCAACACGTTCTATAAGCTCAATCCGGAGAGTTTCGACATCTGGTGCCGGTTGTTGCAGGAGGCGCCAGGCAGCATCCTCTGGCTGCGGCAAGGGAGTGACACGGCCATGGAGAATTTGCGGCGCGAGGCGGCGCGGCGCGGCGTGCCGGCGGAGCGGTTGCGGTTTGCGGCCAGGACAGCGGGCATGGCGGAGCATTTGGCGCGACTGTCGTTGGCGGATATTGCCCTGGACACCTTTCCGTACAATTCGCACACCACCGGCGTCGATGCCTTGTGGAGCGGCGTGCCTTTGGTGACCCGGATCGGGGAGACCCTCGTCAGCCGGGTGGGGGCGAGCCTGTTGCATGCCGTGGGTTTGCCGGAACTGGTCGCCTCCGATTGGGACGGTTATTGTGCGTTGGCGTTGGATCTGGCCAGGAATCCAGAGCGGTTGGGCGACGTGCGCCGGAGGTTGCGGGAGAGCCGGTTGACCCATCCTTTGTTCGATATCGACCGGTACGCGCGGGATCTGGAGAGGGTATACGAGCGGATGTGGCGAAACTGGCGGGAAGGGAGGAAGGAGATGATCCTGCCGGACGGTCTCGGAGCCGGGCCATGATCGACGAAGAGGCGGCAGGACGCCTGATCGTCTGGTTCGGGGAGGGCCGTTTCGCGGAGGTGGAGGCGGTTGCCCGCGCGTGGACGGAGCAGGCCCCGGACGAGGGGTTCGGCTGGAAGGCATTGGGCATGGCCCTGCAGCGGCTGGGCCGGGAGGAGGAGGCGCTGGAGCCGTTGGCGCGGGCAGTGGCGCTGCTGCCTGGGGACGTGGAGACCCTCTTCATCCTTGGGGTGGCGCGGCGGACAGTGGGCCAGGAGAGCGAGGCGATCTGGCGGGAGGTGTTGCGTCTGAGTCCGGGTCATGCCGGGGCGTTGATCAATCTGGGGGCGCTGGTGCAAGTCGAGGGGCGTCTGGCCGAGGCCGAAGCCTTGTTTCGCGAGGCGATTCGTTGTCATCCGGGTTTCGCGGTGGCATATCACAACTTTGGTTTGGTATTGCGCCTGCGGAATGCCCTGGATCAGGCCGAGACCGCCTTGCGTGAGGCCCTGCGCCTGGATCCGGAGTTGACCGCCGCCTTGCATGAGCTGTCGGTCGTCCTGCACGGCCAGGGTCGGGGCGCGGAGGCCGAGGTGTTGCTCCGGGAGGTGCTGCGCCGGACGCCCGGATCGGTGGATGCGGCCTGGCAACTGGGTTGGCGGTTGTTGAAAACCGGGCGGTACGCGCAAGCGTGGCCATGGTACGCGTTGCGTTGCCATCCGTCGCGACCGGATCGTCCGGTGTTGCCGGTGGCGCTGCCCTTTCCCCGCTGGGAGGGGGAGGAGGTGCGCGGCAAGGCGCTGCTGATCGTCAGCGAGCAGGGGTACGGGGACACCATCCAGTTCTGCCGATATGGCGCCCTGCTCAGGGAGGCCGGGGCGGTGCGGCTGACCCTGGTGACCTTTCCGGTGTTGGTGCCGTTGCTGGAGCCGGCGTTGGCCAGGGACGGGATCATGGTGGCGACCGATCTGCTGGAGGTGGCCCCGCATGATTACTGGACCTTCATTCTGGATCTGCCGGGCCGTTTTGGAACCACCCTGGAGACGATTCCGGCGCGCATTCCCTATCTGGCGACGCTGCCCGAACGGGATCGCCGCTGGAGCGCGGTGTTGCCCGGCGATGGCGGGGTGCGGGTGGGGTTGGTGTGGCGGGGATCGGCCTTGCATGGCGATGACCGCAATCGGTCCTTGCCGGGCCTGGAGGCGTTGGCGCCTTTGTGGTCGGTGCCGGGGATCGCCTTTTTCGGCTTGCAGAAGGGAGAGGGGGAGGAGGAGTCCCGCGTGTCGCCTCCCGGACAGCCGTTGGTGGCGTTGGGGGGCGGGATCGGGGATTTCGCCGATTCGGCCTCGGTCGTGGCGCGGCTCGATCTGGTGATCACGGTGGATACCGCCCTGGCCCATCTCTGCGGGGCGCTGGGGAGGCCGTGCTGGGTGTTGCTGCCGCACGTTTCGGACTGGCGCTGGCTGGAGGGACGGGAGGATTCCCCCTGGTATCCGGGGGTGTTGCGGCTGTTTCATCAGCCATCGCCGGGCGATTGGCCGGGCGTGGTGGCGGAAGTGGCCCGCGAGTTGTTTGGATTCGTGCTGGCGCTTCGGTTCGGCCAGGGGCGTCTCGATGAGGTGGAGGCCCTGGCGCGGCGGTTGGTGGCGTGGCAACCGGGGCACGGTTTCGGCTGGAAGGCGCTGGGGGTGGCCTTGCAGGTCATGGGCCGCCTGGAGGAGGCATGGGAGCCGCTGGGGATTGCCCTGGAGAAGCTGCCGGGGGATCGGGAGGTGGTGCGCGCCCTGGGCGTGGCGTGCGAGGGGCTGGGCAGGCCGGAGGAGGCCGAGGCCTGGTATCGGCGGCTGGTGGCCCTGTGGCCGGATGGCGCGCAGGGGTATAACCATTTGGGAACGTTGCTGTTGGGTTTGCGGCGGATCGAGGAGGCCGAGGCGGCCTTGCGGGAGGCGGTGCGCGTCCAGCCCGGCTTTGCTGCGGCATGGACCAATCTGGGACTGGCGTTGGCCGCGCAAGGACACAACGGCGAGGCGGAGGCGGCCCATCTGGAGGCGCTCCGGTTGCAACCGGGGTTGGCGGATGTTTTTTATAATCTTGGCAATTTATATGGTGATGAACGACAATGCGACGATGCGGTTGCCGCGTATCGGCAGGCGCTCCGGCTGCGTCCCGGCTGGGTAATGGCGCATAATAATCTGGGGAGATTGTTGCATGATTGGCATCGAGACGCCGAGGCCGAGCCGGTATTGCGGGAGGCGTTGCGTTTGGGGCCGGATTTTCATGCCGAGGTGGCCTGGAATTTGAGTCTTGTGCTGTTGCGCGCGGGCCGGTTTGCCGAGGGGTGGCCCTGGTACGAGGCGCGCCATCACGCGCGCATGCCCGACAGAAAGGTGATCCCGCCTGAGTTGCCCTTTCCCATGTGGCGCGGGGAGGAGGTGGCGGGCCGTGCGCTGCTGGTGATCGGCGAGCAGGGATTCGGCGACATGATGCAGTTTTGCCGGTTCTGCCGGACGCTGCTGGAGCGGGGCGCGGCCAGGGTGACCTTGGTGTGTCGTCCGCCATTGCGAGCCTTGTTGATCTCTCTGGAAGACGGGGAACGCTTGCGGGTGACCGCCGGAACGGAGACGGTGCATCTGCATGATTATTGGACATTCCTGATGAGCATCCCCCTGCATCTGGGGGTGACGTTGGCGACACTGCCCGCCGAGCTGCCCTATTTGCGGCCACCGCCCGCGCGGGAAGGTCTGGAGGTGCCGCAGGGGAGGGAGGTGCTGGTGGGTCTGGTCTGGCGGGGTTCGGCCACCCACGGCAATGACGGCAATCGTTCCTTGCGTGATCTGGCGGCCTTGAGGCCGTTGTGGGGGGTTTCGGGGGTGCGGTTCGTTGGTTTGCAGAAGGGGGAGACCGCCCTGCCGCCATCGGATCAGCCGCTATTGGACATGGGCAGCCGTCTGAACGATTTCGCCGACACGGCGGCCGTGGTGGCGCAACTGGACCTGGTGATCAGCGTGGACACCGCTCTGGTGCATCTGTGCGGGGCGTTGGCAAAACCGTGCTGGGTGCTGGTGCCCTGGATCGGCACCGACTGGCGATGGCTCGCGGATCGCTCCGACTCCCCCTGGTATCCCGGCGTGGCGCGGCTGTTCCGTCAGGAGGGGCCGGGGGAGTGGCCGGAGGTGATCCGGCGGGTGGCGCGGGAATTGGCGGCGATCACGCTGCGGTGAAATGGCTATTGCGCAGTTCCGTCTCAAAATTAGGTAAAAATTACATATAATAATTTAATTTATATTATGTTTGATATACTTGGTTATTCATTTCTGAAAAGCTCCTTCCAGACATCCTGGGAAGCCGGAAATAAACTGCGTAACTTACGATAACAAATTAAATTTTCATTCCGTCCGACACGATCCGGTCTTGGTCACCACCATGAACATCAAGTATTTACCATGCGCGCGGCTTGAAGTCGGCCTCGTTTGCCATGCGCAACGTGTCGCCTGCCTGCTCGATCACGAACAGACCCTGGCTGATGGCAAAACGGCTGACATTCTCCGCGATCACCATGGCGGCGACCGCGCCATAAGTCCGGCAATCAGCGTATCTGGGGAAAAATTCTTTAAACACGGATAGACGTGCCAGATGTTCACGAACATCATCGAGCGTGAGCTTGCTTTTGACCTCCACCAGGGAGACCGCGTCGGTGTTGACCACGAACAGATCGATCTCGATATGGCGGCCTCCCGGCAAATCAGCCTCCACGCGCCGGCTGACCTGATGCACCGGGATCCCCCATTGCGCAAACAGGGTCTTGCAGGCCGGAGCAACCAATCCTTCGACGAATTCACCCAGCCGATCTCCAAGCCGATCCAACTTACGGTCGGTTTCCTTCATTTGTTTGGAGACTTCTCGCATCAGACGGTCGGTCTCCTCGCGCATTGCATGGAGCTGACGGTCGGTCTCCTGAAATCGACGGTCGAGTTCCGTTCGACGTTCCCGATCCTCGCGGACCATCTCCTGGAACATTCCCCAGACATCATCGAAGGTGGCGGTTTGTGGCATGGCGGTTCCTCATGGTTGAGACCTCATGGCGACGACATCCCCTGTTGCCCTCACGCCGCGTTGAAATCCTTCTCCTCGTCCTCCTCCTCCTCCTGGCCTTGGGCGACCAGGGCGCGGTATTCGCGGTGGCTGTGCAGCGCGGACAACAGATAGGCCCAGCCCACCACGAAGAGGGTGGTCGCCATGTGAATCGTCAGCACCGTGATGAACACCACCGCGCTCACCATGGCCAGAAACGGGCGCTTCTTGTGCCAGGAGAACTCCTTGAAGCTGCGGAAACGAATGCCGCTCACCATCAGGATGCCCAGGACATAGACCAGAAACAACGGCAACCAGCGCCAGAAATCGGCAATCCCCGCCGCCTCGTTGCCGGGCGCGGCAGGGGCGATTCCCAGGGTCACATAGAAGAGGACCGTCGAGGACAACACCCCGGCGGCAGCCGGAATCGGCAGCCCCTGAAAATAGCGTTTCGCCACTTCTTCGTCCGCCGCCGACTTCTGCACGTTGAAGCGCGCCAGCCGCAACGCCCCGCACACGGCGAACAGAAACGCCCCGGCCCAGCCCACCCTGGCGAACGGCGTCAAGGCCCATTGATGGATCAGCACCGCCGGCGCGATCCCGAAGGAGAGGAAATCCGCCAGGCTGTCCAACTCCTTGCCGAAGGCCGACGTGGCGTTCATCGCCCGCGCCACCCGTCCGTCCAGTCCGTCGAACACCCCGGCCACCACGATGGCCAGGGCGCCTTGCTCGTACTTCCCGGTCAATGCTGCCATGATGGCGTAAAATCCGAAAAACATCCCCCCGGTGGTCAACAGGCATGGAAAGATGTATGCCCCTCGTTTGCTCGTGATCTCGGACACGGTGGACATGGCCTCTTCTCCCCTTAATGATGGCTGATGGACAAGGAATGGCGCCCGGTCACAAACGGGCGATCACCGTTTCGCCGGCGACGGTGGCATCGCCGATGGTCAACTCCACCCGTGCGGTGAGCGGCAAATAGACATCCACCCGCGAGCCGAAGCGGATCAGACCGAACCGATCCCCCGCCGCCAGACTCTGGCCGGGTTGCAGGTAACAGACGATGCGCCGCGCCACCAGCCCCGCCACCTGCACGAAGGTGATCGGCACCCCGGACGCCGTTCTGGCCAGAACCTCCATCCGTTCGTTTTCGGAGGATGCCTTGTCCAGCGCGGCGTTCAGGAAGCTGCCCGCATGGTAGCTCACCTTCTCCACCCGGCCCGGAATGGGGAAACGGTTTACATGCACGCTGAACACGTTCATGAAAATCGAGAACTTGCGTGCCGGCAGCCCCGAAAGCGGCGCCTCCGGCACCACCTCCACCGCCACCACCCGCCCATCCGCCGGGGCGATCACCAATCCTTCTCCCTGGGGCGTCACGCGATCCGGGTCGCGGAAGAACCACACGCACCAGATGGCCAGCAGCCACAGGATCACCATCAGTGGCCGCGCCACGGCGAACCACGTCCCCGCCAACGCCACCAATACGAAAATCGCGATGAAGGGCCACCCCTCCCTGGCCACCGGGCCGTGTTTGATCATGATTTTGTTCTCCTGTCATTATCCGGCAATGCCGTTCAAGTATTTCGCCAGGGCGTCCGCCCAGTTGTGATGGTCGTCAAAATAGCATACCAATCCGATAAAGGATTCCTTGGTCGCCTGGATACGATCCGTGGTGTCCCATATCGTGTCCAGGAAGATTTGTCCATCCAGTTTCCAGCGTACGATGCCGACATAACGGCTCAGTACGGCTTTTTTCTGAAAACGGATCAACCGTTCCGGCTCTATGCCCCGGTCAAAGAGCGATTGCTGGTATTCGCCGGAGCGGGTGAAAAACAATGTGACATCGATGTCTGCCTTTTTGCGCATGGCAGCCCAGTTGACCATCGGCAACAGGAAGCTTGCACCATTCTCAAACAACTCTTCCGCCGTTGCCCGCAATTTTTCATACACGGGTACAATGGCAGTACCGATCCGCCATGTTTCCTTGCGGTTTCCTGGCAATTCTAGGGTCACGGCCAGTCGATTGGCAACCATCTCCAGCTTGGCTCTGGCATAGGGTCCCAAACGGTCGTCATGAATGTAGATTTTGTCGAACGCCAGATTGGCGCTCGTAATGCCTGCAAATGTAGCATCCACCTCGTGTACGCCTTGCACACTCTCCTGTTCTTCGTATCCGGCCACGGTGACGGCATGGCCTCTATTGTCTTCGTCATCCTGGCATAATGCAATGATAACTGGTATGCGTGAGCGTAGATAAATATTTAATAATAGTTTAAATTTGCCTGGAGAATCCGCAAATTGAAACAAGACTGGCGGGAAACGGAATGCGCGCAAGGACTCGGAAATCTGCTCCCTTGTCAGCCCATCGGAAGGATAAGGACGGCCTGCGGGCAACAAATGACGCACCGCAGCCTCGGTGATCGCGGATGTGGTGGGGGCATGCCCGCCATCGCGACGGGCAACACTCTGCAATGCCGACCACACGGCGGTGGAAGCGCATGCGGCAACGGCCCGATCCTGTTGCTGAAAAGCCAAACCATGCACGCTCAAACGCAACCCGGCCAAATGGACGATATGGACAACTCCGGTCGGAAAATGGCGTGCCGACTCGTCTTGCAATGGACGCAATACCGTTCGTCCAATGGGAACATTCGCAACCGGTCGGACGACGATGAATCCGAGGTAGCCGTCATTCAGTTCCTTTTGTACGGATTCGAGTGCCGTTGCACCGGTTGCGGCAGTGCGCAACCGGTGCTCGAAACCGGCATCATCCAGTTCCGTGGAGAACGCATGCAGACGGCGACAGTGATTCGGTGGCGCAATCCGCTTTCGTGCATAATAGGTGGCAAATTCGTCCATGTAATGCCGATCGATGTAATGGGATTCCACGATCAGCGTCCTTGCCCCCAACGTCCGCAGATAGCTTTCCAGATAGCGAACCTGTACCGAATCTGTTTGGTGATGGCTTCCGGAGATGCCATAAGTCCAGAACGTATCCCATTCTGCGATTCGATGCACTTTTATAAGATTATCGATGCGTTCCCAGGACAACTCCGACATGGTCAGATCTTGAGAGCTGGTGGGTTGTAAAAACGTAATGACAACCCTTTCTCGTCAATAGTTACCGTATTTCGAAAACCTTCGGTCACTTTTTTGCTCAGAGCCTGTCCTTCCAAGAGTAATTGGTGCATCTGCTCGTCCGTCAGTGGGGGGACTTCCTCACCGACGGGTCGAGGCATCTTGCGTCTGGTATCCGCCATGGCGTTATACACTCCCGTCTTCAGTTCCGGCTCTTGTCCACCAGCTTGCCCTTGCCGATCCAGGGCATCATGGCGCGCAAGCCCTCGCCCAGTTTTTCGATGGGGTGCTCCTGGCCGCGCCGCCGCAGTGCCTGAAACCGGGCACGGCCCGCCATGTTCTCCAGGATCCACTCGCGGGCGAAGTCGCCGGTCTGGATCTCGCCCAGGATTTTCTTCATCTCCTTGCGGGTCTCGTCGGTGATGATCCTGGGACCGCGCGTCAGGTCGCCGTACTCGGCGGTGTTGGAGATGGAGTAGCGCATGTTGGCGATGCCGCCCTCGTAGATCAGGTCCACGATCAGCTTGGTCTCGTGCAGACACTCGAAATAGGCCATCTCCGGGGCGTATCCCGCCTCCACCAGGGTCTCGAAGCCCGCCTGGATCAACGCCGTGATCCCGCCGCACAACACCGCCTGCTCGCCGAACAGATCGGTCTCGGTCTCCTCCCGGAAGGAGGTCTCGATCACCCCGGCACGGCCTCCGCCATTGGCCGACGCATACGCCAGCGCAATCTTCTTGGCATTGCCGGTCGCATCCTGATGAATGGCGATCAGGCTCGGCACCCCGCCCCCCTTCAGGTACTCGGAGCGCACCAGATGACCCGGTCCCTTGGGCGCCACCAGGAACACATCCACCCCTGTCGGCGGATCGATCTGCCCGAAGTGAATATTGAAACCGTGGGCGAAGACCAGCGCTGCTCCAGACTTCAGATTGGGGGCCACCTCCTCGCGGTAGACCCGCGCCTGGTGCTCGTCCGGCACCAGGATCATCACCACGTCCGCGCCCCGGACCGCCGCCGCGACCTCGGCCACCGACATCCCCGCCGCCTCGGCCTTGGCCCACGAAGTCGATCCCTTGCGCAGACCCACCGTCACGTGTACCCCGGAATCCTTGAGATTCTGGGCATGGGCATGGCCCTGGGAGCCGTAACCGATGATCGCAACCTGGCGGGAGCGGATCTCCGCCAGATCGGCGTCACTGTCATAATACACCTTCATCTTGTCCTCCTTGCGTTTGTGTGCGACAACTATTGAAAAAACTCAAGAATGAGATCCCTTATGTCCCGTCATGCCCTTCTCCCCGCGCGGCAGGGCCACCACGCCGGTGCGCACCATTTCGGTCACTCCCAGGGGATGCAGCAGGTTCAGAAAGGCATCCAGCTTGCTGCTTTCCCCCGTCACCTCGATGATGAAGGAGACCGGGGTGGTATCCACCACCCGCGAGCGGAAGATGTCGGCGATGCGCAACACCTCGGCCCGTTTTTCTCCTTCCGCCGTCACCTTCACCAGCATCAACTCCCGTTCCACATGCGGCCCCTCGGTGATGTCCGCCACCTGGATCACCGGCACCAGCTTGTTGAGCTGCTTGAGAATCTGCTCGATGATCGACTCCTCGCCTTGGGTCACCAGCGTGATGCGGGAGGTCTCCAGGTTGCCCACCGGGGCCACGGTCAGGCTTTCGATGTTGAAGCCACGCGCGGAGAAGAGTCCCACCACCCTGGACAACACCCCCGCTTCGTTTTCCACCAGTGCTGAAATGACGTGGCGCATACCGTTCTCCTAAATCAGAATCATCTCGCTCAGTCCCGCGCCCGCCGGGACCATGGGATAGACATTGGCTTCCCGGTTGACATGGAAATCCATGATCACGGTCCCCGGATGCGCCAGCCCCTGTTCCAGGGTCTTCATCACGTCGGCGGCCCGGTCGGCGCGCAGGCCCAGGGCGCCATACGCCTCCGCCAGCTTGATGAAGTCCGGGGTGACCGACATGTTCGATTCGGCGTAGCGCCCCTCGTAGAAGAACTGCTGCCACTGCCGCACCATGCCCAGATACCCGTTGTTGAGGATCACCACCTTGACCGGCAGGCCGTACTGGCGGCAGGTGGCGAACTCCTGGATGTTCATCTGGATGGAGCCTTCCCCGGTGATCAGGACCACCTGAGCCTTGGGATGGGCCACCTGTGCCCCCATGGCGGCGGGCAGGCCGTAACCCATGGTCCCCAGCCCGCCGGAGGTGAGCCACCGTCGCGGCTTTTGAAAGCCGTAGAACTGCGCGGTCCACATCTGGTGTTGCCCCACGTCCGTGGCCACGATCGACTCCCCTTTGGTCAGGGTGCACAGGCACTCCAGAACGTACTGGGGTTCGATGATTTCCGACCCTTGGGTGTAGCGCAGGCTGTTTTTTTTGCGCCAGGTTTCGATCTCGTCCCACCACGGGAGCAGGTCGCGGGTCTCGGCGAGATACTCCCGGTTCAGGATCAGCTCGTTGAGTTGCCGCAGCACCTGCTTGACATCCCCGACGATGGGCAGGTCCACCTTGACGTTCTTGGAGATGGAGGTGGGGTCCACGTCGATGTGGATGATGGTGGCGTGCGGGGCGAAGGCCGAGATCTTGCCGGTCACCCGGTCGTCGAAGCGGGCGCCGATGGCCACCAGCAGGTCGCAATGGGAGACCGCCATGTTGGCCTCGTAGGTCCCGTGCATCCCCAGCATGCCGACGAAGCGTCCGTCCGCCGCCGGAAAGGAGCCGAGGCCCATCAGGGTGTTGGTCACCGGGAAATGCAGCGCCTGCACCAGTTGCCAAAGCTCCTCGGCGGCGTTCGCCGAGACCGCGCCGCCCCCCACGTAGAGCACCGGCTTCTTGGCCTGCTGGATCAGCCTGGCCGCCTTGCGGATCTGACCGGCGTGGCCGATCAGGGTGGGCTTGTAGGAGCGGATTCTCGGTTCGGCGGTGGTATGGACATATTCGGTCGTGGCCGCTGTCACGTCCTTGGGGATGTCCACCAGCACCGGTCCGGGGCGTCCGGTGCGGGCGATGTAATGGGCCTCCCGCAGCACCCTGGCCAGGTCGGCCACGTCCCGCACCAGGAAGTTGTGCTTGGTGCAGGAGCGGGTGATCCCCACGGTATCCGCCTCCTGGAAGGCGTCGTTGCCGATCAGGGGCACCGGCACCTGGCCGGAGATGCACAGCAGCGGGATGGAGTCCATGTGGGCCGTGGCCAATCCGGTCACGGCGTTGGTGGCCCCCGGTCCGGAGGTGACGATGGCCACGCCCACCTGTCCGGTGGCCCGTGCGTAACCGTCGGCAGCATGCACGGCGCCCTGTTCGTGCCGGGTGAGGATATGCGTCAGTCGGCCCTTGGCCTTGTAGATTTCGTCATAGATGTACAAAACAGTCCCGCCGGGGTAGCCGAACAGGGTATCGACCCCCAGATCCAGCAGGGTTTGAATGACGATTTGCGCGCCAGTCAGTTTCACGTGTGGTTCACTCCCGAAGCATTGATGAGACCATCTCGCCCATTGGCATTGCGTAAATACGACCCCGGCGGGAACTATGAAGTTCCCGCCGGGTCCTGTCAACCGGAGAGGAATGGAATGGGGGCTATTTCCGCTCGCTCATGAAGAGGTACTCCCGGCTCGGCGCGCCGACGTAAAGCTGGCGGGGCCGGCCGATCCCCTCGCCGGCCTCGATCATCTCCTTCCACTGGCTCACCCAACCCACCATGCGGGCCACGGCGAAGATCACCGTGAACATGTTGTTGGGGATGCCGATGGCCGACTGGATGATCCCGGAGTAGAAGTCCACGTTGGGATAGAGCTTCCGCTTCACGAAGTAATCGTCTTCCTGAGCGATCTTTTCCAGCTCCAGGGCCAGCTTGAAGATGGGATCGTTGCCGCGTCCCAGTTCCGCGAGCACCTCGTGGGCCGCCTTTTTCAGGATGCGGGCGCGCGGGTCGTAGTTCTTGTAGACCCGGTGGCCGAACCCCATCAGACGGAACGGATCCTGGGGATTCTTGGCCCGCATGATGTATTCCGGCACGCGGTCCACCGAGCGGATCTCGGCGAGCATGTCGAGGACCGCCTCGTTGGCCCCGCCATGGGCCGGACCCCACAGCGCCCCGATCCCGGCGGAGGCCGCCGCGAAGGGATTGGCCTGCGAGGAGCCGGCCAGCCGCACCGTGGAGGTGGAGGCGTTCTGTTCGTGGTCGGCGTGCAGGATCAGGATCTGTTCCATGGCGCGCACCAGCACCGGCGACATCTTGAATTTCGCGCTGGGCACCGAAAAGAGCATGTAGAGGAAATTCTCCACATAGCTGCGCTCGTTGTCCGGATAGATGAACGGCTGACCTATGGAATACTTGTACGACGCGGCGGCGATGGTCGGGATCTTGGAGATCAGCCGGAATGCCGAAACTTCGCGGTGGCGCAGGTCGTGAACATCCAGGGAGTCGTGATAGAAGGCCGACAACGCCCCCACCACCCCCACCATGATCGCCATGGGATGGGCGTCCCGGCGGTAGCCTTTATAAAAATTCAAAATCTGTTCATGCAGCATGGTATGATTCGTGACAGTATTAACGAATCTGGTATACTGCTCCTCGTTGGGCAGTTCGCCGTTCAGCAGCAGGTAGCACACCTCCGGAAAGTGGCTGAATTCCGCCAATTGCTCGATGGGATAGCCCCGGTAGAGCAGGACCCCGGCCTCGCCGTCGATGAAGGTGATCCTGCTTTTGCACGAGGCCGTGGAACGGAAACCCGGATCCAGAGTGAACAGTCCGAATTCTTTATAAAATTTTTCAATATCGACTACAGGAGGCCCTTCCGTGCCCGATTGGATGGGAAATTCGACTTCCTTGCCCGTGCGATTGTCACGGATCGTTAACGTATTTTCAGCCATAGCATCTCTCCTTGTTTTGGTCTAAAACGGTTGCAGGGGATGTGGTCGAACCAATCATTCGTAAGCCTTGGATTGCTGGGTCCCGCATCATCTTATCACAAGATCGGACCCTTTGGTGTAACATTAATTGAAAATCCCGGAGTGATCGCATGTTCAACAGTGCCAGCAGCCAGATCGACAGACGCCTCAACAGCCTTGAAAAGCACCTCAAACAGGAAAATCCCGTCCTGTTGCAGGTCGTGCAGAGTTTCCGGGAACTGGATCGGGTCGCCTACCGCATGGGGGTGCTCGGTCGTGATGACTCCTTCGCGACCCGGGTGCCGTGGTGGCCGCTGATCGCGGTCTTGGGCACTTTTTCCTCCGGCAAATCGACCTTCATCAACAGTTTTCTCGGCCAAAAGCTGCAACGCACCGGCAATCAGGCGGTGGACGACAAGTTCACGGTGATCTGCTTCAGCAAGGAGGACAAGGTCCGTACCCTGCCGGGTCTGGCCCTGGACGCGGATCCCCGTTTCCCCTTCTACCAGATCAGCCGCCAGATCGAGCACGTGGTCCAGGGCGAAGGGAAGCGGATCGACGCCTATCTCCAACTCAAGACCTGCCCCACCGACAAACTCCTGGGCAAGATCCTCATCGACTCGCCCGGTTTCGACGCCGACGCCCAGCGCACCTCCACCCTGAGGATCACGGACCATATCATGAGTCTCGCGGATCTGGTACTGGTTTTCTTCGATGCCCGCCACCCGGAACCCGGCGCCATGAAGGATACCCTGGATCACCTGGTGAAGAATACCATCAATCGCTCCGACTCCAATAAATTCCTCTTCATCCTCAACCAGGTGGACTGCACCGTGCGGGAAGACAACCTGGAGGACGTCACCGCCGCCTGGCAGCGCGCCCTGGCCCAGAGCGGCCTGACAGCAGGGCGTTTCTTCCAGATCTTCAACCTCGACGCCGCCCATCCCATCGAGGACGAAACCCTGCGCATCCGCTACCACAACAAGCGCGCCGAGGACATGCACGACATCGAGGAACGGATCCGCCGCGTCGAGGTGGAACGGGCCTACCGGATCATCGGCGTTCTGGAGCATACCGCCAAGCTCATCGGCACCCAGACCCCCCCCATCGTCAGCGGGCTGCTCAAGCGCTGGCGCAAGCATACCCTCATTCTGGACGGCATCCTGCTGCTGTTGCTCGCCGTCGGGGTGGGGGCGTTGATGATGGCCGGTTATCCCGTGGCCTCCTGGATCTCCCTCGACACCTGGCTGGCCAAGGAGCAATGGGTGCAGATCCTCGCCGCCATCGCGGCGCTGGTGGTGGTCTCCGGCGTCGGTTTCCTGCATTTCATGCTGCGCAAGCTCACCGCCGGCCTGATTCTCAAACGGCTGCACAAGGAGATCACAGAGCCGGATCTGCTGGAATACGTCCGCAACGCCTTCCGCAAGAACACCCAGCCCTGGCGCCTCCTGCTCAGCACCCATCCGGCGGGCTGGGGCAACCTGGCCAGGCTGCGGGTGGACCGGGTCCTCAAGCTGACCGATCAGTATGTCCAGAACCTCAACGATCAGTTCACCAACCCGTCGGGCCGCGAGGACGCCCCCAACCCCAAGATCCAACTGGATGTGGATTGACCGCCCCTGGCCGCCGGGAGTCGCTCCCGGCGGCCTTTTGAACAGGCCCCAGGATGCTCGCTCGAATCCCTCTGACCCTCAAGGCGCTGCTGGCCACCGTGCTGGTGGCCTCCGCCACCTGGAGTCTGCTGGACACCCTTCAGACCAGTCATCTGCGCGCCCTCTTCCAGGAACGATTCACCGTCATGCTGGGCGAGAAGGCCGCCGCCAATCGGATCCTCTTCGACAACCACATCCGTGCCTATCACCAATCCGTCCGGCTGCTGGCCTCGCAGAAGAACTTCCTCGATTACCTCGACCACTGGGAGCCGGTGGATGCCTCCGGCAAGGTGGCGCGCCATGACCGTCCCCCTGCCTGGCTGCCCCGCTCCTCGGTGCTGCGCGGTTTCACGCCCCTGCCGCTTCTGCTGCTGCTCGATGGCGAGGGCACGGTGCGCGAGATCTACCAGGGTCAGGCGGAGCCGCTCCCCAGGGAGTTGCTGGAGCCATCGCCGCTCCTCATGGAACTCAGCCACAATCAGACCTTCCTGACCGCCATCGCCGGCGCCCCCTACCTGATCACCTCGGAGGTGATCGCGGACAGGCAGGGCGAACCCCGCGCCACCCTGATGCTGGCCGCGCCCCTCAACGACGACTTCCTCTCCCGGATCCAGGGACCGGTCGGCCGATACACGGGTCTGGTCGCGCTGCTCGAAGGCGAGAATCTGAAGATCATCGCCAACAACCAGCCCGCCTCCCTCACCTCCGGGCGGCCCCTTTCCGAGACCATGGAGCGTTATCTGGTCGCCGGGCAATCCTATTTCGATTATGGTTCGTCGGATCTGCTGCTGCAACTGGTCACCCTGGAACCCATCGGCGCCATGGAGTCCCTGGTGCAATCCATTCTGGCCGCCGAGCGGGGGCAGCGCTTCATCACCGCCGCCGTTCTGATCCTGGCCTGTCTGGTCATCATGTACTGGATCACCCGCAAAATCGGGCAGATCACGCGCGACATCATGGATTTTTCCGAAAATGTCCTGGACTCCAGGAGCGAGGAGAGCCAGCCGCGCATGGACGAACTCCTGTCGCTGCGCAACCGCTTCGTCCGTCTGACCGGGGAGATCGTCTCCACCCGCGACTCCCTCAGGACCGAGTTGGAGGAGCGCAAACGGGCCGAGATCGCCATCCGCAAGCTGTCGCGCGCCGTGGAGCAGAGTCCGGCGGCGGTCATGATCACCGACCAGCAGGGCCGCATCGAGTACGTCAACCCCCAGTTCACCGTTTTGACCGGCTACTCCCATGACGAGACCATCGGTCGTGATGCCGGATTTCTTAAGTCGGGCACCACCCCCGCAGTCACCTACAAGAACCTGTGGGATACCATCGCCGCAGGTCAGGTGTGGCGTGGGCAGTTGCACAACCGGCGCAAGGACGGCGCCGGCTATTGGGAACTCAACGCCATCTCGCCGATCCACGATCCGGAGCAGGGGACCACCCACTACGTGGCGATCAAGGAGGACGTCTCCTTGCGGATCGAATTGGAAACCGCCCTGCAGCAGGCGCGGGAGGCTGCCGAGGCCGCCATCCGCGTCAAGAACGATTTCATGGCCAACATCAGCCACGAGCTGCGCACCCCCTTGAACACCGTCATCGGTTGCGCCAACCTGGTGCTGGAAAAGAGCAGCGGCGAACTCAACAAGACCCAGCGCCGCTATCTCAAGGAGTTGCTGGGCGGCGCGGATCGCCTGTCGGTCATGATCGACGACCTGCTGGACATCTCCAGGCTGGACTCCGAGCAGTTCATCCTGGACAAACAGCTCTTCGACCTGCATGCCCTGGTGGCCGGGACCGAGGAGCGCATCGCGGAGCGGGCCAGGGAGAAGGCCCTGGCGTTCACCTGCGAGGTGACCCCGGTCGCGCCGTTGCGTCTGGTCGGGGATCCGGTCCGTGTGCGGCATGTGTTGATGCATCTGTTGGGCAATGCCATCAAGTTCACCCCCAAGGGGAGCATTTCCCTGCGCGTGGACCTGGCCCCGCGGCCCGCCGCGCCCGGCACGCTGCTCATCACCATCGCCGACACCGGCATCGGCATTCCGGAGGAGATGCAGCATGCCATTTTCGATCCCTTCACCCAGGCCGACACCTCGCTTTCCAGGGCGTATGGCGGTTCCGGGCTGGGGCTGGCCATCACCAAACGGATCATCGAGCTGATGGGGGGGAACATCCGGGTGACCAGCCGGGTACACGAGGGGAGCATCTTCGTGCTCACGCTCCCCATGGAGATGCCTCAGGAGGAGAATGGCGGGCTGCCGGCCGACGCCAGCCCCCTGCCGGGCCGTCGGGCGCTGGTGGCCGGGCGGCATCCGGTCAATCGCCTGATCCTGAAGAAACTGCTCATCGCCAGGGAGCTGGAGGTCATCGAGCTTGGGGAGTGCCATGCCACGGACGCCATGACCGGCGTGGACGGCAAGCCGCTCCATTTCGATCTCGTCTGCCTGGACTGCTCCCTCTCCCCGTCGGGGGGCGAGGAGGAGACCCGCCGCCTGCGCGCCTTTCCCGGCCTGGAGACCCCGCCGATCCTGCTGTTCGGCAACGACGAGCTGCGCGCCAAGACCGCCGACATCCGGGACCTCTATGTGCTCCCCAAGCCGATCCAGCGCTCCCAGGTCTATGCCGCGATCAACCGGGCGCTGGGGATGCAGGAGGAGGTGGCGAACCAGGGATAATTATTTTGAACATTGTGTTAATGGCGGGAAAACGTGCCAGAACGCCTTGAAGGCGCGCCACGGCGTCGGGGGGGCAGTCCGTGGTTCATGGGTCGTCCACCGGTTGCTGGCAAAGCCGGGTGAACCGCTCGGCCATCTCCTTGAACGCAGGGTAATACCGCTCGGAAATGGCTTCGGTGATGCTCTGCGCCCGGATCTGGTCGTAGGTGTGGGAGGTCAGGCTGCGATCCGCAATCATTTGCATCCATACATCGCCCTGCGCGATCAGTCCGTTCTTGAAGGCGCTGCGGGTGGCGTCCCGCGACCCCACCAGCCCGAAAATCCCCTGGTGCTCCAGATAATCCTTGAAGACGTTCCAGGCGAGTTCATGGGTGTACTCGAACCCCTGGATCAACCCCTGCTGCTCCAGGGTGGACAATCCCCGTTCCCGCGCCAACGCCATGGCCGCATCGAGGGTTTGCAGGGCCTTGAGGTAATTGTCGAAGCGCTGTTTCCATCGCATTTCCCGCATCACCCGTCAGGCTCCCATCATTCCTCCCGCCACTCCACCCGGTTGCGGCCGTTGTGCTTGGCGAGGTAGAGGGCTTCGTCGGCCATGGCCACCGAGGCGGCGATCTCACGGGAGGTATCCAGCCGCGCCGCGCCGAACGAGATGGTGATGCGAATGGTCTGGTCTTCTCCGATCAGGATGGCGTTGCTTGCCACCTTTTCCCGGATCCGGTTCAGGGCGGTCAGCGCGCTTTTCTGGTCCACGCCGGGCAAGTAGAGCAGAAACTCCTCTCCCCCATAGCGGAAAACGAGATCCATGGGCCGCAGCATGTTGCGGATCAGGGCGGCGGTCTGCACCAGCACCATGTCCCCCACGGCGTGGCCATGACAGTCGTTCACCTGCTTGAAATGATCGATGTCCGCCATGGCCACGGCACAACTCTCCCCGGTCTCCTCGATCCGCTTGCGTTCCCGCTCCAGGGTGGACAGGAGCTTGGTCCGGTTGAAGGTCTTGGTCAGAGGATCGGTCTGCAGCAGATGGTCGTAGATCATGAACTGCAGGGTGTTCACGCTCAGCTTGAACGCCGTTCTCTTGACCAGCGCCTCGTCGTACAAGCCCTTCGCCTGCTGGGGATCCTCCCGCCATTTCTGGTAAAATTGCCGAAATGCCAGGTGCATGTTGCGGTGAATCAGTTCGATGTCCTGCATGATCGTGGTCTGTTTGACCGTGCTGTCCATCCCGGAGTAGATCCACTGCCCGAACCGGCAGCACCGGTAGGACGCCTCGCCGACGAACTCGTCATCCAGCGGCAGGCCGCAAATGATCCCCCGCGTGAAATTGCCGAACCAGTCGTCGTGATAGAAGAGCATCAGATCCAACTGATAGAGCACGTCGCGTGCTTCCGAAAAGGGGAATTTCCGGAATTCGTTCATGGTGTGCGCTTCCCGTCGCCGGCCAGGGAGCGCAGGATCGACCCGATCCGTCCCGCCTCCTCTTCGAGACGACCGACCAACTCGCTGGTCCCCTCCAGTGAGCCGTTGCGGGTCAGGGTATCCAGTTCCGTGGCCAGTTCGCTGAAACGGATGGCCCCCAATTGACGCGACGGGCTTTTCAAGGGATGGGTCTCCCGATGGACCCGTCCCGGATCCCGGGCGGCCACCCCCTCACGGATGGCCAGCAGCCGCTCCGGCAAGATCTGGAGAAATACCAAAATGACCTCGCGTACCCCCTCCACGCCCAGCGCATCCCGCAACTGACCGAAGAGGCGCATGTCCATGCTGGGAAAATCCTCCTCCCGGATGGGTTCCGGGGCTTGCGAAACTTCGGGAACGGGGGCGGGCCGACCGAGGAGCCAGCGGGTCAGAGTCGCTTCCAGTCCGGCCAGGCTCAGGGGTTTGGCCATGTAGTCGTCCATGCCGGCGGCCAGGCACCGCTCCTTGTCCCCCTGCATGGCATAGGCCGTCACCGCCACCACCGGCAGCCGTTTGCGGTGCAGTTCCCGTTCCCGTTCCCGCAGATGGCGGCAAGCGGTAAAACCGTCCATGACCGGCATCTGGCAATCCATCAGCACCAGATCGAAGGAGGTGGTGCGCAATTTATCCAGGGCCAGCGCCCCGTTTTCCGCGATCTCGCACTCCAGGCCCAGCCGTTTGAGCATGCCGTTGATCACCTTCCGGTTGACCGGATCGTCTTCCACCAGCAGAATGCGCGCGTCGCTGGGCAGACCGCCGGTCTCCGTGACGATCAACGGGGGCCGTTCCCGCTCCGCGTCGCCCTCGGCCGCGCGCATGGACACGGTGAAGAAAAACCGGCTGCCGACGCCTGCCTGGCTCGTCACGCCGATCTCTCCTCCCATCCGTTCCACCAGACGCCGGCACAGCGCCAGTCCCAGACCCGTCCCGCCGAAGCGCCGGGAGTGGGACGAATCCAATTGCACGAAGGGATCGAAGATCTCTTCCAGCCGGTCGGCGGGGATGCCGATGCCCGTATCCTCCACCTCGAACCGGAACAGGCCCTCCTGCCCCGGGTTGAGGGTGACCCGCAGCCAGACCGTGCCCCGCTCGGTGAATTTGACCGCATTGCCCAGCAGATTGCGCAGCACCAGCCGCAAGCCCTTTTCCGCGCCTTGCAGGTATTCCGGGACCGTCTCCGCGATCTCCATCTCCAGACGCAGCCCCTTGGCATCGGCGCGGGTCCGGGCATTGGCTGTGGACTCCTCCAGGAGTCGCGCCAGTTGAAACACCGTGTTTTCCAGCCCCTCCGCGCCGGAACTGGACCACGACCAGCCCAGCATGTCGTTGATCAGTTCCACCAGTCCTGCGCTGGCGGTCATCACCCCTTGTACCCATTCCTGCTGTTGGGCGGTCAGGTCGCTGTCGGCCAGCAGGTCGGAGAAACCGAGAATGGCGTTCATCGGCGTGCGGATTTCATGGCTCATCACCGCCAGGAATTCGCTTTTGGCCCGGTTGCCGACCTCCGCGTGCTCCTTGGCGCGTTGCAATTCGGAGGTCCGCTCCGCCACCAGGTGTTCCTGACGCACGTTTTCCGTTTGCAGGTGCAAAAAAGTCAGGCGCATCTGTTTGAGCAGCAGCAGAAACAACGCCGACAGCGCCAACCAGGCCGCGACATGGTAATACAGCACGATGGACCGTTGATTGACGACCGCCTTGCGGATCTCGTCGGAGGGGAAGGTGAGGCTCAGGCCGCCGCGCACGTCACCTTCGTGGTATCCCTGTTTTGCGTGACATTGCAGGCAGGCCTTGCGGGTCGGCAGGGGCGCCATGTAGCGGTAACGCGGATTGCCCTCATCTTCGAGGAATTCGATCCGTTCCCGCGCCCCTGCCTCGAAGGTCCGTAACGCCATTTCTTCCCACGGGTCGGCCCGGTTTTCCGGACGCAGGGGCTTGAGGCTGGTCAGATGCATCGTCAGGGCGCCGGTGCGCAGCGCCAGTTCGGCCACCTGTCTGGTCATGTAGGCCGGATTGACACGGGTGAGCACCAGCCCGTCCTGGCAGGTCAACTCCCGAATGGTCGCGTCCAGGTAGGGGTTGGGCGGGGTCTCCGGCGTCATCGGCACGAACACGCCCCCATGCAGCGCGTTCCAGTGCCGCATGGTCTCGACGAACTGGAACACGAACCGTCCCCGGTTCAGGGCCAGGTCCAGGCCGTGCTGATCCAGATTGCGCACGTTCCAAAGATAGGATACGGTCAGCAGGAGGGTCCACAACAGAAAGGGAATGGCCCAGTAGCGCCGGTGCAGGACGATCTCCTTCATGCCGGGCGCTCCGGTTGGCAAGGCGCCGGATGGTTCGCGCACGCATCATTGCGGGAGAGTCTCACACGCGCATAGATAATGAAATAATTCAGAGTCATCCCTGCGCCTGTTTCTGCAATAAATGGTAGCACTCGCTCAATAATTGGTTTTTTCGAATCGGTTTGATCAGGCAGAGGTCGCACCCGGCCTCCAGACACCGTTCCCGCTCCTCCACCAGGGCGTGGGCGGTCACGGCGACGATCGGGATGCGCTGTTGGCCCCGCGTCCGCTCCAGACTGCGGATCGTTCGCGTCGCTGCCAGACCGTCCATTTCCGGCATCTGGATGTCCATGAGGATCAGATCGAAGGGGTGGCCCTTGAAGAAAAGATCCACCGCCTCCCGCCCGCTGCCGGCCAGGGTGACCCGATGCCCCGCCTGTTCCCAATGCGCCTGCATCACCTGCCGGTTGCCCGCCACGTCATCCACCACCAATACCGAGAATTTAGCCGATACAACCGGCATTTGCAACGCCTCGGTTCGCATTTTCGCAGGCACATGCGCCAGGTCGGACTCCAGCAGGAAAGGCAGCGTCACATAAAACCGGCTGCCCCCTTCTGGGATGTTCTCGGCCCATACCACTCCCCCCATCGCCTCGGCCATGCGCACGCAGATTGCCAGCCCCAGGCCGCTGCCCCCGTACTTGCGGGTGTGGGAGGCGTCGGCCTGCGTGAAACTGTCGAACAGGGTGTTGAGCTTCTCCTCCGGCAGGCCAATGCCACTGTCGGCCACGGTCAGGGTCAGCACCGTCACCCGCTCCGAACGCACCTCCTCGCGCACGCTGAGCGTCACGCCCCCCCGCTCGGTGAATTTGATGGCATTGCCCAGCAGATTCACCAGAATCTGCTTGATCCGCACCCGATCCCCCAGCAGGCGATCCGGGATTCCGTCGGGCACCTCGTCGCAAAGAGACAGACCCTTGCCGTGCGCCTTCTCCCGGAACATCGTCAGACACTCCTGCACCATCTCCCGCAAACAAAAGGGGATCCGCTCCACGGTCAGGCGCCCGGACTCCACCTTGGCCAGGTCCAGGATGTCGTCGATCAGTCCGAGCAGAGAATCCCCGGCGGTACGGATGGAAGTCAGATATCCGCGCTGCTCCTCGTTCAAAGGGGTGGCTTCCAGGATCTCGCCATAGCCGAGTATGACATTCATGGGGGTGCGGATCTCATGGCTCATGGTGGCCAGAAACTCCCCCTTGGCCCGCGAGGCATCCAGGGCCATGTCCCTGGCCTCCCGCAGCTCCCGCGTTCGCTCGGCGATGGCGTTTTCCAGGGTCAGCTTGTAGTTGCCGAGAATGTCGAACTCGTCCCGCCGCCCGTCTCCGGCGATGGCGCTCGTCAGGGAGGCCAGGGGTTTCAGCACTTTGGCCTTCAGCAACATGAGCATGACCGTCAAGACGAACAAGGCCGCCAGACATTGAATGAGCAAGCCGGTCAGAATGGCCTTCCTGCCCTGGACCGCGATATCCCTGGGGGTGTCGGCGCGCAGCAGGAGTTGCCAGTTTTTTTCGACATCCTGGAGCAGCGTGTAATAGCGGATCCAGTGCTCCTCGACGACGATCTTCGGCTCCCGGTTGCCTCGTTGCATCAGTTCCGCCTTGATGTCCCGCTCCGCCGGGGTCGGCTCCCAGCCCGGCTCCCAGATCCGGAAGGCCACCCCGATCTGCTCTTCCAGGGTTTTCAGCAATTGGGTGTCGAGCATGCGGCCCATGATCAGGGTGCCGCGACCGGGTCCCTGACGTTCGCTGGTCAGGATGGGATGGGCGGCCATCAGCATGGGGCCTCTGTCGGTCAGCAGGATGCCCGTCACGCCGGCGGTTTCCGGGCGCGTCCCCTGGAGCAGCGGATGGTCGCGGCGTTGCATCGGAAAGGTCGGCCAGGGGATGTGCTCCTTCTTGCCGTCCTCGAAGCGATGGCCCCAGACCAGTGCGCCGTGCGGATCGTACATGAAGAGCATATCGATGTGCAGCGGGTCGGAAAAACCGGGCAGGAGATTGCTGGCCAGGTATTCCGGATTGCGCTCCTCGACGAACCGGTAGGTGTCATCCCAGCTGCTCCAGTCCTGGGCCAGAACGCTCAGGTGGTGGATCTCCCGTTGCAGGGCCTGCACCGAGCGCTCGCCGTTGGTCTTGGCCTCCGCCAGGTCCAGTTGTTCGAAACTGGGATAGATCACATACACCTGCGCCGCGCCGGTCAGGAGCAGAAACAGCCCGGTCACCAGCGTGGCGATCCACAGCAGTTTGGCGCTTACGGACACGCCGTTTCTCCCGCGCGGGCGGCGTGAAACTCGTCCCGGAAGGAGGCGAACCGGTCTTCCTGGATCGCGATCCGCATTGCGGCCATGAGGTCTTGATAATAGTGAAGATTGTGCAAGGTCATCAAACGATGTCCCAGGATCTCCCGGTTGCGGTACAGGTGGTGCAGATAGGCCAGGCTGAACTTGCGGCAGGTCATGCAGCCGCACTCCGGGTCCGGGGGGCCGGGATCCTCGCGGAAGCGGGCGCTCTTGACGTTGCACGCGCCGCGCCGGGTGAACAACTGCCCGTTGCGGGCGTTGCGCGTGGGCAGGACGCAATCGAACATGTCCACCCCCCGTTCCACCGCCATGACCAGATCCTCCGGCTTGCCCACCCCCATGAGATAACGGGGCCGATCTTGCGGCAGCAGGGCAGGGGCGTAGGAGAGCACCTCGGCCATCAACTCCTTGGGTTCGCCCACCGACAACCCCCCCAGGGCATAGCCGTCGAAACCGATCTCGATCAGGCCGGCGGCGGAGAGGCCGCGCAGTTGCGCATCCATCCCCCCCTGCATGATGCCGAACAGGGCGCGGCCATCCTCCGCCGGGGCGCGGGCCGCCTTGCAGCGCGCCGCCCAGCGCAGGGAAAGCTCCATGGAACGAGCCAGGTAATCCCGTTGCGCGGGGTAGGGGGGACATTCGTCCAGTTGCATGATGATGTCGGTCCCCAGGGTCTCCTGGACCCGCACCGCGATCTCCGGACTCAGGAAACGGGCCGAACCGTCGATATGCGAGCGGAAGGCCACCCCTTCCTCGCTGATCTTGCGCAGCCCGGACAGGCTGAAGACCTGATATCCGCCGGAGTCGGTCAGAATGGCGTGGGGCCAGCCCATGAAGGCGTGCAACCCCCCCAGGCGGGCCACGGTCTCATGGCCGGGGCGCAGGAACAGGTGATAGGTGTTGGACAGGAGAATCCGGCTGCCGGTGGCGGCCACATCCTCCGGGGTCATGGTCTTGACCGTGGCCAGGGTCCCCACCGGCATGAAGACCGGGGTCTCAACGCTGCCGTGCGGGGTGTGGAACCGTCCGCGCCTGGCCCCGGACGGATCGGTGCGCAGCAGTTCGAACCGGAAACCCCCGCTCATAGCCCCTCTCCATGCTCCGGGAAGAGCAGGTTGGCGTCCCCATAGGAATAAAAACGATAGCCGGCGGTCACGGCGTGGGCGTAATCCCGTTGCTGCCGGTGGATGCCCACGAAGGCGGCTACCAGCATCAGCAGGGAGGATTTGGGCAGGTGAAAGTTCGTGATCATCAGGTCCACCACGCGAAAACGAAACCCCGGCAGGATGAAAAGGGCGGTCTCCCCCTCGGTCGGACGCACCACGCCCGCCTCGTCGGCCACCGACTCCAGCGTCCGCACCACGGTGGTCCCCACCGCCACCACGCGTCCCCCCCGTGCCCGCGTGGCGTTGATTCGCTCCGCCGTGGCCCCGGAGAGGGAAAACCACTCCCGGTGCATGACGTGGTGGGCCGGATTTTCTTCCCGCACCGGCTGAAAGGTCCCCGGACCCACGTGCAGGGTGATTTTGGCCGTTTCCACCCCCCTGGCTTCGAGTGCCGCCAGCAACCCCTCGGTGAAGTGCAGCCCGGCGGTGGGGGCCGCCACCGCGCCGGGCCGGGCGGCATAGACCGTCTGATACCGTTCCCGGTCCTCGTCGGGGTCCGAGGCCACGATGTACGGGGGCAAAGGCGTGCGACCGAACCGCTCCAGGGCGGCGGTCACGTCGCCATCGGGGGTGTGCAACCTCACCCGGCAGCGCTCCCCGTCCCTGGCCAGGATCTCGGCACTGAAATCATTGCCCAGCACCACCCGTCCCCCGACCCGCACCGGTCGGTTGCTGCCGGTGAGCGCCTCCCAGACCCCGGTCTCTTCCAGGGGGCGCAGCAGAAACAGCTCCACCCTCCCGCCGCTCTCCTTGCGGCCCATCAGTCGCGCCTTGATCACCCGCGTGTCGTTGACCACCAGCAGATCCCCGGCCCGCAGCCAGGCGGCCAGATCGGTGAAATGACCGTCCGTGATCCCGTCCGGACGGCTCACCAGCAGGCGGGATGCGTCGCGTGGCCAGACCGGCCGCTGGGCGATCCGTTCCGGGGGGAGGGGGTAGTCGAAATCGCTCAGTCGCCAGGAATCGATATCACCAGCAGCCGGGAATCCTGTTCCTCGATTTCCAGTCCGATCTGCCATCCCTTATCCCCTTCCTGACAAAAGGCCACCCGGCAGCGATAGGCATCCACCCCGTAAGGCTCGGAGACCTCCAGCACCACCTGTACGCCGTGCGGCAACGGGTCGGGGGCGAGGATGCACATGCCGCGCAGGCCCACGTCGATCAAGCCCACCGGCTGGCGTTCCTCGCCTGTCACCAGAACCCCGTAACCCTCCGTGGGGATGCGCCGGGAGACGCGTACCCGGCCCGGTTGCGCGTTGACGTTTACTCTCGACATGGCGTTTCACTCCCGTTGGCGTGCCGCGAGATGCGCACGGACCCGTTCCACATCCTCCGGCGTGTCCACGCCACGATTGACCGTCCGGTCGCTCACCACCACCCGGATGGCGTGGCCATGTTCCAGGACGCGCAACTGTTCCAGCCGTTCCAGCCGTTCCAGGGGGGTGGGGGGCAGGGTGGCGAAGGTTTGCAGAAAATCGGCCCGGAACCCGTACATCCCCACATGGTGGAGCATGCAGGGATGGCCGGTTCCGGGAGGGATCACCCGATCCCGGTCCCAGGGAATCGGCGCGCGGGAAAAATAGAGCGCGTTGCCGTTCCGGTCAACGACCAGCTTGACGATATTTGGATTGGCGTGATCCGCCGGGTCGCCCAGGGGTTGGGCCACGGTAGCCATGGTCAGCGTGGGGTCGGCGAGCAGAGGCGCGGCCAGTCGATCGATCAGGGCGGGGTCGAGAAGGGGTTCGTCCCCCTGGACGTTGATGATCACCTCCTCGTCGAGGTCGCGGGCCGCCTCCGCCACCCGGTCGGTCCCGGAGGCGTGGTCCGGCGAGGTCATGACCACCCTCCCGCCGAAGCCATGCACCGCGTTCCGGATGCGGGCATCGTCGGTGGCCACCACCACGGTGGTCGCCCCGCAACGGATCGCCGCCTCATGCACCCACGCGATCATCGGCCTGCCCAGCAGGTCCAGCAGGGGCTTGCCCGGCAGGCGGGAGGCGCCGTAACGGGCCGGAATGACCACCGCGAATCGTCTCGTCATGGGGTTCTCCTAATCGTTCCCCTTCATTTCCCGTCGTTCGCCGCGGCCATCGTCCATGAAGACCAGATCGGCGGCCACGCTCTTGAAGTCGATGCGGCTTTCCACCCGCACCGGAATGCGCCGGGCGTCGTCGGTCACCCAGACCACCACCGAGCCTTGCAGGCGGAACAGATCCGAATTGCCCACCACGATGGTCAGAGGGATGGTGTCGAACCACCCCACCGGGGTATGGATCCTTTCCCTGGCGCCAACCTTGATCGAAACCTCGTAGATCTTTTTGCCGTCCACCATGGGGAGGTAGATTGCGGCGTCCGGTTGCAGTTTCGGGCAGGTGCGCAGGGAGTAGAAGCCGGTCACCAGGTCGTTGACCTGCGGGGTGACGCCGGTGATGTAGCCGGTCTCCTCGCCGGGTTGGGTGCGCACCGCCTCGCCCCACTCCCGGTCGAACCGGTAGCTGATCACCTTGGCCACGTCGCGGCGCTGTTGTTGTTTGATGAAATAGCGTGCGGAGAGTCCCTTCGGGGTGAGGAGTCCCCCGGCCTGCAACTCGTCCTTGATGAAGTGCAGCATTTTGACGACGCCTATGGACTCCACCCCCGCGACCAGGAGATACTCACCCGGCGAGGAGGGGCGAACCGTCATGAAGGCCGAGCCGGCGGGGACGCCCATCCAGTGGATGTTGAACTTGAGATGCTCGCCGGGAGTGGCCCCCAGGGCGGGAAAGGGGATCGGTTCCGCAGCGGATGCGGAGTGGAGCGGGCCGATCGAGGCGGTCGCGATCAGCAACCAGAGAATGAAGCGTATCATCTGCATGTCGTGCCATTGTGTCGTGTGGGGCGACGGGGTATGAATGGGTCTATTGCGGTCGGTCCCCATCCTATCATTACCAGGGAATGTTGCACAGATGAAAAACGAGGAAAAATTTTTGCTTCGGGATCGGGATGGGGTGTGCAATCGGGATCGCAGCGATTACGTGCGCGCGCCGGAGGAGTTGGAGATCCTCTCCGGGGTGCCGGAGGCGCTGGGTCGGGTGCGGCGGGCGGGGTACCGGGTGTTGCTCATCACCAATCAGGCGTGCGTGGGCAAGGGACTGGTGGCCCCCGCCACCCTGGAGGCGATTCATGGCAAGCTGGTTGCCGCCGTGGCCGAGGGGGGAGGGCGGATCGACGGGATTTTTCATTGTCCGCACGTCAACGAGGATCGTTGCGGGTGTCGCAAGCCGGCGCCGGGTCTGATCCTGGAGGCGCGGCGGCTGTGGGGGTTCGTGCCGGAGGTCACCTGGATGGTGGGGGATTCGGCGCGGGACGCGCAGGCGGCGCGCGCGGCGGGGTGTCGTCCGGCCCTGGTGCGCACCGGACATGGCGCGGACGCGGTGGCCCGTTTTCCGGAGGTCCCGGCCTTCGATCACCTGCCCGCCTTCGTCGATTTTCTTTTGGGGTGAGGGTGGTTCACTCCGTCTGCGGGAACGGTTCCACCAGCAGCAGGGTTCCGTCCACGCCGATCACCATCACCTGGGCGCCGGAGGGGGTGTCGGGTCCCAGCACCTGCCAGATGGAGTCGTCGTCCACCCGCAGCCGCCCGGAGCCGTTGACGATGGGATCGGAGAGGGTGAAGATCCGTTCGAGATATTGCGTGCCGCGCCATTGCTGGCCTTGAGGTTGCGTGACGCCGGGGCGTTTGCGTGGCCACATCCGCACTGCCGTCGGCAGGAGCGCCACCAGGGCCAGCACTCCCCATTGCCATGGTTCCGTATCGGCCAATGGCAGATGCAGATCTTCGAAAGACAAATGGAGCATCCCCTATCCTCCCCGTGGCATTGTGTGACAAAATCGCGGGGAGGATAGCACTATTGGTTGCATTAATGAAGGGAGAATCTTGCCGGGGGGGTTACGCCAGTTCGAAGATTTTCTGCATGCCGGACATCTTGATGAGGTTGAGCAGCCGGGGGGGCAGATTGGCGAGGGTGATGTCGGCCTTGTCGTCGCCGGCGTGCTTGCGCAAGATGAGCAGCATTCCCATGGCCGAGCTGTCCATCATGCTCACCTCGGAGAGGTCCAGGACGTAGTGGGCGCTGGATGGATAGGTGTAATAGGCCTCCCGGAACTCCTGACGCAGACTGTGGGTGAATGCCCCCTTGACGCAGATCCGCACCTCCTGGCTGGTCCGTTTCACCAGGACGCGTCCCCCGCCGGAATTGGAATTGACGATCATCGTGGCACCTCCTTCGTTCGAAACCGTGATCCCGTCAAGCCACCATCGGGATCGTGTCGTTGATCTCAACGCTTTGCTTGATGATGTCGTGCAGCAGTAGGCGCGCCTGATCATCTCGTGCAAGGGTGAATTTCAATATATCACGGATTCGTTGCTTGAGGAAGGTTTGCAATGGCGCTTCAACCACGGGATGGGTTTCGGCCCAGTGCAGGAGGCGCGTTCGGGTTGGTTCGTCACCGGTGGGGACGCGGACGAGGCGGGCGAAATCGATGAGATGGCGTTGCCTGGCGAACGTTTTCCCCAGCGTCTCCCACGCTTCCGGCGCGGTTTTTTCTTCAGTCAGGGCCAGTTGTACCGCCAGCGAGTCGGGGAGGGCGTCGGCATTGCGGCGCAGGCGGTCCCGGAAGGAGTCCCGGTGCAGGGCGCCCACCACCAGGGCGAATTCGTCGTCGTCGTGTTGTTGCAACCGTTTCTCGATGCTTTTTTCCGCCTCCGGCCAGAGGTCCAGTTGGAAGAGCAGGTCTGCTTGCGCCACCTCGCCGATTGCTCGCATGGCGTCGAGCACTCGGTTTTCCCTGTCATGGCCTGCCGCGCGCAAGGCGGTTTCGCGCTCTTGCAGCGTCTCATGGGAGCTGCCGCGTGGCTCGAAACGGAAATTTTGTTGGTCGTCGATGGTGAAGTGCTGGATGGTCTCTTTTTGCCCTTCCGCACCGGCATCCAGCAGACGGGTGAGCAAAGCAATTGTGGCATGATCGCCAAAGCGTTCCCGGTATTCCGCGAGCACCTCCCTTGCCTCCGGAAAACGCCCCTCGGCGATCAGCATTTGAGCGAGCAAATAGAGGGATATTTCATCAATTTGCCCGCGCAGCAGGTCGATGGCATTGGTGAAAAAACCAAGATGGGCCAGCAGGCGGGCCAGTTCGCTTCTGGTGGGGTGATCGTCCGGATGCAGTTTCAGGCCAACCTCCAACAGGCGTTTGGCCTCCTCCAGGGCACCCCGTTCCCGCAAAAGACGGGACAACTGCAAACGCAGGGTTGGCGCTTCCGGAATGCGCCGTATCGCCTCCCAGTACACCCATTCCGCCAGATCCACCCTGTCGAGTTGATAAAGCGCGCGCCCGCGCAGGTCCCAGGCATATTGATTCGATGGCTGCCAGGAAAGTGCCTTGCCGGCCCACTCCAGGGCTTGACCGGGGATCGCCTGGACGACGGTTGCGCCGAGACCGCATGTGGATCGAAGCAAAAATTGGCTGTCGCCAGTCTGCTCGGCATAGGTTTCCACGGTGCGCAGGAGTTGCAGCATTTCGTTTACCAATGGCCGGGTAATGCCTTCCACATTGGCGCGTTGCTGCAATTGTTTAATCGTGGTTTCCACGTGTGGCAGCTTGACAGCGGATCCCTTGGTGTTTCTGTCGCGCAGCCGATTGTCCAGGCCCTGCTCGGTTGCGACGAGCCACTTGCGAAAATGTGCATCCTGGTTCTGCCGTTGGGTCAGCAGTTCATGCCAACGGTCACGCCAGAAGGCGGGGGGATTGGGAAAACAGGCCTTGATGTGGCGCCATTGCAGCAGAAAACGCTCCCGGTCCTCGTCGCCGGACAGCCCTTCGGCCCAGAGCGTCAAACCCTTGAGAATGGCCTGAACTCTTTGCTTGTCATTGACGGCGTGACTGGCCAGACCGTTCAGGGCGCTGTCCAGCAGATCTTCTCGTTCCGGTCTGGCGGCGTCGCGGCAGAGCCGGATCCAAAAAAAGCGGAATGCGTTGCCATTCGTGACGAGTTGCGCACCCGCCAGCGCCACCTGGCTGGGCAGGTCCCAAACCGGGGGGCGACGCATGTGCCAGGCCCATTCCATCAGGGACAACAGGTTCTCTTCCAGCCACAGGGACGCGTTTGGCAAACTCAGGCGCCAGATGGCGGCCAGTCCTTCGCCGTATTCGGTGATGAAACGGGGCAATCCATAGGCGACCCGCTGTTCCAGGGTCATCTCCCGCCTGTTTTGCAGCCATTTTTGCAATGCTTCATCCAGAAGGGAACGATCCTCCGCATCCGCCTGCCCGAACAGGTTGCACAAGGCATTGCTGGGGGTCGCGCGTTCCAGACCGGGCAGCAGGGCCGTGCCGCGCATCAGTCGGTTCAGGGCCTCGTCGGGTGACTGGTGAAATCGGTCCAGCCAGGAAAGGGTCATGGTGTTCTCCACTCAGGCCGCCTGATGGCATTGGCCAAAGTCATGCCGTCCGGTCTCATCCTGTAACGACATGATGTGCAGTTCCCGCAATTCTTGCAAATCGTACTTTGGTCGGGCATCCGTGATGGCGCCCACCTTGTAGATGTGTTCGGGTGCGTATTCGATGCGCGGATGGAGAAGTTCGCTGATGAATCCGCGTCCCGTGGCGATCCCCTCCAGGTCCATGGTCCGGCCATACAGTGCTTCCTTGGGCGCCGGGCAGAAGACCGCGCAGAATTCATGGTCCAGCACCGTCGGCACGGTGATCGGATGTTTGATGTCCGGAATCGTCTTGGCGTGCCCGATGACGGCCTGGACGGGATAACGCATCAGCGCCACCGGAATGGGAGGACCCGCGACGCCGGGGTCATGATGGGCCAGGCCCAACCGGTTGCGCAGGCGGTTGGCCCAATCAGCCGCCTCCATTTCGTCCGCCAGCCCGCTTTCCAGGGCGGCAAAGCGTGGCCTTTGAGAAAAAGGATTTTTATTCAATATTTGTGCCAATTTTTTCAAAGAGGCATAAAGGTCATCATGGGAGATATTGGCGCGGGGTTGCGCGCGTTTATGAAAAACCTCCACGGCATGCGCGATGTGATCCAGGTCGCGTTTCAAGATCGCCAGGGCATGATCCAGGCGCTCGATACGCAGCAGATACAGCTTCGTATCGAGAAGTGGCGAATGAGCCGCGTCCCGGTTGATCTCGGTGAACGTCTCCGGGCAGGGTTGGTAAATCCGATCCGTAAGATACTCCTTGTGCGCCTCCACCCAATCATCCAGATCCGAAACGGAACCGGCATAACCGGTTTCGTAGCGGCCCTGGCGATCAGGCTGGACCCGCTCCTCGATGAGGTAATTGCATGCGAAGGGATCCGGCGTCCTGCCTCCGGCCAAATGGCGCAACAATTGGTGAAAAGACGGCCCGGAAGCCGGACGCATGCCGGTCAGCCGTCCGCCGTGATTCTGGCCACCAGTTCTCCCAGGACTTTGTCCGCCTGGTCGGTGGCGACCTGGCAGGTGCCGGCGTTCAGGTGGCCGCCGCCAGCGTATTTGAGGCACAACTCGCCGACGTTGGTCTTGGAATTCCGGTCCAGGATCGACTTGCCGATGGCAAAGACCGTATTTTGCTTCTGGAAGCCCCACAGGACATGGATGGAGATGTTGCACTGGGGGAACATGGCGTAGATCATGAAACGGTTGCCCGCCCAGATGGTCTCCTCGTTGCGCAGATCCAGCACCACCAGGTTGTCGTAAACCGTGGTGCAGCGGTGCAACTGCTCCTTGAACTTGACCTCGTGCTCGAAGTAGAGATCCACCCGCTCCTTGACGTCCGGCAGTTCCAGAATCTGGTCGATGGGCATCTCGCGGCACAGGTCGATCAGTTGCATCATGAGTTGATAGTTGGAGACCCGGAACTCCCGGAAACGTCCCAGACCGGTGCGGGCGTCCATCAGGTAGTTCATCAGCACCCACCCCGTGGGGTGGAGGATCTCCTCGCGGGAAAAGCGCGCCGCGTCTCCCTTGTCCACCGCCTCCATGATTTCGTCGGAGACGCGGGTGAAGGTCTTGGCGCCGCCGTAATAGTCGTACACCACCCGTGCCGCCGAGGGGACCTTGGGGTCGATGATATGGTTGTCCGGCATGGCCGAACCGCGCCGGATCGTCTCGCTCAGGTGGTGGTCGAAGGCCAGATGCACCCCTTCCACGTAAGGGAGGTTGGTGGTGATGTCGCGATTGGTGATCAAGATTTTGCCGGAGGGCATATCTTTTGGATGCACGAATTTGATCTCGTCGATCAAGTCCAGCTCCTTCAACAGGACCGCGCACACCAAGCCGTCGAAATCGCTCCGCGTCACCAGTCGAAACTGTTTTTTATCCGTCATGATATGTCTCCTCCTGAGCCGAACTGTCGCAAATGGAACCGCCTCAACATAACATCAATCGGTCGTGGTATCCAGAGAAAATATCAACATGGCCCCTCCCTCCGGGTGATGCGCCAGGAGTTGTGAATCGGCGCATGGCGGGCGAAATCGGGACCGACGGTCGAGCGGGTGATCTCTTGCACCATCAAGTCCGCCGGGAGGGCATCGAGGTTCATGCGGAAGCGTGCCAGGTGATTGGAAAAATAGAGCGTCCCGCCCGCGTCCAGCAGACGCGTGGTCCGGCGGATCAGGGAGGGGTGATCCCGTTGCAGGTCGAAGGGCTGCGCCATGCGCGCCGAATTGGAAAAGGTGGGCGGGTCGAGCAGGATGAGGTCGAACCGCTCGGTTTGCCGTTCGGCCTCGGTGAGCCATTGCAGGCAGTCGGCGCGCACCAGGCGATGTTCGGAACCGGAAAAATCGTTGAGGGCGAGATTGCGGCCCGCCCAGTCCAGATAGGTGCGCGACATGTCCACGGTGAGCGTCGTCACCGCCCCGCCGGCGGCGGCATGGACCGTGGCGGCGCCGGTGTAGCCGAACAGGTTCAAGAACCGTCGTCCCCGCGCCTCCTGGCCAATGATGCGCCGCAGCGGGGCCAGATCCAGGAACAGCCCCACATCCAGGGCGTCGGTGAAATTGACCAGAAAACGCAATCCCCCTTCCTCCACCTCGTGCCATTGCGCGTTGTTGGCCAGTTTGGCGTATTGGCGGCCAGGGCTTTGCTGGCGCCTGGTCTTGAGGAAGATCCGCGCCGGGTCCGTGCCCAGCACCGCCGGAATGGCCGCCAGCACCTCGCCGAGACGTTCCCTGGCCTTGGCGGGGTCGATGCCGGCCGGGGGGTGATACTCCTGCAAGTGGACCCAGGGGCCGTAGAGGTCCACCGCGACGGCGTATTCGGGCATGTCGGAATCGTACAGGCGGTAACAGCTCACCCCTTCGCGGCGCAGCCAGCGGCTCAGGTGTTTTTGATTCTTGCGCAGCCGGTTGGCGAACATCACCGCGCCGGGGGCATTGGGGTCGCCGGGGGTGGGAGGGGGCAGCCCGGCATCCAGGGGTTCCACCACTACCGCC
>PDZX01000039.1 GCA_002753185.1 Magnetococcales bacterium WMHbin3
GGCGGCTCCAAGGAGGGCGGCTCCAAGGGTGGCGGTTCCAAGGGCGGCGGTTCCAAGGATGGCGGTTCCAAGGATGGCGGTTCCAAGGGCGGCGGTTCCAAGGATGGCGGTTCCAAGGGCAGCGGCTCCAAGGGCAGCGGAAAGGGCGGCGGCTCCAAGGGCAGCGGCAAGGGCGGCGGCAGCGATCAGGGGGCCGGTGATGCAACACCTGGCGTCGTGACACTGGAAATCCATTTCTCCCTGCAAGACACCGATGGCTCCGAGACACTTGCCAGCGGTCTTGTGCTGACGGATATCCCCGATGGCGCGACCTTGAGCGTGGGCGTCCCAGGCGCTGACCCCGGAACCTGGGTGATTGCCCAGGATGACCTGACCGCAACCGCGTTCAATGAGGATGGACAACCCATCAGTTGGACGGTCGATGATCTGACGATCACACCGCCAGAAGGAAGTGCCGAGGACTTCACCCTGGGCATTCAGGTGACCACCCAGGACGGAGACGACTTCAATACCGCATCCGGATCCGTCATAGTCGAAATCCCGGATGTGGAAGCCCCGGAGGCGCCACCGGTCATCGACTACCGCGACATCCATGGCACGCACGACTACACCGAAGCCAAGGTATCGTATGACAAAACCTTCACGGGTGATGGTGACAAAAGCGACAATGACCACATCACCGGCACCTCGAAAAACGACCTGATCGATGGCAAGGATGGCAATGATCACCTCGAAGGCGGGGCCGGCAACGACAAGCTGATCGGCGGGGCTGGCAACGACCAACTGGATGGCGGGACCGGCAATGACATTCTGGATGGCGGGACCGGCAACGACAAACTGACGGGTGGCGACGGCAACGATGTCTTGAGTGGCGGAGCCGGCAATGACAACCTGGATGCCGGTCAGGGCAACGACCTCTTCCTCTTCGGTTCGGGTGGCGGACATGATCAGGCGGACGGCGGCGCCGGAGGCAGCTGGCTCGATACGGTCAATCTGCAAGACGTAACCGGTGGATTCTCGCAATCCCTGGAACATAGCGGCGACTGGACCTTGCAAACCGACGCCGAATACACCGTGGGTACGGACGGCAGCATCACCTTCACGGAAGGCGATGCCTCCGGGACCATCACCTTGTACGACGGATCGGTCCTGGAATTCACCAATATGGAAAAAATCGAATGGTGACATCCGATTTCGTGAACCTCTAACGCTTTTTACCGACAAAACCGCCCGATCGTGGGCGGTTTTGTCGGTTTATCGGGCTGCGACAGCCACCAGGAAACCTTGCCATGCCCGTCATGATCCTTGCCAACCAACAGAGAGTGCCCACCAGAACCAGCTCCGCCTCCCATCCCGCGACACGCCTGGATCATGCCCCGGAATCGTCCCACCCGGGTACGGACGAAGCGCAACGCCTGCTGGCCATCGCCAGGGCGATCACCGCAACCATGCCCAACAGCGCGCCGCTCTTCACGCGGTGGAACGCCGAACTGGCGACGTTGCTGACGAAAAACACAGCGGACACCCCGGCGGGCGAGGAACGGCTGGAAGCGCTCTCCATGGAACTGAGGCAAATCTGGCTGCGGTTCGCGCATACCTATGGAGACGCGCATCTCAAATCCCCTCCGCAAGGGGTCGGCAAACGATTGCCGGGAGGGGAACGCGCCCGCTTCACCTACGAACGATGCGTCTATCCCAATCACCTGGAAAGCCGCTGCCGGACCTATCACGCCGCTCATCCCGACTGGGAGCCGGCCCATCTCGTGTCACGATGCGGCATGGCCGCCCTCATCACCCTGTTGCACGCGGTGATGCGCGTCTGCAAGCCGACCCCCGGCACCCCCCTCCGTCTGACGCTGTTCGGCGGCTACTTCGAAACCACCCGCGCCTTGCGGATGTTCCCGGAACCGCTCTTTCTCACCCAACGGACCCCTTCCCAACCCCAACTTTTCCAAACCATCCGGGAAGGCAAAAACGATCTGCTGCTGTTGGAGCCGGTCCCCTACGACTGGGAAATGGAACCTTTGGATCTGACGGCCCTGCTGCAAGCCGTGCATGCCCGCACCGATTCCCCCATGCGCATGATCATCGTGGATTCGACCATCGTGGGTCCGACCTTTCCGATGGCGGAATTGCTGGACGGGTTGCGTATGACGGATCCTCCCCTGGTCGTGCAATTCCACTCCGCGCTCAAACTGGACCAGGAAGGATTGGAATTGGCCAATGCCGGGGTGCTGACCCTCTACGCCCCCAGGCGTTCCCCACAACGGCTGAGGCAGGGAGAGCGGATGGCCGGCGTCATGCGGTCGGATCGCAAGCTCCTGGGCAATGCCTTGTCCATGGACGAAATGGCCATCCTGGACATCCCTTTTTTTTTACATTCGCAGACACATCATCATTTTTGTCAGGGCGTGTTTCACAATAACCGTGTTCTGGCCAGGGCGATTCCGGGCGGCGGGATTTTCTCGCGCGTGGTGCATCCTTCCCTGGGGCCGGGGTCCGAACGGCCCTGGGCCGTCGCCCCTTTCGTCATTTTTCACTTCCGACAGGATCAGGACCGGAAGGAAAACCACGCACGATTGATCGACACTCTGAAACGAGAGGCGAAACGTCGTGGTTTCGCCTTGCAACAAGGGATGAGTTTCGGGTTCCGATCCCACCGTTTCGAAATCATCCTGCCCAATGAAATCCTGCATCCAGACGGCCAACGTTCGGGCGTGTTGAAAGTCGCCATGGGGCATCGCATGGGCGTGGCCAGGGATGGCGTGATCGCCTTGCTGCAAGAGATTGCCGCATTGCCCGATTTCGCCGCCCTGGAGAGGTCCTTTCCCTCCACGTCCCCGGATCTGGTCTGCGAGGGCCATTATCTGTTGATGGACACCATCGGCGAAGGCTCCTTCGGCGCGGTTCGCAAGGCGGCATCCCCGCACGGCCCCGGAGTGTTCGCCATCAAGCGGGCCACGACGGAAACGGGACGCAAGCTGTTGGCATGGGAGGCCGAAAACCTGCAACGACTGCGTGGCGGGCCGCACATCCTGGCCTTGCACGAGTACCGTCTCGAACCGGACGGTTCCGCGTTGCTGGTCACGGACTATTTGGACGGCGGGGATCTGAAGAGATGGGTCAGGGCGCGCGGACGGCTGCACGAGAACGAGGCGTTGGGAATCATGCGGCAGATGGCCGAAGCCCTTGCCTTCGCGCACGCCCTGGTCCCGCCCATCGTGCATCGTGACATCAAGCCGGACAACATCCTTGGCAGAAAGATCGCGGCAAACCGCATGACGTGGTTTCTGGCGGACTGGGGGCTGGCCGCCTCCTGGCGCGACGACAGGTCACCACGCGTTTCGGGAACGGAACGTTATACCGCACCGGAAGTATGGAAAAAAAAGCGCTATCCCGTTTCCGATGTCTATTCCCTGGGCATGACGCTGTATTTCATGCTGTTCGGGCAACCGGCCTACAACGGCTCCTCCGAAGTGGTGGTCTGCGGGCAGACCTCACCACAGCCGGTCGTCATTCCACCTGGTTGTCCGGACCACCTGCGACAACTCCTGTCCGGCACATTGGAAAAAAATCCCAAAAAACGTTGGTCCGTGGCGCGGGTGCTGGCCCATCTCGGTCAGACAGGCAGGCCCACGGTGGCGCGCCTTGCCATGCGTCTGGGGAAACCGGAACCAAAGACCTGGACTGCCCGTCATCGGGATTTCGCCATGGAGTTCGTCTGGATTCCCGCCGGGCGGTTTGGCATGGGGATGGCAACCGGGCACTCCGGACTGGCGGATCGGGTGATGCAGGATTTCGATCACCGATCCATGCCGCTGCACGAGGTCCGGCTGGAAGGATTCTGGATGGCCCGTTTTCCGGTCACGCGCGGGCAATTTCACTATTTTTTGCGCGATTCCGGCTATCGGACCACGGCGGATCGGGAAGGCTGGGCCAAATCGTACGACCCTGGCCAGGACGGTTTCACGCAGTGCCCTGGAGGCAACTGGGAGCGGACCGGTTTCGTCCAGGGGGAGGATCATCCGGTGGTGAATGTCTCCCATGACGACGCCATGGAATTTGCCCAGTGGTTGTCGTTTCGTTGCGGTCGCGTGGTGCGACTGCCCTCCGAGGCGCAGTGGGAGCATGCCTGTCGCGCGGGGACAGCCACCCGCTATCACTGGGGAGACGACGCCACGCCGGAGCAGGCCAATTTCGGCGGCCACCATGGCGGGACCACCCCGGTGACCCGCTTCGCGCCCAACGGATTCGGGCTGTTCGACATGCACGGCAATGTGTACGAATGGCTGCTCGACTGGTACGACGAACATTTTTACACCATTTCCGATCGACACGAACCGCTCTGCCGGGAGAGCGATTCCGGAGAACGGGTGTTGCGTGGCGGTTCGTGGCATGCCAGCGCGGCGCGCATGCGTTCCGCCGGTCGCGACCGTTATGCCCCGCATCTGCGGGATGCGGACATCGGATTCCGTTTGGCCGGGATCTCCTACCCGTGGGAAAACTGACAAGTGAAACCTTGCGGATTGTGCTCCGTTTCGCGAGACTGGAAGGGAGCCTGGTTCGCCCGGCACCCGGCCGGTCCCACGGTCAAACAGTTGTTTCAGGAATTATTGCTGGCAGGATTGACCCGCCTCAAGGTGGAACCCCTGCCCGCCATGCCCGAAAATCTTCAGGAGGTGGTGACCATGTTGACGGCCCGTATTGATGCCCAGTCGCTGGAAGCGGTGTTCGTGGACCGGGAGTGATGGCAACGCAACTGCTCACGCAACTGGCCGGCGTCACCCTGGCCAATCCGGTGGTCCTGCTTTCCGGCTGCGTCGGATTCGGGGAGGAGTTGATGCGCCTGGAGGGGTTCGACTGCGCCGCGATCGGGGCCATATGCCTCAAGGGGACCACCCTCCACCCCCGTGCGGGCAATCCGACGCCCCGCATCGCCGAGACCCCCTCCGGCATGCTCAACGCCATCGGCCTGCAAAATCCCGGCGCCCGGCATGTGGCCGACCACATCCTCCCTGGTCTGGAAGGGCTGCCCACCCGCTTTTTCGCCAATATCGCCGGCTCCACGGTGGAGGAGTACGCCGAGGTGGCGCGCGTCTTCGACGACACCCTGGTGGCGGCCATCGAGGTCAACATCTCCTGTCCCAATGTCAAGGAGGGGGGCGTGGCCTTCGGCTCGGACCCGATCATGGCGTCCAGGGTCGTGCAGGCGGTGCGCCAGGCCACCTCGAAGCCGATCGTCACCAAGCTCTCCCCGAACGTCACCGACATCCGGGTCATCGCCCGTGCGGCCATCGAGGCCGGCAGCGATGCCTTGTCGGCGGTGAACACCTTCATGGGCATGGCCATCGATTGGCGAACCGGACGCCCGGTGCTGGGCAACACGCAAGGGGGGCTGTCCGGACCCGCCATCAAACCCGCCGCCTTGTTGCAGGTGTGGCGGGTTTACGAGGTTGCCGCGCCCCTGGGCATCCCCATCATCGGTCAGGGCGGGATCGCGGACACCCGTGACGCCGTGGAGTTCATGCTGGCCGGGGCCACGGCCATCGGCATCGGGACCGCCCTGTTCACCGACCCTCTGCTGGGCCAGAGGATCGCGACGGGGATACGGGACTATCTGGTCGAGCGCCGGCTGCCCGGCCCGGAGCATCTCACCGGCGCCCTGGAGCGGCGGTCATGAAGGTGACGAAACCATTCCGGATCCTGCTGGCCGAGCCGCGCGGCTTCTGCGCCGGGGTGGAGCGGGCCATCGCCATCGTCGAGCGCGCCCTGGAACTCTTTCCGCCGCCGATTTACGTGCGGCACGAGATCGTACACAACCGCTGGGTGGTGGAGTCGTTGCGCGCCAAGGGGGCGATCTTCGTCCAGGAGTTGCATGATGTGCCCGACGGGGCCGTGGTGATCTTTTCCGCGCACGGGGTCTCCAGGGAGGTCGAGGAGGAGGCCGCCCGCCGTCCGTTGCGGGTCCTGGATGCCACCTGTCCCCTGGTGGAAAAGGTCCATCGCGAGGCGTTGCGCCATGATCAGGAAGGACGCCAGGTGATGCTGATCGGCCACAAGGGGCATCCGGAAGTGGTGGGGACCATGGGGCAGCTTCCGCCAGGCCGGATCACGCTGATCACCGGGCCGGAGGACCTGGAACGGATCCCGTTCGCCTCCGAAACGCCCACGGCCTACATCACCCAGACCACCCTCTCCATGGACGAGACGGCGGAGATCATCGCGCAATTGAACCAGAAATATCCGCGCATCCAGGCCCCTGGCCGCGAGGACATCTGTTACGCCACCCAGAACCGGCAAAACGCGGTCAAGGCCCTGGCGCGCGCGTGCGACCTGATCCTGGTGCTGGGCGCGCCGAACAGCAGCAACTCCAACCGTCTGCGCGAGGTGGCCGAGCGGGCCGGGGCCACTGCCCATCTCATCGAGTCGGCCCGTGATGTGCGCGCCGAATGGCTCGAAGGGATCTCCTGTCTGGGCGTGACCGCTGGTGCGTCCGCCCCGGAAATCCTGGTGGATGAGCTGTTGGAGTCGTTGCGGGCGCATGTCTCCCAGGTGGAATGCCTGGCGGTCAACCGGGAAAACCTGGTCTTTCCCCTGCCCAGATCCTTGATGGCGCCCTGACGGTCATGCCTTGCGCGCGGTGATCAGCGCCGCGAAGGGAGGGGTGTCCGGTCGTGAGCGGGCCAGTTCGACTTGTGGCGGCTCCAGGCCGCAGGCTCCCAGGATGGCCGGGAGTTCCGCCAGGCGCTCCGGGCGCAGCACCAGGTGGAGGCGGCCACCCGACGACAGCAGCCTGGCCGCGCAGCGGCAGAAATCGGCCAGGGTGCCGTTCAACTCGAAGCGGGCGGCGGCCCGCAGAGGATCCGGCGGCAGCCGACCCGCGCCCACGGAAAAAAACGGCGGATTGCACAAGACCAGCGCATAGCCCCCCGGCGTCATGGCCGCCGGGGGGGAACGCACATCCCCGTCGAGGATCCGCAGCCGCTCCGCCACGCCATGGGCCAGGGCCAGGGCCAGGGCCAGACGTCGGGCCACCCGGTTCAATTCCCCCTGGAGTTCCAGGGCGTCCACTAGGTTGTCGGGATGGCGCAGCGCCACCCGGATGGCCACTTCGCCGCAGCCGCTGCCCAGTTCGGCGAGCCGCTCGCCGGCGCGCGCCCTCGCCATGTCGGCCAGCAAGCGGCCCTCCACGCCTCCTCCCACCCGGCGGCACACTCCGGGGGGCACTCCGGGCAATCCGTTCATGATACCCTGACAATCCTCTGCAAATCGATTAAGATTACCCGCCATGACCGAGACATCCGACATCACCGCATCCCTTGCCATCATGACCCGTGCCTGCCACGAGGCCGGCGCAGCGGTCATGGCCTATTTCCGGCCTGGCCAGGCCGTTGACTCGCTGGCCGAGGTACGGGAAAAGGGCCACAACAATCCCCTGACCAAGGCCGATCTCGAAGCCGATGCCCTGCTGAAACAACGGCTGCTGGCCGCCTGCCCCACGCACGGCTGGCTCTCCGAGGAGACCGTGGACGACCCGGTGCGCCTCGACCGGCGCCAGGTGTGGGTCGTGGACCCCATCGACGGCACCAAGGAGTTCATCATGGGTCTGCCGCAATTCGCCATCTCCGTGGCCCTGGTGGAGGAGGGAGCGCCCGTGGCGGCCTGCGTGTACAATCCCGCCACCGAGGAGACCTTCACGGCGTTGGCGGGCCGGGGTGCGTGGTTCAACGGACACCCCATGCGCACCTCCGCGCGCCAGCACCTGACCGGGGCTTCCTGTCTGGCGAGCCGCTCCGAGACCAGGCGCGGCGATTGGGCACCTTTTCTGTCCGAGTGGCGCCTGCAGACCATGGGGTCCATCGCCTACAAACTCGCCCTGGTCGCGACCGGGCGCTACGACATGACCTTCACCCTCACCCCCAAGAACGAATGGGACTTCTGCGCCGGGGATCTGCTGGTGCGCGAGGCGGGGGGCATGGTGACCCACAAGACCGGCGAACCCTGCCGCTTCAACCAGCCCGTTCCCAAGGTGCTCTCCTTGCTCGCCACCAACGGCCCGCTCCACGCCCAACTGCTGGACCGGCTCAAGGATATCCCCTACTCGCCGGATCGCCAATGAGGCATCCTCAAGCCATTGTCAAGGAAAATCAGTCATGAATCGTTACGACGTTTACGGCATCGGTCACGCCCTCGTGGATACGGAGGTCAAGGTCAACGACGATTTCCTCGCTGCGGCCGGCCTGGCCAAGGGGACCATGACCCTGATCGACGACGCCCGGCACGCCGAAATGCTGCGGTTGCTCGCCGGGTTTGCCCGGCATCGTTCCTGTGGCGGCTCCTCGGCCAACACCCTGATCGGCACGGCCCAACTGGGGGGACGCTGTTTTCATTCGAGCCGGATCGCCAACGATGAAAACGGTGCCTTTTTCGCCCGCGACATGAAGACCAACGGGGTGGACAACGATCTGGAATCCCGTCAGGGCGCTGGGACCACCGGGCAATGCCTGGTCCTGATCACCCCGGACGCGGAACGGACCATGTGTACCCATCTGGGCATCTCGGAAAGCTTTTCCATCCAGGATCTGGCCCCGGATCGGCTGGCCGGGGCGAGTTGGCTTTATGTGGAGGGTTATCTCGTCACCTCGCCTTCCGCGCGTCAGGCGGCCATGGAGGCGGTTCGGCTGGCGCGCAAGCATGGGGTCAAAATTGCCTTGACCTTTTCCGACGTAAGCATGATAGAATTCTTCCGTGCGGGCTTGGACGAGATCATGGGCAATGGGGTGGATCTTCTGTTCTGCAACCAGGCCGAGGCCCTGAAATACGCCAATACCGACCGGCTCGAAGAGGCCAAGTCGGTACTGGCCCGCCGGAGTGTCTCCTTCGGAGTGACGCTTGGCGCGCGGGGGGCGGTGATTTATACCGATCATCAGGAGTATTCGATACCCGGCACCCCGGTGCAGGCGGTCGATGCCAATGGCGCGGGAGACCTGTTCGCGGGCGCATTATTGTATGGACTGACCCATGGCTTCCCCCCCGAGCGGGCGGGCAAGCTGGCCTGCCGGGCGTCCGCCCTGCTGGTGACCAGGCACGGGGCCAGGCTTTCGCGGGATCAGACCTTGAACGTACTGAACAATCTGGATTAATGCCATGAGCGAACGATCCAAGAACAAACCCAAAAGCGGAGCCATTCACGACCGGCGCTCCTATTCACGGGTTTACTACCAGCACGAATTGACGCTACAGGATGGCAACGGGGTCTCCTATCGCGGGGCCTTCAACGATGTCAGCCTCAAGGGGATGTTGTTCAACAGCGACCGGCTTCCCCCCAAGGGCGCCAAGGTCACCGGGATCGTGCATCTCGGCAGTTTCAACATGGTGATCAAGGGCGTGGTGATGGCGGTTCAGCCGGATCGCGGGGCCGCCGTGCGTTTCGAGGAGATGGACGTGGAGAGTTTCAGCCATTTGCGCCGTCTGGTCTCCTTGAACATGGGGGATTCGGACATCATCGATGAGGAGTTTTTCGCCACCCTATGAACCCCTTTTCCCGCTCCGGGATCTATCCGATCCTCGATGCCGCCTGGCTGGAGGCCCCTGGGATCGCCCCGGAGGCCGTTGCCCGATGTTTGGGCGCTCTGCCCATCGCCATGCTGCAGTTGCGTTGCAAGGGTACCGGACGGCAGGCGCATGATTTTTTTGTTCGCTGGCTGCCCCTGTTGCGCGCCCACTGTCCTGACCTGCCCATTCTGATCAACGACCGGTTGGACCTGGCCCTGCTCCTGGGGGCCGACGGGGTGCATGTCGGACAGGAGGATTTGCCGGTTCCGACATGCCGTAAGTTGTTAGGATCGGAGCGAATCATCGGTCTTTCCGCGCACAACGAGACGGAGTTGCGCGAGGCCGAGGCCTGGGGCGCGGATTACGTAGGCTGTGGTCCGGTATTCGCGACCCGCACCAAGAGCGACACCCAGCCGGTTCTGGGGGTGGAGGGGTTGAAAAAACGGGTCCGGGCGACCCGTCTGCCGGTGGCGGCCATTGGCGGCATCGGTCTGGAGCATCTTCCCGCCATTGCCGGCGCGGGGGCCTGGGCGGCGGCCATGATCAGCGATCCGTGGCGCGGGGATTTTTCCAGTCGGCTGGGCGCGGCGTGCGCGGCGTGGCGGTCGGCGACGTGAGTGGGGCATGCATGGATCCGTTCGAACTCCTGACCCGCCTGGAATGGGGGGAACGGGAGGATCTCGAGTACAAATCCGCCCGGGGCGGACTCCCCAAAAGCCTTTGGGAGACCTACAGCGCCATGGCCAACACCCATGGCGGGATCATCCTGCTCGGTGTCGAGGACGACGGAACCGTCAGCGGCGTCATTGATATACAAAATATTCAGAAATCTTTTTGGGATACCATCAACAATCGCGGCAAGGTCAACGTCAATCTCCTGAACCGTGACGACCTGGCGACCTTCGACGTTGGCCCTCATGTCGTCATGGCCATCCGTGTGCCCCGTGCCAACCGCTGGCAAAAACCGGTCTTCCTCGGCCAGAATCCTCTGACGGGCACCTATCGCCGCCATTTCGAGGGAGACTACCGGTGTTCCGAGCAAGAGGTGGGGCGCATGCTGGCGGATCGCGCCGAGGAGGCCGCCGACAGCCGGATTCTCGACCGGTTCACCCTGGACGATATCGACCTCCACACCTTGCGACAGTATCGACAACGGCTGTCCGCACACCTGCCCGACCATCCCTGGCTGAATGAAGGCGAACAGGCGCTCCTGATGAAACTGGGCGGCTGGCGCAAGGATCGCGCCAGCCAGCGTGAGGGCCTGACGGTGGCCGGACTGTTGATGTTCGGGCGAGATGAGCCGATCCGGGAGGCGGTGCCCGCCTACCATGTCGATTTTCGGGAAAAGCTGTCCAGCGATCCCAATATACGCTGGACCGACCGCTTGACCGTCGATGGCACCTGGACGGGCAATCTTTTTCAATTCTATTCGATCACGCTGCAACGGCTGTGCGCGGATCTGAAAACGCCGTTCCAGTTGGACTCCGGCCTGTTCCGCACCGGCGAGACCGAAGTGCATGTAGCCATTCGCGAAGCCCTGGTCAATGCCCTGATCCATGCGGATTATCAGGGCCAAGGGGGCATCGTGGTGGAAAAATATCCGGATCGGTTCGAGTTCTCCAATCCGGGAACGTCGCTGGTATCTTTCGAACAAATGTTGCATGGCAGCGTCAGCGAATGCCGCAACAAGTCCCTGCAAACCATGTTCATGCTGATGGGCGCCGCCGAAAAGGCCGGTTCCGGCATCGACAAGATCCTGCGCGGTTGGTCGTCCCAACATTGGCGCTCGCCCATGCCGCGCGAACAGACGCAGCCGGATCGCGTCACCTGGCGCCTGCCCATGATCAGTCTGATTCCCAAGGCTTCCCTGGAGCGTCTGCAACGCCGGTTCGGTCCAGCCTTCGCAAAATTCACCGAACCCGAAATCCAGGCCCTGGTGACCGCCGATGTGGAGGAGATCGTGGACAACGCGCGCATGAGGCAGTTCACCACGCTGCATGCCGCCGATGTCACCAGGCTGCTGCAGGGTCTTGTTTCCAAAGGGGCCTTGCTCCAGGAACGCGGGGGTCGATGGAGCCAATATCGTCTGCCGCCGGAACACGACTCCGTACATATGACCGGCGACTCCGTACATATGACCTGCGACTCCGTACATATGACCTGCGACTCCGTACATATGACCGGCGACTCCGTACATATGACCGGCGACTCCGTACATATGACCGGCGACTCCGTACATATGACCGGCGACTCCGTACATATGACCGGGGAATGGAGCGCCCAGGAGTGGCAATCGCTCGAACGGATTGCATCCCAGGCCCGCCAGAGCAAGAGCATTCCGCCACAGCAGATGGAAAGGCTGATTCTCGATCTTTGCCGGGGACGCTGGCTGACGCGCAAGGATCTCGGCAAACTGTTGCATCGCAACGCGGACGGGTTGCGCTCCCGCTTCCTGACCGCCATGGTCGACCACGGTTTATTGAGGCTGCGCCACCCGGACAAGCCGAATCGGATCGATCAGGCCTATCGAAGCGTGGATGATGATCCTTGAACGGGAAAAGAGGTGAAGCAATTCATCGCTCACCACCGGAACGCGTCGCATCCACCTCCCCTTTCCGCCGCTCCAGGCCCATCCCGTAAAGGGTTGACGCCGACAGGCCGGTGAGCGGGGCCAGATGTCGAGAGGCGTCCCGCAGGCTCATGCCGGAGGCCAGGGCCTCGTCCAACAGCACCGGCACCTCCTCCGGGGCGGGGAGGGGGCGGGTGCCCGGCTCCATCACCACCACGATCTCGCCCCGCGCCGCCTGCTGGTGAAAAAAGGCGGCCAATTCCGCCACCGTTCCCCGATGCAGGGTCTCGTGCAGCTTGGTCAGCTCCCGCGCCACCACGATGGCGCGCGACCCGGCGCCCAGGGCGGCCAGATCGTCCAGTGTCGCGGCCAGGCGCTGGGGGGACTCGAAAAAGATCACCGTCCGCGCCTCCGCCGTCATTCCCCGCAGACGCCGTTGCCTCTCCCCCCCCTTGCGCGGCAAGAACCCCTCGAAGACGAATCGCTCCCCCGGAAAGCCGCTCCCGGACAGGGCGGTGGTGACCGACGTGGCCCCAGGCAACGCCTCCACCGCCACGCCCAGATCTCGCGCCGCCCGCGCCAGCAAGGGACCGGGATCGCTGATGCCGGGCGTGCCGGCATCCGATACCAACGCGATCCGCCGTCCTGCCGCCAGATCCGCCAACACCCCCGACAAAAGCTTCGCGGCGGTGTTGTCATCGAAGCGGCTCACCGGGGTGGTCACCCCGTAATGGTCGCACAGAATTCGCGTTCTGCGTGTGTCCTCCGCCAGAATGCGCTCCACCTCGCGCAAGACGCGCACCCCGCGCAGGGTCATATCTTCCAGGTTGCCGATCGGCGTGGGAACGATGTATAATCGTCCCGTGCCCTTCATCGACTCCTGACCGGACTCCTTGCTCTCCAAATGCGCGCTCCTTTCTCGTTCCCGCTGGTCTGTTGCGTCTGGCTGCTCCTGGCCACGACGGCCGGCGCCCAGGTGCTGCCCACGGATCAATCCCCTGGTGATACCACCGGCGCCCTGTCCGACGCCAGCCAAAATCCGCTTCCGGGTTACCGGGTCACCCCGTATGCCGAACCGGGTCAACCCTCGCCCTGGCAACGCCTGGTCCACGATTTTCTCAATGCCTCCGGCCAGGATTCCGCGCGCGCCTTTCTGCAACGGATTCCGCCCACGCCATCCGCGCCCGACCAGATCCGTGAACTGCTCCTGGCCCTGGAACCTTTGTCGCGGGAGCAGATCAAGACCCTGCTCGACCGCCAGCCCAAGGGATCCTCCCTGCTGCCGTTTCTCCACCTGGTGCTCGGCGACCGCCTGGCCGCCGCCGGGGAGGAACAGGCGGCCCAGCAGGCGTGGCAAAAGGCCTCCCAGTCGCAGCTGGTCAATGCCGAGGCCATGCGCCGCATCGCCAACGAAGCCAATGCCGCCGATGCCGTCGTCGCCGGCCTGATGATCCCCCTGACCGGCCCCTCCGCCGCCATGGGCAACAACCTGATCCTGGCGGCCAGAAAGGCCCTCGCCGACTACCGTGACGTCAACCTCCACCTGGAGGTCGAAGACAGCGGCGCCAACGAGACCACGGCGCAAGAGGCGGTGCGGAAACTCGCCGGCCGGGGCAGCCGGATCATCATCGGCCCGATCTTCCACGCCGCCGCCCTGGGCGCCGCGCGGGCCGCCGCCGCCAGCCAGATCCCGATCATCACCCTCAATCCCAGGCAGGAGATCCTCTCCGCAGGCGGCAACGTCTTCCTCAACGCCTTCCAGCCGGATGCCCAGGCCCGCATCATGGCGCGCCATGCCATGCGGACGGCCCGTCTGCAACGGTTCGCCATCCTGGCCGCCGACAGCGATTACGGCAGGCTCCAGGCACAGACCTTCGCCGAGGAGGTGACGGCGCTGGGTGGCACCGTCACCCGCTCCATCCTCTTCCCGGAGCAGGAGACCGATTTTTCCAATGCCCTCAAGATGATCGTGCAGACGGATCCCGAGGGCGCCAAACGCCGCGCGGCCCAGGGGGCGGGCAAGGAACTCGGCCCGCTGATCGATTTCGAGGCCCTCTATCTCCCGGCCACCGCCAGGCAGGTGCGACTGATCGCGCCGCAGGCGGCCCTGCACGGCATCGTCTCCCCTGGCATCGCCCTGTTGGGGTCCTCCTTGTGGAACCGACCCGAACTGCTGGAGGAGTCGGAATCCCTGCAGGGGGCCATCTTCTGCGACATCGACCAGAACAGCCGGGATCAATTCAACGCCAGCCATCAGAAGACCCTGGGGATCGCCCCGGTGCCCGCCCTTTCCATGCTGGTCTACGACTCCATCGCGGTGCTCGCCCAACTGTTGCGGGACCAGCGGCTGGGAGGCCCTCAATGGCAGGAGGGCATCACCCGTCCCAACGGCTTTCACGGCAGCGCCGGACTGGTACGCTTTCTCGACAACGGGTTGAGCGAACGCAATCTTCATCTTTATCGGATCGATGGCAAGCGGATCGTCCCCGTCGGCGCGCCTCCCGGCGGTGGCGCCCAGAACCCGCCTCGCCGCGTCTCCCGCCCCGCCCCGGCGATCGAGGTCGATCCGCAACCGCAACCCGCCAACGAACCGCCCCCCGTGGATCCGGAAGCCACCGAGGCGGAAATCCCTGTTCTTCCCCTTTCGCAATAAGGAGACCGACCATGTCGCTCGCAGCCCTCGCCCCTCCGGGCAACACACCATCCATCAAGAACCTCAACCCGGCCAATCAGGCCAAGAGCCGCGCTGCGGCCCAGGCGGAAAAAGAGGTGAGCAGGGCGCCCAAGAAGATGGTGGAACCCCAGCAGGCCAACAAACAACTCTACCGCCAGGATAGCAGCGCCGAAACCGTCAAGAAGCAGAATGCGAAAAATACCAAAAAAACGGATATCCGCGCGTAACACAGCCTGTCTGAAGCCGGTCGCGTGCCTGTCATGGACAAATCGCCGTTCGGGAATGCCGAGGCATGCACCCATTGTGGTTATTGTCTGCCGGTTTGTCCCACCTACCGGCTGGACAACGACGAAACCGAATCCCCCCGCGGGCGTGTCTCCATTGTTTTGGCGATCGCCTCCGGCGAGCTGTCGCCCGATGAGGCGGGCACGGCACTCTCCCGCTGCCTGCTTTGCAGGGCCTGCCACCCGGCCTGTCCAGCCGGTGTCGGACCCGGCGCTGTTGTCATGCGCGCGCGTCTGCTGGCCCCTGTCCGGCCAACCCTGGCCGGTCGCCTGTTGCATCGGATCACCGACAGTCACCGCCTGACCGCCGTGGCCGCCCGCGCCCTGCGCTGGTACCGGCAGCTGGGATGGCAAGGCGTTCTGCGGCGACACGCGCTCTTGGCCCGTCTCCCCGCCCTGGAACGCCTGGAATCCCTGCTCCCCGACCCTGGGCCGGAGATTTCCTTCACCGCCCGCCCCCCTGGCGAGACCGCTTCCGACCGGCCGCGCGTGGCCTTGTTGAGCGGCTGCATGGCGCGGCTGTTTCTGCCGGGGGTCGCGCCTGCGGCGGCCAATCTGTTGGTTTGGGCCGGTTGCGACGTTGTCGTTTTGAGGGATTTCGGCTGTTGTGGTTCCCCCTACCGGGAGGCCGGAGACGGCAGGCGTTTCCGCCGCCAGGCCAGACGCACCCTGCGCGCCTTCATTGCTGCGGGTCCCGTCGCTGCGGTGCTGTGCGACAGCGCCAACTGTGCCATGACCATCGCCGATTATCCAGACGCCCTGGCCGATGATCCCGATTTCCATGCGCTTGCCAGGGAACTGGTCGCAAAAACGGTGGATTTCAATACTTTTCTCCTGCAAAAATGGGCACGCTCACCGATCCCCTTCGCCCATCCGGGCTGCGAAAGCGTGGCCTATCATGACCATTGCCAAACCCGCTTCGAATTGGGTATAATAGAGGAACCCCGAAAGCTGCTCGACTTGTTGCCCGTCCCCAGGCGCGAAATCACCCCACCTGGAACCCAGGCAGCCTGTTGCGGGGCCGGAGGGGAATTTCTGTTGCGCCAGCCCGACCGCAGCGCAGCCATCCGCGAACGCAAACTGGACGCCATCCTCGCCAGCGGCGCGGATTGCGTCGCAACCGGCAATCCGGGCTGCCTGCTCCATCTGGAGGCGGGCCTGCGGCAACGAGGCGCAAGGGTGCGCGTCAGACACTTGGCGGAACTGCTGTGGTCCGCCATAAATAAACCTTAGAACAAAAAAGAGGAACGCCAATGAAAAAAACCATGACGATCTGCTTCACCCTGCTGCTCTTTCTGTTGGCCGGCTTTGCACTGCTGACCCCGGACGAGGCCTTGGCCGGTCGCATGGGAGGAGGAAAATCCGTGGGATCACGCGCTTCCAAAAGCTTCTCGCCGCCCCAACAAGCCACGCAACGCTCCAGCCAGTCCGCCATGCCGGCACAAGGCCAAACCTCCGGCTCACGCTGGGGGTCCGGCCTGCTGGGCGGCATCGGCGGCTTCATGCTCGGCGGCCTGCTCGGCTCCATGCTCTTCGGCGGCGCAGGGGGCGGCGGCATCGGCTTCCTGGAAATCCTGCTGATCGGCGGCGGCATCTTCCTCCTCATGCGCTGGCTCAGGAGCCGTCGCCCCGCCAACAGCATGGACCATGCGCCCCAACAACCCGTCGAATACTCCACCCCCTACGGCGGCCAATCCATGCAAGGCAATTTTCCCCAGCCCACCTCCCGCGTCTCCCTGGACAAGAACCCCCTGCCCCAGAACTTCAGCATGGGGGGCGGCACCGCCGGACCCGTCGATGAGGTCTCCCAGGGCCTGGCCCAGATCACCAGCATGGATCCCTCCTTCAACGAGGGTCACTTCCTGATGGGCGCGCAAGGGGCTTTCCAGCAACTCCAGGCCGCCTGGAGCAACTGGAACATCGACCGTCTGCGCCCCCTGCTCACGGAGCGCATGTGGGCCATCGTGCAACAACAGGCCAGCGAACGCCAGGCCGCCGGCCGGCGTGACGTGATGGATCGCATCCGCTTCCTGGCCTGCGAGATCTCCGAAGCCTGGCAGGAGGCCGGCGAAAACTGGATCACGGTCCATTTCGATGTCGAAATGATCGAATACGAAACCGACCTGAATGGCCGCGTCACCAACGGCAATCCCTCGCAACCGGTGCGGGCCGAGGAGTACTGGACCTTCTGCCGCCCCGTCGGTGCGACCAACCCCAATTGGCTGCTCTCCGCGATTCAGCAACCCGGCGAAGTGGCCCGCGGCACGTTGTGAGACGGTTTGGCCAATCACGGTTCCTCCCGGCGCCAGCCTTGTTGCTGGCGCTGGGAATGCTTTTTTTCACCAGTTGCTCCTCGCCCCCTCCCGAACCGCTGGCCGTCACCGAGGAGAACAGCCTGGTCCTGGCCTCCTGGAACCAGGTGGCCAAGGTGCTCCCCCAGGATGACGCCCTGACCACCTGGGCCGACGCCCTGGAGGCGAGCGCCGGCTACTACGAAGCGCAACAGCCGCAAGACGCCCAGGTGCGTTTCGGACCACGCACCTTCACCGTGGCCGAAATGGCCAAGGCCTGCCGGGATCTCGCCCAGGCGGCCCGTGCCCTGCCATTGGCGAAATTCCATGACCATCTGAAAGAAAATTACCTCCTGTTCCATTCCGTGGGCAGCGACAATCATGGCGAAGTGATGGTCACCGCCTATTTCGAGCCGCTCCTCAAGGGATCGCTCAATCCCGGCAAGAGTTATCCCTACCCCCTCTACCGGCGTCCCGACAACATCGTCGAAGTGGATCTGTCGGAATGGTGGCCCGACTTCAAGGGCAAACGGCTGCTGGGCAGGCTGGACAAGGGCGCCTTGCACCCCTATTACAGCCGCGCCCAAATCGACGGGGAGAGGATCCTGCGCGGCAAACATCTGGAACTGGCCTGGGTGGAGGATCAGATCGATCTCTTCTTCCTGCATGTCCAGGGTTCGGGCCGGATCTCCCTGCCGGATGGCACCACGTTGCGCGTCGGTTATGCCGGCGCCAATGGCCTGCCCTACCGTTCCATCGGCTCCGTGTTGATCGAGGAGAAGGAGATCCCCAAGGAGAAGATGAGTCTCCCCGTCCTGCGACAGTGGCTGAAGGAAAACCCCAAGCAGACCGAGCGGGTGATGTTCTCCAATCCCTCGTATGTCTTCTTCCGCAAAATGGATGGTGGACCTTACGGCAACATCGGCGTGCCTCTGACCGGCGAGCGTTCCATGGCCACGGATGACCGGCTTTTCCCCAAGGGAGCGCCCAGCCTGTTGTACGTCACCTTTCCCGAATTCGCCGCAGACGACACCGTCACCGGGTGGCGGCCCACCCTGCGGTTCACGGTCAATCAGGACACCGGCGGGGCGATTCGCGGACCTGGGCGGGTCGATTATTTCATGGGCTTTGGCGACAAGGCGTTGCGCACCGCCGGCATCATGAAGCAAACCGGCGCCTCGCTCTATTTCATCGCGCCCAAACCCCCGGAACCCCAGAAGAGCTTCTGGCAAAGGGTGACCGGTTTCTTCCATTGAAACAATAAAGGCCAGGCATGCATGCGCTTCCGTGATATCAAAAAACATGTCACCGGCGCCAGCGTCATGGGCCTGGCCGCCACCCTGTGCCTGCTCACCCTGCTGTGGAGCGTGGACGCAGCGGAACGGGAAAAGTACCAACTCCAAAACCACAAGCAAATGCGGGATATCGTGGGCGCCGTCCGAGCCAATCTTGAGGCCTCCATCAACCGCCGCATCCACCTCCTCCAGGGCCTGTCCGCCTTCGTCATCGCCAATCCCCACTTCGACGAGAACGAATTCCAGGCCTTCGTGCGCGAACTCGGATCCGGACTGGACGGGGTGCGCAGCCTGCAACTGGCCCCAAAGGCCGTCGTCACCCATATCCACCCCCTGCAAGGGAACGAAGCCGCCAAGGGCCACGACCTGCTCAACGACCCGCAACGCCACGACGCGGTACAAAAAGCCATCGATGCCAAAAAACTCATCCTGGCCGGCCCGGTGGAACTGCGACAAGGAGGCAAGGCATTGATCGGTCGCCTCCCCATCTTTCTGAACGACGCCAAGGACGGCACATCCTTCTGGGGCCTGGCCATCATGGTCATCGACTTCACGCCGCTGCTGCAGGAAAGCCGGCTGTTCGACCCCTCCCCCTACATGGAAATCGCCCTGCGGGGCAAGGATGGACTGGGCGCCAGGGGCGCACTCTTCTTCGGCCCGGAAAGCGCCTTTCAGGACGACGCGGTGACACAGGAGATCACCCTGCCCAACGGCTCCTGGCAGGTTGCCGCCCGGCCACGCCATGGCTGGCCCACCGACTGGCCCGGCAGGGCGCTGTTTCTGGCGTTGGGAGGGGTGCTCACCCTGCTCGTGGGGGTGGCAATCCATCATCTGATCCGCAAGCCGCAACGGCTGCAACAGGCGCTCGACGAAGGGGAACTGCAACTGCGCGCCCTCTCCACGGCCATCCGCTCGGTGGCCACCGCCGTGGTGATCACCAACCGCGACGGGGTGATCGAATGGGTCAATCCCGCCTTCAGCGAGGAGACCGGCTACACGCCGGAAGAGATCATCGGCCGCACCCACGCAGTGCTCAAATCCGGACTGCAGCCAGCGGCATTCTATCGGGAACTGTGGGAAACCATTCTGGCGGGCCGCACCTGGCGCGGGGAGTTCACCAACCGGCACAAGAAGGGCCATCTCTACGTGGAGGAGTCCGTGATCACCCCGGTCATGGACAAGGACAACCAGATCGAACGCTTCATCGCCATCAAACAGGACGTGACCCGGCGCCGCCAGGCGGAAACCGCCCTGAAGGCGAGTCATCTGCGCTTCCGCTCCCTGATTCAAAGCGCCAGCGACGCCATCATCATCGCCAACCAGGAGGGGCGCATCGAAACCTGGAATCGCGGCGCCCGCGAGATGTTCGGCTACGAGGAGGAAGAGGTCCACGATCACCCGCTGGAGTTCATCATCCCGCCGGAATACCGGGAGCGGCATCGCGCCAGGCTGGCCGGGTTCGACATGCGTGACACCACCGACATGCGGCTGACGCGCATCACCCGCGAACTGTCCGGTCTGCGCAAGAGCGGCGAGACCTTTCCCGTGGAACTTTCCCTCTCCCACTGGAAGCTGGGGGAAAGCCATTATCACCTGGCCATCATCCGCGACCTGACCGCCCGCAAGCAGACCGAACGGCAATTGAAGGAGTACGCCGAAAAACTGGAGACCATGGTCGAGGAGCGCACCCGGCAACTGCTGCACACCGAACGGCTGGCCACCCTGGGCACCTTCGCCGCCGGGATCGGTCACGAGATCAAGAACCCGAACAGCTTCATCACCGGCAACATCGCCTTTCTGCGGCAGTTCTGGAGCCAGGCCGCGCCATTGCTGGAACAGGCCGCCGCCACGGATCCCAAGGGCCGGGTGGCGCGATTTCTCACGGAGGTCCAGCCCGCCCTGGAGGGGATCGAAAAGGGCAGCCAGCGCATCACCACCATCATCGACAGCCTGAAGTCCTACGCCAGCGGCAACCGGGAAACGGGGAAACGGGCCGTGGCGTTGCGCGAACCCTTGCGGGAGGCGCGCACCCTGCTGCAACACCGCCTCAAGCACGGCGTCCGCCTGGAAGAGTCGCTCCCGGAGGATCTGACGTTGACCTGCAACGCCCAGGAGATCTCACAGGTGTTCATCAATCTTTTCACCAATGCCATGGACGCCATGGAGGAGCACGGGGTCACGGATCGCTTCATCGAGGTCGAAGGGCGATGGGAGGGAGACGGAGTGCGCATCGTCGTCCGGGACAACGGACCTGGCATCCCCAAAGAGTCGCGGGCGCGAATCTTCGAGCCGTTCGTCACCACCAAGGGACCCACACGGGGCACCGGACTGGGGCTGTCCATCGTCAAGGGGATCGTCGAGGGTCATCTTGGCCGGATCTCCCTCCTGGACGACGGCGGGCCGGGTGCCGGGTTTCTCATCGAATTCCCCGGACCAACAGCGCCTCCAACCGGCTGACCGGGGCCGGATCCTCGAACAGAATGGGAAGCCGGGCGGCAATGCGGCTGCGCATGCCCTCCCGGAACGTGGGATCGCCTGCCAACCGCTCCGCCAGGGCGGCAAGCCCTTCCACGTCGGCGGCGATCAACTCCGGAACCCCCAGACGGCGCAACACCCCCGCGCCCAGACGGCCACGCAGAAAGCGCCCTTCCAGGGTCACCACCGGCAAATGGCACTCCAGGGCGCGCACCACGGTATTGAACCCGGAAAAGCCGATGGTGTCCACCATCGCGGTGGCGACACGCAGCAGGTCGTGGAAGGAGGCCTCGGTCAGCCAAGGCAGCAAGGTCACATGACGCTCCCACGCCAGACCCTCCCGGCGGAAACGCTCTTGCAGACGGGTATTTCTGTAATGGCACAAATGCCGGTATCCGGGCAGATCGAAGAGGACCAACTGGCAGCCGTCGATGCGCTTGGCCAATTGCAAAAACAACTCGTCATGATCCGGGTGGTACTTGTACGGCGTCCCGGCGCTCACCAGGATGGGACGCGCCGGATCCAGGCCAAACCCCTCCGGTCGCGCATCCGGCCGGCCCGGCGCGGTCATCCGGGTGAACCAGCTCCCCAGATTCGGTAGTTTTACCAGTTTTTCCGAATAATAATCCGCACCGTCAGCCGGCTCGAACAATTCCGCAGACAGAAAAAAATCCATGGTGGGCAGGCCGGTGGTCTCCGGGTGGCCCCAGGAGGCCATCTGCAGCGGGGCCAGACGCAGAGAGGCCAGACGGACGGTCATGGCGTCCATCCCCACCTCCGGATAGAGGAGGACATCGGGTCGCGCGGCCTGGATCCGCTCCACCCAGGAACGCGCATCCCCTGGCGTGGCGAGATCGAACGCCAGCAGCTCGCAACGCTCCGGGTTCATGCGGGCGAACCACCCCTGAATCAGGGCGTGCCAGACCGAATGGTCCCGCCAGTAACGGCTGACCACCCCGACCCGCGGGCGCACCGGGAGCGCTGCCGGAACGGGAGGGGACGTGATGCCCTCGCGCTCCCGCCAGGCTGCCATCAGCCGCGCGCACAACCGGCCATGGCGGGTGAGAAGCGCACGGTTCTCCTCTTGATCATATGCCAGGTGAAAGGGATATTCGCACCCCACGGCGCGTGGACCGTCCCGCCAGCCGCGCGCCGCGCTCCACTGCTCCAGGGACTCCAGTTCCCGCCCGAACCGCGCCCGCGCCACCCCGTCGGCACGCCGAAACGGCGAGAGCGCCAGAAACGCCAGATGCCAACGGGCCTCCACGCACTCCGGATCCAGGGCCAATGCCCGCTGGAAACAGCCGGCGGCCTCCGCGAGGCCATTCCTGCCCGCCAACAGTTTGCCCAATGGCACCAAAAGCTCCGGTCTCTTCGGATCGATGGCCACGGCCCTGGCGAAACAGGCCTCCGCGTCGTCGGGACGCTTTCTGCCGATCAGCATCAGGCCCAGATGGCACAGGGTGTCCAGATGATCCGGCCAACGGTCGAGGAGGGCGCGGTAGGCGGTCTCGGCCTCCTGGAAGCGGCTTGCGTCGCGCATCAGATTGCCGAGATTGTACCAGGCGGGGAGAAAATCGGGTTGCAACGTCAGGGCGCGCCGCAGACAGGCCTCGGCCTCGGCCATGCGCCCCAACTCCTTCCAGGCGATGGCGAGATTGGCCTGCGCCTCGTGGTCATCGGGTCGCAGCTCGGCAGCCCGCAGCCAGGCGGCCAGGAGTTCCTCCCCCCGCTCGCCCAGGCTCCACAACGCGGCGCCGAGGATCTTCCAGAAAAAAGGCTCCTCCGGGACCGCCAGCGTCAAACGCCGCGCCAACGCCACGACCGCCGGATGATCGCCCTGCTGGTAGAGGGTCGTCAAATGGGCGTGGGGATCCTCGCTCACGTCAGACCGGTTGCTCCCGCATCAATTCCAGGAGACGCTGGGCGAGCTTTGGCGACGGCAGCTTGTCCCCGCGCTCGATGTCCGAATAGCTGGATTGACCGATCCCCAGCCTGGCGGCGACCTCGGCCTGGGTCAGAAAAGCCTGTTCCTTGCGCCAGACGCGCAGTTGCGCCGGCAGGTTCGCCAGCAGCGCGGCCTCCTGGCGCTGCATCGCGGTCAGATCGAACTCCGTTTGGGGTTGCGGCGGCTGGAACACCACCCGGCTGGCCGAACTGGCGGCATTGACCGCGAAGGTGGCCATCTTGCGCTGCCTGGCGAACGCCAGCACCTTGTCGGGATCCAGATTCAAGGCGTCGCACACGAACAGAAACGATCCCGGGGCCTCGTCCCGGCTGGAAAACCAGAGCAGGGCCTTGCGACGATGCGCGCGGTCGGCGAGATCCGCCAGCGCCTGTTCCAAGACCGAAGCCCACAAGTCGCTTTCTGGTATGTTCATCGTGGTATCCGCCAGCAGATTCCTGATGCGTTGGACGAGCTTCCGGGAGGGACTCCGCCGGTTGTTCTCGATCTCCGACAGGAGGGTTCGGGAGATCCCCAGCTTGTGGGCCGTGGCGTCCTGGGACCAGCCACTGCGCCGACGCCACTGCCGCAACGCCTCCGCGAGGTCCGAAGGCGCGGATTGGGCGTCCAACCCGGCCAGAATCTCCATGGTCTGCCGGCGCTGCAACGGGGTCAATCGCTGCAACTGCGCCTGCATTGCGTGAAATTCGATCGGATTCATGACGGATTTCGCTGGATATGACGCATGCTCCCCTCTCCTCGTCCAAGACGATCCCCAATCCGGCGCGGAATGTCAAGCATTTTCGCGCGCCTCTTCCGTGACGCGCCAGTCGATGGCGAGCATCAGGCGGGTCTGGCCGCCGAATCCCCGCTTGAATTTGGCGATGTTCAGATTCTTCTGGTCCGGCCTGGGGTCGCCCTGGTTGGGATAGAGCTGCTCCCCCATCTCGAAGGCGCAGCAGCCGAGCCGACCGGCCTGCTCGATGGCGGTCCACAGGATGGCGTGGGAGAGCGGCTTGTCGAACAGGTCGCGACGCGCGGCGCTGACGCCGTAATAACACAACGAGGCGTTGTAAATGAACAGCGCCGCGCTCACCAACTCCCCCTCCAGCTCGCCGGTGACCATGAAGGCCTCCCCGGCGCGCATCATGGCGGCCTGCAACTCCCAACTGCGCGGCGAGCGGGTCTGGCGCCCCGCCTCGCGCAGATGCAGCGCCTGAAAACTGGCGAAAAGGGCCTCGTCGAACTCCGTGCGGATGACGAGGTTCTTGCGGCCCCAGGAGATCAGGCTCTTGTAGCTCTTGCGCACCTCGCCCCACAGGGCCGCCTGGCCACGGGTCAGATCCACGATGCTGGAAAAGAACGGCACGGCCCTGGCGCCCAGGTCCAGCAGATGCTCGCCGAAGCGGGTCAGATTGCCGTCCGGCAGCGGGTCCACATGGCGCAATCCCGTGACCCCGCGCTCGCTGGTCAGCCGCTCCAGTTCCCGCTTCAACACCAGATGGGCGCGTTGGAGTTGACCGGACGTGGCCCCCGCCCCCTCCACGCAGACCACGGGACGCCCGAAGGCGCTCAACTCGGTGCCACCCACAGGGAGGCTCCAGATCACCCCCAGCACCGGACGGCCCTCCTCCGTGATCACCAGGGAGAGGTCCTCCCAACCGTCTGGTGTACCGAAATACTCGCGGGCATATTCCAGATGCCCTGGCAGATAGAACGGATGGAGCAAGGCATGCCCGTGGGTCAGCTCGCCCCACAGGCGCTTGTACTCCGGATCATTGGCGAAAAAAATCATAATTCTTCCACCAGATCCTGGCGCAAGGGCGTACCTCGCGCAATGGCGCGCCGCGCCCGCCGGCCCAGGATGCGGGGCAGCTCCGCCGGGGGCAGCCCATGGGCGGGCCGGATGCTGCGCACGTTCTCCGGGGTGAACCGCTCTCCTTCCGCCATGTCGGCCACCACGTAGAGGGAACGCCGGAAAATGCGATTGCCCGCCTCGCTGGGCTTGAGTTCCCACCCTCCGGCGCCCAGGGCCGACCAGGCCACGCGGCAGCCGCGACACATCGCCGCCAGCTCATCGGGTTCCAGGGAGAAGGCGGCATCCGGTCCCCCATCGGCCCGGCAATTGGTAAAATGTTTCTCGATGATCGCCGCGCCCAGGGCCACGGCAGCCACCGGGACCGTGGTCTCCAGGGTGTGGTCGGACAGCCCGATGACCGCACGGGGAAACGCGTTGGCCAGGGTGTCGATCGCCCGCAGGTTGCACTCCTCGTGCGGGGTGGGATAGCCGCTCACGCAATGCAGCAGGGCCAGCTCCCGGCATCCCCCCTCCTCGGCGGCGGCCACGGCGGCGGCCACCTCCGGCAGATCGGCCATGCCGGTGGAGAGGATCATCGGCTTGCCGGTGGCGGCCACCCGCCGGATCAGGGGCAGATCCACCAGCTCGAAGGAGGCGATCTTGTAGGCCGGAGCGGCGAGCCGTTCCAGGAAATCCACCGCCGTGGGATCGAACGGCGAGCTGAACATGGTCAACCCCAACTCGGCGGCACGGGCGAAGAGCGCGGGATGCCACTCCCAGGGGGTATACGCCTGCTGGTAGAGCCGATAGAGGGTGTTGCCATCCCACAAGCCCCCCCGGATGCGGAACTCCGGGCTGTCGTGATCGATGGTGATGGTGTCGGCGGTGTAGGTCTGCAGCTTGACGGCATCCGCCCCGGCCTGACGCGCCGCCTCCAGCAGATGCAGGGCCGCCGCGAGGTCGCCGTTGTGGTTGGCGGAGAGTTCCGCGATGACGTAGGGGGGATGGTCGGCGCCGATGGCGCGCTGGCCGATCCGCATGACGGGTTTGCTCATTCCGCCTCTTGCACCTCCGTGGGTTCCAGGATGAAGCAATGGTCGTCCAGACGACGATACCCCGCCTTGGCGAACAGAGCCAGGGAGGCGCTGTTTTCCGGCTTGATCCAGGCCAGCAACCTGGCTTCGGGCATAAGAAAACGGCCCAGGCGCACGGCCTCGGCGGCCAACCCCAGGCGCTGGCTGGCCGTGGCGACCAGGATCGAGACCTCGTGCGTCCCGTCCGGCAGGCGGTCGAAACGCAGCAGGCCGGCCGGCTCCTCGTCATGCAGGATCAGATGAAACAACGCGCCGGGATCGGCCAGGCGGGCGGTCATCCAGCGCTCGTGCTCCTCCCAGGCGGGCGGCCGGGGTTGGCGGGCATGGCGGCGGATGCCGGGATCCTGTTGCCAGGTCCAGACCAGGCGGACATCGGTGGCGGTGGCTGGCCGCAGCCGCACGGGGCGACCGTCGGCGGCGCGTCCGGGACGCAGGATCATGGCGGTGCGCGGCGCGCCCAGTCCGTCGCACAGGCGAGCGGCGTTTTCCCCCATGCGCGCCAGCCTGGCGTCATCGCCCCAAAGTTCGGCCAACCGCGCGGCGACCCCGCCGGGAGCGGCGGTCAGCGAGGCGTCGGCCTCCTCCAGCACCCGCGCCACCCCCAACTGATTGTCGGCGATGGTCACGGTGATGGCCGGCAACCCCAGGCAACACCGCTCCCACGAGGAGGTCCCCCCCGCGCCGATGGCCAGATCCGCCCGCGCCATCAGCCGCTCCATATGGGGGACGTCCACATGGGTGGTGACCGGAAACGGCATCTTGCCCGCCAACCCGCGCACCGCCTCCAGGTGGGGGGCGCCACCGCCCAGCACCACGTCCACTTCCGCCGCCACCCCGGAGGCGGCGATCCCCTCCAGGATCCGCGCGGTGACGTTGTGGGCGTCGGTCAACCCCAAGGTGACCAGCAGACGTCCGCTCCGCCCCCCGGCCAGCCGGCGGCTGCGCGCCGCGTGCCTGGCCCTGGCGAAGGCGGGACGCAACAAAAGATGATCCGCGCCCAGGAGCATCCGGCACTCCGGGTTCACCAGGCCGGCATACGCCCGCGCATGGCGCCCCGGTGTCTGATCCAGCAGCCAATCCGCGTCGTGGGGCCGATCTGCCAGGTCGTCGATCACCAGAATCCGCCGCGCCCAGTCGCGACAGGCCCGCTCGAAACGGGCATCCAGGCCGTAGTGGTCCACCACCAGCAGATCGCACCCCTCCGGCCACCCGTCGGCCAGCCATTGCGCCTCCCGTTCCGGGGCGAGGCCCTGCGGCAGTTCCCGCCAGATCCGTTCCCCCAGCCGGGAGACCACCTCCCCCGTCCCTTTCCGGCAGGCAAACGCCACTTGCGCCCCTTGCCGCTCCAGGGCCTGCGCCAGGGTCAGGCAGCGCATGACATGCCCGCCTCCGATGTTCACGCCCGCGTCGGCGCGCAAGACCACATCCATGCTCCGCTACTCCTTGACGACTGCATCCTTCGGCATGCTGGGACTATGCGCCCAATCCCCGCCCTTTTGCAACCATTTTGACTTGGCATGCGAAAGGCGCTATCATGCATTCCAACTGGGCACACATCCGTCAAAATACGAGGTTGCGCCGCCATGCACCATCCGACACTTCCACCAAGAAGGCTTGCCGCACCCTGGGCGCTGCTCGCCTGGCTGCTCTGCGTCCTGCCCGTGCATGCCGTCGAGGTCGCGCCGCGCATCTCCGACCGGGAAATCATCGAGCAACTCGCCACGATCAGGGCCGGTCAAGTCGCCTTGAATCAACGCATGGATGATTTCAATAAGAGATTCGACGAACTCAATGCCAATATTGATAAACGATTTGCCGCCATCGATAAGAGATTCGAGGATTTTAATAAAAGATTCGAGGATATTAATAAAAGATTCGAGGATTTTAATAAAAGATTCGAGGATATTAATAAAAAATTCGAGGATATTAATAAAAGATTCGAAGACCTCAATACCGGCATTGATAAACGGTTTGCCGCCATCGATCAAAGATTCGAGGATTTTAATAAGAGATTCGACGACCTCAATGCCAGCATTGATAAAAGATTCGATGCAATAGACAAAAGATTCGATGAGGTGAACAGACGAATCGACAATCTCACCCACATGACCCTCACCCTGTTCGGCTCACTGGTCGGCATCATCGTGGCGTTCATCGGGTTCATTCTCTGGGATCGCCGCACCATGCTCAAACCCCTGGAAGAGCGGCTCTCCACCATGGACAGGCTGCTGGCCGCCCTGCGCGAAATGGCCAGGGACGAACCCAAACTGGCCGCCGCCCTGCGCCAGTTCTCCCTGATGTAGTCGCCCGAACCGCCTTATTTCAACAGTGGCCGGAGGAACTGTCCGGTCCAGGAGGTGGGATGGGCGGCGCACGCCTCCGGGGTCCCCTCCATCACCACCTCGCCGCCCCCGTCGCCCCCTTCCGGCCCCAGATCGATGATCCAATCGGCGGTCTTGATCACGTCCAGATTGTGCTCGATCACCACCACCGTGTTGCCGGCATCCACCAACTGTCGCAAAACATCCAGCAACTTGCGGATGTCGTCGAAATGGAGGCCGGTGGTAGGCTCGTCCAGAATGTAGAGGGTCCGCCCTGTCGCCCTTTTGGCCAACTCCCGCGCGATCTTGACCCGTTGCGCCTCCCCGCCGGACAGGGTGGTCGCGGACTGCCCCAGCCGGACGTAGCCCAGGCCCACCGCCTGCAAGGTGCGCAAGCGTCCGGCAAGGGCGGGAATGGCCGCGAACATGGCGCTCGCCTCGTCCACCGTCAGATCGAGGATCTCGGCGATGCTCTTGTCGTGATAGCGGATCTCCAGGGTCTCCCGGTTGTAACGGCGCCCCTTGCAGACATCGCAGCGCACGAAGAGATCCGGCAGGAAATGCATCTCGATCTTGATCAGCCCATCCCCGGCGCAGGCCTGACAGCGCCCCCCCTTGACGTTGAAACTGAACCGGCCCGCCTGATAGCCCCGGCTGCGGGCCTCGGGAACGCTGGCCATCAACTCGCGCAGCGGGGTGAACAGCCCGGTGTAGGTGGCGGGATTGGAGCGCGGCGTGCGGCCAATGGGGGATTGATCGATGTGAATCACCTTGTCCAACAGCTCCAGACCGGTGATGTGGGCCTCCAGCTTGCCCCCCGGATGGGTCAGGGCCGGAAAGAGCGTGTCCAGGATCAGGCTCGACTTGCCGGAACCGGAGACCCCGGTCACGCAGGTGAACAGGCTCAAGGGAATGGAGGTGGTGACGTTCTTGAGGTTGTTGGTGGTCACCCGGCTCAGGGTGATGCGCCGGGTGGGATCGGGCGCGCGCCGCAGGGCCGGCAGGGAAATAACCGCCTTGCCCCCCAGATAGTGTCCGGTCAGCGAATCCGGGTGGGCGATGATCTCCGCCGGCGTGCCCACCGCCACCACCCTACCCCCGTGTTCGCCGGCGCCGGGTCCCATGTCCACGACATGATCGGCGCTGCGGATCGCCTCCTCGTCGTGTTCCACCATCACCACGGTATTGCCCAGGTCGCGCAATTTCAGGAGGGAGTTCAGGAGCCGCTGATTGTCCCGTTGATGCAGGCCGATGCTCGGCTCGTCCAGGATGTAGAGCACCCCGGTCAGGCCGGAGCCGATCTGATTGGCCAACCGGATCCGCTGTCCCTCGCCGCCGGAAAGGGTGGCGGCGGAGCGGTCCAGGGAGAGGTAGTTCAATCCCACGGCGCGCAGGAACTCCAGGCGGTCGAGGATCTCTTTGAGGATCCGTTCGGCGATGGTTTTTTCCTTGGCGGCGAGGTCGAGGGAGTGGAGAAACACCACGGCATGATCCAGCGGCAGCGCGGAGAGGTCGGCGATGTTGCGACCGCCGATCAGGATGTGCATGGCCTCCTTGCGCAGCCGTTTGCCGTCGCAGACCGGACAGGGGGAGGCGCTGCGATAGGGCTGCAACTCCTCGCGCACGTCGTCGGATTCGGTCTCCAGGTAGCGGCGTTGCAGATTTTTCAGGATGCCCTCCCAGGGACGCTGGGTGGTGAAGGAGCCACGGGGGCCGCGAAAGCGGAAGCGCACCTTTTCGCTGCCCGATCCATTGAAAAGAATTTCGCGCATCGCTTCCGGCAGTTCCTGCCACGGGGTGTCGATGGAGAATCCGTAGTGTTCGCTCAGGGCGTGCAGGGAGTCGCGGGCCATGTTGGCGGTGGGCTTGGCCCAGGGTTCCACCGCCCCCTGGCGGATGGAAAGCTCCGGGTTGGGGATGACCAGGGCGGGATCGAAGAACTCGCGGTTGCCCAGTCCGTCGCACCCCTGGCAGGCGCCATTCGGATTATTGAAAGAAAACATGCGCGGCTCGATCTCCGGGTAGGAGATGCCGCAGTCGGGGCAGGCGTGGTTTTCGGAGAAGACGATCTCCTCGACCGGATCGTTGAGTACCGTGGCCTTGGCCACCGGATGGGTCATGGTCTTGAGGCCCAACTGGTCCAGCAGCCCCAGGGCGGTGGTCAGGGAATCGGCCAGGCGGGTCTCCAGGCCGGGCCGGACGACGATCCGGTCGATCAGGGCCTCGATGGTGTGTTTTTGCTGTTTGTTGAGTTGGGGGAGGTCGTCCAGGTCGAGGGTTTCGCCATCGATGATCACCCGTGTGAACCCGGTTTTGGCGAGGGCGGCCAACTCCTTGCGGTATTCCCCCTTGCGGTCGCGGACGATGGGGGCCGAGAGCAGCAGGCGGGTGCGTTCCGGCAGGGCCATGAGGGTATCCACCATCTGACTGACGCTCTGGCCGCGGATGGGTTGGCCGCAGCCGTGACAATGGGGCTGGCCGACGCGGGCGAAGAGCAGGCGCAGATAGTCGTGGATTTCGGTGACGGTCCCCACGGTGGAGCGTGGGTTCTTGCTGGTGCCCTTCTGCTCGATGGAGATGGAGGGGGAGAGGCCCTCGATGGCATCCACGTCGGGCTTGGACTGGAGACTGAGGAACTGCCTGGCGTAGGCGGAGAGGGATTCCACGTAGCGGCGTTGTCCCTCGGCCGACAGGGTGTCGAAGGCCAGCGAGGATTTGCCGGACCCGGAAACGCCGGTGATGACGGTGAGACGATTGCGGGGCAGGGAGAGATTAACGTTTTTCAGGTTGTGTTCCCTGGCGCCACGGATGATGATGTACTTTTCGGACATGGGATCCACCTTGGGAGAACGAACGGATGGAAGAAGATAGCACGCCTCATTACATGGTGGAACTGGTTTTGGAAAACCGCCCGGTATTGGTGGTGGGGGGCGGTCAGGTGGCAAGGCGCAAGATCGAGGGGTTGTTGGCTTGCCGTGCCGTGGTGACGGTGGCGGCCCCGGAGTTGGAGGCCGGAGTCGCGGATTTGGCCGGGCGTGGCGAGATTGTCGCCAGGGAGGTGGGGTTTGCGCCGGAGCTGTTGGCGGGGCCGCCGGTGCCGTTTCTGGTGTTCGCGGCCACGGCCACGGCGGCCATGAACCGGGAGGTGGCGGGATTGTGCCGGGAGCGGGGAATTTTATGCAACTCGGCGGACGATCCGGGCAGCAGCGATTTTTTGGTGCCGGCGATGATCCGGCGGGGCCGGGTGGGGATCGGGGTGGGGACCGGGGGGTTGAGTCCGGCCTTGTCGCGGGTGTTGAAGGAGCGGATCGATGCCTGGCTGGAGCCGGGTTGGGGTGGATTGGCGATGGCGTTCGGGGCGTGGCGGGCGCGGGTTGCGGAGCGGGTCCCGGCGGGCGAGGCGCGGCAGCGGTTTTGGCGCGCGGCGGCGCGGGACGCGGTGGCGGATGGGGGCCTGGAGCGCGACGGGCACGACGGGTGGTTCGAAGTGCGCTTGCGGGATGCGGGGTGGGGGTGAATTTTTTTTGCCGGGGGCTGCATTTTTTGCTCATGCGGGAATATGGGCTGCCGATAAATTGAACAGGGAGAGATTTATCACACTCATTCCGGTAGCGGGAAGGGTAACGGCGCATCCCACGCCAAAGGAGCGAAACATGATGACCAACAGCAACTGTGATGAAATCCTGGATGGCGTATTGGCCCGTTTGCAGGGCATATGGGCCTCCCCGATACCGGCGGATCGTTTCGAATTCGAATTGAAGCGTCTGGAACGCGTCGCCAGGGAGTACCGGCGCCAGGAACCGGTGCGGGCCTTTTATCTGCTGGGACTTGCGGCCACGCTGCAAGAGGACACGGAGCGGATGCGCGCCCATTTCCGCAACTGTCTGTGGCACAGCGGCAACGACCCGGACGTGCGGCACGGTTATGGCGCCTGTCTGGCGCGTCTGGGATATTTTTCCGATGCGCGGGAGCAGTATCGGCAGTTGTACGACCAGGATCAGGGCAATCTGGACCTGCTGGCCGAACTGATCGTCACCACCCTGGCCGCCGGTCGGATTCAGGAGGGGGTGCGCTGGATTCAGGAGTGGAGCAGCATCAATCCGGAACGTCCCATCGAGGAGGCGGAAGCCATCGCCCGGAACGGCGCCCTGCTGGAGCGTTTCGGGGTCTCCGACGATGACGTGGAGCGGTTGCAGAAGCTGGCCATGGGGATCCTGGAACGGGAGCGCACCGATGTGAAGACCATCAACTACACCGGCGTTCCCCCGGAGGATCCGACCTGGATTCAGGCCGACCTGGTGGTGGACGAGAGCGAAGAGATGGTGGAGTCCCTGAACCACAAACTGGCCAGTGTCCTCAACAAGAACCCCTCCCCGCCCAGACTGGCGGAACTGGTGGTGTTCAGTTACAGCAGGGACGCCAAATCCTCGGGATAACGTCTCCCGCTCTTTTCGCACTCGGCGTGCCACTGGATCATGCGCGATCGCTATCCCAAATGACGCATGATGGCCATCCCGATCACTGCGCCGAGTTGCGGAGGAACGGCATTGCCGATCATCCTGCCGATACGCTTGAACTGGATGCGTTCCCCTGGCGGCATGAAGGCGTAATCCGTGGGGAATGTCTGGAGCAGCGCCGCCTCTCGCAACGAAATGGCGCGGTCCTGGATGGGATGACCGAAACGCCCGTTCCCGAAACCGTAACATTGGCCGGTGATCGTGGGTGACGGCTTGTTCCACTCCATGCGCCCGTACACGCTGGGATAGCTCCTGCCGCTCCTCCTGCCATGGCATGGAGCGATCAATTCCTGCGGCCACTCCCGCCATGTACCGCCTGGTCGGGATGCCCGGATTCTTCGCAAGTTGAGGTCGGACAGGAGGCTGGCGACATGGAGCGGATCGTTCGGATCGGCGGCGCCTGCCTGTAGGGATGGCAAATCGCCAATGGCGTCTCGGACAGTCACCCATTGATCCGGATCGGGAGTCGTGACGGGTGGCAAGGCGATCTCGCCGTGCAGGGAGGCGAGCAGGACGAGTCGCCGTCTGGATTGTGGCATACCATAATGACGACAATCGACCAATGCGAATGCGACCCGATAGCCCAGTTCCCGGAGACGGCGCGTGAACTCCCCGAAAATGGCGTGGCGTTCGAGGAACCCCACATTTTCCATGGTTACGATGTCCGGGCGCAGGGAAGCGATCGCACCGCCGAAATCATCGAGGAGGCTCCACCTGTCATCCCGATCGCTGCCGCGCGCCCCTTGGGTGTAGGTGGAAAAGGTTTGGCATGGGGCACAGCCTGCCACAACGGTGGCATCGCAATCGGCGAGGTGGTGACGAATTGCATCGGGATCGAACCCTCTGACGTCCGCGAGCAGGAAATCAACACCATTGTTCGCGGAAAACGGGTAGGCGCAACTTGGATCGACATCGATTCCGAGCCGCATATCGATCCCGGCCCTGCGCAAGCCTTGTGTCAGCCATCCAGCTCCACAAAAAAATCGATTCCCTTGACATGCATGGCATATGCCGCTTTTTCATGATACCATTTCCCCAAGAATGTAGTATACACGTTTTCCGGGCTACAGGGAAGCCCCTCGCTTCCACCATCGATACGAGGAGTCGCGAAGGAAATGGCGCAGCAGCGCACTTGGACCGAATTCTTCACGGTCGATTCCGCCCTCCTCAAGGAGTTGGGCGAGCGACTCGTCGGCAAGCCGTACATCGCGCTCGCCGAACTGGTGAAGAACGCCTACGACGCGGATGCCACCCTTTGTGAGATCCGGTTCGTGCCCGATGGAATTGAAATCGTGGATAATGGTCACGGCATGACGGCCGATGAATTCAGGAACTTCTGGATGCGCATCGGTACGACCCACAAGCAAAGGGAAGGGTACTCCCGTCTGTTGTCCCGCCCGGTGACCGGATCGAAAGGCGTCGGACGCTTAGCCGTCCAATTCCTGGCCGATCAACTGACGATCACAACTACGCCAAGGAATGGTGCCGAGCACGCGCTCACAGCATCAATCAATTGGCAGGAAGCGGTTTCGGCGGGAGAACTCACCAAAGCGACGGCATCATGTAAGACCCACAAAATTGGCGCTCTCTATGCGGACGGCTGTTCGCACGGGACGCGTATCGTGTTGAAGAGCAAGAACCAGCAATGGTCCACCGAGGAGATCGACAACTTGTCGAAGGAATTGTGGATGCTACAACCACCTTTTCTCCTTAAATCCCTATCCGGGGATGCAGACTGCAATTTCTTTCGCATGAAGCTATTCAGTGAGGAACGTGAGTTCGAGGATATATTTCGCGAAGGATTAAAACAAGCAATTGAAAACTGGGAAACCAAAATTACAGGGAAGTTAATTGACGCAAGAAATAGTAATGACGCCGAAATTAAAATAGAAGTAATTTTCAGGGACAATGAAATATTTCGCGAAAGCGTGCGACTCGAAAACCCTCTCGTCAATCGTGTCGATTTCGAGATCCGGGTGTTTCGCCTGACCGGACGACAAGCCGGTGGTATCGCAGTGAATGATCTGCGCCAGTACATCATGAAATTTGGGGGCATACACATCTTCGACGCCGGCTTCCGTTTGCCGTACTATGGACTCGAACAGGACTGGCTGGGCATCGAGGCGGATCACTCCCATCGCAAGCACGTTTCCGAACTGCTGCCCAAACATCTTCACGAGGCGCCACGCTCACTCAACGATCTCCCGACGCTGCAACGTGTGTTCGGCATGGTCTTCATCAACACCGGGCAGGAGAAAAAAATCGCCTCCGACGCGGACGAAGACGATGAAGAACACCTGAAAGTGCAGATCTCTCGGGATCGGTTCGTGGACAACCGTGCGTACAGGGAGTTGAAGAGGATCGTCCGCTGGTCGGTGGACTACTACGCGACCAGGGTGGCGCTCAGAAAATTCCGCCAGACCGAACGCACGCGTCCTGTCGAACCAGCGGTCAAGAAACTCGACCGCATTCAAAGCGCCCTGGACGCATACCGCGAGGAGATGTCGGAGCAGGTCTACGACGAACTCCGTCAGGAAATCCACGAGTTCACGGAAACGGCGCAAAAGGAATCGGAGGCGGTCGAGAGTGAAACCTCCCTGCTCGCGCCATTGGCGGCGGCGGGAATGGCGGCGCTGGCACTGGAACACGAGACCGCACGGGAACTGAGACGACTGCGAGGAATCGCCAGGAGTGTGGCTGCCTTGTCCATCGACGATCCTGCCCTCGGTGATCGTATTCAGGCGCTCGCCGACAGCCTCGACGAGTGGGTGAACCGGTTTGAGGCAGGCCGTAAAATCTTTTCTCCTCTGGTGAATCGCGAGGACAGGGAGACGACCCAGAAATTCAATCTCAAAAGGACTCTCAGAAGCGTGGCGAAGAGCATCGCACCGTTTTGCAGGGGAGCACAGTTTTTATTCGACGTACCCGACGATCTGCGCCTGCCAGCGGGTACTCAGGCGGAATGGCAGGCCATTTTTCAGAACGTCTTCGTCAACGCCGCAAACGCCATGCTGGATTCCGATAAGCGCGTCATACATTGCCATGCCACGGTGAAGGGAAACCGTCAAGTTCGTTTGCGCGTCATGGATACGGGAAACGGCATCGATCTGAAAAGAGCGGACGCGTTTTTCGAGCCATTCCAGAGGGAAAGTCGGATTTCGGAAGAGAGACGTTCTCTCGGGTTGGGAGGAATGGGGCTTGGCCTCACCATCGTGCGCATGATCGCCGTCCGAAAAAAATGCACCGTGGGGTTCGAGGAGCCACCCCATCCATACGCTACAGCTTTCACGATGTCTTGGAGGGAGTGAGCATGAACGTGTCAAAATCTCGACGGATCGTAATTTGCGACGATGTTCCCGAGGATGCGGAAGGCTGGCGAGCCGAGCTTTCCCGGATTCTCCCCGGTGCGGTTCCGGATCGTGAGCATGCTGTCGAGTTATGCCCCGAGGACGAATTGAAGCAAGGACTTCAGAACCTCATGAGCCGACGTGCCGCCGCGCGTGGAAAGTCGGAATGGTCGGAGAGCGGCACTGTCTTCGATGGCGCCGAAATCGTCGTGATCGATTACGATCTGGCCCATATCAGTGGCGGCAGCCTGATCACCGCCGAAACCATGGCAAGATTGTGCCGGGCCTTCACGGATACCCCGGTCATCCTGATCATGAATCAATACAGGGAATTCGACTTCGACCTTTCGCTCAGGGGTCACCCTGACAGTCGAGCGGATTTGAACATCAAAAGCGAACACCTATCCCGCCCGCGACTGTGGCATTTCAATGCCGACGATTCTTCCCAATTCCGCCCCTGGTATTGGCCGGAATTGTCGAGTGCTGCCGAAAGACAAAAAAAACGGGTCGCAGATCTTCTGGAAAACGGGAATCTGGAGGTTTCGATCCTCGAGCATCTCGGGTTCACCGAAACCGAAACCGAGCGCATGTGGTCGAACGCGCTCGGTTTTCTCCATCCGAAGGACCCTCGATCCGCCACCTTCCGCACATTCGTCCAGGAAAGTGGTAAAGGCACGGACGTCAAGGATGACCGCCCACTGACAGAGTCGAGACATCCGTGCGCGCAACGGGCGGTGGCCCGCATCGCCGCTGCCCGAATCGCCAAGTGGCTGGACAAACTGGTGCTCGCCTCGCAGGATATTCTGGTCGATCTGCCCCACCTTGTGGAACGAATGCCGTGCCTCGTACCTAAGGACCACAGGAACGACGTGACAGCATGGAATGCGTTCGTAACCCTTGAGGAGAATCCAAAAACAGATGCCGACCTCTTGCGGCGCTTCGGCTTCCAGAAACCACACTGGCTCTCTCGTCCAGCCTGCTGGTGGACGAGAATAGACGAAGACCGGGAATTACGTATGGCACGCAAGGAGGATCGACTCGGCAATCCGAACGATTTCGTTTTCAGGGAAGACAGTTCGGATTTCGCCAACCGGGACGACTCCCAGGAGTTCCGAGCGGATTTCGATTGTATCTTCGACCGCCGATCCCTCACCGAGGTCGATGGTCTCGAATACGGTCCTCGTGTGAGACTGGTCTCCTGATAACCAACCGATGGGGGTACCTCTCAATGCCATCAGCAATACCAACGAGAGATGATCTCAAGGATTTCAAGGTGCTCCTAGAACATCTCTTCACGACTGGGCAGGGCCATTATGAAAGTATTGACGATCAAAATTATAATAAATTTTCATCGCTCTTCAATCCTTTCCCTCGCAAAAAGGCGTTGGAAGGCAAATTGAAATCAATCGACTCTGGAACAAATGGTGGGTTCGGAAAGGACTTTCTCTACATCATGCCACCACAAGACAGTAAAAAAGGGACGGTTGCGATCCTACATATCGGTTGCGAGGCCGCACAAGACAATCGTCCGTGGCGATTGAGAATGAGGCTCGGAATCTTCATCCCGTGCGATCCCGATCATACAGTGGATCACTTACCGCCAGGATACTGCTTCGTGGGATACCGCTTCGAAACGCCCGAAGGTCATGGCGCGACTCCAGAGACGACTGGCGCGCACGATTACTACCATGTTCAACCCATCACTGGGTTCGAGCATGATGGTCCTCACTTCGGCCCAGCATGGTGGCCCGTCAGATATCCTGCCTTTCCCGTGGTAGCGGATTCACCGGCCTCACTGCTGGGGGCGATGATGGTTTCACTTTATGGAGGAAACACGATTGAACGTCTGAAGGGATTGAGACTGTACAATACAACCAAAACGAAGCTTGCAAAAGTTATTTCATGTTCCCTGGCTGCGTAGAGGAACGAGTGGATCGCCTCCGCCCGGAGCAACGCAGCGACTTGATGCGAAGTGTGCGTCAAAAGGGGACGACACCGGAACTCATCGTTCGCAAAACACTCCATCGCATAGGATATCGCTTTCGGCTCAACCGATCCGACCTCCCCGGCAGGCCCGATATCGTTCTTCCTCGTTATCGCACATGTATCTTCGTCCACGGCTGTTTTTGGCATCGGCATTCCGATTGCAGATATGCCACGATGCCAAAAGCACGCACCGAATGGTGGCAAGAAAAATTCCGCGCGAACGAGGAACGTGACCGACGCAAGGCCCGAGAACTCGCGGCATTGGGTTGGGACGTCGTCGTCATTTGGGAATGCGAAACCAAGGATATGTTCACGCTACTCACGATCTTGCGCCAGGTATCACACCGATTCCACCCTGTTTCGGCATCTCGAGGTGAAACCTTCCGTATCGCATAGATGCCCAATACCGGATCGATCCCCGCCAATGCCCCCTGGCGATTTATTCCCAAAAACGCTCCACCACCCAGGAGTCAGGTGGTGTTCCGTTACAGCAGGGACGCCAAATCCTTGGGCTAGCAGCCTGTCGGATTATGTGCATATAAAATAATTTTATATGCTTGCAAAAGCATTGTCGATACGGTATAATTTCTTATCATTCAATCATGTAACCAGGAAAGCATTGAGATGAGA
>PDZX01000004.1 GCA_002753185.1 Magnetococcales bacterium WMHbin3
CGCAACACTTCGAGGACTCGCGGGGCCGTTATATCGAATTCTGCAAGAACGCCTTTCCCAGGGAGCTGCGCCTGGCCGGGCTGCGCATCGTGGTGGACTGCGCCAACGGCGCGGCCTACCGCATCGCCCCGGAGGTGCTGTGGGAACTGGGGGCCGCAGAGGTGATCACCCTGGGGGTCAAGCCGGACGGCCTCAACATCAACGACGGCTGCGGCTCGCTCCACCCGGAGCATCTGCGTGCCAAGGTGCTGGAAACCGGCGCCGACATCGGTCTGGCCCTGGATGGCGACGCCGACCGCCTGCTGGTGTGTGACGAAAAGGGCAATCTGCTCGACGGCGACCACCTGCTGGCCATCTGCGCCATGATGCTCAAGGAACGCAACGCCCTGCGCAATGGCGGCGTCGTGGCCACGGTGATGTCCAATCTCGGACTGGAACGGTTCCTGGAAGGCCAGGGACTGAAACTGATCCGCACCAACGTCGGGGACCGCCATGTCCTGGAGGCCATGGTGATGGAGGGGTACAACCTGGGCGGGGAGCAGTCCGGCCACCTGATCTTTCTGGACTACAACACCACCGGGGACGGCATCGTCGCCGCGCTCAAGGTGCTGGAACGGATGGTCGGCCTGCAGCGTCCCCTTTCGGAACTGGCCGGACTGTTCCAGAATGTTCCGCAAGTGCTAGAGAATGTCGTCATTCCGCGCGGCAGCCGCCCGCTGGAGACGGAAGGGGTCCGCCTGGCCATCGCGCGGGCCGAACAGGCGCTGGCCGGCAGTGGCCGCCTGCTGGTGCGGCCCTCCGGGACCGAGCCGAAGATCCGCGTCATGGCCGAGGGCGATGACCCGGATACCGTAACCGCTCTGGTGGAGGAACTCTGCCAGGTCATTCAACAAGCTGCAACCGCTTCAGGATCGTGATACGCATGCCACGCTTGACTCTGCCCGATGGCGCCCACAAGGAGTTTTCCGCCCCCCCCACCCTGGCGCAAGTGGCTGCGGCCATCGGCGCGGGCCTGGCCCGCAGTGCCCTGGCCGGCAAGGTGAACGGCAGGTTGATGGATCTGGAGAGCACCATCGACGCGGATGCCGAGGTCGCCATCGTCACCGCCGCCACCCCGGAGGGTCTGGAGATCCTGCGCCACTCCACCAGCCACCTGATGGCGCAGGCGGTGAAGGAACTCTTCCCAGCCGCCCAGGTGACCATCGGCCCGGCGGTGGCGGACGGTTTCTACTACGATTTCGACTTCGAGCGTCCCTTCACCCCGGAGGACCTCACCGCCATCGAGGCGCGCATGGAACAGCTCGTCAGCGCCGATCTGCCCATCCGGCGTCAGGTGATGAACCGGGAGCAGGCCATCGCGCGGTTCGAGGCCATGGGCGAACACTACAAGGCGGAGATCATCCGCGCGATCCCGGCGGACCAGGAGATCTCCCTCTACGGCCAGGGGGAGTTCGTGGATCTTTGTCGCGGGCCGCACGCCCCCTCCACCGGACGGCTCAAGGCGTTCAAGCTGATGCGGTTGGCCGGGGCCTACTGGCGCGGCGACTCCAACAACAAAATGTTGCAACGCATCTACGGCACCGCATTCGCCGACAAGAAGGCGCTGGCCGCCCATCTCACCTTCCTGGAAGAGGCGGCCAAACGGGACCACCGTCGTCTGGGCAAAGAGATGGACCTCTTCTCGATCCAGGACGAGGCGGGCGGGGGCCTGGTGTTGTGGCATCCCATGGGCGCGCGCATCCGGCAGGCCATCGAGGATTACTGGAAACAGACCCACCGGGAGGCGGGCTACGAGTTTCTCTTCACCCCGCACATGGCCAACCTGGACCTGTGGCGCACCTCCGGCCACGTGGATTTCTACCGCGACTCCATGTTCAACCCCATGACCGTGGACGACCAGGCCTATCAGATCCGGCCCATGAACTGTCCGTTCCACATCCTGGTCTACCGGTCGCGGATCCGCTCGCACAAGGACCTCCCTTTCCGCTGGGCCGAGCTGGGCACGGTCTACCGCTACGAGTTGTCCGGGGTGCTGCACGGTCTGTTCCGGGTGCGGGGCTTCACCCAGGACGATGCGCACATTTTTTGCAGGGAGAACCAGATCGAGGAGGAGATCAGCGCCATTCTGGACCTGACCTTGCAAACCCTGACCTCGTTCGGCTTTAAGGACTTCGAGATCAATCTCTCCACCCGGCCCGCCAAGTCGGTGGGTGAGGACGCCATCTGGGAGAAGGCCACGGCAGCCCTCAAGGGGGCGATTACCGAGCGGGGCCTGACCTTCATCGAGGATGTGGGCGGTGGGGCGTTCTATGGTCCGAAGATCGATGTCAAGATTCTGGACGCCATCGGACGCAAATGGCAGTGCTCGACCATACAATTGGACTTCAATCTTCCGGAGCGATTTGATATAACGTACATCGGAGAAGACGGGGCGCGCCATCGGCCCATCATGATCCACCGGGCGCTGATGGGTTCCCTGGAGCGGTTCTTCGGCATTCTGATCGAACACTACGCGGGCCATTTTCCCTTGTGGTTGGCGCCGGTGCAGGCTATGGTTCTCACCATCACCGAGGCCCACAACGATTGGGCGATCCAGGTGAGGGACCAACTGCGCGCCGCCGGGTTGCGCGTGGAAACCGATTTGCGTAATCAGAAAATCAGCTATAAAATCCGGGAACACGCCATGCGCAGGACCCCCTGGCTGTTGGTCGTCGGGGAGCGCGAGCAGGCGGAGGGGGGCGTCAGCCCTCGTGACCGGCATGGCAAGGAGCTGGGGCTGGTCCCCTTGGCGACGATGCGGGAGCGTCTGCTCGAGGAAGCGAGAACGCGGGCAGTGGAACAATAACCTTTTTTGGGAGAACCGATCATCATCAAACCACCGACAACCACGCGGGACCGCGCCCCCGCGCCATCATCCCAGGCGGCCCCCGCCGCCAGCACGGACACGACGCGCATCAACGAACAGATTCGGGTCCCCGAGGTACGCCTGATCGACGAGAAGGGTCAGCAGGTGGGCGTGATCAGTACCTATCAGGCATTGGCGCGCGCCATGGAGGCCGGCCAGGACCTGGTGGAGGTCGCCCCGGAGGCGCGTCCGCCGGTCTGCAAGATCATGGATTACGCCAAGTTCAAGTACCAGAAGGCGGTACGGGAACGGCAGGCGCGCAAGAAACAGGTGCGCATCGAGATCAAGGAGATCAAGTTTCGGCCCGGAACCGATACGCACGACTTTGACGTGAAGCTGCGCAGCATGCGAAAATTCCTGGAAGAGGATGGCGACAAGGTGAAATGCACCCTGCGCTTCCGTGGCCGGGAGATGGCCCATCAGGATCTGGGCCTGGCCCTGCTCAGGCGGGTGGAGGAAGCGGTGGCGGACGTGGCCAAGGTGGAGCAGACCCCCAAGCTGATGGGGCGGCAGATCACCATGGTGGTGGCCCCGACGCAGTCGGCCAAGACCCGGAAAGTACCCAGCAAGGATCAACCTGCAACCCAAACCGAAGGAACGTAGTAGATGCCAAAGATCAAGACCCATCGTGGCGCTGCCAAGCGCTTTTCCGCGACCGGCTCCGGGAAGCTGAAGCGGAACAAGGCGTTCCATCGTCACATCCTGACCAAGAAATCGCCCAAGCAAAAGAACAATTCGCTGGGCACCTGCCTGATGGACGATGCGGATCATCGCGCCGTGCGGCAGATGTTGCCTTATTTATAATCGAAGGGAGTCCGAGTCATGCCGCGCATCAAAAGAGGCGTTGCGGCCCACGCACGCCACAAGAAGGTACTGGAACGCGCCAAGGGGTATCGTGGCCGCAACGGGAGCTGTTTTCGTATCGCCCTGCAGAAGGTGGAGCACGGGCTGCAATACGCCTATCGGGACCGGCGCACGCGCAAGCGGGATTTTCGCCGCCTGTGGATTGTGCGCATCAACGCCGCCGCCCGCCTGAGCGGGTTGTCCTACAGCAATTTCATGGCGGGTCTGACCAAGAGCGGCGTGGAGTTGGACCGCAAGGTGCTGGCGGATCTGGCGGTGCGCGCCCCGGAGGATTTTGCCACACTGGCCGAAAACGCCAAGGCCGCGTTGGCCGTCTAGGATCCGTTTCCGGTGGAACGAGCAGGGGTCCTGACACGTCGGGACCCCTCCTTTTTTGGCGATACGTCATGCACGAACTGCTTGCGCAATTGAAACGAACCGCCCTGGCGGAACTGGAGTCCGCCACCTCTCCTGGTGAGCTGGAGGGGATCCGGGTGAAGACCCTGGGCAAGAAGGGGGCGCTGACGCAAATCCTGCGGGGTTTGGGTCAGGTTCCGGAGGGGGAGCGGCCCGCCATTGGCGCGCTGGCCAATGAGCTGAAGAGCGCCTTCGAGGTGGTCTTCGCGCGGTGCGAGAAGGAGTTGAAGAAACATGAGCTGGCCGCGCGGCTGGATCGGGAGTGGGTGGACATCACCCTGCCGGGCCGTCCGCGTCCGTCGGGAGGGGTGCATCCGGTCACCCGTGCCTTCGGCGAGATCATCGCGATCTTCACCGCCATGGGATTTCCGCCTGCCTCCGGTCCAGAGGTGGAGAGCGACTGGCACAATTTCGAGGCGTTGAACATCCCCCCCGACCATCCGGCCAGGGAGATGCACGACACCTTCTATCTGCCGCCCGGACCAGGGGGAGGAAAGCGGTTGTTGCGCACCCACACCTCGCCGGTGCAGATCCGGGTGATGCTGGAGCGCAAGCCGCCCTTGCGGGTGATCGCCCCTGGTCGGGTGTTTCGTTGCGACTCGGACCTGACCCACACGCCGATGTTTCATCAGGTGGAGGGGTTCATGGTGGACGAGGGGGTGAATTTCGGTCAGCTCAAGGGGGTGCTGGAGGTTTTTCTCACCCGTTTTTTCGAGCGCTCCTTGCCGGTGCGGTTTCGTCCCTCTTTTTTTCCCTTCACCGAGCCGTCGGCGGAGGTGGACATGGGGTGTCTGTTCTGTGAGGGATCCGGCTGCCGCATCTGCAAGCGCACCGGCTGGCTGGAGGTGCTGGGCTGCGGCATGATCCACCCGGCGGTGCTGGCCAACGTGGGGATCGACCGGGAACGCTATTCCGGCTTTGCCTTCGGCATGGGCGCCGACCGCCTGGCCATGCTCAAGTACGGCATCACGGACCTGCGGGCCATGTTCGACAACGACGTGCGGTTTCTTGGTAGGCAGGCATGAGGGTGCACTCCCTGAAGATTCGCCGTTTCAAGCAGTTCGGCGAATACGAAGCGACTTTCACGGAGCCGGATCTGGACACCCCCAGGGATCTGGTGGTGTTGATCGGCAACAATGGCAAGGGCAAGTCCACCATCCTGCAGGCCATCGCCCTGGTGCTGGGCATGGCGACCGGGCGATTGGCGTCGCCTGCTGAATTGGAATGGCCGGGTTTCGATTATGCCCTGGCTGGTAATGCCTGGAGCGAATCCCCTGAAATTGAGATGATGGTTGTGTTCGCACAGAAAGAAATTGAAGCCGCTATCGCATGTTTTAGGGCTTATTATAGTGAATATTTTGATATTCAAGGCATCGATTTTCCGCAAAGAATTACTATTAACTTTTCAAAAAATAATCTTAATTTAGATGATTTTACAAAAAATATACTATTTCAAGGCAGGGATAATGCCATAAAAGTGTTGAAGTGGATTCCAAAAGAAATTGATATATTTAAAATAATTGGATCTGTGTTCTGGTTTCACGAACACCGTTCCGCGCTTCCGGGCGATGATGATTTACGAATACATTTGGATCAATGGCATAACTTTCATCTACGTATTGCGCGCGGCGATTACCAATTGCGTCCTGGTCAGCAGGATCTGTTCAAGGGCATTCATGATGCATGGCAATCGATCTTTCCCGGAAGAAGTTTCGTTGGGAGCATCCCTGGGGATTTCGGGGTTTCCACTGTCCCGAAATACTATTTTTCCGATGGGCAGCGGGATTACGAGTTGGCGGAAATGTCGGGCGGGGAAAGGGCGATTTTGCCGATTCTGATCGATTTCGCGCGTCAGAATATCCACAATTCGGTGGTTCTGATCGATGAAATCGAACTGCATCTGCATCCTCCGCTTCAGCAAGCCCTGGTCAGGGCCTTGGAACACCTTGGACAGAACAATCAATTCATCATCACCACCCACTCCCAATCCGTGTTGGATGTGGTGTTCGATAGCGACATTCACCGCGTTTATTTGTGATGCATGAATATCACGGATGCAAAACGTAGTTGATCGCTGCCTGGCGAGAAAAAATGCAACCCGTCACGATTGAGACATTCATGAAACATTATTACGACTGGTTGGCAAAGTTCCGGCAAGCCGCATTCTGGGATGAAAGAGCGTATTTGGTCTACTTCAGCGGCAAGGAGATGGCGGCCATGATGGAGAGAATCCCTCCAAAACCGATTTTTCCGTTGCATGATTTTTTCAGATGGGCCGTCAAAAAATTAAATTGGGAGTCCCATGACGACTTGTCGAACCTGCGGGATAAATTATTCGAATTGAGAGTGAATACACCATGAAAATCACCATAGATTGGTTGAAAGAACACATCGACACCGATCTGAGCGCCGAGGAGATCGGCGCGCGGCTCACCATGGCGGGACTGGAGCTGGATGGCTTGCAGCGCCTGGATGCGGGGCTGGAAAAGGTGGTGGTGGGGTTTTTGGAAGAGGTAAAACCGCATCCCGACGCGGAACGGTTGACGCTGTGCCGGGTGCGCATCGGGGAGGAGCGGCTCGCCGTGGTGTGCGGAGCACGCAATCACACCGCCGGGGACAAGGTGGCGGTGGCTTGCATCGGGGCGGAACTCCCCAATGGCATGAAGATTCTGGAAAGCAAAATTCGCGGCGTCACCTCCCAGGGGATGCTTTGTTCATTAAGGGAGTTGGGGCTGGCGAGTGAGTCCGACGGGATCCTGTTGCTGCCGGCGAGCGTCACGGAAGGGGAGGGGATCGCCAGGGTGCTGGGGCGCGACAAAGTGGTGCTGGAACTGGGCATCACCCCCAACCGGGGGGATTGCCTGGGGGTGCGTGGGGTGGCGCGGGAACTGGGGGCCATCACCGGGCGGCCCTTGCGGCCCTTGCCGGAGATTCGGCATCTGCCCACTTCTGCTGCGAAGCCGGAGATTCGCATCGAGGATGGGGCGGGATGCCCCCGCTATGCCGGACGGATCGTGCGCAACGTGCGGGTCGGGCCAAGTCCGGAGTGGCTGCGCGCCCGGCTGGAGGCGGTGGGGCTGCGCGCTATCAACAACGTGGTCGATGTGACCAATTATGTCATGATGGACCTCGACCATCCCATGCATGCCTTCGACCTGGCGACCATCGAACTGCCCGTCGTGGTGAGAAAGGCGCAAGAAGGGGAGATGCTGCGCACCCTGGACGGATTGGAGAAAAAACTCGCCGCCAGCATGACGGTGATCGCCGACACGCAAAAACCCCTGGCCCTGGCCGGGATCATGGGCGGCGAGGCGAGCGGCGTGACGGAAGCCACCACCGACATCCTGCTGGAGGCGGCCTTCTTCGATCCCATCGCCACGGCGCGCACCGGACGGCGGCTGGAACTGCTCTCCGATTCCCGCCACCGCTTCGAGCGCGGGGTGGATCCGGAAGGGCTGGTCACGGCCATGGAGCAGGCCACCCGTCTGATCCTGGAACTGGCGGGCGGCGAGGCCGGCCCGATTACGCTGGTGGATGCCGGGACCTGGCAGGCGCCAAAACCGGTTCGCTTCCGGCCGGAGCGTATCAATCGCCTGGGGGGCGTGGCATTGGAGCCGGGGGTGATGCGGGAGATGCTGGTCAGGCTGGGGTGCGCGGTGGAGCCGGATGGCGATCTCTTTTCGGCGACTCCCCCCAGTTGGCGGCATGACTTGCGGTTGGAGGAGGATCTGCTCGAGGAGATCATCCGTCTGCACGGTTACGACAATGTCCCCACCACCCTGCCGCGCGTGCCCGCAGAACCCCCGGCCCCGGATCCCATGCATGGCCTGATGGGACGCATCCGCGGGCTGCTGGTGGGGCAGGGGTATCTGGAGGCGATCAACTACGTCTTCGTCGCGCCGCTCATGCAGGGCCGTTTCAATAAAAGGCTGACGCCACTGGCATTGCTGAATCCTTTGTCCGAGGAGCAGTCCGCGTTGCGCACCGATCTGTGCGCCGGACTGGTGGAGGCGGCGCAACGCAATCTGAACCGGGGCAACCAGCGCCTGCGGCTGTTCGAGTTGGGGCGGGTTTTCTTGCCGGATGCAACGGGCGAGGTGGTGGAGCGGGAACGGCTGGCCGGATTGTTGACCGGTCCCGTCGAGGAGGCGAATCCCCATGGCGCGGCGCGACAGGTGGATTTTTTCGACCTCAAGGGCGATCTGGAAGGGTTTTTCTACCAGTTGACCGGGACGGGGCCAACGTTGCGGGAGGGGGAGGTGGATTTTCTGCACCCCAGGCGCCAGGCCAGGTTGCTGTTGGCCGACGGCAGCGAGGTGGGCTGGATGGGGCAGTTGCATCCCGCCTTGCAGGAGGAGCTGGATTTGCGGCGTGAGATCTATCTGTTCGAAATCGATCTGGAGCCACTGGCACGGGTGAAAAAACGCCGGGCCGTGGAGGGGAGCGAGAGCCGCTTTCCCTCGATCCAGAGCGATCTGACCTTCGTGCTGCCGATGCGCGTCCAGGCCGGCGACCTCCTGGCCGAGGCGACGCACACGGATGACCGCTGGATCCGCCGGGCGACCATCGCCTCCATCTACACCGGCGAAGGGGTGCCGGAAGGGATGAAGAGCGTCTCGTTGAGCCTGTTGCTGCAGGCGGACGACCGCACCTTGACGGACGCGGAGAGCCGGGAGCTTTCCGAGCGGGTTGTGGTGCGCATGCGGGACCGTTTTGGCGCCAGCCTGCGCTGATACCCGCTTTGCCTTTTTTGGTTAGCGTGCCCGCACCGGTTCCGGCTGCAGGCCAGGCTGTTGGGCAACCCGATCGAAGGCGTCACGGGCCGCCGCCTCGTCACCGAACGGCCCGACCCACACCCGATGAAACATCCGTCCGCCAATCTCGGCCTCCTCGGTGTACATGGGGAGCGCCAGGTTGGCCAGCTTGCGGATCAACCCTTCGGCATTGCCGCGCTCCTGATAGGAACCCAGCTTGAAGACGAACTCCCTGCCGGATGTCGCGGGCTTGGCAACGCCTTGCGCGGCGGCTTTGGCCGGGGCAGGCTGCGTGGCCGGCTCCGGAGGAGGTGCCGACTGCGTGGCCGGCTCCGGGGAAGGTGTCGGTTGCGTGGCCGGCTCCGGGGGAGGTGTCGGGGCGGCGGGCGGCTCGGGGGCGGGCGTTTTGCTCAATACCGCCTCAATGGCCTTGCGCACCACGTCGTTTTCCGGATGCTCCCGCAGCATCAGAGCGAGAAATTCGACCGCCTTGGCCCCACGCGCACGCACGAAGTGAGAAAATTCCGCCTCGGCCTCCCCCCCCTGACCGGCGCGCCCCAGCAGCAGGCCACGGTTGAAATGGTTCCATGCCTGATCGGGATCGAGGAGCAGGGCGGCCTGAAAATCGGCCAGAGCCTCGTTCGCCTGCCCCGCGATCAGGTGCGCCAGACCCCGGTAGCGCCGCGCCAGGGCATCCCCGCTGTCCAGTTGCAACGCCCGGTCGAAGTTGAGCAGCGCCTTTTCCGTATTGCCGGTCACCAGCCGGGCGGCCCCTCGCAGACGCCAAACCCTGGCGTTGCCAGGCTGCAACCGGATCGACTCGGAACAATCGGCGATCGCCTGCCGCGCCAGATCGGCGCGCTTTTCCCCCACGCTCTGCCGGAACAGGGCCTGACAGCGCGTCGCCAGTGCCTCCGGATCCCCGGCGGCAAATCCCGTTTCGCTCCAGGCGATCCCCGCCACGGCCACCAGGAGAAATCGCCACCCCGGTCGGGTTGCATCAGGCATGTCGGTACTCTTTCATCAACATGGCATAGGCCCGATTGATCTCCTGCATCTTGCGGTGAGCCAGGTCCCGCAATTCCACCCCCAGGGAGGAGACCCGGTCGGGATGATAGCGCTTTACCCGGCGCCGGAAGGCGATCTTGATCCGTTCCGTCGTGGGTTGGCCACGGATCCCCAGGATCCGTTGCGCCTGTCCCAACGCGTCGTCCGCATGGATGGCAGACTCCTCCCCCTCCTCGCAATACCAGGGTTCGTCCGGATCGCGTTCGGTCACGCTCCCCTCGTCGGGCGGTGGCGTGGTTTCGTTGCGCGCCGTCAGTCGCAAAACCAGTTGCGCATTCTCCTGCTCCAGTTCCCGAATCCTTTCCCGCAATGCGGCGGGATCTTCCCCAACAACGGGTTGCGTCACCAAGTCGGCGCGCGCCAGGCGCTCCTCCAGCACCCTGCACTCCTCCTCCAGCCGGGCGGCCTTGGCCATCTCGCCATCCAGCGCCCGTACCGCCTCTTCATGGACCCGGATCTTATTTTCCGATAATTCGCGCTCTTTCAGCAAGAGCTCCCGTTCTTGCGTCATAAGCAGCAGTTGATCGGTCAATTCGGCCACTTCGGCGGTCAGGCGGGCCGTTTCCCCCTCCAGGACGGTTGCCGGGAGCGTGGGCGGCGGCTCCTCGGCGGCGAAAAAGGCCATGGCCTTGTTGGCCACATAGCCGGTGGAGACCTGGGTCTTTTCCCGGTAGGTGGTCATCATCTCGTTGATGCGCACGTTGGTTTCGTAATGGATCTCCCCGTCCTCGCGCACGGCGTACTCCAGGCCGCATTTGTGGCAGCGTTTGAGGCGTCCCATCTCCTGTTCGGGCAGCACCAGTTCCGTGTCGCAGGCGTAGCAGCGGGCGCGCAGGAACCGGCGCCGCTGGTCGGTCAGGCCGATCCGTTCGATGGTGCGGTGTCCCCGCACGTCGAAGATCAGGCATTTACGTCCGTTGACCAGCGCGATGGCGACGTTCTGGTCGCAGGCGGGGCATTTGGCCTTCCAGGTGGTGGCGGCTTCGGGGTAGTGGATCTCCATGCTTTTGCCGCAGGCCTTGCAGGTGGTGGTTACGCGTCGCGATCCGGCGGGGAGTCTGGTGGTGGCCGGGCGCATGGTGGGGGTCACGTTCATGGCGGAATCTCTCTTGGTGCGAAGGTTTGGGGTGGTGCTGGTGGTCTTTATGCAATTATCGTACCGTTCAATAAAGGTGGAATTTCGCTCAATCCCATGCATTGGAGGCGTCAGGTCAGGTATTATATCATGGATGTGGCCGGATTCTGTGATAACCATCAATGCAAAATAACCGAATTGGAGATAAAAAAATGAGCGATACCAACCATGAACAAAAACTGGAAAAATCCCTCCTGACCCTGACCACGGCCATGGCCGCCAGCGAACAACGGGCACAAAAACTGGATAAAATGGTCCGACTTCTGACGCTGGCCGTGGCCATGCTCACCACCATCGCCCTGCTGCCCAAACTCGAATGGCTCGTCCCCGGCGCTCAGGCCCAGACCGACTCAGGCAAAACCACCTTGCTGCAAAAGGAAATGGGATTGGCTGTTGATGATTTAAATCATATTCAATCCATCATCGTCAACCTGGACAAGCTGCTGACCGGCGCCGTCAATCTGGCCGGCAACCCGCAAACCGCCGCAACCCTCCAGAAATTGAACAACCTGCTCAACCTGGCCGACGCGGCAACCACCAACCCGCAAATGGCCAAGGTCGCCACGGATGCTATGACTCTGGTGGTGCGTATCAAGCAGGATTCGGATACCTTGCGCAGAAACCTGCTCACCCCCGCGCAACTCGCGTCGGCTAAAGGCAATGCAACCAAATTGGAGCAGATCATCAACGAAAATCCACCCGTGCCGAGCACCCAACAGTTGATGGGGATTCAAAGCGCCATCCGGGACGAAATCCGCTTCCTCAACGGCAACATCCACGCCATGGTGCTGTCCATCGACTCCACCATGGGCCGGATGGGACGCTTCATGTCGCCCTGGCCGTTCACCCGCTGACGCCGCTTGCACCGGGAAGAGGGAGGCCTCTTCCCGGTCAGCGTTTCTCCTCCCTGGATTTGATCTCCTGAACCACCGGATGGCGCATGAGCCGTTGGATTTCCGGGGTGTTGCCCAGCAGCTCCAGATTGCCGGAACGAACCGCCTGCATGATTTTTTCGTTTTTGATGATCGCCTGGACCGTGGGGTCCTGCGCCAGCTCGAGGACCTTTTGCATGAGCGCCGGATCGGCGGTGATGGTTTGCAGGGGATCGGCCCGCACCGGCAGGGCGAACAACAGCAGCGCGACGAGCAGGGCGCACAGGCGCTTGGGCGTGCATGGACGGGGCATGGTCGTTCTCCTGGCCTGGTGAAATTTGGTGGATTGCGTCGGCTTGCATTCTAGGGCAACATTCGTGAAAATCAAATCGGTTATTCGCGAACCGAAAGCCGTGTGGGCGCCCAAGACGGAGGAAGGCATGACGCACCATAGTACCGGAAAAACCCTGCTGCTGGGAATCGATCTGGGCACGGCTCGCACGGCGGCGGTGAGCAGCCGCCAACACCGCGTCCTGGTGAGTTCGGTGGTGGGGTATCCGAAAGACATCATCGGGGTGAAGATCCTCAATCGCACCCAGGTGATCGGCGCCGAGGCCATCGACCGGCGCGCCTATCTCGACCTGTACCACCCGTTGCAGGGTGGCGTGCTCAAGGAGGCCGGCGACAAGGAGCTGGAGGCGGCCCACGAACTGCTGAAACACGTCATCGAACGGTGCGAACCCCGCGCCGGGGAGCGGATCCACGGCATCATCGGCGTGCCGGCCCGCGCCACGGCGGCCAACAAGGGACAACTGCTGAAAATCGCCGGCGAACTGATGGATGTCGCCATGGTGGTGTCGGAACCGTTCATGGTGGCCTACGGCCAGAACCGGCTCAACAACGCCATCATCATCGACGTGGGCGCCGGGACCATCGACGTGTGCGCCATGCGTGGCGCCGTGCCGGGCACGGAGAATCAGGCGAGCATCCCGAAGGGGGGCGCCTATATCGACCGGCTGCTGGAGTCGGCCATCCGGGACGCCTACTCCGGGGTGCATCTCGACCGCTATCTGGCCCAGGCCCTCAAGGAACGCTTCGCCTTCGTCGGTCAACCGGAACGCCGCGCGGTGGTGGGCATGCGGGTCAACGGCAAGCCCGTGGAACTGGATATCACCGATGCCGTGCGGGTCACCTGCGAGACCATTGTCTCGGACATCGTGGAACAGATCAAACAGATGGTGCTGCTGTTCGACCCGGTGAGTCAGGGCGAGGCGCTGCTCAATCTGGTGCTGGCGGGCGGCGGGTCGCGGATCCGGGGGCTGGGGCCGATGATCGAGGCCGGGCTGCGGGAGTACGGCGAGGCGCGGGTCACCCCGGTGGAGGATCCCGAATTCGCCGGGGCGTCCGGCGCCTTGAAACTGGCCACCGAACTGCCGCCGGAATACTGGGATCAGATCGGCGAGAAAGTGGGCGGTTGATGCCACGCGTCTGGTGGCTGGCGCTGTTGTCGCTCTGGCTGGTGGGCTGGTCTGACCGGCTCTTTGGCGCGGAGGTCGAATGGTTTCGTCTGGCGGCCCAGCGCGGCGATGTGGCGGCACAGACGGAACTGGCGGCTATTTATTATTATGGGCTTGGCGTCCCCAAGAGTCCGGTAAAGGCGCTGTTTTGGTACCGGGAGGCGGCACGGCGGGGGGATGCCTTGGCCGGGTACAAGCTGGGGGTGATGTTCGAGGAGGGGGTGGGCACAGCGCGGGATCCGGCGGCGGCGGTGCAGTGGTATCGGCGGGTGGCAATGGCAAAACCCGTGGGCGGGGTGGACATCGTGGGTTGGTCGCGGTTGAAGCTGGGCTACATGTACCGGGACGGCCGGGGGGTTCAGGCCGACTTGGGGCGCAGCGAAGGGTGGTTTCGCCTGGCAGCGGAGATGGGCTACGTGGAGGCGCTCTACCGGCTGGGGGAGTCGCGCTTGCGGGCAGGGGATCGGCTGGTGGCGCTGGCGTGGTTCCTGCGGGCGGCGGCACGGGGGCATGGCGGCTCGTTCAATGCGCTCACCCGCTTGCAAAAGGAACTCTCCCCGGAACAGGTGAGTGCGGCAGAGGCCCTGGCCGCCCAACCCCTGCGAGAGAGTCAGGGGTCAGCCGCTCCGGACCAGAATTCGGCAAGCCCCTGAAGAATCCCATCGGTGTCCGGTCGTGGGGCGATGACCGCCGGTTCCAGGCCATGCTCCCGCAGTGCCCGGGCGGTGAGGGGACTCAAGGCGGCCAGCACGGTTCCGGGCGCGAATGCCACTTCACCCATGGCCGCAAGAAAGGCCGTCACGGTTTTGGGGCTGAAGAAGAGCGCTGCGTCGATTTTTCGCCAATTGGCCACCACTTCGTCGGCAAGCATCTCCACGGGCACGGCGCGGTAAACCGGCACCACCTCGATTTTTTTGCCATGTTTTGTCAATTCGTTCACCAGTTCCTCGCGCCCCTCCTCGGCACGCGGGAATAAAAAAAACTCCCCTTCGGGATGCCACGTCAGGATTTCCTTTGCCAAGATTTCCCCCCCTTCGGGTTGGGCGGGGACCGTGACCCTCCAGCCCCGTTCCTCGAGAACCCGTGCCGTTTTCTTGCCCACCGCGAACAGGGGTGGCGGCTCCTGGTCCGCTGGCATGGCATCGGCGAACACCCGCGCGCCGTTGGCACTGGTGAGCACCACCCCGTCGAACCGGTCCAGATCGGCCATCGCCGCCATGAATGGCCGCAAATCCTCCACCGGCCGCACCACCAGCGCCGGGGCCAGCAGGGGGATGCCATTGGCGGCCCGCACCCGTTGCGCGCTCTCGCTGGCGCCGGGTTCGGGCCGGGTGATCAGAATCGTGCGGCCTTGCAGATCGAAAGGGGTCATTCGTTTCACTCACGCGCTTGTTTCCGTTTTTGCCGCCATGCTACCATGCCGTGCGTCACCAACAACAGATCCGGATCGAAAGAGAGCGCGCGCCATGGTCATCACACGAACCCCCTTCCGGGTCAGCTTCGCCGGCGGCGGCAGCGACATGCGGGAGTATTATGGCCGGCGTCCCTACGGCGCGGTGGTGAGCGCCGCGATCCGGCATTATATGTATATCGTCATTCATCCCTATTTTCATGACAAGATCCGCATCAAGTACGCCCAGACCGAGGATGTCGCCACCATCGACGAGATCCGCCATCCCATTGTGCGCGAGGCCCTGCGCAAGGTGGAGATCGGCACCGGCATCGAGATCGCCTCTTTCGCCGATGTCCCCGCCGGCACCGGCCTGGGTTCCTCCAGTACCTTCACCGTGGGGTTGCTGCATGCCCTGTACGCCTTCAAGGGCCAGTCCGTCACCAGGGAGCAATTGGCAAAAGAGGCGTGCATGATCGAGATCGACATTCTCGGCGAACCCATCGGCAAGCAGGACCAGTACGCCGCTGCCCTGGGGGGCATGAATTATCTGCGTTTCAATCCCGACGAATCCGTCGATGCCGCTCCCGTCTCCCTGGATTTGCGGGGTCGCGGTCTGCTGGAGGAGCGTTTGCGGCTCTATTACGTGGGAGGCGACCGTTCGGCGAGCGCCATATTATCCGAGCAGAAGAAACAACTGCAACGCACCGACGCCACCGCCCTGGACCGCATGGTGGCCCTGGCCGACGACCTGCGTCAGAGTTTTCACCAGTGGGAGGTGGATGCCCTGGGTGACAACCTGCGCCGGGGCTGGGAGTTGAAACAGCAGTTGGCGCAAGGGATCGGCAATCCCCACATCAACGGCCTGATGGAGCGTGCCCTCCGTTGCGGGGCCAGCGGCGGCAAACTCCTGGGCGCGGGTGGCACCGGTTTTCTGCTCCTCTACGCCCACGACCACGCCCCGATCATGCGGGAACTGGGCTGCCGCACCCTGCCGTTTCGCATCGACCTGGAGGGCAGTCAGGTGATCGAGCCGTTTGCGGCGCGTTGAGCGCGTGATGCGTGAACCTTATCCCGGCTTGTGTGCCTGTTTGTAAGCCTTCAGGACAGAGTTGATCCGCGTCTGATATCCGTGTCCCATGTCCCGGAACCAGTCCAGAACATCGGCATCGAGTCGCAGGGTGACCTGTCTTTTTGTCTGGGTGGGCGGCAATCCCCGTTTCATAATCATCATTTTTCACAAGAGATCGGAATCAAGAGGATCTCCTATCATGTAATTAAAATTACTTTCTCCGCACGACTTCATTAACTGATTGATCACACGTTGCACTTTATATTGATCATCATTTGGTCCTGCAATATAGAAAGGCTTTCCATTGTGCCCATACTCAAAATCGTTTTGGCAAAGCGAACTGTCTACATCCTTTATCAGCAAGCTGGAGACCTGATATTCAGAATGTGGCTGAAATCCAATTTTTCTTGCATATTCAATACCGCCTTCAATCAGCTTTTTGGCGCAAGTTGGGTGAAAATGCTCGATGTTAAATCTTTCAGTAATATTTTCAATCATTTCTCTGTATTTGTAGGGGTCTGTGATTGTGTAAAATGTATCCTTGACCCCAAGGCAAAAAATATCCAACATAAACATGCTGCTTGCCATGCGGCCATCCGACATTTTTCTGCTGATGAAAATTTGACCAATACCGCTGCTTTTCATTTCCTCGGGAGTAAAAAAGCATTCGTGGATTGGGGATTGCATGGCAACCGCAAGTTCCCTGGCGCCAGACAACAAACCAGAAAAGCTATTTTTTTGCTCTCTTTTGTTCTGTCTTGCGCGTTTTTTCTGTCTCATTGCTTGATTGATCGCCATTTCAAGACTCTTCTGGGTAGCAGGATCGGGAATCGTAATTAAAAAATTAAAAGGGATTTGGAAATCTCTCAGGCTGGTCAGGAATGCCTTCCAGGTAGATCGCTTGATGTTCATGGCCGCGATAGGCATTCAATATAAAATTATTCCAATAATTAACTCTCAGCCCATATTTAAAAAGCAGCTCCTTGGACTCGTTCAATGTCCTTGGCCCCTTCCGGGTGACTTTCTGCACGGCACGATTTATAAAATTCGCCCATTCGCTCTTTGTGTCGAGCAACACATAGGGAGTGGTAAATGCCACAAAGTGATCGTCAATACCAGGCAGGGGCGGCATTAACCGGACAAGCCAGAGCTGTGACTCCCTCCCTTGATATCGTGATCCAACATGGCATGCGTACATCTTGTCATCCACAAGATCCCGCAATAGAACCAAGGAACCTTGATGTCCGCAATGTTCGTAGATTCCCATCCTCGAACAAGCCATCGCTTGCACGACCTCACGCATCTCACCCAGACCAAGGACCGGTTCCCATTCCTTGATGCATGAGCCAATGGTTTCCCGATGCGATCCGAATTGAAGATCAAAAAAGGCCCAACAAGTAAAATGGCTATTGGTCAATGGACTGAATGGCGGGCCAGACGGCATGTATTTATCTTGTGCCTCTCCAGCAATCTTCGCGAATGGCGTCAATTCAGGAAAGGTTGAGACAACTTCCACGATCACGGAAACCAGATTCTGTGTTGTAACATAGAGTGCATGGAGAGGATCGTAACCCTTTTCGATCAATTCCATAACACCTTTTACGCTTTTTATCAAATCATCGGTATTTTGTTTATTGTCTAAATGGCTGGAAAAGTCGATGACCTTTCTCTCCCAAACTGGCGCTTTCAGCACCTTTGCCATGATACGTTGCGCGATTCTTGCCATGTTTTTTTTCGATATTGTTTGAATGTTGGTGGGCAGCTTCACTCCAGTATTCCAATCTACATCGGCCAGGCAACGAGATCAAGTCCTTGATGCCAATCAATCGAACAACCCCTTCTGCCTGATGGCATAAGTGGCCGGTTTTCTGGCGCGCATTTCCAATACTCCCTCCTCCATGAGGCGTTGCAGCCACACCTTTGCTTGTGCAAGCGATACCTCCAACGCCTTGGCGACCTCGCCATCACGCATGGGTTTTTGCAATAGTTGCTGAATCCGTTGACTAATATTATTAAAATCATTCGGTGGATCTGCTGTTTCTGGCGGCGGCACGGGTTCATGGGAACTGGAGAAAAGCGCCTGGAAGGCGGCCTCGTCTTGCGGGTCCGGCCAGACCAACGCCCCTTTCTGGCGCAAACCATCCAGACCAGGCGAGGGCTTCGCCGTGGCGCGTGCATAGACGGGGACACAACGGTATCTTTCCAATTGCTCCACCGCTCCGGCCCAGGTGCCGCCTTTGTCGAGATCCGACTGGACCACCAGGGCGGCTTCGGCCAGGGAATAAATCAACTTGTTGCGCTGCATGGCGCTGCCGACATGAAACCCGGCGACCGGATCATACGGGGAGATCAGCACCAGACGGCCCTCCAGCAACGGATGGCGATACTCGCGTTGCAGGGCGGCCCGTTCCAGGCTGTCCGCCAATACCCCACAAACGTTTCCTCCCGCCTCCAGGGCGCCAAACATGGCGGCCTGGTCGATCCCCCTGGCCCCTCCGGAGATGAGCGTCTTGCCGAAACGGGCCGCAAGCCGGGCAACGGATGCCGTGTATTTTACCAATTCATCGTCCACCTGACGGGAACCCACCACGGCCAAACCACCTTTTCCCAGCAACCCGATATCGCCACAGCCATAAAGCACGGCAGGCGAATCCTCTTTCAGGTGCGCTTTCAATTGGCGGGGATAGCTGGCGTCGGCACGGCTGATCACCCATATGGACCGCGTCCGCCAGTGATCGACAACCTGAGCCAACAACAGGCCGCGCGCCAACAGACGGTGCAAGCGGTTCTCATCGATGATCGGGTGGCAGGCATGCAAAAGTTCCGCCGCGTCCGGGGCGATGAGGTCGGCGGGTTGGCGCTGCAACTCGCGCAGATGACGGGCGAGGCGCTTGTATTCGCCAGGCGTGAGCCGTTCGGAGCAGGGAGGGATGCCTCTGGCCAGAAGGGGCGATGTCAGCAACAGGATCGCCTGAGTATTGAACGAAAGGTGGGGTGTCATCAACCATGTCTCATTTTGGCAAGGGCCAGCGGCCAGACCTCCCCGCTGCCGGCAGCGCGCAACAGCCAGGCGCATACCGTCAACGTCCAGCGTGAATCGACCATGTCATCGATCAGCAGCACCGGGCCATGCGGCACGGTCACGCGTTTTTCGATCACCAGCGAGCCATCGACGTTGCGCGCCTGTTGGATGCTGTTGGCCATGGTTTTTTGTTCCGGTCTTTCACCACGCTGCACGATCACCCCATGAAACGGCAGACCCAACGCGCCCGCCAGACGCCGCGCGAAGCCCGGAACCAGCTCCGGATGGCGCAAGGAAGGCAGGCATGTCACCCAGGCCGGGGCAGGCTGGGGATTCCATTCGCGAATCATCGTGACACAGGCCTCAATCAGCGCATCGGCAAAAAAACCCTCTTGATACTTGCCGTTCCGGACCAGAACGCCCCAACCGTCATCCCCCCAAAACGACAGCGCCCTGCCTGTCTGAGCCTGACGTTCGGGCGGAATGAGTCCCTTGACCCCATAGACAGGCATGCCACCCGCTGGCCATTGCCTGCGTGGCCAGAAGGGCAGGCCGCCGCGACGCAGAAAGGCAACCGCCATTTGCACCAGCCCGGCATCGACGGCCGTGGGCAGCGGGGGCAGGCCAGGTCCGGTGACCACGCCGGGGTCGCCGTCCAGCGCCTGGATCAAAAAACCCATGTGCGCGCCAAATGGTAGATGAACATATTTTTGCATTTGCTGCTGCTCGTCCCGGCGCAGCGAGGTGAGCCTTTCCGCCCGCTCCCAGAAGGCGTTGCTCAATGGCGTGGGCGCGAGCTGCCACTTGCTGCCCAGCTTGACGATGGGGGAGGGGGCTTCGAGCGCGAGCAACGCCATGGTCTTTTCGATACGCCCACTACTGACGTTGACGCGTCTCATCATTTCGGGGACGGACAGACCGTTCGGCTCGCTTTCGAGCGCCTCCAGGATCGCGGCGACCTCCCTGCGTGTCGGAAACGCGGACTGGATAAACCAATCCGTGATGTCGGTCTCTTCCCGACCGCTCAGCAGCACGCCGTAAGCTGCGTCCAACGCCCGCCCGGCGCGGCCCACCTGCTGGTAGTAGGCAACCACCGATCCCGGCGTCTGATAGTGGATGACGAACGCCAGATCGGGCTTGTCGTAGCCCATGCCCAACGCCGTGGTGGCCACCAGCGCCTTGATCCGATTGTCCAGCAGCGCCTCCTCCAATTCCACGCGACCGTAACCGGTATCGCTGGTGTATGCCTCGACATTCAACCCCTGGGACTTCAGCCAGTCCGCCACCAGATAGGCGTCATGCACCGTGAGCGTGTAGATGATGCCACATCCCGGCAATGTGGCGAGTTGTTCCGCCAGCCAGGCGAGACGTTGCGCCTAGCCGGGCATGGAAATGGTCTGCAGGGTGAGCGATGCCCGCTCCAGGTCGCCCCGCGATACCTGGAGGTTCGGTCCAAGCACCTCTTGAAGGTCGGCCATCACGCGGTTGTTGGCCGTCGCCGTGGTGGCGAGGAGTCGCAGATTGGGCGGCAGTTCTCTCGCCATGCGTTCCAACAGCCGGTAGTGGGGCCGGAAGTCGTGGCCCCAGTCGGAGATGCAGTGCGCTTCGTCGATGACCAGCAGGGAAATGCGATCGGCGATCCTCGTCAGCACCTGAGTGCAAAAATAATCGTTTGCCAGGCGTTCCGGGGAGACCAGTAAAATATCGATCACATCATCGGCCAGCAGCGTCTCGACATTGTTCCACTCCTCCCGGTTGTCGGAGTTGAACGTGGCGGCCCGCACCCCCATGCGTTCCGCGGCCGTGATCTGATTTCTCATCAATGCGAGCAGTGGCGAAATCAGCAGTGCCGGTCCCTTGCCCGCGTCACGCAACAGCCTGGTGGCGATGAAGTAGATGAAACTCTTGCCCCAGCCGGTCTTCCGCACCACCAGCAAGCGCCCTCTCCCCTCCACGATGTGGCGGATGGCCTCGATTTGACCTTCGTGAAACGTGGCGTTGTGACGGCCAGTCCCGAGGCGAAGCAAGGCAAGCGCGCTGGCGTGGTCGTATGGCACGTTATCCGGTTTCCGTGGGATAGGCGGCGGCCAGCAGGCGATCCGCGCCCATGGCCAGGAGTTCCCTGGCCAGGTCGCGGCCCAGACGTTCCGGGTCCTTGGGGGAGCCGAGTTTTTCTTGCGTCAGCAGCTCGCGGCCGTCCACCGAGCCGACCCGGCCCAGCAGGCGCAGGCCATCCCCGCGCCAGACGGCATGGCCGGCGATGGGGACCTGGCATCCCCCCTCAAGCTCACGCAAAAAGGCCCGTTCGGCGGCCACGGCGATGCGCGAGACTTCATGGTCCAGGGGCGCCAGCAGTTGGTTGGTCTCCTCGTCGTCCAAACGCGACTCGATCCCCACCGCGCCCTGGCCATTGGCCGGAATCATCACCTCCGGATCGAAATAGTGTACCACGCGTTCGGTCATCCCCAGCCGCTTGACCCCGGCGGCAGCCAGCACGATGGCGTCGAACTCCCCGGCCTCCAGCTTGGCGATGCGGGTGTTGACGTTGCCCCGCAGTGGAAAGATCTCCAGATCGGATCGCAAATGCCACAACTGGCTTTGTCGGCGCAGCGAGGAGGAACCGACCTTCGCCCCGTGCGGCAGCTCCTCCAGGCTGTGATAACGAACCGAAAGCAGCACGTCCCTGGGGTCCTCCCGTTCCAGGACCACCGCCAGGCCCAACCCCTCCGGGAACTCCGCCGGCACATCCTTCATGGAGTGGACCGCCAGATCCACCCGCCCGTCCAGCAGGGCCTCCTCCAGCTCCTTGACGAACAGTCCCTTGCCCCCCACCTTGGCCAGCGGCACATCCAGGATGATGTCCCCACGAGTCTTGATGATGACCAGCTCCACGCTCAAACCGGGGTTGGTCCGCTCCAGCAGGGTTTGCGCCCAGCGCGCCTGCCACAGGGCCAGGGCGCTGCCACGGGTGCCGATCTTCAAATGTGTTTTCATTTTTTTACCAGTTGCAAAGAAGGCGTCAATGCCGGGTTGGTCTCTTTTTTGAGCCTGCGGGAAATGATGGCCCAATCAGACCCCCTTTTCAATGCCGATCGTGTGCGAATTTTTCATGGCAACCGCTTTTTTGTTTTGCGATACTTGGCGCATCGCAAACGTCCGGCATGGATACGCCGCATGCGCCAAGGGAGCGCCCTTCATGAATGAACCAGCAACATTGGCCGGGCAAGAGACGCCGCAAAGGGGACCGTCACGCTTCCCGTTGCGCGCGGAAATTGGACAAAGCGAGTGTGAAAAGTCTTGGAATGAATGGTTTGCGTTACTCCATTCCATCGATGTTCCTGAAGATTTCATGGAAGCGCGTCCGATGAATGTCGTCTCGCGGGAGTGTGGGATGTTTGACGAGGTTCCCACACGCAACGGCAAGCATGGCGTATGATCATGCTTCATATGTTGGATACCGATACGGTCAGCTACCTCCTCAAGAAAAAATCTCCTGCCTTGGAGCAGAGGTTGTTTGCTTTCGAGCCGTCACAGCTATGCATCTCGGTCATGACCCTGGCCGAGTTGCGGTATGGTCTGAAACGATTGCCACGAGATCATCGTTTGCATTCTGCGGTAGAATATTTCTTAAAAATGATTCGTGTATTATCGTGGGGTGCGGAGGCAACGGACTGGTATGCCGAGATTCGTTATCAACTTGTCACGCATGGTCAACCAATCGGAGAATTGGACATGATGATTGCCGCCCATGCATTATCTGTTGATGCGGTATTGGTTACTAATAATATAAACCATTTCCAGCGTATCGGATCTCCTCTCCGATTGGAGAATTGGACCTGACCTCATGGCGGACAAGAGCATGCTGGCATTGGGCATAGAAAGCAGTTGCGACGAAACCGCCGCCGCCGTGGTGGAACTCCCCGGGCGGATCCTGTCGAACGTGGTGCATGGCCAGGTGGAGGTGCATGAACGCTACGGAGGCGTGGTGCCGGAACTGGCCAGTCGCGCCCACGCGCGCCATGTCCAGCCGGTGATTGCGGCGGCGTTGACACAGGCCGGCGTGACGCCTGGCGACCTGGACTGCGTCGCGGTCACCATCGGTCCGGGCCTGATCGGCGGGCTGCTGACCGGTTTGGCGGCGGCCAAGGGGTTTGCCCTGGGGGCGGGTCTGCCTCTGGTGGGGGTGCATCACATGGAAGGCCATCTGCTCAGTCCGTTCCTGGATGCGGGGCAGCCGGGGTTCGATTTCCCCTTCGTGGCCCTGCTGGTCTCCGGGGGGCATACCCTGCTCTTGCATGCCAGGGCCTTCGGGGAGTATCTTCCCCTGGGCCAGACCCGCGACGACGCGGTGGGCGAGGCGTTCGACAAGGGCGCCCGCCTGTTGGGGCTGGGTTATCCCGGCGGACCGGCCATCGCCCGTCTCGCCGAGGGGGGCGATCCGGCGGCGGTCCACTTTCCCCGCGCCCTGCCGGAAAAAAAGGAACTCGATTTCTCCTTTTCCGGTCTCAAGACCGCCCTGCGAACCTTCCTGGCGCGGCATCCGCAAGGCGGCATCCCTCCACGGGACGTGGCGGCCTCCTATCAGGAAGCGATCGTGGATGTCCTGACGAGCAAGTCCCTGGCCGCCTGCCGCGCGGTTGGGGAGCGGCGTCTGGTGGTGGCGGGAGGGGTGGGCGCCAATACAAGGCTGCGCGAGGTCATCCGCGCGCGGGCGGCAGGGGCCGGAATCGAGGTCTGCTTTCCCTCGCTGGCCCTGTGTACGGATAACGGGGCGATGATCGCCCTGGCGGGTTTGCGGCGCTGGCGGGCCGGGGAGCGCGGCGGCGTGGAACTCGATGCCCTGGCGCGCTGGCCCGTGGAACGATTGCTTCGGGAGAAACAACCAAATGCATGATCTTGAATCCATGCCGGACGTCGCGGTCATCGGCGCCGGGTCGTGGGGCACGGCCTTGGCCAGCGTCCTGGCCGACCGGCTGCCCCGCGTCACCTTGTGGTGCCGCGAGACCGAGGTGGCCACGGGCATCAACCGCAACCGGCACAACCCCCTGTTCCAGTCGGAATTCCTGCTCCCGGCCAACATCGAGGCCTCCACGGATCTGATCGCCACCGCCGCCCGCAATTCGATCCTGATCATGGTGGCGCCCACCCAGTTCACACGGGCGGTGTTGAACGCCATCCGGGAGTTCGTGACCCCCGCGACCCTGTTCGTCTCCGCCAGCAAGGGGGTCGAGGCCGATTCCATGACCCTGCTGTCCGACCTCTATGTCCAGGTGTTCGGGGAAGAGGTGCGGTCGCGTTGCTGTTTTCTCTCCGGTCCCTCGTTCGCGCGGGATGTCCTAAGCCGCCTGCCCGCCGCCGTGGCGGTGGCCGGCAGCGATCCGGCCAACGTGGAACGGGTGCGGGAGCTGTTTCACACCGGTTATTTCCGCACCTACTCCAGCGACGACGTGGTGGGTCTGGAGTTGGGAGGCGCCCTGAAGAACGTCTACGCCCTGGCCGCCGGGATCTGCGACGGTCTGGGGCTGGGTCACAGCGCCCGTGCCGCCCTCCTCACGCGGGGCTTGAGCGAGATGATCCGGCTCGGCGTGGTCATGGGGGCCAGGGTCGAGACCTTCGCGGGTCTTTCCGGCATGGGCGATCTGTTGCTGACCGCCACCTCCACGTTGTCGCGCAACCATACCGTCGGCCGGCGCCTGGGCGCTGGCGAATCCCTGGAGGAGATCCAGAGCGACAGCCGCGAGATCGCCGAGGGGGTGATGACCGTGCAGGGGGTCGTGCGCCTGGCCGCCGAACGGGGGATCGACATGCCCATCGCAGTGGCGGTGCATGACATCCTCCATGCTGGCCTCGCCCCGCTGGATGCCGTGCGCGGCTTGATGGAACGGGAGCCGAAGCCGGAAACCTTTCCGGGTGACCGGTGAGCGTGCGCGGCGGCTCCGCTTGCGAGGGGGAATCGCTGGTGGCGGGGTGGCGGGAGTGGGTGGCGCTGCCCGACCTGGGCGTGGCCCGCATCAAGGCCAAGCTCGACACCGGCGCCAGGACCTCGGCCCTGCATGCCCTGGAGCCGAAGGTATTCGTCCGGGGCGGGGTGCGGCGCGTGCGTTTCCGGCTCCATCCGGAGCAGCGGCACGGCCACCCGGAGATCCTCTGTGAGGCCCCCCTGGTGGACCGGCGGCTGGTGGTCAATTCCGGGGGCAAGCCGGAGCGGCGGCTGGTGATCCTGACCCGTCTCGTGCTGGCCGGTTGTGTCTTTCCGGTGGAGATCACCCTCACCAACCGCGCCCCCATGGGATTCCGCATGTTGATGGGACGCACCGCCATTCGCAAGTGGGGCCTGGTGGATCCCGGACGTTCGTTTCTCCTCTCGGCAGGCATTGCGGAGCTTCCATGAGAATCGCCATTCTGGCCAGAAATCCCGATCTCTATTCCCACAAGCGTCTGGTGGAGGCGGCGCGGGCGCGGGAACACGACATCGAGATCATCGACACCCTGAAGATCTACATGAGCATCGCCTCCAATCAGCCTCAGCTCCGTTACGCGGGCCGGGACCTGATCGGCTTCGACGCCGTGATCCCCAGGATCGGCGCCTCGATCACCTTTTATGGCCTGGCGGTGCTGAATCAGTTCGAGATGATGGGGGTGTTGCCCCTCAACAGCAGCGAGTCCATCGCCAGGGCGCGCGACAAGCTGCGTTGCATGCAGCACCTCTCCCGTGCCGGGATCGGTCTGCCGGTGACCAACTTCGCCCATGCCACCCAGTTCACCGACGACCTGATCCGCATGGCCGGCGGCGCGCCGGTGGTCATCAAGCTGCTGGAGGGGACGCAAGGGATCGGCGTGGTCCTGGCCGAGACCCACCGTTCCGCCAAGAGCATGATCGAGGCCTTTCGCGGCATGGACGCCAACATCCTGGTCCAGGAGTACATCGAGGAGGCCGGTTCCTCGGACCTGCGCTGCCTGGTGATCGGCGAACGGGTGGTGGCCGCGATGCTGCGGCAGGGCAATGACGCCGATTTCCGTTCCAACCTGCACCGGGGGGGAGAGGCCCGCCCGACCCGCATCACCCCTCAGGAGCGTCAGACGGCGGTGCGTTCCGCCCGCCTGCTGGGCCTGAACGTGGCGGGCGTGGACATGCTGCGCTCCAGGCGCGGACCCCTGGTCATGGAGGTCAACTCCTCCCCTGGCTTCGAGGGGCTGGAAAAGGCCACTGGAACGGATGTTGCAGGCAAGATCATCCGGTTTCTGGAGGCCATGCACCACAAGAAAAATGCCAGGTCGTCGCAACGCTCGTCGAACACGGGAGGGGGATATGTCGCAAACGGGGAAAATCGCGGGTGACATCTGGGGGGGATTGGCCGCCATGCTGGTGGCCCTGCCTTCCGCCATTGCCTTCGGGGTGGTCAGTTTCACCCCCCTGGGTTCCGCCTGGCTGGGCATCGGGGCCATGGCCGGGGTAATGGGGACCGTGGTGCTGGGACTGGTCGCCGCCGTGGTGGGGGGCGCCCCGCGGCTGATCACCGCGCCCTGCGCTCCGGCTGCCGCCGTGCTCTCCGCCCTCACCCTGAGCCTGATCGCCGGCAAGGATGGTCACGCCCCCATCGCCCCGGAACAGATTCTTTTGTTATTGGCGGTGGTGGGGTTGCTCTCCGGCGGGCTGCAGGTGCTCTTCGGCCTGCTCGGCGGGGGCAAGGTGATCAAGTTCATCCCCTATCCCGTGGTCTCCGGTTACCTGAGCGGGGTGGGGATGCTGATCTTCCTGAGCCAGGTGCCCAAGCTCCTCGGCTGGCCCAAGGGGACCGATCCCTGGCAGGGGTTGACCGACCCCGCGCTGTGGCAGTGGACCGGCATCGTGGTCGGCCTGGTGACCATCGTAGGCACCGTCCTGGCCCCGCGTCTCACCAAGGTCGTCCCGGCCCCCATCGTCGGCCTGCTGGCCGGCGTGGGGAGTTATTTCCTCCTGGGGATCAACCATCCGGAGTTGCTGCAACTGGCCAACAACAAGCTGCTCATCGGTCCCATCGATGTCGATTTCGGCGCCATTGCCGTGGGCATGCAAAACCGTTGGCAGGCCATGGGTCAAATGAGCATGGCCGATGTGGCGGCGATTCTCGTCCCCACCGCCACCCTTGCCGTGCTGCTCTCCATCGATACCCTGAAAACGTGTGTCGTGGTGGATGCCCTCACCCGTTCGCGCCACGACTCCAATCGCACCCTCATCGGCCAGGGGGTGAGCAACATGCTCTCCGCCGTGGTGGGCGGCATGCCGGGGGCCGGCACCATGGGCGCCACCCTGATGAGCGTCAACAGCGGCGGGCAGACCCGTTTGTCCGGTTTTCTGGAGGGGGGGTTCTCCCTGGTGGTGTTGGCCCTTTTCGCCAGCCTCATCGGTTGGGTTCCCATCGCCGCCCTGGCCGGCATCCTGATGGTGGTGGCCTACCGCATGTTCGACTGGCACAGCTTCACCCTGCTCAAGCAGCGCTCCACGGTGTTGGATTTCTTCGTCATCCTGGCCGTGGTGGTGGTGGCGGTGAAGTTCAATCTCATCGCCGCCGCCGGGGCCGGTATCGGTTTCGCGGTGGTGCTCTTTTTGCGCGACCAGGTGCGCACCTCGGTGGTGCGCCGTCGTCGCGACGGTTCGGCGATCTCCTCCAAGCGCAGCCGCGTCAACGAGGAGAAGGAGATCCTGGCCGCCACCGGTCAGGCCAGCACCATCGTCGAGTTGCAGGGCAATCTCTTTTTCGGCACCACCGACCAGCTCTTCACCACCCTGGAGACCGCGCTCAAGACCTGCCGGTTCCTGGTGCTGGACATGCGCAACGTGCAATCGGTGGACTTCACCGCCATCCGCATGCTCACCCAGATCGCCGCCATCCTGCGGGACCGTGGCGCGCAACTGTTCTTCAGCGATCTGCCCGCCAGCCTGCCGGGTGGCGGCAACCTCAATACCTATTTCGAGCAGACCGGCCTGCTGGCCCATGCCGACAACATCCAGGTCTTTTCCGACCTCGATGCCGCCATGGAGTGGATCGAGGACCGCCTGATCGAGGAGCATCTCGAGGCGCGCAACGGGGAGGAAAAACCCCTGGCCCTGGAGGAGATCCCATTGGTGAAAAAAATGCTGGACGACCAGCACAACTCCCTTCTGGCCTCCGCCGTGGACGAGAAGCACCTGCACAAGGGGCAGAGGCTCTTCTCATTGGGGGATGCCGGGGACGAACTCTATCTGGTGCGCCGGGGGCAGGTGCGCATGCTGCTGCCCCTGCAGGGCGGCAAGAACATGACCCTGGCCGTCTTCGGGCGCGGGAATTTCTTTGGCGACATGGCCTTTCTGGACAAGGGGTCGCGTTCTTCCGACGCGGTGGCGGATGTGCCCACCGATCTTTATGTCCTCTCCCGCCGCCGTTTCGACGAGGTGGTCAAGGTCCATCCCGAATTGGGCAACCGCTTTTTTGCCCGTCTGGCCCGTGCCCTCTCGCACCGGCTGCGCTTCACCAATACCGAGCTGATGGCCCTCAAGGAGGGGTGAAGCGGGTTGTGCATGGCGGCTCTGGTTTCCCGTCGTCGGGTGGGATATGATTCCCCGACAGCGACACCAGGGAAGGAGCAAGCCATGAAATTCTATTTCGCCAAACCGGATCGCGCGGCCATTGACCGGTTTCTCGCCGCCAAGCGGGAGGCCGGTTTCACCTATGGGGACGTGGGCGCCTCGCGTTTCGGGCCAGACGGGAATCTGGCCTCCCATGTGGCCGGGCAATACCGCATTCTCCATCACCGGCACTGTCTGGGGCGTGGCGAGGAGACCTTCCTGCGCGTGCGCGCCGCCTTCGGGCGTTGGCGCATGTACCAGCTCTCCTGGTTGGACGTCTGTTGGCCGGAGACCCCATTGGTCGAGGGGGAGGTGGTGGCCACCCTGGGACAGGTGATGGGGACTTGGTGGATCAATGTCAACCGGGTGATCTATACCGTGGAGGAGGATGGACCGGTGGCGCGCTTCGGGTTTGCCTACGGGACGCTGGATGGCAGTGTCCTGAGCGGCGAGGAGCGGGTGCTGGTGGAGTGGAACCGTCGGGACGACACGGTGTACTATGACCTGTTCTCCTTTTCCCGCGCCAACCGCTGGATCGCGCGCGCCATGACCTTCTATCTGTGGTTCCTCCAGGAGCGCTTTGCCCGCGAATCGGCGCGCGCCATGGAGCGGATCGCCCTGGGGCGTTGAGTCGCGAGGGAGGGGGGGGATGGAATTACTGGCGGGGCAGCCGCTGATGTGGGTGGCCATTGGGGTGGTGTTGTTCTTCGACTACACGAATGGTTTTCACGACGCCTCGGACATGACCGCTTCGGTGGTAGGGTGCGGGGCGATGTCGCCTGCCAGGGCGGTGCTGATGGCGTCGTTCTTTACCGCTCTGGGGCCGTTGCTGGGGGGGACTGCGGTCGCCAATGCCGTGGGCAGGGTGTTGGACCTGACCGGCCTGGACGCGCGTCTGGCCACCATGGTCATCCTGGCCGGGATTTGCGGGGCCATTTTTTGGAATCTGCTCACCTGGTGGTTCGGCATTCCCTCCTCTTCGTCCCATGCCCTGGTGGGAGGGCTGGTCGGGGCGACGCTCCTGGCCGCCGGGCAGGGACATGTCATCTGGGGGTTGGAGGCGTTGTCGAGCGGCAGGGGGTTGCTGGGTTTCGCCAAGGTGGTGGCCGCCCTGGTGATTTCGCCGCTGGTGGGTTTTTTTGTCGCCATGCTGTCCTATTGGGTGTTGTTTCGCCTGTTGGAAGGGATCAAGCAGCGGATCTGCCGTAAGCGGCGGGCGCTTTGGATCCGGGAGGGCCGCGCCTTTCGCGCGGGAGACGAGATACCCAACATCAACAAGTGGCTCAAGCGGTCGCAATATCTCACCATTGCCGTGCTCTCCTTTGCCCACGGGGCCAACGACGCCCAGAAGAGCATGGGGGTGATCGCCTTGCTGTTGCTGCTCAATGGCCAGACCGGCTCCTTCGAGGTCCCGTATTGGGTGATGCTTTCCTGTTCCCTGGTGATCACCCTGGGGACCCTTTCCGGAGGCTGGCGCATCGTGCGCACCTTGGCGTTCCGGGTTTCCAGGCTGCGTCCGATCCATGGCCTGGACGCCCAGCTGGGGGCGGGCCTGGTGGTTTTCGGGGCGTCGCTGATCGGCCTGCCGGTCTCCACCACCCATGTGGTGAGTTCTTCCATCATGGGGGTGGGAGCCGCCGAGAACCTCAAGCGCGTCAAGTGGATCATGGCCCTGCGCATCGTGCTGACCTGGGTGATCACCATCCCCGGCTCCGCGCTGATCGGCGGGGGAGTGGCCTGGCTGTTGATCCACCCTATCATTCAATCGCCCTGATCGGCGGATCCGGAACCTGAGGGACTGTACTTCCCGCGCATCATGTGGCATGATGTATCACATTGCGCGCCCACGTTTCCTTACAGGAGGAACCGTCCATGACCAAACCGGCCCCAATCCTCGTGTCCGTTCTCGCGGGGTGGCTCGCCTCGCTGCCAGGCCTGCTCCCGGCGGAAACCCTCTATGCCACCAAAAGCGGTGTGGAGGTCAATCAGGATCCGTCCCCCACCTCCAAAATCCTCGCCACCCTGGAGCGGGATGCCCCGGTCCAGGTCATGGGCAACAAGGACCGCTACGTCCAGGTCAAGCTCGCCAATGGCGCCAAGGGGTGGGTCTACCAGTTCAAGCTCGCCAAGAGCGTCGCCAAGGCCGAGGGGGGAGCCGTCAACCTGGCGGCGCTGGCCGGCGGCGGCAACGTCCACGCCAGGGAGGCCCGCTCCGGCGGCAGCATCCGCGGCATGCAGCCCGTGGCCGTCGGTTATGCCCAAAACCGCCGCATCGACGAAAACCACCTCCGCTCCCTCGAATGGATGGAGTGGTTCCATGTCTCGGACAAGGAGCTGATGACCTTCAAAAAGGAAGGCCGCATCGGCGAATTCCTGGGGAGCAAATGACCATGAAAAACGCCATCCGCATCGTGCTGGGCGCCTTGCTGCTCCTTGCCGCGCCAGCGGGGGCCGGGGTGCTCGACCAGTTGCAGCAACTGCCGGTTCCCGCCGGGCCGGGAGGCGGCTCGGTGATCGACGGCGTCGGCGGCATGCTGGGCGTGGATCAAAAAAGGCTCGATCTGGTCAAGAAGGGGGTGCAAACCGCCCAGGCCCTGCAACCCATCAACGAGGAGGCGGAACGCGCCCTGGGGGAGACCATCGCCGTGGAGGCCTTCCGCCGCTTCGGCGGCCTCCACCGCAACGAACCCCTGACCCGCTATCTCAACCTGGTGGGCCGCAGCATCGCCGAGGTGACGGATCGCCCCAACCTCAACTACCATTTCGCCATCCTCGACAGCACGGAGGAAAACGCCTTCGCCGCCCCCGGCGGCTTCGTCTTCGTCACTCTGGGGCTGCTGCGTTCCCTCACCAGCGAGTCGGAACTCGCCGGGGTGCTTGGCCATGAACTGGCCCACATCAACCGCAAGCACATGCTCAACACCCTCCAGCGCGGTTCGCTCCTTTCCAATGTCACCGAGCTGTCCATGGCCGCCCTCGACAAGGACCCGAAACTGCTCGGCGCGGCGGTGGACCAGCTTTCCGATCTGCTTTTCACCCGTGGCCTGGACAAGGATCTCGAGTTCGAGGCCGATCAATACGGCCTGGAATACGCCCAGCGCGCCGGTTACACCCCGAACGGGTTGCGGCTCTATCTGCAACGCCTCGCCCGCAAGCAAGGCGCCGCCCGCTCGGTGTTCTTCACCACGCATCCCCCGGTGGACGATCGCCTGCAACGGGTGGAACGCCGCATCGCCGGCATGCCCAAGGAGCCGCATCTGGCGATTTTGCAGGACCGGTTCAAGCGGAACACGGGCGCCATGTGAGCGGCGGTTTTCGGGTCAGGCGTCTGTTCGGGATCTCGATCCTCGCGGCGATTGCGCTCCTGGTCAGTTTGCCCCTCTTCCTGCCGCGACTGGCCGGTGCGGAACTCTTGCGCGTTTCCCTCGAAGCCATGCTGGGGCGCGCCTTGCAGGGTGAGGTGCGCCTGGGTCGGCTCGAGCTGGATTTTTCCAGTGGGATTCGCGTCGAGGGGCTGCAATGGATCAAGGACGGCGTGCCGCGCCTGGTCCTGGATCGGCTGCTGCTGGACGTGGCCTGGAGCGAGTTGTTGCTGGGCAGGCTCGCCATTCGCGAGCTGCGCCTCAGCGATGGCCGCCTGACCGCTTCCCAACAGGATCTCGCCCCGCAGGCCGAGGCCCCGGCCAAGGCGTCCGCCAGCGGTTTTTCCCTGCCCGCTTTATTTCCTCTGGCCCTGGAGTTGCGTTCCGTGTCGCTGGAGGGGATCGATCTGGATTTCACCTATCCCCCTTCCCAGCGGCTCCACTTGCGCAATCTCGCCCTGCGCGCCTCGGCGCGCGCCGACCGGGAGGGGCTGGAACTGCGCGGCACCCTGGACATCGCCACCCTCACCTTCAGCGACGCGAAGGGATCGCTCTCCCTGCCCGTGGATCTGGTGTTCGACCTGGGCGGGGATTTCGGCTGGCGCGGGTTGCGGGCGCGCCACTCCGCGTTGCGGCTGGGCGATCTGACCTCCATCCCCCTGGAGATCCAGATCAACACCGCCTACCAGCCTTACGAGATGTTTCTCACCACCCGCGCCGAACCCATCTCCCTGGCCCCCATTCTGACCCTGCTGCAACCCTGGTTGCCCCCGGAATGGACCTCCTGCAACCTGACCGGCCAGCTCGATCCGTGGCTGACCATCGCGGGCCGCTGGGACGCGGACGGCTGGCACGGTCAGGCCACCGGCGGGCTGACCGCCTCCGGGCTGAACGCCGATCTGCCCAATCTGGCGATCCAGGTGACCGATGGCCAGGCGCGGGTCTCCCTGAAATGGATGGAGTGGCACGCCAATCTCTTGCGCACGCTCTCCGCAGAGGTGAGCATACGGGCCGCCGACGCCGCCTGGGACCAGGAGGGGCTGCGGGATTTCTCCCTGCTGGTGGTTTCCGATTACCACCCGGACGGGCGTGTGGACGGCCACATGCGCCTGCGCGCGGAACGTACCTCTCCGCGATTGCCCTTCGAGACCATCGTGTTGGCCAGCAGCGAGCCGCGCTCCGACGCCTATCATCTGCACCGCCTGATGATCAAGGCCGGCGACTGGCTCCATCTGGTGGGTGAGGGGGATCTGGCCCGTCCGCCGGGGCAGGGCGCCGGGTGGAATCTGCAAGGCCGGTTGCATTCCACCTGGGAGTTGGCCAGGTTGTTGGAACTGCTGCCCCCCGCGTGGCTGCAAGAAAGCGGGGTGCGTTTCGCGCCTTAAGTGACCCGTCTGCGGCTGGAGGGGCGGGTTGGCGTGGATGCCCAGGGGATGCCACGGGACATGGAGTTGGGCGGCGCGGCGGCGCTCGCCCCCTGGCGGGTGGCCCTGGCGGGCGGGGAGTACTCCGGGACCGGCACCCGACTGGCCTGGCGGGCCAACCAGGCGGTCACGGACGGACCGGTGCGCGCCCGTTTGCGGGGCAATGCGGCTTTGACCCGCAATCAGGTGGCGCTGCCGGAGTTGCGCGTCGCCTTGCAGGGGGAGGGGGATCCGGCCAGCGGGGTCTATCGGCTGGAGCGGTTGCGGCTTGGGGTGGCGCGGGAGTTGACCGCCACCCTGGCCGGCCTCTATTGGGCGGAAGGCGACCGGTTCGAGGCGAGCGGCAGCGTGGATCCGGTGGATCTGGTCCGTCTCGGCGAGCGGTTCGACCTGGCCGGGCAGCCCTGGTATGCCATGGCTCAGCCCAGGGGGCGGGTCGGTTTGCGTTTCGACGCGGCGGGGCGTCTGGCGGATCTGGCGCAACTGGATGGCCTGTCGTGGCCGTTGCAGGCCGAAGTGCAACTTGCCGCCGCCGATCTGGCCGGGCAATGGGGCGGCTGGAGCGTGGAGGAGGTCAATGGCGTGCTGAAGGCCACCACCCGTCCGGAAGAGCCGCGCCGGATCCGCCTGGGCGGCGATCTGCGTGCCCGGCCCAAGCCTTTCTTCATGGAGGGGGGCGGATTGGTGCAACTGGCCTTCGACGTGACCGGCCAGGAGCTGGAGCAATGGCGTCTGGACCAGGCGCGGGCCGTGTTGCCCGGTCTGACGCTGGATGCCTCCGGTCGGATTGCCGGGTCCGGTCGTCTGCTGCGCGGGCAGGGGGGGATCGCCGACCGGTTGACCCCCTTGCGGGTGGAGCTGACCGGCAAGGCGCGCGCCGATTTGGGGCCGGTGACGGAGTGGTCGCTCCTCAAGACGGCCAAGGGACCGGTCACGGCGCAGGTGACGCTCGATCCCAACGGATTCTCCTGGCGGGGGGAGGGGGTCGCCCTGAGCCGTGCCACCGGCAGGCTGAGCGGGGTGAAGCGCCTCTGGCTGACCGAACCGCCTGCCGTGGCCCGCGCTGGTTCGCGGCGCGCCTTTTCCCTGGAGCGCCTCGCCACGCCCGTCTCCTGGGCAAGCTCCGACCGGCGTTTGCGCATCGACGCCCTGGAGATCGCCGGGACAAAGGCCGAGGAGATCGGCCTGGACCTGAGCTTCCAGGAGGAGACCATCCGGGCACGCCATCTGGAGATGCGGTTGCTGGGGGGCAGGATCGGGGGCAATCTGCTGGTGGACGCCATCCGGCCGGGCCGCATCGACGCAGTGCTGGAAGGGGTCGGGCTTGACCTGAACCGGCTGCTCCCGGAAGGGGAGCGCATCGCCAGGGACAGCTCGGTGGATTGCGTGGCGCGCTTGGCGTTGCGCTTCGAAAAGGAGAGCGGCAAGCTGAGCTGGGGGCGAAGCGAAATGAGCCTGATCTTCACCCGCATCGGCAAAGAGGCCCTGGAACGGCTGCTGCTCGCCCTGGACCCGCGCGAGAGCAATCCGGCTCTGGTCAATGCCCGTTCCAAGGTCGCCTACGCCAACCCTGCCTCTTTGGATTTGCAATTGGCCAAGGGAACGGTCAAACTGCGTATCGAGTTCGCGCAGGGATTGATCTCCTCCCTGAACGTGGAGCGCATCCCGCTGGGGGTCCTGGGCCGCTTCGAGCGGATCGGCGGCGAGCTGCTGCCCCTGGAAAACCTGATGCGGCTTCTGACCTTGGCCGGCACCACCCATTTGCAGTTGGAGGCCCATGAAAACACGCCCGCGCCCTGATTTTCCCGTTATCGCCCTGGCTGCCCTGCTGCTGTCGGGATGCGGCGGCCCCTTGCTGGAGGTCACCCTGGTTGACGAGCGCACCGCCCTGGAGAATCAGGTGCTGGGCAGCTACGCAGAACTGGGCAGGGAGGTGATGCTGCTGGCCTCGGTGCGGGGCATCGACCCGCAGGGCCACCTGGTGAAGAAAACCCCCCTGGCCCCCAATCACAAGGTCGTGGTGCGCGCCCTGCAACGCACCGCCTTCAACCGTGACGACCTGGACCGCTTCAAGCGGGCCGGGGTGATCGGCGAGAACAACCAGGGCGGGGTGACGCTCCTCGCCCCGGAGAAGGCCGAGGCCGGTCAACGTCCCTTCGTAGCCAATCTGGTCGAGGAGGAGAACACCGACCGCGCGGTGATCATGCGCCGCATGATCGATACCGACGAAAAGCTCACCGAGGGGGACTTGCCCCGCATCCGCGCGGTCTTTGCCAACATGCAGCGCGACAACGCCCCTCCGGGGGTCCCGATCCAGCAGCCGGACGGCTCCTGGAAGCCCAAGGCGGACCTGGCGGCCAAGTGAACTCCTCCCGCCTCCGGGCTACGCCGGGGCGATCTTGAAATAGGCCATGGCGTTGATCATCGACTGGGCCTGGCTGCTCATCTCTTCGGCGGTGGCGGCCATCTCCTCGGAGGCCCCGGCATTGGTCTGCACCACCTGATCCACCTGGCGGATCGATTGGGAGATCTGGTCGATGCCCTCCCGTTGCTGGCGGCTGCACTCCGTGATGCCGCGAATCCGTTCTGCGGTTTCCTGGATGTCTGGCACCAGTTTTTTGATGATGGCCCCGGCTGTTTCCGAAATCCGGACACTGGAGGAGGAGAGCTGACCGATCTCCCCGGCGGCGACCTGGCTGCGTTCCGCCAGTTTCCTCACCTCGGCGGCCACCACCGCGAACCCCTTGCCGTGCTCCCCGGCGCGGGCTGCCTCGATGGCGGCGTTCAACGCCAGGAGGTTGGTCTGGCGGGCGATCTCCTCGATGATCGAGATCCTGGAAGCGATTTCCCGCATGGCATTGACCGACTCCACCACCGCCTCGCCCCCCTTGGCCGCGTCCCGCGCGGCTTGCAGGGCCAGGGTTTGGGTGGCGTCGGAGTTGTCGGTGCTGAGCTGGCAACTGCCGGTGATTTGTTCCAGGGCAGTGGTCGAGGATTGCAGGGAGGTGGCCTGCTCGCTCGCTCCCTGGGCCAGAGTGGTGGCGGAGACCGCGATTTCGTTGCTGCCGAGTCCCACCTGATCGGCCACGACCTGGAGTTCCCGCGCCACCTCCCGCAGTTTGGAGACCATCTCCCGGAGCGCCAGGAAGATGCCGGTCGCCCTGCTGGAAGCGTCGAAACGCATGGTCAGGTCGCCGGATGCCACCCGCGCCGCCAGGTCCGCGATCTCCACGGGTTCTCCGCCCACCTGGCGCATGATTTGGCTGGCAATCGCCATCCCAAGCGCGACGGCCAACAGAAAGACCATGACCAGGATCACCATGGAGATGCGGATGGCCTCGTTGCGTGTCGCGTCGAAGTGGGCGTCCGCCTCCTCTGCTTCTTTTTTCAGGGACTCCTTGATCTCTTCCAGTTTTTGCAAAAGCCCGTTGCGTACTTCATCCAACGCGCCATCCAGTTGACGCAATCTTTTCGCCTCCGCGCTTTCCCCCTGACCCTGCATGGCGGCGATCGTGGAAAAATAATCGCCAGCGATGCTGGAAATATACTTTTTGTATTGCGTATGGACGACCCCCAGGGCGGCGCGCTCGTTTGGGGTATCCACCAGGGTGGCGAGCCTCTCCATGTCTTTTTCCATTTGGCCGGTGGCCTCGCGCAGGGAACGTTTCGACTCCTCCAGGTTGCGGTTGATGGCGGCATCGGCGGCGATGGTGTAGACCCCGTCGGCGCGCAGGACGATTTCCAGCACCTCGCCAGCCGATTTGAACCGTCCCGCGCCCTCGTCCTGCAACTGGGCCAGCCTGGACATGACATGCACCTGATAGAGGGCGGCGGCCAGAAAGATGGAAGCGAGCAACAGAAAGGATGCGACGATTTTGGTTTTTAATTTTACATTGATGATCATTTGTAAACTCTTTATAGTAGTCATGCCGATTGGAACGATTGAGAATCGGAGAGTTTAGCATTCGCGTTGCTGGCGTCAAGAGACAAAATTGATCAAGGTCAATTTTGTCTGGCGGCACGCACTCGTGCCATTTTCGCACAACCGTTCCGCCCGATTGCCAGGATCGGCACGTGGGGTTCCCAGGCGAGTGTGTTCCGGAATCATCACCGTGGCATTGTTTATCTGTCTTATGTAATATTAATGGAAATTCGCTTTGCCAGTAATCTTATATATGTTTTGGTTTGGATGGCAGGGGAAAGCAAGATGCCGATCATGCAAAAAAATTTATCAAACTGCGAACAAATTAATATTATCGTTTCTGTCCATCATTGCCATTTATGCAATCGGCACAGGTTCGATTTATCGCTACATCCACGACTTCGACATCCATTACGATGTATTGACCGATAATATCGCTTCTCTGCAAAAAAAGCATCATGCCTCTGCTCCACTACCTGAACCATTTCGCCGAGGATACCGTCAAGATCGACGAGCGGTTGCAGCCAACCATCAAGGAACTCGAAAGGCTTGAAAAATACGTCGGGGAGCTGGAGCGGCAATTGCAGAAAACGTCGGATCCGGCAGCGGGGAATGCCGTGCTCGCAGATATGAGCAAGGCACTGAGCACCTCCATGACTCACCTGAAGGCAATCGAGGAGAGGATCGACGATCACAAGTCCGACGCGGTCGGGAGTGGTGGCGCGTTCCTGCTCATCCAGGAGTCCATGGCCAGTATGGTGCCTGATCTGCGCGCGCTGGACCAGGACCTCGAGGGCTCCATTGACCGGGCCGGCCTGATTTTCTGGCTGGTGCTGGCGTTGAGCATCCTGATCGGATTGGCGCTCGCCGGGCATATCGCCAGACCGATCCGGCAGCTTGGCAAGGCCGCCGTCGCCATCGGCAAGGGCCAGGCGGACCCGGAGATCACCATCGCCAGCCGGGACGAAATCGGCGATCTGGCCGATGCCTTCCGGGACATGGTGCGCATCCTGCAATCGCGGCTGATCTATACCCAGAATCTCCTCGCCTCCATCACCGATACCCTGCTGGTGCTGGACCCCGACGGCAAGGTGCGCCAGACCCATCGGGCCGAGGGCCTGTTCCGGGACAACACCACCCTGATCGGCCTCCCGGTCACAGAGTTGATCCCCGGCGGCTGGGAGTGGCGATGCGCTCCGGTTCCATCGGCGACACCGAGGTGGCGATCCGAACCCGGCAGGGAGAAGAGGTGCCGGTCCTGCTCTCCGGCGCCCTGGTCCGCGATGTGGATGGGCGCGTGACCGGGAGCCTGCTGCTCCTCAAGGACATCACCGCCCTCAAGCAGGCGCGGGGGCAGTTGCAAGAACACGCCTGGAAGGTCGCCAACATTGCACGCTTCAGCCATATCGTGCAGCAGGCCCATACCCTGAAGCAATTCTCGCAAAGCCTGATCCAGGAGCTGATCCCCTTTCTGGAAGCCTCTTATGGCGCCATGTATCTGGTCGGCGAAAATGGACAGGAATGGATCCGTCAAGGCCGCTATGGCTTTCAGGGCGCGAATGTCGCCGAGTCGTTTCTCCTGGGTGAGTCTCTGGTCGGGCAGTGCGCCCTGGAAAACCGGGTGATCCATACGAAGGATATCCCCGCCAACGGATTGAAGATCCGTTTCGGTTGCGACACGGTCGCCCCATTGGAGATCCTCACCGTGCCGGGCAGTTTCCAGGAGAAGGTCCTGGCCGTCATCGAGGCCGCCACGTTCCGGCCCTTCACCCCGCGTCAGATCACCTTCTTGCGGGAACTGATGCCCATGATCGGCCTGGCCCTGGACAACCTGATGCGCGTCAACAAAACCGAAATTCTACTGAGGCAAACCCAGGAGCAGCGCGAGGTCATGGAGGCCAGCAACCTCGCCATGGACCGGCAGGGCAGGGAATTGGAGAAAAAGGCCGCCGAACTGGCGCGAGCCAATCAGTACAAGGCCGATTTCCTGGCCGCCATGAGTCACGAAATCCGTACCCCCATGAACGCAGTGATCGGCCTGACCGATCTGGCCCTGCAAACCGAACTCTCCTTGGTCGCGCGGGATTATCTGCGCAAGGTGGCCAACGCCTCGCGGTCGTTGTTGCGTATCATCAACGATATCCTGGATTTCTCCAAAATCGACGCCGGCAGACTGGAACTGGAGGCCATGGATTTTCCTCTGCGCGATGTGTTCGACCACGTCCTGGACCTGTTTCGCGTCACCATCCACGAAAAGAACATCGAACTGGTCCTCCATGTCGCCGAGGAGTGCCGCTATATCCTCAAAGGCGACCCCCTGCGGCTGGAACAGATTCTGATGAATCTGATCGGCAATGCCGTCAAATTCACCGGGCAAGGCACCATCGAGGTGGCGGTGCGCACCCTCGAATCCGATCAGGGAACTGGTGAAAAAATCACACTGGAATTTTCCGTCGCGGACACCGGCATCGGCATGACCCCGGAACAGACCGCGAAACTGTTTCGGCCCTTCAGCCAGGCGGACGGCTCCACCACCAGGAAATACGGCGGCACCGGTCTGGGCCTGGCCATTTGCAGGCAGCTTGTCGGTCTGATGGGGGGCAGGCTGTGGGTCGAGAGCGTGCCGGAAAAGGGGAGCACCTTTTTCTTCACCGTCCGTCTGTCCAGGCGCGCGGAGCTGGAGCGAGACGACCTGACCGCCCCGCCCGCCCTGCGCCGGATGAAGGTGCTGGTGGTGGAGGGTCATCCTGCGGCGCGGCAGTCGCTCATGAACATGCTCAAGCTCTTTTCCCTGGACCCGACCGGAGTCGCATCGGCGCGAACCGCCTTGCGGGCCATCGGGAAGGCCGGCGCGGCGGGCGATCCGTATGCGCTGGTGATCGTGGACCGGGGCGTGTACGACATGGAATGCCTGGAGATGACGCGTGCCATCGCCAGCATGGCGGTTGGTCCGATCAGACCAAAAGTGTTGCCGATGATCGGTCATGGCCAGGAAGAGGAGATGCGGCCCTGGATCGGCCATGCCGGGGTGGACGGGCTGTTGGTGAAACCCATCGACTGCTCCCGGCTGTTCGATACCATCATGCGCCTCTTCGGCCAGAAGGTGGCCAGGCTCGATCACGCCGGGGAGGTGGAGGTCGATCCTGGCGATGCCCGTGACCATTTCGCCGGCTCACGGGTGTTGCTGGTGGATGACGACGCCATCAACCGGCAGGTGGCGTCCAAGGTTCTGGAAGGCTTCGGCCTGCGGGTGGAGATGGCCGTGAATGGCCTGGAGGCGGTGCAACGGGTGATCGAAGGGGGCTTTCACCTCGTCCTGATGGATGTGCGGATGCCGGAAATGGATGGCTATGCGGCCACGCGCCGCATCCGCCTGCCCCCCGAATTTCAGGATCTGCCGATTGTCGCCCTGACCGCGCATGCCATGGCCGGTGACCGGGAAAATTGCCTGGCGCAAGGGATGAATGACTACCTCAGCAAACCCATCGACAAACAGCAACTGCGGAAAGTGCTCATCCGTTGGCTTCCCCGGCGGGCCGATGAGGAGGCTCATCCGCGAATCGGGCCAGCGGAGGCGGCTCCCGGCGAAGATGACGTCACCCTTGGCGTGCCGCCGTTCCTGCCCGGCATCGACGTATCATCGGCCCTGAAACGGCTCAACAACAATAACGAGCTGCTGCGCCGGTTGCTGCTGGAGTTCCATCGGGAGCATGCCCAGGCCGACGCCACCCTGCGCAAGCTCCTGAATGGCAAACGCAAGGAGGATGCCGATCAGGCGCTCATGCTGGCCCATGCCATCAGGGGCGCCGCCGCCAACCTGTCCGCCCTGCGGCTCCAGGCGGCGGCAACAGCCCTGGAAACGGCCATCCGCCGGGGGGAGGAGCGTGCCGCCTGGCCCGCCCTGCTGGAGGAATTTTCCAATGGATTGCACGAAATCCGCTCGGCGAAGACCGCGTTGGATCGCCTTGATTTCAAAAACGGCTTGCAATCCCCGCGACGTCTGCCGGATACTCTCGAAAGGTCACTGGAGGAGGCGACAACCGCCTGATCCCGGCCCACGAAGAGCACAGGAGATTCCCAGCGTGTTTCCGAGCGTCGAGAGTGAGGTGCGAAGCAAGGGTGCCCGTCCACGTTCACGACGCCGGATCGTTGCGCTCTTGTGCCTGTTGTTCCAGTTGCCCCCCCTCGCGGCGGACGCGGAGACGGTCATCGCCCACGCCTCCTATGATTTCGCCCCCTCCCTCAGCCGGGATGGCCGCCTGCTCGCCTTTGTCTCCAACCGCTCCGGCAACCGGGATGTCTGGCTGCGGGACCTTTCCGCCGGCCAGGGGGCCGCCCCACGGCAGCTCACCGATCATCCGGGGGCCGACGAGGAGCCGGCCATCAGCCCGGATGGCGGTCGCCTGTTGTACGTCTCCCACGCCACCGATCCGCGCGGCGATCTCTATCTGCTGGACCTGGCCAGCGGTTCCCGCACCCGCCTGAGCGACGCCACCCGTGGCGAAAGCGCGCCAACCTGGAGTCCAGACGGCGCGGCGTTTCTGTATACCCGCCTGGCAGAGGGGCAGGATCCCCAGGCGGTCATCCATCACCACCTGGCCACCGGCAAGGAGTCCGTGGTGATGACCGGGGCCTCCTCCTGCGCCATGGGCGGCAACGAGCAACTGGTCTGCGCGCGGGAGGGGAAGTTGTTTTTTCGCCAGTTGGCCGGGCCGGAGTCGCCGGTCCCGTTGACCACCGGCGGCCTCGACCGCGAGCCGGTGCTGGCCGACATCGATGGCCAGGAGTGGCTATTCTTCACCCGTTTCGCCGATCCCCAGGACGAGAGCCGCTCTACGCTACACATGGCGCGTTTCACCCCCGGCAAACCCCTGAGCGAATCGTGGCAGTTGACCCCGGAAGGGGAGTCGTCCCAACATCCCGCCGTGGCCGGAAAATGGATCTATTACGCCGACGCCCGCAATGGCGACATCCGCCGACTGGACGTACCAGCCTTTCTGGCGGGGTATCGGGACGCGACCCAGGCACGCAATGGCGCCGCCGCCCGCTTCGCCGCCGGGGAGAGCGCGGCGGGTTTGATGATCCTGGGCAATCTCTCCGCCAATTCCGCAACCATGCCCGCCGGGGAACGGCTGCAACTCGACCTCGAATACGCCGGCCAACTGCGCGAGGCCGGCTGGCTCGCGCGTGCGCGCCAGGTGCTGGCCGGGCACCCCAAATCCCCGGCCGCCGCGATTCCGGCCATTGCCCTGTCCGTCGAGGAGGCGGTGGACCGGATCGGCGCGGAAGAGTTTAGGGAACGGGTGGGCAAGGCGGTGGCGGAGATCGACGCCATCGCCGGGAAGTGGCCGGGAGAGGAACGGGTGGCCGCCATGGCCCGCATGGAGGCGAGCCGGCTGCTGCTGCTGACCGATGAGCCGCTCGCCGCCCTGGAGCAGTTGGCGCCCCTGGAAAAACTCAAGAACCGGGAACTGCGCGCCCAGGCCCTGTTCGCACGGGGCAAGGTCTACCGGAGCATGGGCAATGCCGCAGGCTTGCGGCGGCTCTTTCCGGAGGTGATCCGCGCCGTGGGCGAGGGGAACCGCTGGGGGGTGCTGGCCATCGCGCAGGCGATCGCCGTGGCCGAGGGAACCGGAGAAACCCCTTTGCCGCAACGCATCGCCGCCCTGCGCGAACTGATCGGCGCGCATCCCGACCTGAAACGCCTCAAGACCGCCACCCTGCTGCGCATGGCGCGCATTTATCAGGACAACGGCGAGGAGATGAAGACGGTAGCCACCTTGTCGGAGATCCCGCCGGACGACCCGGAGCGGGGCAAAAGCCTCTGGTGGCAGGCGGAGCGGCTGACCCGGCTGGAGCGGTATGCCGAGGCGGCCAATGCCTACGAGGCGTTGACCCGGCTGTCCGGCCAGACGGACGAAGAGCGCGCGCACGCCCGCCGCGCGATGATCGGTCAACAGGTGGCGGCGGCGGTCAAGGAACGGGAGCTGGGCGACCCCAAGGCGGCGGCCAAGGCCTTAGGCGGGATCGTGGCCGCCCATCCCGCCTCGGTGGAGGCCCATCGCGCCTATGTCGCCACACGGGCCATGCTGGGGAAGAATGGCGAAAATCTGACCCATTATGGCCGTCTTTTGGCGGAAAATCCCAACGATCCCGTGTTGCGCTATGCCCACGCCCTGGCCCTCACCTACGAGCCTGCCCCGGATTTCGCGAGCCTGGCCGTCGCGTTGACCCGGCTGACCGAGGAGGCCCCGGACAATCCGTTCTTTCACCAGACCCTGGGGTGGGTGCAAGAACGCATGGGTGGGGGCCATCTGGAGCAGGCAGCGCGCGCCTATCAGACCGCCCTGCGCCTGACCGATCCGCGCCAGGGGCCGCGCGCCGAGGCGGATCTGTTGCGCAATCTGGGCAATGTCTTTCACGCCATGCCCAATCACGCCGAATCCTACCGCTATTTCAAGCGCTGGACCGAGCGCAGGCTGCCCCTGGCCGAACCCCTGGAAAACGCCCTGCTCCATCGCAAGCTGGCGGAAAGCGCCTTCAAGACCGACCGCACCCAGGAGGCGACGTTTCTCTATCGCAAGGCCATCGACCTCCTCCCCGCCGAACAGAAGGCGCTCCGGCTGGAGCTGATGGAGCGGCTGGCCCTGGCCTTCCAGGCCATGGGCGAGCACGCCAAGGCCGCCAACTGGTTCGCCAGGGTCCTGGAAGGCAACCGCGAGCTGGGCAAGAGCGAGAATCTCGCCCTGTTGCAACGCAACATCGGCGTCAACCTGCACCAGGCCGCCCTCTCCGGTGAGGTCCCGGACCAAGGCGCCTTGAGGGAGGCGCTGACCCGTTTCCTCGCCAGCTTGGCCGATCTGGAGCGGCATGGCAAACAGGCCCCTTCCGGGGGCAAGGGGTTTATCAATCTGGTTTTCTCCCTGGGGGAGAGCAGTTCCGGGGCCGCCTTCGGCTTTGACCATGCCGGCGAGCAGAAATTGCTGTTCGGTTTTCTCGCCACGACTTACGAAGGGTTGGAGGAGCCTGGACCTGCCCTGGAGTATCTGCAAAAAAAACTGGCCCTGATCCCCGCGAAGCTGGAGGATGACGTGGCGCAAGCCACGGAAAAGGCGGTCCTCCTGAGCCGCATCGGGCAGTTGCAGTTCCGGCTGAACCAGCGCGCCGCCGCCTGGGAGAGTTCCCTTGCCTCCCTGGAACTGACCACCCGGCTGGGTTTGAAATTCGGCAATCAGGTCAATCTGCACAACCTCTCCCGCATCGCGGTGGAGCAGTTTCTGGCCGGGGAGGGCGTGACCCCGGAGGCGGCGGCGCGACTGGCCGACCGCCTCACCCCGGAGTGGGAGGGGGCCTCCTCTCCGGTCAGCGCCTTTCACACCCTGGCCAATACCGCCTACGTGCTGGTCCAGCTGCCGGATGCGCCTATGGACGCCCGGTTGTACGAGTTGAAGGGCCGTCCGGAGTCGCTCTATCGCCGCGCCGAGGCGCTGTTGACCACCGCCAACGGTTTTTCCAGCCGGGAACTGCTCGCCCATCAGACCAGGATCAAGCTCAACCGTCTGGTGCTGGCCACCGGCGCGGAAAAATGGCAGGCCGCCGCCACGCTGCGCCAGGAGGTGGAGCGATTGGTCGAATCCGGCTGGTCGGAGAGCGGCTGGATGCTCTCTTTGCTGCAAGCCGAGGCGGCCAGGGAGCCGTCGGAACGGGAAAAACAGTTGCGCATCGCCCTGGAGCGCGCCTTGCGCCTGCCCGCCATCGCTCTGCCCAAGGGGACGGGCAAGGCGCAGGCGCCGTTTCTCGATCAGCTCGCCAGCCGCCTGGCCGGTCTGCTCGTGGCGCGTGGCCAGCATGCCGAGGCCTTCGCCGCAAGCGAGCAACTGGCCATGAGACGCGACCTCCTGCTGCTCAACGACCAACTGGGAAAAGAGTTTTTCCTGCGCGCCGCCGGGGAGGCCGGAGAGGAGCTGACCGCCCTGTTGCAGGACCTGGAGCTTGCGATGGAGTCCGGTGATGCCGTGCGTCTGGAGACCCCTTTGCTGCTGTGGAAGAAAACCGTGGCGGATTTGAGCACCACCCGTCCGTTGGCTGCAGCGCTTTTCGGCACTCCTGACATCGATGGCCTGCGGGAGCGGCACTGTTCGACCCGGTATGTCTGTGTGTCGCTCGTGCCGGGGGAGGCGGGCTGGCATCTGTTCCTGACCACCGGCAAGCCCCTGGAACATGCCATCCTCGCCGATCCGGGTACGTTGTGGAGCCATCCCAAGGTGGTCGCGGCCCTGGCGCGGGCCGAGGCGGTCACCCTGGCCGCGCCCGCCACGGCGCGGCTGCCTTCCGCTACGTTGCCCACGGCCCGGATCCGCACCCTGGCCGAACTGATCCCGGCCCATGTCCGGCAAGGTCTGTTTCATGCGCGGGTGGCGCTCACCGGCGGGGCGGTGGTCGAGGGGTCGGCCCTCCATGCCGAATCCCTGACCGCCGAGACCAGGGGCAGGTTGACGGATGCCCATCTGCTGATCGCCGGAACGCCAGTGCGCGGGATGGCGATTCCGGTCGCCGAGCGGGATCGGGTGGTGGAGCGGATTGCGCTGGCGGGGCTGCGGGTGGAGGAGGGGCATACCGCCTTTCTGACCATCAGCGCGGCCATGGGGGAAGAGGAGCGCTCACTGCTGGCCGAGGCGTTGATTTTCGCCGGCTTCGCCCATGTGGTGCTGGTCCCGGAGGAGCTGCCGCTGGCCCGCGTCGGACAGGTGGCGGGTCAATATGCGAGCCGTCTGGAGGAGTCGCCCGCCCGGCTCGCCCTGGAACGGGCCTGGCGGGAGGGGACGGCCGGCAAGGAGGCGGCCCATCCGTTGCGCTGGCATGGCCGGGTGGGCGCGGACCCCGGCGAGGCGCGCAAGCTGGCGGCCAGCCTGTACGACGAGGAGTTGGCCGCCGCCGTGGCCGCGCAACAGGCCGACGACACCCGCGCGGCCCTGGCGCGGGTGGAAAACGCCCTGGCCCTGCAAAAGGCCGCCGGCCACGAGGCGCAGTTCCCCCTGCTCGTCCGCTTCGCGGTGGAAAGCCTGTTCCGGCAGGAGGAGTATGCCAGGGCGCTGGCGCATCAGGAACGATTGCTGGCCCATCCGGGGGTGCGCGGGGATGTGCTGGAGCGGGCGCAGGCCGAGTTCACCATGGGGGTGCTCCACTCCCGCCTGGAGCAGTTCGAGCCGGCCATCACCCATCTGGATGCCGCCATCCGGCTGTGGAGCGGCGCGGGCAAGGTGGCCAGACAGGCCGAAGGGGTGGCCACCCTGGGGGTGGTGCGCGAGAACCGGGGTTCCTATGCCGAGGCCCTGGCCGATTTCGCCACCTCGTTGGACCTCTATCTGCGGGTACACGACCGCAAGGCCATGGCCGGGCAGTACATGCGCATGGGGCGGATCGATCATCTGCGCCTGAACCGCTATCTCTCCGCGCGGGAGCGGTTCGGCAAGGCATTGGCCCTTTACCGGGAGGTCAAGGACCGGGACGGGGAGGCCAGGGCGCTGTTCGACGAGGGCCTGACATGGGACGCCACCGGGGATTTCGCCGAGGCCGAAAAGCGCTACCAGGCCGGACGGGCCATCGGGGTGGAGCTGGACGCGCCATTCCTGGTGGCCACCGGCGCCTTGTACCTGGCCAACTCCGCCTGGCATCAGGGGGAGTATCAGGCGGCCCTGGATGGTTTGCTGGCCGCCGACGACGCGGCCAAAAAGGCCGGGGACGCGCAGTTGACCATCATGATCGCCAACACGCGCGGCCTGGTCTATTGGACGCTCAACGAAAACGAAAAGGCGCTCCTGCATCTGCAAAAGGCCATCGATCTGGCGGAAAAGGAGAAGATCCCCCCGGAACTGGCCACCTCCCTGAACAACAAGGGCCAGGTGCTGCGCCAGATGGAGCAGCCGGAGGAGGCGTTGACCTTCTTCCGGCGGGCCAAGGAGATCGATGCCGGGTTGCGCACCAGTTGGGGGCTGGGTTACGACCATCGCAACATCGGCATGGCCCTGATGCAACTGGGGCGCCTGGAGGAGGCCGAGGCCGAGTTCGTCGAGGCCGAGGCGCTGAGCGCGCGCATCTCCTATCCGGTCAACCAGGCCAAGGCATTGCTGGAGCTTGGCCGGGTGAACGTCAAGCTGGCGCGTCCCGCCAAGGCCGTGGGCTTTTTCCAGCGTGCCCTGGAGTTGTCCCGCAAGCATCTGCTCCGGGAGGTGGAGTGGCGCGCCACCGCTGGATTGGCCTCCCTGCTGGTGGGCGAGGGGAAGCGGGAGGAGGCGGTCAAACGGTACGATGAGGCGATCCGCGTGGTGGAGGGGATGCGGGAGAGTCTGCGCATCGATGCCTTGCGCAACAGTTTTCAGGTCAACAAGCAGGATCTTTACCGGGAGATGATCCTGCTGCTGGCCGATCTGGGTCGGCAGAGGGAGGCGTTCGACTATCTGGAGCGGTTTCGTTCGCGCAATTTCATCGATCTGCTGGCCAATCAGAAGGTGGTGTTGGGTCGCAAGGGGGATGAGGCCGCCTTGCGGCGGGTGAACGGCCTGTTCCGGGAGCTGGAAGAGCTGGCGAAGGAGATGGCGGCCAAGGACAATCCCCCACGGGAACTGGTGAAAAAATATCGGGAGAAGCAGGCCGCCGCCGAGGAGGCGCAGTTGGCGTTGCAGCAGCGCAGCCCGGAGACGAGCGGCTTCGTCAGCGTCGATCCCATCACCCTGGAGCGATTCGAGAAGCTGCTGGATCCGGGTGTTGGGGTATTGGCCTATTTGTTGACGGAAAAGGAGATTCTGGTGTGGTTGACCCGCCGGGAGGGGACGGTGTTCAAGCGGGTGGCGGTGAGTGAAACGGAGTTGACCGCGACGGTGCGCGCCTATCGGGACCGGATGCAGCAAATGGAGCCGGTGGATGCGTTGCTGGCGCGGCTGTACGGTTGGCTGATCGCGCCCCTGGAGAAGGAGATCGGTGGCGTGCGTTATTTGGGGATCATTCCCCACGAGGCGTTGCATTTTCTCGCCTTCGCCGCCCTGCCCGGTCCAGGGGGGGTGTTGGTGGAGCAGGTACCGTTGTTTTATTCGCCGTCCGCATCGGCGATGCGGTTCGCCGTCGAGAAGCGGCACAAGGAGAAGAAGACCCGTGTCCTGGCGATCGGCAATCCGGATCTGGGGGATTTGAATTACGACCTGCCGTTGGCCGAGTTCGAGGCCGACAGCATTCGCTGGTCGTTCCCGCGCGGGGAGGCGATGAAGGGCAAGCAGGCCACCAAGGAGTGGCTGGTCAAGCACATCGGCGAGTATGGGATCATCCACATCGCCGCGCACGGGGATTTTCAGAACGTCAATCCGCTGTTTTCATCCCTCTGGCTGGCCGCCGGGGAGGGCAAGGATTCCGGTCGTCTGACGGTCAAGGAGATCTTCGCCTTGGACCTGCAAGCCGACCTGGTGACGTTGAGCGCCTGCCAGACCGGTCTGGGTCAGTTGCGCGGCAGCGAGTTGATCGGTCTGAACCGCGCCTTTCTGTATGCCGGGACCCACAGCCTGATTTCGTCGCTTTGGCGCGTGGACGATCTCTCCACGGCGGTATTGATGAAACATTTCTATCGCAACTATGCCAGCATGACCAAGGCCGACAGTCTGCGTCAGGCCCAGTTGCTGGTGAAACAGAATTATCCGCATCCCGCCAACTGGGCCGGTTTCAATCTGGTTGGGGATTATGAATAATCATTCTGAAACAATGGGTCTCGGTGAGTGGCGGTTCTCCTTGGGATCGTCGGTTGCTGAAGGTATTTTGAAGAGAATAAAAGAGTTGGAGGAGAGGGTCGGTCTGCTGCGAGGGCAAGGAACGCTTTCTCTGGCAACCCTGAAAAGATTCTTTGGAGAAAAGCGGTTTGAACAGATTGCCGAATCCAATGCCCTGGAGGGGAGTACCTTGTCTGCGGGTGAAACCGAGCTGGCGATTCTGAAGGGGGTGACCATGACCGGTCACGACCCGGCTTATGTCCGTGATGCATTTGCCCTGGATAAGGCCCTGCGTCGCATGGTCGAAATGGCTCAGGATAAGGCAGGCCCCACGGATCTGGATGATGTGCGGGAGTTGCACGCCTTGATCCTGGGAGAGCGATCCGGAGCTGGCCTTTTCCGCAATCAGCCGGTGTTGATTTCCGGTTCCCGTCATCGTCCTCCAAGGGCGTGGGCGGAGATCATGGCGGGCATGGAGGCGTGGGAAGCATGGTCAAGGCGGCGCGCCGGTTTGCCCGGTCCGGTACGTTCCGTGGTTTTGCACGCCTGGCTGGCCCATATCCATCCCTTTATCGATGGCAATGGACGCACTGCCCGTGCGATCGGCAATCTGGAACTGGTGCGCGCCGGTTATCCCTCGGCCATCATCAAGAAGAAGGATCGCTCCCGCTATCTGGACGCGCTGGGGGAAGCGGACGAAGCGGGGGACCTGCAAGCCTTGTTCGAGTTCCTGCTGGAGCGCATGGAAGGATCTCTGCAGGGCCTGGAACTTTCGGCACGCCAGGAGAACGGTTACGATCCGGCCGTGATCCGATTGCGGTCGGAACAGGAACGCGGCATGAAAATCTGGCTGACACAGGTCAAACTCCTGGTCCTTTCCCTGGAAGATCAATTGCAGCACCTGTCGCAGCGGCTGGCGGGCAAGGTCGTGACGAAATGTTTCGAGGATGCCTTGGATTTGGATGAATATCGGATCCTGAGTCAGGGACAATCCATGTCGAGGAGCTGGTCGTTCATTCTGGAAATCGAGATTCCAGCCCTGGAAAAAATGCGTCATCTGGCATGGTTCGGATATCGTTCCTCCGCCATGCGGGAGTTTTTGGGTACCGGAGGTCCTGCCCTGTACTGGTCGGTTCCCAACCCTGAGGGTTATCCGCGTTGGATGACGGATACGGCAAGATCGCCCCGCTATGTCGAGATGACCATGGCGCCTGAAAATCCTTCGGCATGGGTGGTGAGGGATCGGCAAGACGTGATCAGGGTGGTTTCATCAATGATATTGGTGAGAAGTTTGGCAGCGGATTTGTGGCGTGTCAATGACCAGGAGTAACATCCGTTTTGTTTCATGAAGGTGTGCATTGTCATGTATCGATTGGTCGTTTTTTTCATTATTCTGGTCGGTTGTTGCCTGATGCCGCCGATTTCCCACGCGGCCCGTGGTGTGCGGGACGATGTGGAGAGCTACCGTCAGGCGGCGGAAAAGGGCGATGCCGTCGCGCAGAGCCGTTTGGGACATCTCTATCTGGAAGGCAAGGGGGTGGAGAAGGATTACAAACAGGCCGCCCACTGGCTCGGCAAGGCGGCGGAACAGGGGGAGGGCAAGGCGTGCAACTCCCTGGGCGTGATCCATCTCTCCGGGCTGGGGGTGAAGCGGGACCCGGCGCAAGCCAGGCAATGGTTTCTGGCGGGCATTGCCAGAAACGACCCTGGCGCCCACGCCAACATGGGGATGCTCTACTACCTGGGCCATGGGGTCGGTCAGGATTTCGCCACCGCAGAACGGCTGTTCCGTCAGGCGGCGAACCGGGGCGACGTGGGGGGACAGTTCAATCTCGGCTTGATGCACGCGCTGGGACAGGGGGTGCCGAAGGACCTGGTGCAAGGCTACCTGTGGCTCACCCTGGCGGTGGCGGCAGGGGACGAACAGGCCACCCGTTCCCGCGCCCAGCTCGCCAAGGACATGACCCCGGATCAAATCGCCCAGGGCGAGGCCCTGGCGCGCCAATGGCGGCCCGAATGACCCGATGTCGGGGGGGGAACGCTTGCCTTGGTGCGGCGAATTCGGCTACATTCTCCGCATGATTTGCGGAGATATGCCATGTTCATCTGGGAACACCACCACTGGCCCCATTTTCGATGGGACGCCAACGCCCTGCTGACCCCCCTGGCGGCGGCTCGCCACAAGCAGGGGCAACTTCTGGGACGCATGCGCGATCTCGGTTTCAAGCCGCGCAAGGAGGCCGAGTGGCGGGCGACCGTCGAGGATGTCATCCGCACCTTCGAGATCGAAGGCGAACGCCTCGATTGCGCCGAAGTCCGTTCGTCTGTCGCGCGTCGGCTCGGTCTGCCGGATGCCGCGATGACCCCTCCGGATCGCCGTGTGGACGGCGTTGTGGAGATGATGCTGGACGCCATGCACAACCGCTCACGGCGCAGAGGCTCCATGGTTGGCAGGCGGCGTTGTTCCCGACCGGGAACAGGCTTGCATATCCAATCACGACTGGACGAGAATGTGTATGGGGCTGGCATCAAGGTGTCCGACCAGGAGATCGAAAGGTTGGCAATCGAACGCGACCAGTTTCATGGAGAATGGAACTATCGGTTGATGCCAAGGGAGTGTCAGTCAGCACCATGAAATGTTCAAGTTATTTTTGCTAGGGTCCTAATCTTGCTACAGGCTTCTTTCGTGGTGGAAGCCAAGCGGGATCGAACCGCCGATCTCTTGAATGCAATTCAAAGATTTTGCTGTATAACAATAACAATATCAAACAATTCCGATGTCGGCTTTGTTCCCGTTGTGCTGCAAATCGGACAAATTTGGCCATGTCTTGACACATGTTGGTCTCATTTTGGACACAGGCGGACAGATAATGCGCGGATCCCCGTTGAGAGCGCATGGGCGCGGTGAGAGGTGCCGCCGGTGTGCCCGTGGTGCATGGGGAGGGTGCTGCGGAAGGAAGAAGATCAGGTCAGGTATGAATGTCTTTGCTTCGCATTCCAATCCCTTCAGCCAACAAGGCTGTCACCAAGGCGTTGAGGCTCACCCCTTCGTATCGCGCTCTGGAAGAAAGCTTGGCATGCAGGGACTTCGGAACCCTGGCCACGAATTTCCCGGAATGCCCTCCAGACATCGGAGCAGGGACGGGAAGACCAACCTCTTCCATGGTGGCAATCATACCACGCAGGGCATCCAAGCCGTTCTCAATGGCCTCCGTGACTGTTTCACCATCTGAGCAGCAGGTGTTGAAGTCGGTGAAACAAATCATGAATCCTCCGCCCTCTTCCGGCGTCAGAGGGCGGATCTCAAACGGGTAGTCTTCGATCTTGTGCATGGGTCACTCCCCTTTTGCAAATCTGACGAATTGTTTGACGTATACCGGCTTCAGGGGACGATGCGCAGGCACCGCAAGAACCGTCCCGTTTGGATGAATGAAATAGCAATGGCTGGTGCCTTGCTGGCGCCAACGGATTCCGTATTGCCGGGCAACAGTCTGCAACTGGTCAATCCTCCAATCCAGAGGATTGCGCATCATGGCCTCGAGGAGTTTGGCAGCACTGTTCATGGATAAAATAGTATCATATGCAGTATCTTAAATCAAAAAAATAATTTTCCCGTTGCCAAAGGAGATCCATCGCCGGCGTGCCTGGGGAGCGGGGTCGCTGGATTACCAGGGAAGGGGCGCAAGGTCCCTCCCGGTAAGTGGTCAGGTGGATTGAGAGGGGTTGGAGACAGCCACCTTTATAATATTCATCAACTCAAGTAAATGAGTGAATTCGTAGCGTTCATCGGCGCACAGGTGGGTGTTGATGGTGATCTTGGCAATAGCGCGGCGTGCGCTCAAGAGGCGACTGATGATGGCGAAGCGATTGTTTACCAGGATTTTGATGAGTTTTGGGAGTTTTATGCCAGACTGCGTATTCCTGCTCGTGTGATTTGTTGGGCCATGCCACGATACGGATGACGAAGCGCTATGCCCATTTGGCACCGGAAAGAGTCAGGGACGCGGTTTCCCTGCTGAATGATCGATCTCAAATTCATGGCATGTCCAGTCCGGGTGTGACGCGACGGAGTGGGTGAGAATTTTGGGATTTGGGGGGATGGGGTGGGATTTATAGGGATTTCGGGAGGTTGCGGGGGATTGGGGCGGGAGGGGGTTTGTCGCGGAGGGGGTGGGAAAAAGGGGATGGCGATTTGAATGGTGGGCAGTATAGGATTTGAACCTATGACCCCTACCGTGTCAAGGTAGTGCTCTCCCCCTGAGCTAACCGCCCATTTGCGACTGTTAAGCCTAGACGTTGCCGGTCGCGTCGTCAACCCCTTTTGATCGATCCGCGTCCATTATTGGGACGCGCCGCTCAACATGGCTTGGTACTCTGCTGCGCTCAGCAATTGGTGGACCTCTTCTGGATGGTCCGGGGTGATGCGGATCATCCAACCGCGGCCATAAGGCGCCTCGTTCACCAGCTCCGGCGACTCCTCCAGCACCGCGTTCACGCCCGATACCACGCCTGTGACCGGCGAGAACAGATCGGATACCGATTTGACCGATTCCACCACGCCGAACGGCTTGCCCATCGTCAGGCGCGTCCCGTTTCCGGGCAGCTCCACGAAGACCACATCCCCCAGCGCGTTGGCCGCATAGGCCGTGATCCCAACCTCGACCTCGCCAGCTTGAACACGTACCCATTCGTGTTCCCGGCTGTATCGCAGATCTTCCGGAATGGCTCCGATTTCGGACATGGCGGCATCCCTCTCGATGACCAATTGAGCGTTCAGAACGGATCATTGAAACTCATTTTTACAATCTTTGCAACCTTTCGTCGCAACGCGCCGCGCAAAAAGATCAAACCTCCAAAAAACGCGCCAGCGACAATAGTGCCCCGGCCACGCCCAGGGCCGCTCCCACGAGCACCAGCAGGATCACTTGCCAAATCGACAGAAACTCCACAGAGAGCATGATCCCGAACGAACGGTTCAATTCCCCGATGACCCCATGCGCCCCCAGATACAGCAAGCCGGTCAGCACCACCGCTCCGCTCGCCCCCAGCAGCCCCTGCAACGCCCCTTCATACAGGAACGGGGTCTTGATGAACGCGTCGTCCGCTCCCAGAAAACGCATGATCTCCATCTCGTCCCGCCGCGCGATGATGGTCAGCTTGATGGTGTTGGAGACGATCAGCGCCACCGCCGCCAGCAACAGCAGGGAAAAAAAGTTCCCCACGTACCGGAACAGCCCCACCACCGCCTCCAGCCGATCCGCCCATTGCTGATCGTACGAGACCGTCTCCACGCCGGGAAATGTCCCAACCTCCTTGGCCAGGGCGCGCACCTGCTCCCGGTTGTGGCCCGTCACCCGGAATTCCAGCGAATAGGGCAGGGGATTCTCCTCCAGTTCGTCCAGCAGCTTGGCCTCCTCGCCCATCATCCCCTTCAGCCGGATCAGCGCCTCCTTGGGCGAGACATACGTCAGGTGCGTCACCCCGGCGCGCCCCTTGATCGCCTTCCCCACCCCCATCAGCATGTTGCGATCCACGCTCCGCTGCATGAACACCGTGACCAGATTGCCGCTCTCCCATCGGTTCAATACCGCCTCGGCGTTGACCAGCAGCAGACTGAAGGTCCCGTATATCGTCAACGCCAGGGCGATCACCAGCGTGGTGGTCCAATGGGACAGCGACCTCTCCGCGAAAGGCTTCCAGGCGTGTCGGAAGGAGCGCGCGTGAAAATTGCCCGCGATGAGCGGTTCCGTCCGCGTCGTCGCCCGGCGGGTCGGCGGGCGCCGACCGCTCGCGGCGCCATCGGTTTCCCGCGGCGTCATGGCCCGCTCCCGCTCGCCGTTTTGTCCCGCCAGATCCCCACGATGCTCCCTTCGCGCATCTCGATGCGTGGATGGCCGGTCTCCATGGCCAGATCCAGATCGTGCGTGGCCAGCAACACCGTGGTGCCCTGTTGATGCAGTGCATCCAGCAGTGCGATGATGAGCCGCCCCATCTCCTTGTCCAGGTTGCCGGTCGGCTCGTCGGCGATGACCAGCGGCGGGCAGTTGACCGTGGCCCGTGCGATCGCCACCCGTTGCTGTTCCCCACCGGACAGCGCTATCGGGTTGTAATACATCCGTTCTCCCAGCCCGACGTTTTGCAGGGTGCGTTTCACCTGGCCGGGTATCCGTTCGGGATCGTGTCCGGCCACTTCCATGGCCAGCGCGACGTTCTCGAAGACCGTCCGGTCGTAGAGCAGTTTGAAATCCTGAAAAATCACCCCGATCCCCCGTCTGAGCATGGGAAGCTGTCGCCGCGTGAGTTGTTCCAGGTTGCGTCCTTCCACCACCACCGTCCCTTCCGAAGGCCGTGCGGCCCGATAGATCAATCTCAGAATCGAGCTTTTGCCCGCTCCCGAATGGCCTGTCAGATAATGGAACGATCCCTTGGGCAGCGTGAGGGACACTTTCTTGACGGCCTCGTATCCCGTCGGATAACGCAAGGTGACATTATGAAATTGAATCATGGGCGCATCGATCTTTGTCGGACTTGGTCAAAGGCTTGCTTGGCTTCTTGGCATGGTACCTTTTTATTTTACGAAACTCAAGCGAATCCCTGGCATCTTCTGTCGGGTATCGTTGTTTCGGGGGGGCGAATTCCGGTATAGTGCCGATTCGTGCGAAACGGGTCCAGCCGGATGAGTGAGTGTGCGAGGGGAGTCGAAGCGTGATTGTTCAATGTGAAAGTTGCCGCTCTCAATTTGACGTGGATGATGCCATCCTGCGACCATCGGGCCGCAAGTTGAAGTGTTCCCAGTGTGCGGCGGTTTTCTTTCAGCCCCCACCCAAGGGCGACGCGCCCAGAGCCACTCCGGCTCCTCAGTCGCACCAGGAACCGCCCGCCGTCCTGAAAAAGCTTCCCGACGAGGAGTTCGCCTTCCTCGATGCGGATGAATCCGTGGGCGACATGGAGGCGGATCTGGCCGAGTCGGAGGATCTTTTTGTCGGCGAAGAGGTCGATGATGGTCTGGATGGCCTGGACGAGATTCCCGTGGATGACATTTTCGGCGAGGCCCTTGCCGGTCTGGAGCAGGAGGAGCGGGAACAGGAGAAAGCTGCCGGCTTCCTGGAAGCGATCGAGCCGGTTGTCGAGGAGGATCCCCTGGCCATCTTTTCCGACGCCTTCGGTCCCATCGAGGCAGAGGCAGAGGAAGAGGAAGAAGTGGCCAAGGATGGTCTGATCACCACCTACATGCGGGAAACGGATACGCCGCCCCCTCCGCCCGCGCCAGGCTTCGTCCCGCCGGTCGTGAATGCCGGTGACGATGAGGAAACCATGGTGGGACCCGGTCCGAAGCTCGCCTTGGCGAAGCCGACGGCCCGCGAACTGGAGATGATGCGTCTGGCCCAGGAAAGATTGGCAAAGAAGGTGCAAGAACCCTCCCCGGAGCCGACTCCCGCACCGGAGCCGCCCTCCGCGTTCATCAAAATGGAGGAAGCATGGGACACAGGAGAGGCACCCGTGGAAGATGTGGTTGACGCGGACGCCGAGGAACAGGAGGAACCCGAAGCTCCACCCGTCAAATGGTCAAAAACCATCAAGTTTTTGATGTTGTTCCTCATGCTGGCCCTGGGGTTGGGACTGGCCACGCTCACCGACTGGTGGACTTTCAAGCGTTACGATTGGTTCAGCGCCTATCGTCTGACGGCCGCCCACGGGGAGTGGCGCCGTTATCCTTTTGGCTCTTTGTTGCTGATCTCCGGCGCGGTGAGCAACACCGATCGTCTGACTCAGCTGGTTCCGGGCATTCGGGTCGTGTTGTTGAGTCAGGAGGGCAAGGAGCTGGGCACGGGTTTGGCGTATCCGGGCCGCGTGATCCCAGACAAGATCCTGGATGAGAGCAGCGAATCGGCCCTGCGCTCCATGGCCCTGCTCCAGGGTGAGGACAAGAAACTGAAAATGAATCGGATTTTGCCTGGAAATTCCATGGACTACCAGGTGATTTTCCTCAAGCCCCCTTCGGAGGCGGCCCGTTTCCGTCTGGAGCTGCTGCCCCCGGAGGGCAAGTCGCTTGCCGGCGGCAAGGCGCCTGCCGGCAAGGAGAGCGCCCTGCCCGGCAAGTGAACCGCGATCCCTGGCGCCGTGGATTCCGAAAGCGTTTCGGAAACCGGTGCCGGGACGTCACCATCAACAACGCGCCGCGACTTTGGGAAATCCGCCATGCCTTGGGACCTCTTGACACTCGTCTTCATCATCGGGCTGGTCTGGGGCAGCTTTCTGAATGTCTGCATCCACCGCATCCCCCTGGAGGAGAACATCGTTTTTCCCAACTCCCGCTGTCCGGCCTGCAAGGCGGCAATCCGCTGGCACGACAACATCCCGTTGTTCGGCTGGCTGCTGCTCGGCGGACGGTGCCGGGATTGCCGGGGCCGGATCTCCCCGGTCTATCCCGCCGTGGAGCTGATCGCCGCGCTGCTCACCCTGACCACCGTGCTGCGTTTCGGCCTCACACCCACCGGGATCGCCCTGGTGGTGCTGGGATACGCCCTGATCGTCCTGACCGCCATCGATTTCGAACATTACATCCTGCCCGATGTCATCACCCTGCCTGGGATCGCCATTGGCCTGCTATTGTCGTTCACCCCCTGGTTCGCGCCGCCCATGGCCTCCTGGCAAGGCGCCCTGTGGGGCGCGGGAGCGGGGGGTGGGGGGTTGTGGCTGTTCGCCTGGCTGTTCCGGAAGATCTCCGGCAAGGACGGCATGGGCCAAGGCGACATCAAACTCACCGCCATGCTGGGGGCCTGGCTGGGATGGCAGGCGTTGCCCTTCACCATCTTCGGTTCGGCGGTCATCGGTTCGGTGGTGGGCATCGGCTGGATTCTGACCTCCGGTCGCGACCGTTCCCTGCCCATTCCCTTCGGTCCCTATCTGGCGCTGGCCGCCTGGGCCTATCTTTACCTGGGACCGGCGGTCTACGCCTGGTACCTGGGCCGTCTGGCCACGAGCTTCTGACCCCCATGCCCTTCGTGCTCGGCATCACCGGCTCCATCGGCTGCGGCAAGTCCACGGTCACCCGCCTGCTGGGGGAGCTGGGCGCCCTCACCCTCGACGCGGATCGTCTGGCCAGGGAGATCCTGGCCCCGGGCACCCCCGGACTGGCCGCCGTGGTGGCCCGCTTCGGCCCGGAAATCCTGTCGGCGGCCACCCCCGCGCAGCTCGACCGCCGCGCGCTGGCCGAGCGGGTGTTCGCCGATCCGGCGGCGCGCCGGGATCTGGAGGCCATCGTCCATCCCGGGGTCTATCGGGCCATGGCCGAGGCCCTGGACCACTGGGAGCGGACCTCCCGCCCGGACGGGCCGTGCATCGCCGCCTTGGAGATCCCCCTGCTGATGGAGACCAACGCCGATGCCCTGTGCGACCTGATCGTGGTCGTGGCCTGCGGCGACCGGCAATGGGAGCGCCTGGCGAACCGCGCCGGCATGTCCGGGACCAGCTTGCGCCGCGTCATGGAGCAGCAGCTTCCCGAGGCGGAAAAGCGCTTGCGCGCCCATTGGGTCATCGACAACGGCGGCGGCCCGGAGGCCGCCGGATGGCAGGCGCGGCGCCTGTGGGACGAGGTACTGCGCCGCGCCGGCGCGCGCGATGCCGGGCGCGCCTGGCCCGACCGTTGGCGGGCTTGGGGGGCCTGGCCATGATTTTTGCCTGGCCATGAATTTCTGGTTGACTTTTGCCGAAAATCCATGCTAGTTTCTCGCGTCGGTCATGCAACGGCTTTGTAACATCAAGCCAAGGGCCGTAAAGGATTCTGTCGTCCGCTCCATCGCACCGATACCAACGGCCAAACTCCCAAACCCATCAGCGCCCATTGGTGATCCCGTCCGCGCAAGCACGGGCCACCATGAGTCGAGCCGAATCTCTCAATTCCAACTTATGTTCCTTCAGCATGGCTAAAAAACGCATTATCACCCCCATCGACCCCAATGGCGCGGTACCGGACCCCTTTTCCGATCCGCTCCCCGGCGAGGAGGATTTGCCCCTTGCGCCACGCAGGGATCCCGTTCTGGCGGATCCGGCCCCGGCAACCGCCTCGCGACCGGAAAGGGGGCCGATCACCTCGCTTTCCGATCTGAAGGCCCTGCCCGTCACCACGCTGTCGGAGATGGCTTCCACGCTCAACGTGGAAGGGCTGATGGGCATGCGCAAGCAGGAGCTGATCTATGCCATCCTCAAGGCCGAGAGCGCCAACAACAACGCCCAGATCTACGCCGAGGGGGTGTTGGAGGTGCTGCAGGACGGTTTCGGTTTCCTGCGCGCCCCGGACACCAATTATCTGCCCGGGCCGGACGACATTTACGTCTCCCCGTCGCAGATCCGCCGTTTCGGTCTGCGCACCGGCGATGTGGTGGAGGGGCAGATTCGTTCCCCCAAGGAGAGCGAGCGCTATTTCGCCCTGTTGCGGGTGGAGAAGATCAACTACGAGGATCCCATCAAGGCGCGCAACAAGATCAATTTCGACAACCTGACCCCCCTCTATCCGGACAAGCGCCTGGTCATGGAGCTGCAGGATGCCACCAAGGATGCCGGCACCCGGGTGATCGACCTGTTGTGTCCCATCGGCAAGGGGCAGCGTGGCCTGATCGTGGCCCAGCCGCGCACCGGCAAGACCATGTTGATGCAGAGCATCGCCCATGCCATCGCCGAAAACCATCCGGAGGTCATTTTGCAGGTCCTGCTCATCGACGAGCGCCCCGAGGAGGTGACGGACATGAAGCGTTCCGTCAGGGGCGAGGTGGTCTCCTCCACCTTCGACGAGCCGGCCACGCGCCATGTGCAGGTGGCCGAGATGGTCATCGAGAAGGCCAAGCGCCTGGTGGAGCACAAGCGCGATGTGGTGATCCTGCTGGATTCCATCACCCGTCTGGCCCGCGCCTACAACACCGTCGCCCCTTCGTCCGGCAAGGTGTTGTCGGGTGGTATCGACGCCAATGCCCTGCAGCGTCCCAAGCGTTTTTTCGGGGCCGCGCGCAACATCGAGGAGGGGGGGTCGTTGACCATCATCGCCACGGCCCTGGTGGAGACCGGCTCGCGCATGGACGAGGTGATCTTCGAGGAGTTCAAGGGCACCGGCAACATGGAAGTGAGTCTCGACCGCAAGCTGGTGGAGCGGCGCATCTTCCCGGCCATCGACATCGCCAAGTCCGGCACCCGCAAGGAGGAGCTGTTGATCGACAAGGACGAGTTGAGCAAGTTGTGGGTCTTGCGGCGCATCCTGTTGCCCATGGGCGCCCAGGACTCCATGGCTTTTCTCCTGGACAAAATCAAGGCGACGAAGAATAATGCGGAATTTTTCGCCAGTATGAACAATTGACGGTCAAGGAGCGACAAGCATGAAAAACGACATTCATCCGAAATATCAGGACGTTACCTATACTTGCATCGGCTGTGGCCATGTGATCCAGACCCGTTCCACCGGCCAGGATCTGACGTTGGGCGTCTGTTCCAACTGTCATCCCTTCTACACCGGCAAGCACAAGCTGGTGGACACCGCCGGCCGGGTCGAGCGGTTCATGCAGAAGTATGGCAAGCAGGAGTACGCCGCCAAATCGGCCAAGCCGACCAAGGCGCGCTGAAGCGGGCAAGCCATCTCGGCGGGGTCCGGGGGCACTTCTTCCCCTCGGACCCCGCAACCCCAACGCCTCTCAATACGCGCTGTAGATCGTCAGGGGCGGCTCCTGCAACAACACCCCCTGCTCCCGCAGGGAGAGAATGTGATTGTCCCAATAGCGCGGCGCGTCGAACCACGGAAAGGCCCGCGGAAAGGCGGGATCGTCCCAGCGCCGGGCAATCCAGGCGGCGTAATGGATCATGCGCAGCGTCCGCAAGGCCTCGATCAGCAACACCTCGCGCGGATTGAAATCGTGAAATTGCCGATAGCCCTGCAACAGGGCGGACAACTGCTGATTCTGCTCCTCGCGACTCCCGGAAAGACACATCCATAGATCCTGCATCGCCGGACCCATGCGGGCATCGTCGAAATCCACCAAGACCGGACCATCGTTCGACCACAGGATGTTGCCGGAATGGCAATCCCCGTGCAGACGAATGTGGCGTGGCCTGGCCTGCTCGAAACAGTCACGAATCCGATTCAGGAGCGCCTCCACCAGTTCGACGTAAACCATCCGCAATTCGACCGGAATGATCTTGGCCTCCACCAGGAACCGGCTCGGCTCGACCCCGAAACTCTCCACGTCCAAAACCGGACGCGCGACGAACGGATGCGTTGCTCCCAGGGCATGCGTGCGGCCCAACGCCACCCCCAGGCGTCGCAAATGGTCCGGATTCTCCAGGTTTGGCTCCCGGCCCCCGAAACGGGGATAGAGCGCAAAACGAAAACCATGCCACGTACCCAACGTCTCCCCTCCGGCCGCCACCAGGGGTGGGACCACCGGAATCTCCAGTTCCGCCAGATCCAGGGCGAAGCGATGTTCCTCGAGAATCGCCTCGTTGGACCACCGATCCTTGCGGTAAAACTTGGCCACCACGAATGCGTCTCTGCCCACGCCCACCTGATAGACCCGGTTTTCGAAGCTGTTCAACGCGAGCAGGCGGCCGTCGCAGCGCATGCCGCGGCTCTCCACGGCATCCAGGATCACTTCCGGGCTGAGATTTTTATAGGGAGTCTTGCGAGAATTTCCTGGCATTTGTGAATTTTGTCCATTATAAATTGATTGTATCTTCCGGCGCCACCATCAGGGGGGGTTCCCGGTCATGTGGCAAGTATCCCTTTTTTGAGCAGGTTGCGAAAGGTATAAATGTACTTTGTACGCGTATTATATGTTTTATTGGTTGCGTTAATCCTCACGACGGGTATGCCGACCCAGGCGCTGGCCAGCACGATTCACGGCCTTGGGGAGTTGGATGCCGGGATGGAAAACGTCATGGGGCAGAATGCGGAACGACTGTTCCAGCTTCCCGCGCACCGGGAGACCGGCGCCACCCATGCGACCAGCCGCTCCCATGCGCTCAAGCCGGCGATTGGTCAGGGGATCTTCGAGGCGGTGGACAAGGTGCTGCTGCCCGATTTTCTCGCTATCAAGAACATGAAGGATCGCCAGACCGCTTTCTTCGAATTTCTGCGGCCATTGGTGCAGGAGGAAAACCGTCGCCTGCTGGAGGACCGGCGTCGCATTCTGGATTTGCAGGCGTGGCATCGCCACAAGGAACCGTTCCGGCCCCACGACCGGGTCTGGTTGGAAGGGGTGGCGGAACGGTACCGGGTGCAGGCCACCCTGGAGGAGGACCCGACCGAATTCTTCGCCCAGCTCCTGGAGGGGGTGGATATCATCCCGGTCTCCCTGGCCCTGGCCCAGGCGGCCGACGAATCGGGCCTGGGAAGCTCCCGATTGGCCAAGGAAGGGAACAATCTCTTCGGGCAGACCTGTGGCGCGCCTGGCTGCCGGCGGGGACGGATGTTGCGGTTCGAGTCGGTGACGGAGTCGGTGCGTTACTACATCGAGAATCTCAATGTCAACAACGCCTATCAGGAGATGCGTTCCCTGCGCGCCACTCTGCGCGCCAAGGGACGGACGATCACCGGCGAGGCCCTGAGTCCTGGCCTGAGTCGTTATTCCGAGCAGGGGGTCGGATATGTCCGTCTGATTCAGTCCAAAATCCGCATGTTTGGCCTCACCCGATTGGATGAGGCCGAGCTGTTGCCGTAGGCGTCAATCCTGCCAAACCGGATGCACCACCGCCGTCACCTGAAAGTCGCGGCTTTCCGACCCGGAGATCCCCTGAGGACCGGCATAGTGATCCCGCACCTTGTAGTTCTCCCGGCCATCGGAAAAGATGTACCAGCTTTTCCGGGTCTTGGCCGCGTTTTCCCGCGCGGCGACGATGGCTTCATTGTACGTCATGCTGACTCCACGATGATTTAAAGTGTTCATCTTTGTTTCTGTTCACTCAAGACGCAAAACGCCGTTCTCCTGCCTGGTGGGCAAGAGGGTTGGTGTTGCTCGCGCTGATTTCGATCTTTTTTGCCGTTTTGGACGGTTTGTGACGAACGTCCAGACCGGACGAATTCTTCTCCCTCAGGTGCGGTTGTGAAAGGTTTGTTAATGTTTTGCTGCCATACATTAACGCTCCTTCCGTTCCGATTGCGCGCATTCTGCCCTGATTGTCGGCAGAGTTCAAGGGAAAAATTTTTTTTTTGCTATACTTTGTTTTTGCTTGATTTTTTGATCATGAATGCCTCATGATCACCCACATCGGAACCCCCGGAACGGGATGGTTCCGGGTTCTGGTCGAATATCATGCAGTTGGCGTGGAGTTGCCGGTTGCGGGCAGTGAATATAAGGAGACAAGCATGAACAGGTTTGCGAACAAGCGGGTCCTGGTGACCGGAGGGGCTGGATTTTTAGGCTCGCATTTATGTGAGCGTTTGTTGCAGGAAGGCGCGGATGTGTTGTGTATCGACAATTTTTTTACTGGAAGCAAAAGAAATATTTTGCACTTGTTGGATAATCCTTATTTTGAATTGATGCGACACGATGTGACCTTCCCCTTGTATGTGGAGGTGGACACCATTTTCAATCTGGCCTGTCCGGCGTCGCCGGTGCATTATCAGGTGGATCCGGTGCAGACCACCAAGACCAGCGTGCATGGGGCCATCAATATGCTGGGTCTGGCCAAGCGGTTGCGGGCCAGGATCATGCAGGCCTCCACCAGCGAGGTGTATGGGGACCCTCGTGTTCACCCCCAGGGCGAGGAGTACTGGGGCAATGTCAATCCGATCGGCCCCCGTTCCTGTTACGACGAGGGCAAGCGCTGCGCGGAGACGCTGTTTTTCGATTATCACCGGCAGCATCGGTTGCGGATCAAGGTGGCGCGGATTTTCAACACGTACGGGCCGCGCATGCATCCCAACGATGGGCGCGTGGTCTCCAATTTCATCGTGCAGGCCTTGCGGGGGGATCCGATCACGGTGTACGGGGATGGGACGCAGTCGCGCTCCTTCTGTTACGTGGACGACATGGTGGAGGGGTTCATGCGTTTGATGAACGCTCCTGACGAATTCACCGGGCCGGTCAATCTCGGCAATCCTGGGGAGTTCACCATGTTGGAGCTGGCGCGCAAGGTGATCGATCTGACGCACTCGCGTTCGTCGATCGCGCATGCGCCCCTGCCCACGGACGATCCCCGGCAGCGGCGGCCGGATATCACCCTGGCCAGGGAGCAGCTCGACTGGGAGCCGCGTATCGCCCTGGAGGAGGGATTGCATCGCACGATCGCCTATTTCGACGCCCTGTTGTCGGGCAGGGAGTGATCCATGTGTCATTTGCCGGTCAGCTTGGCCATCCGGTAACGGAACGTGCGAAAGCTCATGCCGAGCAACTCGGCGGCGCGGGTCTTGGAGCCTTTGCACTGTTCCAGGGCCTGCCCGATGGCATCCGCCTCCACCTTGGCCAGATGGGCATCCAGATCGAACCCCGCTTCCGGCAGAACGAAAGCTGCGCCGTCCGCCATGCGGGGCAGGCGTACCTGAACCGGCAGCAGATCCACCTCCACCCTGCCTCCGGCCGCCAGGGCCACGGCCCCCTCCACGACATTCTCCAACTCGCGAATGTTGCCGGGAAAGGGATAACGCATCAAACACTCCATCACCTCCGGGGCGAAACCGGTCACCGCCACGCCGTAACGCCCCGCGTATTTTTCCAAAAAATCCGCCGCCAGCATGGGAATGTCCTCGCGCCGTTCCCGCAGGGGGGGCAGATGCAGATGCACCACATCCACCCGATACAGCAGATCCTCCCGGAACCGTCCCGCTGCGCACTCGCCAGGCAGATCCCGATTGGTGGCCGCCAACAGCCGCACATCCACCGGCCGTTCTCCCGATCCCCCCACCGGGCGCACCACCCGCTCCTGCAGCACCCGCAACAGCTTGGCCTGCAACGCCAACGGGGTCTCGCCGATCTCGTCCAACAGCAGCGTGCCGCGATCCGCCTCGACGAACATCCCCGGACGCTGGCTCCCGGCGCCGGTAAAGGCCCCCTTCACATGGCCGAACAGTTCGCTTTCGATGAGATTCTCCGGCACCGCCGCGCAGTTGAGGGCCACGAACGGACCACGCGCCCGCGCGCTGTTGGCGTGAATGTAGCGGGCGATCAACTCCTTGCCGGTGCCGGATTCGCCGGTGATCAGCACCGAGGCATCCGTGCGCGCTGCCCGCCGCGCCAACTCCAACACCCGCCTCATGGCCGGGGCCGCCCCGATGATCGCCTCTCCTGCCTCCCGTTCCCCCGCCTCCCGCCGCAAACGCAGATTCTCCCGCCGCAGCGCCCCCTGCTCCAGGGCGCGGGTGACCACCAGATGGAGATCCTCCATGGCGAAGGGCTTTTCCAGATAATCGAACGCCCCCTCCTTCATGGCCGTCACCGCCGTGGCCGTCGAGGCATAGGCGGTCATCAGCAGCACGGGGCGTTCCGGCGCCAGCTCCTTGGCGCGGCGCAACAATTCCAGGCCGTCGATGTCCGGCAGCTTGAGATCCGTCAGCAGCAGGTCCCAATGATTCTGTTCCAGAATCCGCAACGCCTCCGCGCCGCTGGCCGCTGTCGCGGGATGATGCCCGGCATCCTCCAGGGCCATGCACAACATCTCCCGCAGATTTTTTTCGTCGTCACATACCAGGATTTCCGCCATGTCTCCTCTCGAATTCCAGTTCCACCCGCAGCCCACCCGGCGCGCCATTCCGGAACCGCATGCGCCCCCCATTCAGAAAGACCAGATGATGCACCACCGCCAGACCCAGTCCGGAGCCTCCGGATCGGGTGGTGAAGAACGGCTCGATCAGGCGGGGGAGCAACGTGTCCTCCACCCCGGGGCCGTCGTCGCTCACCACCACCCGCACCCGCTCCCGCGTCCGGCGCGCTTCCACCTCGCTGTTGCCCCGTTCCCCGGTCGCCTGCATGGCGTTGAGCAGCAGATTCCAAAAAATCTGCCGCAAATGTTCCGGATCGGCAAGCAGTTCCATCGGCTCCTCCGGCAGCCGCAACGCCAGCTCCCGGCTCCCCCAGCGGGGATCCAGCCGCAACCGGTCGGTCATCTCCGCGAGAAACGTCGGCAAATTCACCGGGCGGGGCGTGGGCCTGGCCGGACGCGACAAGGCCAGGAAATCGGTCGTCAATTGCTTCAGGCGGTTCACCTCCTCCTGGATGATGGCCACGCAGCGGGTCTCTCTCGGCTCCTTGGGGGCGAGCATCTGCGCTGCGGAGAGAATGGCGGCCAGGGGATTGCGGATCTCGTGCGCCATGCCCGCCGCCATGCGACCGGTCAGGGCCAGCCGCTCCTTGAGCGCCAACTCCCGCTCCAGGCGTTTCATGGTGGTGAGGTCCCGGATCACCAGCAAGGCGCCGATCCGCTCTCCCAGGCGATCATGCAGCGGGGAGAGGTTCACGCCCCAGATGCGCTCCTGGCGGGGGATTTCCATCTGGACCTCCTCGCCGCGTGCCTGATCCAGCACCCATTGGAACTCCGGCAGCAGGGTGTGCAGGGGTTGACCCGGCATCTCGACGGCCATCTCCAGCAGCTCCCGCGCCCCCGGATTGACGGCGCGGATGATCCCCTGATTGTTCACGGAGATCAAGCCGTAGGGCATGGCGGTCACGATCTGCTCCTGGAGGGCGGTCAGATCGGCCAGACTGTCGGTCTGGCGATCGAAGGCCTGTCGCCAGAGGTCCGCGCGTTGCACCAGGGCGCCCCCCAGCAGGGCGGTCAGGAAACAGGCCCCGCCATGCCACAGGAAACCCCACAACAACACCGGCGCCGGCTCCACGGGTTTCTTCGCCAGCAGGGTGGTCAGGGAGAGCATCCCGGCGGAGAGGATCAGGATCATTCCCGCCGTCAGCAGGGCCTCGCGGCGGCCCAGCAGCAGGGCGGCATTCAGGGTGACCAGGGTGTTGAGAAACAAAAACGGGCTGTCGAAACTGCCGGTGAGAATCGCCAGGATCGTCACCAACAGCGGGTCCAGGGCGCATTGCAGCCGTGCCGGGATCTCCGGATTGACGCCCCGCCGCAACCACCACAACTGGCCCAGGGTGAGCAGAAACAACCCCGCCACGAACCACCCCAACGCGGAACGCACGGCATAATACGGCCCCACCCTCGCCACCGAGGTCTGCCACACGAACAGCAGCAGTCCGAACAGGATCACGAAGCGGGGCCAGAGCATCAGAAGGAGCTGGCGCGCGCGCGGCGTGACGGGGAGGGTGGTCATGGGCCGCGTCAGCCCACCACGGATCCCATCTGGAAGATGGGCAGGTACATGGCCACCACCAAGCCGCCGATCAGCACCCCCAGGATCACCAGGATGATCGGTTCCAGCAGGGCGGTGAGGTTGTCCACTGCCCGGTCCACCTCGGCCTCGTAGAAATCCGCGACCTTTTCCAGCATGGTTTCCAGATTGCCGGTGGATTCGCCGATGCCGATCATCTGGGTGACCATGGGCGGAAAGATCCCGGAAGCCCCCAGCGGCTCGGCGAGGGTGCGTCCCTCGGCGATGGAGGAGCGGGCGCCCATGACCGCCTCCTCGACGATTTTGTTGCCGGCGGTGCGGGCCACGTTCGTCAGGCTGTCGAGAATGGGTGTTCCGGCGGCGATCATGGTGCCGAAGGTGCGGGCGAAGCGTGCCACCGCCGACTTGCGCAGGATATTGCCGAAGATCGGCAATTGCAGGGCGAGTTTGTCCATTTGGTAGTGAAACGCGGGATTTTTTTTGTAGAGATTCGAGAAGGAGTAGCTGGCCGCGCCGACGGCGATCAGCACCAGCCACCAGTTGGACTGGGTCCATTCGGAAATGGCGATCACCACGCGGGTCGGCAGGGGCAGTTCCGCGCCGAACCCCTTGAAGAGATCGGCGAAGGTGGGCACCACGAAGACCATCAGCACCCCGGTGATGATGAAGGCGATGACGATCACCGCGATGGGATAGGTCATGGCCGATTTCACCTTGGCCTTCAAGGCGGCCGATTTCTCCTTGTAGATGGCCAGTCGGTTGAGCACTGTCTCCAGGATGCCCGACTGTTCGCCGGCCTGGATCAGGTTGATGAACAGTTCGTCGAACATGGAGGGTTCCTTGGCCAGGGCGTCCGCGAGGGTGGTGCCCGCCTCGATATCGGCCTTGACGCGCAGGGTGACGTCTTGCAGGGTGACGTTTTCCGCGCCCTTGGCGGCCAGATCGAAGCAGGAGACCAGTGGCAATCCGGCTCCCACCATGGTGGCCAACTGTCGGGTGAAGACCACCACCTCCATTTCGGTGATTTTGCCTTTTTTGCGTTTGCTGGCGGGTTTTTTTCTGGCCGTGGGATTCTTGAGTCCTTGCTTGCGCAGTTGGGCGAGCACCAGGCCGACGTTGGCGCCTTCCATTTCCCCTTTTCGTTTTTCGCCGGTTTTGGAAACGGCTTCCCACTGATAGATATCCATGTCCGCGCCTCCACGCATCTTATCGGACAAAATTATTAGGGGTCCAGGGGGATTATCCCCTTGGTATCTTGCACTCTTCTCAAGAAGCCTTTTGCGCGAAAAAAGCTTTTTGAGAAGAGCGCGATGAAAGTCAACGTCCCAAGTGCTCACGCGCCCTTGGATCACACCAGGGGGATAATCACCCTGGACCACTAATAATTTAGATTTTTATCAAGTTTTTGATCCAAACGGCAAAGCGATCCAGGAATTCCGGCAACAGACCATAAATATAAATCGCCACGGCGGCATTGCAAAGCGCAGCGGTGGCGAACAGCCACGGGATCGTCAGCCCACGGTCGAACAGCAAAGCGGCGACCAGGGCGCCGGATACCATGAAGCATGCATTGTAAATGTTGTTGGAGGCGATGATCCGCGCCCGGTGCGAAACCGGAGAACGCTGCTGCACCAGAGCATATAACGGGACGATGAAAAATCCCCCAAAGGTGCCGAGCAGAACCAGATCGGCCAGGATGCGCCAAATCACCGGCCTGCCCAGCATCTCCACCACCCCCACTGGGGTTGCGGCCACAAGACCATCCGGGGAAGCCCAGGCCAGATCCAGCCCGAATACCGTCAGGCCGATGGAACCAAGCGGCACCAAACCCAGCTCCACCCGCCCGCCGGACAATCGCTCGCAGGCCAGGGAACCGATGCTGATGCCAATGGTGAATGTGAACAGCAACAACGTCACCACTCCCTCCCCGCCTCCCAACACATTGCGCGTGTAGGCGGGAAATTGCGCCAGAAACAGGGCACCATACAGCCAGAACCAGGAAATGCCGAGAATGGCGAGAAAAACCGCCCGCTCTGCACGCGGCAGCAACAACGTGCGCCAGGTCAACACCAGGAAATTCGTCTCGATGCGCAAACCGGCATCCGGAGGTGGGGCGGCGGGAATGAAACGACTGGCCAAATACCCCCCGCCGGCGATGAGCAACCCGGCCAACGTGATGACATCCCCTGCCCCGGCATGACTGGCCAGCAGACCGCCCAGCAACGTGCCGACCAGAATGGCGACAAAGGTGCCCGCCTCGATCAGGGCATTGCCGCCAATCAACTCCTCCTCCCGCAGGTGCTCTGGCAGCAAGGCATACTTGATCGGACCAAAGAACGTGGAATGGAGGCCGAGCAGAAACAAGGCACCGAACAGAATGACAATCTCGCGCGCCAGAAAACCCGCGCCAGCAACCAGCACGATGAGAATTTCCAACAGTTTCACCAGTCGGGCGAGCCGCGCCTTGTCGAACTTGTCGGCCAGTTGACCGGCACTGGCGGAAAAGAGCAGAAACGGCAGCATGAAAATCCCCGCCGCCAGATTGGCCACCACCTCCGGGGCCAGGGAGGTCCAGTCGGCGGCGTGAAAGGTGAGCAGCACGATCATGGCGTTCTTGATTACGTTGTCGTTGAGCGCACCCAGGAACTGGGTGACGAACAACGGCAGAAAACGCCGGGTGGCCAACAGGCCGGATTGATGCACGGAAGGGTTCATGTCGGACTCCCGATAAAAAAGGAGCGGGTGGCGAAGATGCCAGGGGCGAACCGCCGTCCACCAGCCGTCAGATGCCGCTTGAGCACGAAATCGAACAGTAATGGATGCCAGGTTTGCAACTCCTCCAGTACCGGGACCACCTCCGGCGCCAGCAAACCGGCCCGCGCGAAGCGCCGGGGCGAGATCAACGGCAGGATGCCAGGCAAGGGATAGTCGCTGCCGTTGAGCAGACGCCCATGCCAGTCGTCCCGCTCCAGAAGGAAGCGCACGACCCGTGGCTCCCGGTTGCGCAGGGTGATGGCGGAGATGTCGCCGAACAGACGACCACGATGATCGGGATGATCCATCATGCGGGCGAAAAGGTCGAAACCAGCCATTTCCCGGTTGTCATGATCCATATCCTCCTCCTCGCCCAGGGAGGCGCAGTGGGCGACAATGACCCGCACCCCCGCCTCCAGCGCCCGGCGCAGCCGCAAAGGATTGCCGAAGGCCGTCACGCCCATGCCCCGCACCGCCTTCTCTTCTCCGGCGTGGGAGAGCAGCGGCATGTCGAGCCGCGCCATGGCCCGGTAGAAGGGGTCGCAACGCCCATCCGCCGGGTCGATGCCCATGGCGGGCGGCAACCACTTCACGGCGCGCGCTCCCTCGGCATGCGCCTGATGCAGGGCATCCACGGCATCCGCCCGATAGGGGTGAATCGAGGCGATCCACTCGAAGGCTTCCGGGTGGCTTTTGGCCAGGCTGCGGGCATGAGCGTTGGGGACGAAGAAGGCGCTACGCTCCGGCAGCGGCTGCCCGGCCTCGGAATGGGCGCGGTCGAAGGCCAGCAACATCAGCTTGACGCCAGGGGGCAAGCTGGCATGCAGCTCGCGCAACCGATGCAAATAACTGTTATCAACATGGCCCGGCCGGTCGTCCACGCAGCCGCCATTGAGATAGAACAGGCGTTGCAGTTGCAGCCAGGGATGCCACGGCGACTCCATTTCCGGGGCCAGGGCAATGCCGCTGCCGGAATCGCCGTTGCCAGCGATGTGGACATGACAATCCCAGACCTCCCGCGCGTCGATCCCCTGCCAGGCGGCGGTCACCAGGGGATGTCCGGCCAAGGCGGCGGGCACTCCCCGGTGGCAGGGATTGCGCAGGCCACACCCGGACATGGCCAGGAGACCAAATCCACCCAGAGTGGTGCGAAGAAAACGTCGGCGTGTGTTCATTCCGGATAAATCACCCCCCGATCGACGCAACCACGTAGTCGGGCCGAATGCCACGCACGGCACACAAGGAATCCAACTCCCCCTCCATGCCGACATACGCCCCGGACAGGGTCAGACAACTGGCGAACCCCATGGCCTTGGCCCCCAGAATGTCCGTGTCCAAGGTGTCCCCAACCATCAGGATACGCGCGGCGGGCACCCCGGGAAAACGGCGCCACGCCTCCCGAAAAATCGGCGCGAAGGGCTTGCCGATCCCCTCCAGCGGCAATTGGAACCGATCGGCCAAATCCATGGCGGTGAACCCGGCCACCACCTCCATGACCCCATCACCGGCTGGTGCCACCAGATCCGGATTGGCCAACAATACGGGCAACGGCTTTCTGGCCAGCAAATGATTCAACAACACCTCCTGCTCCCCGCCATAATAATCCCGGTTGCTGCACATGAGCACATATTCGGCCTCCTCCAAACAACCACCAGGACGATTCACCATCCATGTTTCCGCACCTGGGGCATAATGCTCGGCGCTCGCGCTACTCCCCACCAGAAAATAAGGACGATCCCGATAACGCGACCCGGCAACGAAATGGCCCACCGCCATGCCGGAGGAGAGAATATGCTCCGCGCGCAAGGGAAAGCCCATCCCGTTCAACCGGCGCAATATCCCCCCCGGCGACTGGGAGGCATTGTTGGACACCACCAACAGGGAACGACCCGCCGCCAACAACGCCGACACCACCTCCGGAGCACCGGGAATCGGCTGCCCGCCCACATTCAATACCCCAAAGGCATCCAACAGGATCACCTCGTAACGGTCGGCCAACGCAAGAAACGCCACCGGCTCCATGGCCCCGTGTCGCAATACCCCATCCAGCCCGGCCACCTCCCGGCACATCATCTCCCGATACCTGGCATAACGACCCGTCAACGTCTCCCGCGACCCAATGCCCGGCTTCTCACCCATCGTCATCCCTTTCTTTAAGCAATTTTGTTGCACCCATTTTTTTCCTATACAACCATCAAAAAATTTTTTAACATTTGGCACGGGGAGCACATTACAAGAACACAATCCACTCATCACTCGAACTTGGCGAAAGGGATCGCACCATGAGTTTCTCCGATACGCGTTTGCGCGTTTTTTATTCGGTTGCCAAGCACCTTTCGTTCACACGCGCCGCCGAGGAACTCTATCTGACCCAACCGGCGGTCACCTTTCAAATCCGGCAATTGGAGGAACATTTCAATACCCGGCTCTTCGACCGCCACCACAACCGCATCTCCCTGACCGAAGCGGGCCAACTGGTCTTCAACTACTCGGAACGCATCCTGGAACTCTACCGGGAGACGGAGAAGGCCATCAACGAAATGACCGGCGTCACCCGCGGGGTGGTCAAGCTGGGGGCGACCACCACCCTGGGGGAATATCTCCTGCCCCGCCTGCTGAGCGGCTACCACGAGGACTTTCCTGGGGTGCAGATCCGCCTGACCGTCCACAACACCCGCATGGTGGTGCGCCGGCTGGAGGACGCCACCATCGACGTCGGCATGGTGGAAGGCCCGGTCAACAACAAGAATATCGTGGTCTCCCCCTGCATGGAGGACGAACTGGTCCTGATCATGGCCCCCAACCACCCCCTGGCCAAACTGGACGAAATCCCGGTACACCGGCTCAAGGAGTACCCCTTCGTCTCCCGCGAGGAAGGCTCCGGAACCCGCGCGGTCATCGCCGACCTGCTGAGCAAATACGGGGTCAATTACGAACAACTGGACATCATCCTGGAAATGGGCGCCACGGAATCGGTCAAGGCCGCAGTGGAAGGCGGCGTCGGTTTCAGTATCGTCTCCCTGATCTCCTTGCGCAAGGAGTTGATCCTGAAAAGCCTGGTGACCCGGCGTCTCAAGGAAGGCCCACTGAAACGACGCCTCAATTTTGTCTACCAGAAACAGAAATTCCGTTCCAAGGCGGTCGAGGAGTTCCTCGTCTACGCCCAGGCGGAGTGCGCCAAGCTCAAGGAAAAACCGCTCACCTGAACGGCATGGCCACCCGCCGAATGGCGGCGAGCAACTCCCGCTTGCCGATCGGCTTGCTCAAATGGAAATCGCATCCGGCGGCCAGGCTCTCGCCGGCCTTTTCCGCGCCGGCATGGGCGCTCAATGCCCCGATCGCCATCGGTCGCCTGCCGCTCGCCCGTTCCCATTGACGGATCGCCAGGGTGAGGGCATAGCCATCCATGCGGGGCATCTCGATATCGGTCAACAACAAATCGAACGGCTCGGCCTGGATACGGCACAACGCCTCCTCGCCGTTGTCCACCACCACCAGCCCATGGGGACTCTTCTTGAGATAACCCACGAACAGGAATTGATTTTCCGGTGAATCCTCGGCCAGGAGAATGCGCAACGACCGTTCGCTTTCCGACGGTTGGGACGTGGCGACGGCCTCGGATGGCCGCGCCTCCGCTGGCGGCGCCAAACGGATCGGCAGGCTGAAGTGAAACCGGCTGCCCACGCCCGGTTGGCTCTCCACCCCCAACGCACCCCCCATCAGTTCCACCAGCCGGTGGGCAATGGCCAACCCCAGACCGGTCCCGCCATATCGACGGCCGATGCCGGAATCGGCCTGGGTGAAATGCTCGAATATGCGCTGCAAATGCTCCTCGGCAATGCCGATCCCGCTGTCGGTCACGGCAAACAGCAGATGGTCCGGATGCCGGGGATCGGGTTGCAGGTTCAGCCGGATCTCCCCCGTTTGCGTGAACTTGACGGCATTGCCCAGCAAATTGATCAATACCTGCCGCAGCCGCCCCTCATCCCCCATCAGCCGCTCCGGCGCTTCGGCGGCCACCTCCTCGACCAGGGCCAGGCCCTTTGCCTCGGCGGCCATGCGCATCAACAGCGCCGTCTCATGCACCAGCACCGTGGGGGAGAACGGCGCGTCGATCAGGGAAAAACGGCCCGCCTCCAGACGGGAATAGTCCAACACGTCGTTGATCACCCCCAGCAACGCCCTGCCCGAACGGTGCATCACCTCCACCAGTCGGCGCTGCTCGGGATCCAGGCTTTCCTCCAGCAGCAGATCCGACATCCCCAGCACCACATTCATCGGCGTGCGGATCTCATGGCTCATGGCGGCGAGAAATTCACTCTTGGCGCGCGAGGCCGATTCGGCGCTCCGTTTGGCCGACTCCAACATCCGTTCGGCCTGCTTTTGCGCCGTGATGTCCGTGGACACCCCGCTCAGACCCCAGATGGCCCCGGCCTCGTCCGCGATGGCGCGCTTGGCCTCCAGGTAAACCCGTGCTTCCCCGGCTTGCAACGGCGTCACCACCATCTCCGTGACGCTCGGCGCGCCAGTGGTCAAGACCCGTTCATCGACCTCCCGCAGACGGGCCTGATCCCCGGTGGCAAAAAAATCTTCGTCCTTCTTGCCGACCAGCGCCGCGGCGGAACAGCCGAACAGCTCCAGGGTGAGGCGGTTGGCATAGACATAGCGCCGCTGCCGATCCTTGATGTAGATATACGCCTCCATGTCGTTCATGATGTCGGTCAAACGCTCGTTCTTGACCAGTTCCTCGCGCAGGCGGTCGGTCATCCGCGTGGCCAGCTGCCGCGCCCGCCGCTCGCCATGGATCAGCAGCCAGGTCACCAGGGTCAGCAACCCCGTGGCAATCAACCCGCCCGCCAGTATGAACCGGGAACGGCGCCCATCCAGACCCGCCTCGAACTCCTTGCGGGAGGAGACGAGGATGGTCCAGGGACGTTTGGCGATGTCGATGACCCGGCTGACCGTAAAAAGCGCCGTGTGCGGTTTTCCTTCCGCCACGGAGTCGTCCGAGTCGTACAGCAACGCCTCCGGGGTGCGGCAGGCACAGTCATGGATCTCCAGATCGAAACTGGCGGGATGGGCGCCCAGAATATCGGCCATCAGATCCCTCATGCGAAACGCGGCATACGCCCATCCCACCAGCGCCACCCGGCGTTCCTCGACCGACGCCAGCGGCTGATCGTGCCGGTAAATGGGGAAAAACACCCAAAAGCCCGTCCGGTTGTCTCCGGTATCCTCCCGATCCAGGGTCGTCTTGCCGGAGGCCGCAGATCGCCCGGTATCCCGCGCCTGCTCCAAGGCGCTCCTCAGGACAGGTTCCGTCAGGAGATCATGGCCGAATGCCCGAAGATGGCCTCCCTCCATAGGCTCCAGATAGAGCACCGGAGCATGCATGGTCCGCTCGCCGGAGGGCCACACGTCGAAATCGGCGAACCCCTCCTCCCGCACGGCCCGCACGACGTCTTCCTTCCGGTCGGCCGCGAGCATGGGCATGAATCCCAATCCCTGAATGCCCGGGTAGTTCTCCTGAAGTTGCTGGCGCGCCACATAACGCCGGAACGCCGTCCGGTCCACTTGTCCCGCCGCGTCGAACAGGCCATGCACCCCGCGCAGGATCCGCCGATAGGCCTCCATGCGCCGTTGGATATCGTGGATGATGGCGCGCGCCTCTACGTCGAAATCCACCTTCAGGGCGTTGACGGCATCCTCTCTGGCCAGGTGATGCCCAAAAAGGGTCCCCCCCAACCCGGCGGCCAGCGTCAGCCAGTGCAAGTGGGCCAAGGGCCGGACAGCCCGCAGCGGCGGAAGAGGGCGTTTGGTCTTGCGCGGGGGCGGCAGTTCCAGAGGTTCGCGCAACCGCGTCTGCCAGCGGCGATGCATGAACCAGGCCCCCCCGGACAACCCGGTCAGCAGCAACGCCACACCCAGCCAGGCCAGCCAACTCCCGGCGGATCGGGATTCATGCAAGCCACCGCTCCAGCGGGCCTGGATGCGGAGCAACTCTTCCTGGCCGAGTTCCTCGAGCGCCTTGTCCAGGAGATCCCGCAGCAACGGCCAGTCGTTGCGCGCCGCCAGGCCGAGACGATAAACGAAGGGGGTTTCGCCGCCAGAGCGCAGGTTGGTGATGCGCAAACGCTCGGTCCAATAGCCCGCCGTGGCCCGGTTGAGCAGGGCGCCATCCACCTCGCCCAGGGAGACGGCCGTCAGCACGCTCTTGACATCGGGCAGCCAGCGGAAACGAATCTCCGGATGTTCCCGCCGCACCGCCTCGTTGATGGCCCACCCCTCGATGCCCGCCAGGGTCTTGCCGGCCAGCCAGCTCATCTCGTAGCCGCCGGGCGCGCCCTGACGCAACAGCAAAAGATCGGGAAAGATGGCGTATGGCCTGGTGAAAGCCAGATGAATCAGCCGATCCTCGGTGGGAGTGGCCACGGTCACCAGATCGGCCTGCCGGTTTTTGACCATCTCCAGGGAGTGTACCCAGGAACGGGTGGCCATGCTTTCCACATGGACGCCCAACAGGCGGGCAACCCGCCGCAAGGTATCGGTGGCCATCCCGGCGATCCGGCCATCGGCATCGCGGAATTCGAAGGGGGCGTAATCGGGGTCCGGGGCGTGGCGCAGTACCGGGTGGTCACGCAGCCATGCCCGTTCTTCCGGGGTCAGGGAGAGTTCGGCCAGTGCCGGCCGGATCGGCAACCAGGGAAGCAACAAGAGCGACACCACCGCCAGCGCCTTGCCGGACAGATGGCAATTGGAAAAAAACGAAAACCCCCGGTCGAAACCGGGGGTTTTGCGTAAAGCGTTCATCGTCAGGCCGAATCAGTGCTCGACCTTGGCCCAGATGCGCCGTTTGACGGCAAAAAGCATGACGGTCAACACGACCAGATAGAGCATGACATTCACCCCGAGGGACTTGCGCTCCATGAGGGTGGGTTCGGCGGCCCAGGCGAGGAAGGAGGTGACGTCGTGGGCCATCTGCTTGAGTGAGTTTTCCACGCCGTCGGAGTAGGAGACGGCGCCGTCGCTCATGGGCTGGGGCATGGCCAGGAAATTGCCGGGGAAGTACTTGTTGAAATTCCCGCCCTCCTGGATCCGCTTGAGGGTCTCCTTGACCTTGTCCGGCTGATGGGCATCGACTCCAAGCGCGGACGCCAGTTCCAGCATCTCCTTTTCATCGAGCTTCTGGTCGGCCATGACCCGGTCGACCAGTTGGCGGTCGGCGTCGGTGAGGTAGCCGGTGAGGATGGCATGGGTATAATCCTCGTAGCCCTTGCGGGCCTTGGTCATGAGGGAGAGGTCCGGGGGGACGACGCCGAAGCTGTCCTTGGCGGAGGTGGGATCCATGGCGCTGAGCATGCGATCCTTTTTGGTATGGCTTTGCGACTCGGCGAGGGCGATCACTTCCGGGTCGGAGAAGCCGATTTGCTTGAGCTGATCGAATTTGATGTACTTGATGGAGTGGCAGGCCATGCAGACCTGCACGGCGACCGTGGCGCCGCGCTTGAGGGCGGCGTTGTCGAACTGGCCGAAGATGCCGAGGAACCCCCAATTCTGCTGGGGCAGGGGAGGTCCACCGGAAGAGGCCCGCGCGGAGAGGGGAAGAACCAACACCGCCGCAAGGGCAACGGTTCTGAGGAATGCGATCGGGTTCATGTCAACAAGCTCCTCCGCTTACAGGCTTTTGGGCAAGGGTTTGGGTTTTTCGATGTCGAAGGCGGTAATGAACCACAACAGGACAAAGTATCCGAAGTAGATCGCGGTGCAGGTACGGCCGACGGCGATGAGGGGCAGGGCGCCGTTGAAGCGGGTGGCGTCGGCGGGATTGTAACCGACCCAGCCGAGGATGAAGCAGTCGATGACGAAGATCCAGAAGATCTGGCGGCTCAAGGGCCGGTAGCGGAAGGAGCGCACCGGGGAGCGGTCGAGGAAGGGAAGGACGAAGAGGATGGCGATGGCCAAGACCATGGCGATGACGCCGGCCAGCTTGCTGTAGGATCCCAGGAAGTCGATGGAGCGCAGGATGGCGTAGAAGGGGAGGAAATACCATTCCGGCACGATGTGGGCCGGGGTCTGCATGGGGTTGGCCGGGATGTAGTTGTCGGGTTCCAGGAAGAAGTTGGGCTGGAAGAAGACGAAGGCGCAGTAGACGAGGAGGAAGACGCCGACGCCGTAGAGGTCCTTGATGACGTAGTAGGGATGGAAGGGGATGCCATCCTTTTTGAAGTCGGGGTCGATGCCGTCGGGGTTGTTGGAGTGGACGGCGTGCAAGGCCCACATGTGGATGAAGACCACGGCGAAGATGACGAAGGGGAGCAGGAAGTGGAGGGCGAAGAAGCGGTTGAGGGTGGGATCGCCCACGGCGAAGCCGCCCCAGATCCAGACCACGAGGTCACCGCCGACCACCGGGATGGCGCTCATCAGGTTGGTGATGACCGCGGCGCCCCAGTAGGACATCTGCCCCCAGGGGAGGACGTAGCCCATGAAGGCGGTGGCCATCATCAGGAAGAAGATGATGATGCCGAACCACCAGAGGATTTCACGGGGAGCGCGGTAGGAGCCGTAGTACATGCCGCGCAGGATGTGGATGTAGATGGCCATGAAGAAGAAGGTGGCGCCGTTGGCGTGGAGATAGCGGAGCAGCCAGCCGTAATTGACGTCGCGCATGATGTGCTCGACGACGTCGAAGGCCTGGTTGGCGTCCGGCTTGTAGTGCATGGCCAGGAACAGGCCGGTCAGGATCATGACGATGAGGATGAAGAGCGCCAGCGAACCGAAATTCCACCAATAATTGAGATTTCTTGGGGTGGGGTACTCCGTGGTCTGGCTTTTCACCAGTTCCGTGATGGGCAAACGGGCATCCACCCACTCCATAATCGACTTGCTCACGATGAGGTCTCCTTGAACTCTTTTATGACGATTGGCTCGTAATCCCTTGAAACCGGTCAACCGGCGACCTTGCCGATGACCAGGACGTTGTCCGACTTGAAGGTATAGAATGGCACCTCGAGGTTTTTGGGGGCCGGACCCTGGCGGATGCGGCCGGAGGTGTCGTAATGGGAGCCGTGGCAGGGGCACAGGAACCCGCCGAAATTGCCGGTTCCGATGGGTTGCGGGACGCAGCCCAAGTGGGTGCAGAGCGCGAGGAGGACGAGGATATCGGGTTTTTGGGTGCGTTCGGAGTCTTTGGCCGGATCGGGGAGCTTTTCGGAGTCGCCTTGTTTGGCGGCGGCGATCTGTTCGTCGGTGCGGCGCAGGATGAAGACCGGCTTGCCTTGCCAGGGAACGGTGATCATCTGTCCCTTGGCGAGAGTGCTGACATCGATCTCGGTGGTGGCCTGGGAGAGGACATCCGCAGAGGGGCTCCAGGAGCGGATGAAGGGCCAGGCGGCACCGGCGACGCCGGCCGCGCCGACGGCGCTGGTGGCCAGGATCAGGAAGTCGCGGCGGTTTTCTTCTTCGGGGGCCGCGGGTTCCGGTGCATGGGCATGATGCGGGGCATGGGCTATGGCGGACATGAATTCTCGACCTTTTCTTGAGTGTGAAGCGGGCAGAGGGTTTGAGTGCGGCTTTGCAATGAAGCGTTTCTAATAGGGCAAATCGCGTCGCGAGTCAAGTCTCTTCCCGCACGAAGGGGTTCTTTTTGCAAAGATCGCGCATGGGCGTGGATTTGAGAATTGACCCTTCCGCCCGTGACGGTTTAGACTTTGTTGGGAGTGTGATGTTGTTTTCAATGATGCGAACGCGCGTGCAAAACGTCATGGAATGGACACGTGAAAAACCCAAGGAGCCAGGCTGGTACTGGTGGAGACCGGTGCCCAATTATGCCGAGGCGGTGTTGATCAAGCAGGGCTTCGTCTATCAGGTGGGCGTGGAGACGGGCAAGCAGTTGGGGCTGTGCGCGGGCCACTGGTGCGGTCCCATCGAGCCGCCGCCCAGGGGTGGGGTGGGGTGAGGCTCGAAAGGGCGCGCGCCACCTCACGGAAAACTCCAAGGCGGACGACAATGATCTACTCACCGAGTTCGATCAGCACGCCTTCGATCATTCGATCATCTATAAACAGCCCTTGACGGCGCATGGCCTTGAGCAACGTCCGTGCCGATGGGATCATGTCGAGTCGCCTCGACAACAGCACCACCCCCAAGGTACCAATGACCGGCAAACCATGCGCCTTGGCGCATCGGCGTCCCATCCGATCATCGAGCACAGCTTTGCCACTGTGGAGGAGGGCCGTCGCGACGACTTGCGACTCTCCCGCTCCCAACCCCCATCCTTCCACACTGGACGAAAGAGAGGTGTCCTCGGTTCGGTATGGCTCCATCCAAGCCAGGGTTTTCCCACAGGAAACATCCCGCCGCTGCCCGGCGGCGATTTCCAAGCGCACGGATTGGGGCACCATGATTTGGCGCGACATCCTCTCTAATAACCAAAGATGATCAACACGTCCCAGGAGGATGAGCGGGGAGGCGTTCACTACCAGGCAATCATCCACCAAAGATTTCCTCCCGCAACTCTTCCTCTGTAACCTGAACGGCGGGCAGGCGTCTTCGATACAGCTCGTCCAGGAATTCGGCGCGGCTCACCGACGCGAACTCAGCCGCCTTGGACTGGGCAATCCACCCCTGGGCATACCATTGGATGGCGGCCGCCAACCGCAATTCTTGCATGAATTCATCTGGCGACCGTCGGAGGGCCGAAAACATGTCTCCAGGGATTTCCATTGTAACAGTTGCCATTTCAATTTGCCCTTTATTTAATTAAATAAATCATTTTATCTTTGAGGGATGATGCCCTTGGACAAAATCTGGTTTTGGCAATATCGGCTGACTCTCAAAAGGGCACGCCGAACGTTGCCTCGATCCCTCTGGCATCCGTCATGGCGTGGTTGACCAGATGGGAGCGGACCAGGTAATCGGAGACGCGGAAACGCCGCGCGACATCCTCCAGGGCTTCATGCGAATAATCCCCATTCAGTGCGTCATGCATGACGACGAATGGACAGAGCAATTCGGCGGCGAAGGCGCGTTGAAACTTCTGCCGATAGGTATCGCCCCGCGTGGCCGGGAACAACGCGCCATCTCCGCGAGTCGCCAGACGGTCGCCGATCAGACGCGCCAAATCGAAGCGCCGACCGGTCTCCCATTGCGATCGCAACACCACCCGCTGGTCACGCGGTGGATCGCCATCATCGAGCAAAAAGGCGAAATCCGACACCGCCTCCTTGTCGCGCAGGATCGCCTCGGCGACACCGGCCAATTCCGCCAGACGACGATTGGCAAGCGGCGCATCTCCCAGGCCCGTCTCCCCGCGTACCCTGCCGGCAAGCTCCACTCCCAGCCGCCATGCGGGCATCTCTCCAGAAAACCGGATGTTTGGCGATAATGTGATCGCATCTTCCCCGGAGGCGGCATACCCTTGCACAAATGCCAACTGGCGCATTTCACGAGCGGTCAGGATCGGTGCGCCATGCCTGTGATGGGCCGCGATTTCGGTGACGGCGCTCCATCCCATTGCCTTGGCATCCTCCAGAAGACCATGCACCAGTGCGGGATCCGCCTCGTCGGGATCAAAACCGAGCATGGCTTCCAGGCGGCGCCATCGGCTCATGTCCCGATCAGCCCGTTCTGCCTGGAGATCCTCCCAGAGAGCGGCAAAATTGGTATCCCGGAGATTTTCGAGATGCAATTGCGCTTCGATCTGGGCAAAAAAACGATCCAGCGTATTTTCGAATGCGTCGGCCGCGACAATGACCGTCGCGTCGGCAAGATACCGGATCGGCTCTTCTGGACGCGAGCGGGTCGGTCTGGCATGCAGCGCGATCCGTTCACCATCCGACATCATCGTGATGTTGGGCCAGAGGAAGCCGTGACCGACGGATGCCAGGCAATGGGCCAGCATCCACGCTTCCCCGTGGCGATGTGGTTCCCAGCGGAGTCGCCACCAGTTCCAGGCACACCACTCTGCCAGACGGTAGGCGGACAGCGGGATCTCCCGCCGCACCCGTCCCACGAGGTCATCTTCGGCTTCCGTAAGGCAAACGGCATCCTGCCGGATGCCGATCATGGCAAAACAGGCGCGCTCCTCGGGCAGGCCGGTTTCCAGGCGTTCCCAATGCAATTCGATGCCGAATCCCCGCGTCATCGGTTCGACCACTCCTTGCGCACGGTTTCTCCGAAGGGGTCATCCGTTGGGAGCGGATAGCCGTGATAACTGCCCTGCGCCTGATTTTCCAACTGTGCTTCGTAAATGGTCCCGGCAGGGGATACGAACCAGATGTTCTGTGGAAAGCCATTGCGGGTCTGTCGGCTGACCATCCCCTTGCGCGCGCCCTCCCGCAAAAAAGTCTCGGCCATTTCCCGTGCAAACGGACCATGCGCATCACAAAGTGTCTTGGCGGGCCTTGGCCTGCCGGGAGGCGCAAAACCGTATGTGACCGGATTGACTTTGTGATCCGGATTGCCTCCATAAACAATGCGCTCCGCCAACGCCCGACCCGTCTCGGGCGGCCACTCCCACGCGGAGGCCACGCGGCGTTTCGGATTGTATCCCCTGCGTTGCCTCATAGCCATCCCCCGGTTGCCGTTCGACCTGTCCGACCTGTGCCTCATACATCTCCATTCTGGCACACTCTTGACAAAATAAAAAGACACGCTAATTTATTCAGATCAATGTTCCCTGAAAAAAGATCGTCAAAAATTCTTGCAATGATATATAACATTTTTTACTGTTTCTTAAATACGGAGCTGGCCCGGACCACCCGTGAGGCCGAAACCAGCGACCGGCGCATGGACAATCCGGTGCAAGTCTGGCGGCGCACAGGCAACGAGTGCTGGGGGCGGATGCACGGCGAGATTCAAGAAAACCCATGAAACAAAACTATAAAGACACCATCCCCGAAACCTGGCGCGCCATGTCGAAGGTGTTCGTCGCCCTGGGTGACGAACACCGGCAGCGCATCCTGCTCCTGTTCGAACCCGGCGACCGGCTCAATGTCGGCCAAATCGCCGCCGTCTCCACCCTCGCCCGCTCCTCGGTCTCCCACCACCTCAAAATCCTCCGCGAGGCCGGCATCCTGCGCGCCGAAAAAATCGGCAAGGAGGTCTGGTTCGAAATCAACCGCGATTGGCTGCTCAGCGTGTTCGACAACGTCAGCAACTACATCCGGGAATCGACCTGAAATTTTTTGCTTTACATATCGATGTTCTTCGACATATCATCATGTCCGTCCGATACTCCAGCCAAGGGATTTGCACCATGCGTTCATTGATCCGCTCCATCCTGCGTATCCTGGCCCGCATCCTCTTCCGGGTCCGGGTGGAAGGCAATACCCAAACCTTCGATACCTCGCGCCTGTTGATCGTCGCCAACCACGAATCCCTCCTCGACGGCCTGCTCCTCGGCCTCTTCCTCCCCTTCGACCCGGTCTTCATCGTCCATACCAGCGTGGTCCGCTTCCGCTTTTTCCGTCTCATCCTCTCGCTGGCCGATTACCTGGCCGTGGATACTGCCGCGCCACTTGCCATGAAAAAAGTAATAAAGTTACTGGAATCGGGACGCCCGGTGATGATTTTTCCGGAAGGGCGCATCACTATCACCGGCAGTTTGATGAAGGTCTACGACGGCCCGGCCTTCGTGGCGGCCAAGACCGGGGCCACCATCTTGCCGGTGCGTCTCGACGGGCCGGCGCGCAGCCACTTCGCCCGCGTCTCCGGCAAATCCCCGCGCCGCCTGTTGCCGAAGATCACCATCACCATCCTCCCTCCCACCCGCATTCCCATGCCTGACGCCCCCATGGCCAAACAGCGCCGGCGCAAGGCGGGGGAACAGTTGCGCCGGCTGATGCAGGAAATGCTCTTTGCCGCCCGTCCGCGTCAAACCCTCTACGGCGCCTTTTGTGACGCCATCGAGATCCATGGCCGCAGCCATCGCCTGCTCGAGGACATCAAGCAGACCGAGTACAGTTATCAAGACCTGCTCAAAATGACCCTGATGCTCGCCCGCCTCGTGGAGCGGGCCACCCCGGAGCTGGCCCCAGGCGACCGCATCGGGCTGCTGCTCCCCAACCTCGCGCCCACCCTGGCCCTGATCCTCGGCCTCACCGCCCGCCACCGGGTCCCGGCCATGCTCAACTACACCGCCGGCAGCGACGGCATGCGCGCCGCCTGCGAAGCCGCCGCCATCACCACCATTCTCACGTCTCGTGCCTTCGTCGAGCAGGCCAATCTGGCCGACAAGCTCGCGGCCCTTGGCAAGCAGGTGCGTTTGATTCACCTGGAGGATCTGCGTGCCGGCATCACTCTGGCCGACAAGCTTTGGCTGATCGGCTTCGCCTTATGGATGCCTCGCGCCCAGGAACGCGCCACCTCTCCAGAGGAACCGGCGGTGGTGCTCTTTACCTCCGGCTCGGAAGGCAAACCCAAGGGGGTGGTTCTGCCCCATCGCGCCCTGCTGGCCAATATCGCGCAAATCCGCGCCATCATCGATTTTTCCACGGAGGACAAGATCCTCAATGCCCTGCCGATCTTCCACTCCTTCGGTCTCACTGCTGGCGCGTTGTTGCCGCTGCTCAACGGCACCCGGTTGTTTCTCTACCCTTCGCCACTTCATTACCGCATCATTCCGGAGTTGGCCTATGACCGCGCCTGCACGGTTCTGTTCGGCACCAACACCTTTTTGGGCAATTATGGCAAGTTTGCCCATCCCTACGACTTCTTCCGTCTGCGTTATGTGATCGCCGGGGCCGAGAAGCTTTCCGAAACGGTGCGCGTTCTGTGGGCCGAGAAGTTCGGTTTGCGTATTCTCGAAGGGTATGGCGCCACGGAAACCGCGCCGGTTCTGGCGGTCAACACCCCCATGGCCTGTCGTGTCGGCACGGTTGGACAGTTCCTGCCGGGCATCGAGCACCGGCTGATCCCGGTTCCCGGCATTGCGCGCGGGGGTGTTTTGCATGTGCGCGGTCCCAATGTGATGGCGGGTTATTTCAAGGCCGACCGGCCGGGTGTGTTGCAGCCGCCGGTCTCCGACGTTGGCGAGGGGTGGTATGATACTGGCGATATCGTCGAGTTGGATGAGGACGGTTTCGTGCGCATTGCCGGACGGGTCAAGCGGTTCGCCAAGGTGGCCGGGGAGATGGTCAGTCTCGAGGCGGTGGAGAGGCTGGCGGTTGTTGCCTCGCCGGATCGTGCGCACGCCGTTTCCAGTCGTGTCGATCCGGCCAAGGGCGAGGCGTTGATCCTGTTCACCACCGATCCCGGTTTGACCCGTGACACCTTGTTGGCCAAGGCGCGCGAGGCGGGTTTTCCGGAGTTGGTCGTGCCGCGTCTCATTGTTCGTCTCGACGCCCTGCCGCTGCTTGGCACTGGCAAGATCGACCATGTCACCTTGAAGCGCATGGCCGAGGCTGCCCAATGAATCCCAATGATTATTAGAATATCAAGGACACACAACCTTGGCCCTTAATCATTTTATCGTCGCACGCGTCCACCAAAATCGGCCTTCAAGCCCGGAAGAACCCTGCGAGCATCGGGTCCCACCAACACCACGACCATATTGTGTGGTTGCAAAAGCCGCTGCGCAATCCCGGACAAGGCCGCCGGATCCAAAACACGCGCATGCTCCCAGGTGCGGGAAAGCGGTTCGGCGGCATGAAACAGGCGATCACTCACATACCGCTCGATCAACTCCACGGGATGATCGAGGGTGGCGAGCAGGGAAGCACGCCAACGGGTCAGAATCCGCATCCACTCCTCCGGATCGGGCGGCTGACGCACCAGGGAGCCAAGCTGATCGAGCAACAGAAAAAACCCCTCCTCCAGATGATCGGGAGAAAGCGTGGCCCCAACCTCCAGAAAACCGGCGTCGGAGTGCGTGGTGAAGGCGGACCAGACATCGTAAGCCAAGCCCCGCCGCTCCCGCACCACCGCCTGCAAACGAGACGAAAACCCATCGTCCAACAGCCGCCGCAAGGCCGCGACGGGGTAGTACTCGGGGGCATGAAACCCGCCTGTGCCAAAAAACAACGAAAGCGAAAACTGCGAGGTCTGATCGTCCACCGCAATCCAATGCGGACCGGAAGAACGCAACACCGGCGGTTGCGTCGCCATGCCAACCCCAGCCGGCAGTTGCCCCAACGTCCGCTCCGCCAACCGCAAGCCGAGCGCGGGATCAATGGGACCACAAAAGGCCACGGCCATGGCCCCGCCCAGATAGTGACGCCGCAAATAGGCGCGCAAATCCTCCACCGTGACACGGGATACACTCTCGCGGGTGCCCAGCACGGAACGAGCCAGGGGATGCCCGGACCACAAGGCGGCACAGCCCAATACCGAAGGGACAGCCATCTCGCCACGATCGTTCTCGTCCTCGCGCATCTCCTCCAGAATCACCCGACGCTCGGTCTCGATGTCGGAAAAGGCCGGACGGGTGAACATGGCGCAAAACAGGTCGAAACCCTCTTCCAACGACTCCGGGGGGAGGGTCATCCAGTAGGCGTTGATCTCCTGACCGGTGGCCGCGTTCATGTCGGCGGCCATGGACTCCAATCGGGTATGAAAACGGGTGGGATCGGGAATGTCGGTGGTCCCCTTGAACAACATGTGTTCGAGAAAATGGGCACTGCCGGCCTGACGATCCGTCTCGAAACGGCTGCCCGCCCGCACCATGACCGTGGCGCCGGTTTCGTGCAGCCAGGGCATGGGCAATACCCCAACGGTCATGCCATTGCCCAGACGAAACAGATGCAACTCCGGATCCGGGATGGGAGATAGCGGAATCATGCGGCGACATTCCTTGCGCAGTTCGAGAAAATCATAACCGGATCACCCGGTCGGCAAAACGACGCGCCCGGCTCGCGCGGCTGGTGACGATCACGCTGGAGGCGTCCTGGCTCCGGAGATGCTCCGACAACCGCCGGGAGAAATCGGCCTCGCCGATGTCCGACAAGGGACCTCCCGGCTCATCGATCAACCACAACGTCACCCTGGCGGCATGCAGCACGGCCATGGCCACCCGATAGCGCTGCGCGGCGGACAACTCCACCCAGGAACGCCAGGCCAATTCCGGCTCCAGACCGGCCCAGGCCAGGGATTCGGCCACCCGGTCGCGCGCCTCGCCGACCGGCAGTCCCAGGGCGATCTCCTCGCCTGGGGTCGCGCACAGGAAGCGACTGTCGGGATCCCGGAACAACACCCCGATCTCCCGCGCCCGCCGGGCGGCGGGCAGGGCGGCCAATGCCTCCCCCCGCCAGCGTACCCGACACCCTTCCGGCGCCTCGAGACCGGCCAGGAGGCGCAGCAGACGGCTCTTGCCACTGGCCTCGCCGCCCAACACGGCCACCCGTTCGCCGGACGACAGGGTCAGCCCGGCCAGGGAGGGGGTATGCGCCTCCAGAAGGGGGAGGGGACCGGTCACGTTTCGGTCAGCTCCTTGAGGTGGTTCTGCAGGCGATCGAAATACTCCCGCGCCCGCTCCAGATGATCCTTCTGGGCGGCCAGGGCGATCCGCACGGCCAGGGTCCGCTCCGGCGGCGAGGCCATGCGCTCGCGCAGATCCTTGGCCGCAGCGGTCACGGAGTGCCTGTCCCGCGACTCCAGGGCGGTGGCGAGACGCTCCATGGCGAGCCTGCGGCGCTCTCCCGCCGCCGCCTCCGGGAAGCGGCGCGTGGGCGCGCGGCGCACGAGACGAGTGACGCGCTGCACCGCGTCCAACAAGGCGCGCGCCCGGTAGGGCTTGGTCAGGAATTCGTCCATTCCGGCGGCCAGTCCGTTGGCCCGCTCCTCCCGCAAGGCGCCGGCGCTGATCCCCAGAATGGGAATGGCGGTCACCCGGCTTCCCGCGCGCCCGTCGCGAATCGCCCGGGTGGCGGCGATGCCATCCATTTCCGGCATCTGGACATCCATCAACACCAGATCGAACGGCTCACTGGCGAGACGCGCCAACGCCACCTTGCCGTTTTCGGCCTGCTCGACCCGATGACCCTCCTTGCGCAGGATGTGGGCGGCGAGAACCCGGTTGTCCACGCCGTCATCCACCACCAGGATGGTCAAGGCGCGGGATCGCGTCACGGGCATGGGCGGACGTTCGTCCGGGACGACCCGGTCGGCCTCGAGACACTCGTGGAAGCGCGCCAGGAAATGAAACGCGCTCCCCTGGCCCTCCCCGCGGCTCTCCAGCCACATCCGGCCCTGCATCAGCTCGACCAGTTGCCGGCTGATGGCCAACCCCAGACCCGCGCCACCGAATTTGCGGGTGGTGGAGAAATCGGCCTGGCTGAACCGCTCGAAGATCAGTTCCTGCTTGTCCGGCGGCACGCCGATCCCCGTATCGCGCACCGTGCCATGCAGCAGAACCGAACCGCCCGCGTGCCACTCGCTGGCGGCCACGCCCACCGTGACCCGGATTTCGCCGGCGGGGGTGAACTTGACCGCGTTGTTCACCAGATTGACCAACACCTGCCGCAAACGCAAGGGGTCGCCCCGCAGACACTCCGGAACCGCGCCATCGATTTCGTGGATCAGCCGCAACCCCTTGCCGCGCGCGGCGACGGCCATGATCTCGCAGGCCATGGCCACCACCTCGCGGGGGTGAAAGGCCACCTGTTCCAGCCGCAGGGCGCCCGCCTCGGCCTTGGAGAAGTCGAGAATGCCGTTCAGCAGGCCCAACAGGGAGTGACTGGAGCGCAGGATGATCTCGACGTACTGGCGCTGTTCGCCGGAAAGCTCGGTGGCCGCCAGGAGATCGGCCATGCCGATCACGCCGTTCATGGGGCTGCGGATTTCGTGGCTCATGACGGCCAGAAAGGCGCTCTTGGCCTGATTGGCGGCCTCGGCGGCCCTTCTGGCCCGCTCCAGCTCGGCGACCTGTTTTTGTTCCGAGATGTCCCTGGAGCTGCCCAGGGAACCGATCACCCGGCCCCGGCGATCCGTGAGGAGCGAGGCGGAGAGAAAAACCGGAAAGCACGACCCGTCCTTGCGTCGTCCGGTGATCTCGCCGACGAATTTGCCGGTTTCCCGAATGGTGGCGAACACGGCTTGCGCCTCATCGTGTTGGGCGTAGAGCAGCACGGCTTCCTGGCCTTGCACCTCCTCGACCGTGTAGCCGTAGCATTGCGCGGCGGCGGGATTGAAGATCACGATGCGGCGCTCCCGGTCCACCGCGACGATCATGTCCAGGGCGCACGCCACCAGGCTGGCGACATACTCCTCCTGGCGGCGCAGGGCGTCATGGGAGGCCCGGATGTCGCGGCGCATGGCGTCCATGGCCCTGGAGAGCCGGCCCAGTTCATCGGCGCCGGGCAGCAGGATGACCGATTCCAGATCGCCGTGACCCAGCGCCCGGGCATGGCGGTCGAGGCGGCGGACGGGATCGGTGACGGTTTTTTTCAACAGCAGGGAGAGGGCCAGGGCAAGCACGCCGAACATGGCCAGGGAGCCGAAGAACAGCCAGCGCACGCGGGTGGCGGCCGCCAGATCGGCCCGGCGGGTCAGCAGGCCGAGTTCCACGGCGCCGATGGGTTCGGTATCCTCCGGTTCGACCAGGACCGGGACGTGAAACCGCTTGAGGGAGGCGGATTCGGGCATGGCCTGGTCGGTTTGATCCGGGGATTGCGCCACCACCCGGCCGCTGGCGTCCAGAATGCGGACGAAGCCGATGTCGCTTTGGGTGCGGGTCAGGCGGTGGACATAGCTGTCCAACACGCCGTGATCCAGGGTCAGGAGGGGTTCGATGGAGAAGATGGCCGCCGCCTCGGCCAGGGAGGCGCCCTGGCTTTGAATCTGATCGCGCAGGGCGCGCTGTTCCGCCGCGATGGCGCTCCAGCCCAGCACCACCGTCATGATGCCCAGAAGCATCAGCGTCGAGCCGATCACCTTGACATCCAGGCGCAATTCCCGCCATATCCTGGCAAACCACATCATGGCGTCAAGTCACCTTTGTCCGCGCAATGCGAGCCTGGTCGAGGATCCGCTCGGTCAAGGTTCTGAAATCCTGCCATGCATGCCGGACAGCGCCAAAAAGGGAACCCATCGCCCCGTCCGCCGGTTTCAGGTGAAAAATGGGTTTTCGTGCCTCCTGGGCCATGGGCATCAGGCTGCGGTAGTGCCGGAGCAGGGCGAAACAGTGCGGATCCGAGACGACGGGGGGCGGATCGGGATCCCGTTGGTCCAGGACAGCGCGATAATAAGTTGCAGGTATGCGGGAAATCCATTTTTCGTATACATGGACCGGCTCCCCGAAGCGCATGGTGTGGGCCATCACGATGTACCCCAGGGGTTGCATTGCTCCGGTTGGCAATTCGAGATCGCCGGAGGGATTTCTGGCCAGCCGTTCCCGCCACTCCTGCCGCCAGACGCGCAAGGTCGGCCCGAGGTTGCGCAGCCCCTGCAAGGAGTAAAGATCCGGACCGAGCGGAATGACCAGGAAATCCGAGGCGATCAAAGCCGCTCTGTTGATGGCGCCCAGATTGGGTCCCAGATCCACCAGCACCACATCGGCGCCCCGTTCCCGCGCCCCAAGCTGCAACACGCGCCAGAACGCGGAGATGACGCGCAAGGCACGCTCGTCGCCATCGAGACATTTGGGCCAGACTTGGGAAAACGCATCCTCGCACCGGGAAAGGGCCATGTCCCCAAGAATCAAGGCCAGATTCTCGCCGACCGGTTCCAGGCATGGTTTGACGACATCGCCCACACCCCGTTGCAAATCCCTGATCGCGCCATGAATCGTGGGGGTGGTGGCATCCTCCGGCCACAATTCTTCCAACCGGTCGGCATCCAGAAACGCCGTGGTGAGATTGCCCTGCGGATCCAGGTCGGCGACCAGGACGGTGTGACCGAGATCCGACATCATCCAGGCCACATGATAGACCAGGGTGGTCTTTCCGACACCGGCCTTGTTATTGAAAAACGCAATGACCGGCACGCTCATGGACGTCTCCTCAGCGTGCTCATGACATGATTGGGCCGCACGTCGAATTCGATCTCCGGATTGCCGTTTTCCAGCATCGCCTTGCGGGCCATCCGGATCCCGACGCCGAACCGTTGCACGAATCCGAGACTCTTCATGGCTTCCGCCAGGTTCGGATTGCGGTAGTCCGTGATGCCGGGTTGGCCGAAATTTTCCCTGGTCACATGCCCGAACGGCCCGCCCGGATTGTGGATCTCGATGCGATCGGCAAACCAATAGACCAGTACCGGGGCATGGGACGTATCGTAGTCGCGATGCATGATGGCATTGCGCGCCAACTGCTGCAAGGCCGCCATGGGATAGTCCGGCCTGCGGATTTCCAGGGGAGAAGAATGCAGATCGATCGCCATGTGGATATTCGCCGTGAACACCTCCTCCAGACGCCGGATCGCATCAGGCAAGGGACCGAGGATTTTTTTTTCATCGACCAGACCATCCGCCAGATCCGTGCCATTCAAACGCAAAAATTGCACATAAGCGCCGGGTATGAAATGGGTCGGTGTCATGCCCAGCACCAGCATGCCGACCACCGTCGGAACCGGAATCGTCTCCGGGGTGACGAAACGCAGGGAGGCCAGTTGCTGCTCCAGGGAACGGTTGTTCTCCTCCAGGACCTCTGGGGCCACGGCGGCTGGCAGACAGGTCGTCCGGAACAGATTCAGATCCAGATCCCGCAAGGAGGCATGCCGCAACGGGTGGAGGTCGTGGGGCAGATCCCGCGCGCGGCGTTTTTCGTTCAAACGGCGCTCCTCCTCGGCGGTCGCCGTGGCGCGGCGCGGGCCAACACGAATCCAGACGCGGCCATCGACGCGCACCGGAGGGGAGTCGGAAGGATGCACCTCCACCACAGCCAATGTACGCCCCGACAAGACCTTTTTGGAGACGATCAGTACCGGAAATGGCAAAATGGTGCCATCCGAACGCATGGCGGCGAGATTCTGCAGCAGTTGATCGGTGATCGCCAGACCCGATCCACCGCCACTGTCCTTCTCGCCGACGAAGATCACCCCCGGTTGCCGATGATCGGGCAGGTCGTTGGCCATGGCGCAAACGGCCTGACGTATTTTGCCAGCCGCAGAATCCGACAACGACTCCTTGCGTTCCACCCGATCCGATTCCAGGTCCGTCAGCAACGCTTCCAGTTCTTCATCCGTCATCATGCGCTCTCCGAAGGGGCCTTCCCATGCGCGGCATGATACCACAACCCCGGCCGCGCCGTTGCGAAAAAATCACGCAAAAATCCAATCCATGACGGCATTCCCTTTTCAAATGACGCAAAACAGGGTAATTAACATCACTTACCCGCACATCGGACGCGGATATCAGCCCGATCAATCACTTCAAACGAAGGGAAGGAGAAGAGAGCATGGAGGATGTCGTCATCGTTGCCGCCGGCCGGACCGCCATCGGCAAATTCCTGGGCGCCTTGGCGGGAGTGCCCGCCAGCGAACTGGGCGCCGTGGTGATCCGCGGACTTCTGGACAAGAGCGGACTCAAACCGGACCAGATCGACGAGGTGATCCTGGGTCAGGTGCTGACCGCCGGCGTCGGCCAGAATCCGGCCCGTCAGGCCACCCTGGCCGCCGGACTGCCGGTGACCACCCCGGCCATGACCATCAACAAGGTCTGCGGCAGCGGACTCAAGGCGGTGGCCCTGGCGGCGCAAGCCATCAAATGCGGCGACGCGCGGGTCGTCATCGCGGGGGGCCAGGAGAACATGAGCGCCGCCCCCCATTGCGTGCCCAACTCCCGCAACGGCACCAAAATGGGCGAATGGAAGCTGCAAGACACCATGATCAGCGACGGCCTCTGGGATGTCTTCAACGACTACCACATGGGCTGCACCGCAGAAAACATCGCCAAACAGTTCGAGTTCTCCCGCGTTGATCAGGATGCCTTCGCCGCCTCCTCCCAACAGAAGACCGAAGCGGCGCAAAAGTCCGGTCGCTTCAACGACGAAATCATCCCGGTGGAGATCAAGCAGCGCAAGCAACCCTCCACCTTTTGCACCACTGACGAATTTCCCCGCGCCGGCACCACCGCCGAAAGCCTGGCCAAGATCCCGCCCGCCTTCGACAAGGCCGGCACCGTCTCCGCCGGCAACGCCTCCGGCATCAACGACGGGGCCGCCGCCGTGGTCGTCATGGCCCGCTCCCTGGCCGAACAGCTCGGCCTCGAGATCATGGGCCGGGTGGTCGCCTACGCCAGCGCCGGCGTCGAACCCAAAATCATGGGAACCGGCCCCATCCCGGCGGTGCGCAAGTGCCTGGAAAAGGCCGGCTGGACCCACGAGCAACTCGAACTCATCGAGGCCAACGAGGCCTTCGCGTCCCAGGCCATGTCCGTCAACAAGGAACTGGGCTGGGACCTGAGCAAGGTCAACGTCAACGGCGGGGCCATCGCTCTGGGCCACCCCATCGGCGCCTCCGGGGCCAGGATCCTGGTCACGCTGTTGCACGAAATGAAAAAACGTAATCTCAAGAAAGGCCTGGCCACCTTGTGCATCGGTGGCGGCATGGGCGTGGCCCTGGCAGTGGAACGCTGATCGCGATCACCAATTCTTAAGGAGAATTCTAGACATGAGCAAAAGAATCGCTTTGGTCACCGGCGGTCCCGGCGGGATCGGCTCGGCAATCTGCACCACCCTGAGCCGGAAAGGGTATCAGGTGGTCGCCACCTGCGCCCCGGTCTTCGAATGCCCCAACCTGGATCAGTGGAAGCAAGACATGCATGACGCCGGCGTGGACATCAAGGTCTACGAGGCGGACGTCGCCGACTTCGAATCCTGCAAGCAGGCCGTGGAGAAAATCGAAAGCGAAGTCGGCCCCATCGATGTCCTGGTCAACTGCGCCGGCATCACCCGCGACAGCGTCCTCAAGAAAATGACCCCGCAGCAGTGGAACGAAGTGCTGGGCGTCAATCTGGACAGCGTCTTCAACATGACCCGCAACATCTTTCCCGGCATGGTGGACCGCGGTTTTGGCCGGGTCATCAACATCTCCTCCATCAACGGCCGCAAGGGCCAGTTCGGCCAGGCCAACTACTCCGCCGCCAAGGCCGGCATGCATGGCTTCACCATGGCCGTGGCCCAGGAGGGGATCCGCAAGGGGGTGACGGTCAATACCATCAGCCCCGGCTACGTGGCCACCGAAATGGTGAAGAAAATCCGCGAGGAGGTCTTGCAGACCATCATCGCCCAGATCCCGGCGGGCCGCCTGGCCGAACCCTCCGAGATCGCCCACGTGGTGGCCTTCCTGGCCTCCGAAGAGTCCGGCTTCATCACCGGCGCCAACATCGACATCAACGGCGGCCAGTTCATCCACTGACCCCCGGCAACTTTGTTCGCGAGGGCTGGAGACGATCGTCATGGACGAAACCCCGGTGCGCATCATCAAGAAATACGCCAACCGGCGTCTCTACGACACCGAGCAGTCGGCCTACATCACCCTGGAGGGGGTGCAGGATCTGGTCATGGACCGCATCCCCTTCCAGGTGGTGGACAACCGCACCGGGGCCGACCTCACCCGGCTGATCCTCCTCCAGATCATCAGCGAACAGGAGGACAAGGGCCATCCGGTCTTCGATACCGACGTTCTGCAAATGATCATCCGCTTCTACGGCGATGCCATGCAGGGCGCCCTCGGCGAATGGATGAAGCTCAGCCTGGATCTCTTCATGGACCAGAAGAGCCGTTTCCAGGCCTCCCCGGACCCCGTGGCCATGATCGCCGAAATGGGACGCCACAACCTGGATATCTGGAATTCCCTCCAGGAAGGTCTTTTCAGCATCTCCCTGAAGTCGGACGATCCGGCATGAACGCCGGCTTGCTGAATTTTTTTAACGGTTCAGCAAAAAAAGATTTGACACACACAAACGGTTCCATTATGCTGCAGTGCAACATATTGCAATGCAGCATAAAAAAGCCAAGCGCCCTTAACCGAAAGGACCCAGACCATGGACAATAATAAGGTTGCCGAACGTATGACGGAATTGACCAAGAAGATGATGGACTCGATCTCCGATCTGCAAAAAATCAACGACCGCACCGTGCAGGAGTTGACCAAACAGCAGTTGGAGGCGGCGGAAGGGTTCATCACCGCAGGCGCCAAGCAGCTCAAGGAGCTCAGCTCGGCCAAGACCGTCCAGGAAGCGGTCGCCACCCAGGCCGATATCGCGACCAATCTCGGCAAGATGATGGTGGACAACGCCAAACGTACGATGGATGTCCTGACCCAGGGACAAAACGAGCTGAAGGAATTGATCGAAAAGAACATCTCCAGGCTCGTGGAAGAAGCCAAGGCCGGTTTGGAATAACGTCCTCGTTTCCAGGCTGGTTGCGGGACGACCTCCCCGTTCACGAGGGAGGTGGGAAAACTGTCCCGTTGCAACGGCGCAGGGACGCGCCGTCCAATTCAAGACATCCGGCCCCACGTCGGGCCAATATCGAGGAGTTGCCACATGGACAACAATCCATATTCCACTGACTGGATGGCCGGGTGGAGCGATCTCCAACGCAAAATCTGGGACGACTGGTCGGAGGTGACACAGACCTCCTGGGCGAAGAGCTTTCCGGCGGACAATCCGATGGAATTCTTCCGCGAGGGGATGAGCCGTTGGCAGGGGATGTTCCCGTCCAGCCAGCCCACCCCCGAGTCCATGGCGATGCGGCATGCCATGTCGTCGATGGAGAGCTTTTTGCGCATGGGGCGGGAGGTGTTCAAGGCCTTCCAGAGTGCCCAGGAGGGCGCTAAGCCCGGCGCCGAATGGACCGCGCAGTTGGATCGGGTGATTCAGGGCGCCAAGGAGATGTTCGCCAAGGCCTCCATGCCGTCGTGGCCGGGCGTGCCGGGCAATACGGATGATCTGTCCGTGCTGTGGAATCGCCCGATGAAGGCGTGGGGTGATTTTCTCTCCAACAATCCGGCCTTTGCCAACGACACGATGCGCGCCCTGCTCTCCGGCAAATCCGTTGAGGAGCAGATGGCCCGTTTTCTGTCGGCCCCCGGTCTGGGCTTCTTCCGTGAGCGGCAGGAGAAGATGCAGGAGGGGATGCGGCTGGGCATGGAGTATCGCAAGGCCCTGGAGGAGTTTCAGGTTTTCATGAGCAAGTCCAACGGCACCGCCTTGGACCTGTTGCACAAGAAGCTTCTGGAAATGGCCGCCGAGGGCAAGGCGCTGGAGACGATGCGCGATCTGTACATCCTGTGGGTGGATTGCAGCGAGGAGGCCAATGCCCGGGCGGTGACCAGCAAGGAGTTCAACGAGCTGAACACGCATCTGATGAATGGGCTGATGCGGGTACGGCGGCACATGAACGAGACGGTGGACAATGCGCTGTCGCTGATGAACATGCCGACGCGGCGCGAGTTGGACAGCGCCTACCAGCAGATCGCCACCCTGAAGCAGCGGCTACGGGCGCTGGAGGACGAAGTTCAGGCATTGCGCAACCGGGATGCGAGCGCGGACATCAACACCTTGCGCGACGACATGGAGAAGCTGGGGGTGCGGCGTCTGCGGGAAGAAGTGGCGGAATTGCGGAAACAGTTCCAGGAGTCGCTGCATGCCGCCCCGGTGGAGAGCGCGCCGGAGGCCGCGTCGCCGGACAAGCCCGCCATCAAGAGGCCGGTACGGGTGGCCGGCAAGCCTGGTCCCGCTCAGAAAGGAGAATAATCCATGTTTCCGTTCGCCATCAATCCGGAGAAAGCGGTGGAGGAGTTGGCCCGCTTCAATCAGAAGCTGTCTGCGGGCGTCAAGACCTTCACCGAGGTAGGGCCGATCGAGTCCGGCGTGAGCGCCAAGGAGCCGGTCTATCGCGAGGACAAGGTGACCTTGTACCATTACACGCCGCGTGTGGAAAAGCCGCACCGGGTGCCCATCCTGGTGGTGTATGCGCTGGTCAATCGTCCGTACATGGCCGATCTTCAGGAGGATCGATCCATGATTCGGGGGTTGCTGGACGAGGGGATGGATGTCTATCTCATCGACTGGGGCTATCCGGACGCATCGGATCGTTATCTGGGTCTGGACGATTACATCAACGGCTACATCAAGCGGTGCGTGGATTTCATCCGCAACCGGCACGACATTTACCGGGTCAATCTGCTGGGGATTTGTCAGGGTGGGACGTTTTCCATTTGTTTCAGCGCGTTGCATCCGGACCGGGTACGCAATCTGGTGACCATGGTCACGCCGGTGGATTTTCACACCCCGGACAATCTGTTGAGTTTGTGGGCCAGGAATGTGGACATCGACCTGTTGGTGGACACCATGGGCAACATTCCGGGGGATATGTTGAATCTGACCTTTCTGTCCATGAACCCGTTTCGTCTGACGGGTCAGAAGTATCTGGACATGGTGGATCTGTTGGACGAGCCGGTGAAGTTGAAGAACTTCCTGCGCATGGAGAAATGGATCTTCGATTCGCCGGACCAGGCCGGGGAGGCATTTCGTCAATTTCTCAAGGATTTCTTCCAGAGGAACGGTTTGATCAAGGGTGTGGTGCGGATCGGCGAGCAGCGGGTGGAGTTGTCCAATATCACCATGCCGGTGTTGAACGTCTACGCCACCAAGGATCATCTGGTCCCGCCCGACGCTTCCAGGGCACTGAAAAACTACATCGGCAGCAGCGACTACAAGGAAGTGGCCTTCAATGGGGGTCACATCGGGGTGTATGTCAGCGGCCGTTCCCAGCAGGAGATCCCGCCCGCCATCGCCAACTGGCTCAAGGAGCGCGGTTGACGAATCATCCGGCGCAATAGACGAATCATTCCATCCGGGGGAGCGATCCCCCGGATTTTTTTTCCTGAATGTGAGGTGACGGCGTCTGCAGGGTCGGGACGGGCATGCGCATTTCCTGGGCGACCGGGAGTTGCGGTGGAGGTTGGTTGTTCCGCATCAGCGCGAACATGGCCCCGATGATCAACGCGGTCTGGGCCGCGAACATGCCCGCCGTCCATTTGATGGTGTCGGCCTTGGCGGTTTCGATCTTGGCGTCCATTTTGACTTCCAATTCCTTGATATCCCGCTCCAGGCGCAAGATATCTCCCTTCGTGGCCAGTTCCTTGAGCCGGGACTCTTCCACGTTTTGGAGAACAACCGAAAGCGCTTCCGCCTGCGCTTCCGCATGAGCAGGGGGAATGCCAGCCGTTTCCAGCTTTTTCACAAAGGCCAACGTGTCAAACGGGATGGCAATGGTGGTCATGAGGCGTCCTCCCTGGCAAGCGGTACAACAACGTCAAGGCATTTTATCCGATCCGGGCCAACGTCGTCCAAGAGAATCTCAGGTAATAGCGACATGGCGCGTTTGGTGACCGCCTCCTGGAAAAATCCAACTCCCGCAAGAACGGATTGCCCGGAGAAGATCCCGCCCGTCATCGCCAATTGGCGAAATGGGCATGGTTGGATCGAGTACGATCCGGGGGAGCGATCCCCCGGATTTTTTTCGACATCCGTACCCGGTTATCTGGGCCGGCCAAAGGTGAACGACTGCCCTTCGGCGTTCGTCACCGTGGTGGAATGGCTCTCCACGCCGCCGCTCGTGTTTACGGTCGTGGATCCCGCCACGGTGGCGTTCCCGCCCCCGGAGGTCGTCACATCGGCTGCGGTCGTGACGGTGGTGCCGGAGTCGCTGCTCGTCACGGTGATGCTCCCATCCACCGCCACGCTGCCTCCGTTCGGCCCGGTGATGGTCACGCTTCCGGATAGCACATCCTCCTCCTCCCCGTCGAGCGCGATACCTTCGCCGTGAATGGTGATCTCCTGGCCTGCCGATCCGGCGAGCGTGGTGTCGGAAGTGATGAGGGTCTCCCCGGTGAACGGGTCGGTGAACATGGAAGCATCGGTGCTCGAGGTGAACGTGATGGACTCTTCCCCCAGCCCGATGGTCAGGGAGGAGTCGCCTTCGATCGTCACCGTGGTCAATCCCACCTCCGCAACCACGTCGCTTTGCACCGTGTATTCGGTTCCGGCAAGCCCGGTCCCCGTTTCATCGATATCGACCAGAACGATCTCCTGAACCGGCTCCTCCAGTTCCGTCGGGAGCGGTACCGAATCGGCCAGGGCCGATGCCGTCCCCCCACCCAGAACCGCAGGCGCGATCCGGTCCTCGAGCCGCTCCCCGCGACCGGAAACTTTCCTCTTCTCGTGATGGATCATCTCTCCCCCCCTCGCGCAATGATTCATGAATGGTCTTTTTCAGTCCAACAGCGCCAGCGCGCGTTTGGTGACCGCCTCCACGGAGAATCCCAACTCCCGCAACACCACATTGCCCGGAGCGGAGGCGCCGAAACGATCCAAGGCGACCACCTCGCCACCATCCCCAACCCAGCGATGCCAGCCCAGGGAGGAGCCGGCCTCGATGGCCAGACGTTTCCTGACCCCCGGCGGCAGGATCGCTTCCCGATAGGCCAAGGGCTGCTTGAGGAACAGCTCCCAGGACGGCATGGAGATCACCCTGGCCGACCGCCCGGAGCGGGCCAACGCCTCGCGAACCGCCAACGCCAGATGCACCTCGCTGCCGGTGGCCAGCAACAACAACTCCGGGGTCTCCTCCCCACCCGCCACCACGTAGGCCCCGCGCGCCACCCCGTCGGGATTGGCGGGCAAAATGGGCAGGTTCTGCCGTGACAGGATCAACGCTAACGGACCCGAACCGGCCACGGCCAGCCGCCAGGCGGCCACCGTCTCGTTGGCGTCCGCCGGTCGCAATACCGTCAAACCGGGCAATGCCCGCAAACCCGCCAACTGCTCGATGGGCTGATGGGTCGGTCCATCCTCGCCCACCGCCACGCTGTCATGCGTCAATACGTAGATCACCCGTGTCCCCATCAACGCGGAGAGTCGCATGGCCCCGCGCAGATAGTCGGCGAACACCAGGAACGTGGCGCAATACGGGATGAACCCCCCATGCAGGGCCATGCCATTGACTGCGGCAGCCATGGCATGTTCCCGCACCCCGAAATGCAGATTGCGCTCTCCGCCATTTTTGATGGCGGTGTTGTTGGAAGGGGCCAGATCCGCCGAACCGCCGATCAGGGCCGGCAAATCCCCGGCCAGGGCATTGATGGCCTGACCCGACACCACCCGTGTGGCCAAGGGCTTGTCGGCGGCAAAGGTCAGCGCCGTCAGGGAGCGATCCCAGCCCGGCGGCAGCTCCCCGGCCAGACGGGCATGCAGCTGCGCGGCCCGTTCCAGACCGGCCATGCGGGACTCCCACTCCCGCACCCACTCCCCTCCACGCCTGGCCAGATCGGAAAAATGTTTCCGCACCTCCACCGGGACGTGGAAGGTCTCGGCGGGCCATTGAAAAAAGGCCCGCGTGGCCGCCATGTGTTTGCCCAGCGGCGCGCCATGCACCGCCTCGCTGCCGGCCACCGGCGAACCGAAACCAATGGTGGTATGCACCCGAATCAGGGATGGCCGTTCGCTTTCGGCGCGCGCCGCCTCGATGGCGCCCGCGATCACCTCCAGATCCTCGCCATTCTCCACGTACACGGTGTGCCAGCCTTGTGCGCGGAAACGGGCTTCCACGTTTTCGGTAAAGGCCAGCTCGGTGCTCCCCTCGATGGAGATGCGATTGTCATCGTACAGGACGATCAGCTTGCCCAGGCGCAGATGACCCGCCAACGAGGCCGCCTCGCTGGCCACCCCCTCCATGAGGTCCCCGTCCGAAACCATGGCGTACACATGATGATCCACCACCGGCGCGCCGCTTGCGGGATTGAACTCCCGCGCCAGATGTCGTTCGGCCATGGCCATGCCCACTGCCATGGACAAACCCTGGCCCAGGGGTCCGGTGGAGGTCTCCACGCCTGGGGTCAGGCCGTGTTCCGGGTGACCCGGCGTGCGGCTTTCCCACTGCCGGAACGCCTTCAACTCTTCCAGGCCCAGGCCGTATCCCCACAGATGCAACAAGGCATACAACAAGGTCGAGCCATGGCCCGCCGACAGGATGAACCGGTCCCGGTTCGGCCAATGGGCATGGGCCGGGTCGTGGCGCAGGAAACGGCTCCACAGGACGTGGGCCATGGGGGCCGCCCCCAGGGGCAAGCCGGGATGACCGGAATTGGCCTGTTCCACCATGTCCGCAGCCAGCATGCGTATGGTGGTTACACACAGATTATCCAGAGTTGGCTTCATGACGGATTCCCATTCGATGGAATGTTGACTTTACCCTCTCCTTGTAACATGAATGGATGGATCCACGAAACGGTACGAGAGAGGCGAGGCGGGAAAAATGCGGATTCATTGGTTCATCCGGCTGATGGCGGTCTGGCTGGCGTTTTGGCCCCAGTTGCCCGGCGCGGCGGAGCAGACGCCCTTGATCTTCTTCGCCCTGGGGGATCACGGCTCCGGGAGCGCGGATCAACGTCGCGTGGCCACGGCCATGGAACGGGTCGCGGCCCAAAACGGTGGCGTTGCATTCGTTTTATTATTGGGCGACAATTTTTATCCAAACGGGATCGCCTCGGTGCAAGACCCGCAATGGCAGACGAAATTCGAGCGCATTTATACCGGGCCGCATTTGGAACGGGTCCCTTTTTATGCGATTCTTGGCAATCATGACATTCGCGCCAATCCGGAGGCGCAGGTGGCGTATGGGCGGCAGCGTCTCGGCAGTGGTCGTTGGCGCATGGCCGGGCGCAATGATTGGTTGGATCAGGGGCAAACCGTGCGCGACGGGCCGCTTGTGCGTTTGATTTTGCTGGATGCCACGTTGCCTCTCGACGAACAGAACCGTTTTTTGTTGGAGTCTGCTGCCCGGCAACCGGAGCCGGTTTGGCGTGTGGTGGCGAGTCATTATCCTTTGCGTTCCGGTGGTCCGCACGGGGACTCTGCGGAATTGTTGCGACATTTTCTGCCCGCCTTGCGTGTGGCCCGTGCGGATTTGCATTTGAGTGGTCACGACCACATTCTGCAACTGTTGCGAGCGCCCGACGAACCCGTGTACGTGGTTTCCGGCGCCGGGGGGCATACCCTGTATCCCTTGCAGACCCGGAGTGCCTGGTCGGAATTCGCCGCCGAGCGTTTCGGTTTTCTTCGGGTGATGGTCAGTGAGACGGTCATGGAACTGACGTTTCACGACGATGAAGGTGGTGTGTTGCACCGTTCGCTTTTGCAGCGCGACCGATAAAAAAATTATTAGGGGTCCAGGGGGATTATCCCCCTGGTGGGATCCAAGGGCGTGAGCACTTGGGACTTTGACTTTCAGCGCGCTCTTTTCAAGAAGGTAGTGACACCCCCCAGGAGAACCTGCCAAAACCCCGGATCCCATTCAAGTCGAAACCAGGGGAAAAGCTGAAAAAGAAATTAACCGGACACGAGTGCCTCAAGGCCTAAAATATACCCCCGACCGAAGGACAGAATGCCGATCCCGAGGCAAAACGGGCATTGCATTAAATTCTGAAAGCGAATGCCTCATTTTTGTGTTGACATGAAAAAATACATGACAATATAATGAAATCGTGCGCCAACAAAAGATCTGGCGAGGGCGACATCAATGTCAAATTCACGGCATTATAATATTTAGTAATTTAATTATAATGCAAGATTGTACGTTTGTCCTAAGATCATATAAAATGGTCTTTTCTCGCTCACTTGAATATTGGGATAACTAAGATGCAATCAGATAAAGTATACAAAGTTGAGGGTTATATTGTCTTTAGCGACTTAAAAGGATTCTCGTCGCTTAATAATGAAAATTATAAAAATTTTTATAAAGAAGTTTTGAGTAAACTTAACCAAGTCGTCGAAGCCTATTCGTGTGATGATAAAGGTATGATAGCCTTCAATACCTGGGGTGACGGCATGATGGCGGTCTTCGATGAGGATCACGGCCAGGCGGCCACTGCTTTCATGCTGGAATATCGCGATGCATGCGCCAACATCGATTTCCAGAGGATTCAACTGCCTGAGTTGAAACCGCGCATCGCTGGGCATTACGGGAAATGCTATATCTTTCCGGACCCGATGTTGAAGAAGGCCAACGTTTCCGGGGACGAAGTGGTACGTGCGGCGCGTCTGGAGCCGGTCACTTGGCCAGGGCACATCTTCGTGACCGAGGCTTTCAGGGACAAGATTTTAGCCGAAACGCATGAATACGAATTCGACGATCTGGGGCAGATCGATTTGGCGAAAAAGTTCGATCAGGGCAATTCTCCGCATATTTTTCGCATGAGGCGCAGGAACGGATCCTTAAATTATGACAAGCCGATTGTTATCGATGTCATCAAGCGCTACGACATGCAGCAAGCACTCCCGGAACCAGGCAAGATGACGGAGGAAGAAAAGAAACATATCAAAGAACTCGAAAACTCCGACAGTTCCAATACTTTTATTTATCTATTAGGCGCCCGCAAGGATTTGCGGGATGGTCATCCCAGCGGAGCGTTTCTCGCAGCCTTGGCCAAGCTTTACGCCAACGAAGGCCTGTACGAGGAGGCCCTGACGTTGCTGGATCGTGTCGATGACTACAGTATGAAAGTTGATCGCTTCGCTTTACACCCCTATCGCCACGATCCAGTCATCATGAAAACCAGAGTCAATTGCCTGACCCGCCTGCGGCGTTACGACGAGGCCGCCACCCTCATCTACGGCGTTTGCCGCATGGGTGATCCGAGTGCGAACACCTTGTCCATGCTGGCGGCACAATATAAGCGCAAGGCCCTGTTTGGCGACAGCACGACCATTGATCGTGATTGTATCGACTTCGATCTGTTGCAACGCGCCTACGAAATCTATCTGGAAGCCTTCCGGCGCAACTTTTTCGATCAGGAGGCGTACTATCCCGCAATCAACGCAGCCTATCTCAGTCAGATGTTATTTCATCTTCACAAGAATCATGAACCTTTATTTTCGGGGAGAAAACTCGCTCAATTCATCCTCGATCATTGGCCGCCCGGAAAGGACTGGTGGCTCAACATCACCTTGGCAGAGGCTGCCATGGTCATTGATAACGAAGATATTGGAACAATCAAGAATAAGGTAAATTACGCCCTCAAGCATTCCGTTGACCCAAAACCATCGCGTTTCAATTTGGCCTCCACCCGCGAGCAAATTCAGATCTACGCCACTGTAATGGATATTGAAAGACGCCTAAGCCCGATTATTAACTTGTTATAATGAATTCCTCCGTAAATTAATATCAGCTTTTTGCGTCTCGTGCCGACGCAAAAAGCTGATTGCGCCGTTTCTCTGGCGAAAGATCATCAGAGGCGGTTGATGCAGGCTGTCTCTCTGTCAGAGTGGTGGCAGGGCGCTGGCATGATCGGTGGCGAGAAATAGCTGCCTGGCAATTTTTTTCGGTTGCTGATGTGCATGCATATCAGACTATAATGGACCTCTAATAATTTTTTAGCAGTTTGGTTAATGATCAACCACCTGCACGGGCTGCCAATTCTCCACCAATCGCCTCGCCCGTAAACGCTGCTGTGCCGTCATGACCCGCTCCAGAAACACCAGCCACACCCCGGCTTGCTCGATTCCTCCGCTGGCGGCCAAGGCAATCCATGCATACGCCTGCGTCACATCCCGCGTCACGCCCCGACCGGCCTGATACATCACCCCAAGATTGAACTGCGCCTCGGCCATGCCCTGCTCCGCAGCCAGACGAAACCACTTCACCCCCTCGCCATCCCGCCGCCTGACCCCCTCGCCCTCGATGCACAATACCCCCAAATTGTACTGCGCCATGGCGAAACCCTGCTCGGCTGCCAACCGATACCACCGCTCGGCCTCCCCCAACGAAACCGGCATCCCCTCCCCACGTTCATGCAACACCCCAAGATCATATTGCGCCTCCGGATCCCCCTGCTCGGCGGCGCGTCGCAAGGTGCCGATCAAATGCCCGGACAAGCCGACCTCCCAACGCTCGCTCGGCGGAATCAACGTAAACGGCAATCTCTGTGCCGGAACCGGCCCGACACTCCCCTGCGCCATGCCCAACGTCAGCAACCAACACACCAGACTCCATCCCGCCAACCCGCTCCTTCCGGACGTCATCTCCCATCCCCCCCGGTCACGACGCAGGCCGCGCGCGAATCGACTCGCCGAGCTGTCGGCTCAACAACCCCAACGCCTCGCTCATGGCCACCGCCAACGATTCGAAATCCTCCCGGTTCCCGGCCCGCGTCACCAGACGCGCCTGCCGGGTCTCCACCTCCCGGCCCCGGCCATCGAACAGGATCCAGCGGGCATCCAGCAAGACCTCGCCCGATATGGCGTCCGGCTCGAAACGGCTCAACGTCACGGCCAGGCGATAATCGGCCCGCCCCTCTCCCCGCGTGGGCAACAACACTACCCGATCCGAGGCGAGCAACGCCGAAAGATTCTCCGCCAACACACGACCAATATCCTCGCGCAGATCCCCACCCCATTGATGCAGACGGTCCAGTTGCAACCGGTTCCCACCCGTGCGCGTCACCATCTCGGCGCGGTCGAGATAACGCGGAATCTCCACCGGCTCCAACTCCACCACCGGTCCCCGCCGGACGGACGTTCCCGCTGCCCCCCTGGCTCCCTCCACCGCCGTCAACAGAAAAAACCGCGTCGGCGGCGACGCCCCTCCCATGCAGCCGGACAGCATCACGGCCACCCCTAACACCATCCAGACTCCCGGCAAACGCGCCTTCATCGGCTTCCCTCCTTCTCTTTGCCAAACAGCAACGACTCCGGACGACGCTCCAAGAGATCAATGAAACCGCGCACGGAACGGGCGGCGGCGGCCAACTCCCGCACCGCCTCGACCATGCCGTAATGCAACGGCGCACGCGCGCCGATCACACCATCCACCCTGGCCAGGGTCTCCTCCAGTTGCCGCAGGGTCCCGGCAGCCGCCTCGCCCACGGGTCCGGCCTGCCGGTCGAGGGTCTTCAACAGCAGCCGCGCCTCGGCCAGGGTCGCCGCCGCTCCGCGAATCGTCTCCAGGATTTCCGGGGCATTGGCCGCCCGGTTGGCTCCCTTGAGGGTCTCGTGCAGCTCCCGGCCGATCCCCTCCAACGGCATGGCCTGCACTCTCTTCAACAGTTCGGTCACCGAGGCGGTGATCTCGTCCAGACTGGTCGGAATGGTCGGCAACTCCAGATAGATGCTCTGCGGGTTGTTCACCAGGGTGAGCGGCGTCTCCGGCAACAGATCCAGCTCCACGTACAACTGGCCGGTCAGATAACTGCCGATCTTCAACTGCGCCCGCAGACCTTTTTTCACCAGGGATTGCAGAAAATCCTTTTCTGATTCCTCCTGAACCGTCGGCACATTTTCCTTGCTGATTTCGATGACCCGTTCCGGCTCGATCTGCACCAGTACCGGAATCCGGAACGTCGCCTCCGTGACATCGTACTCCAAACGAATGTCCGTGACCTTGCCCACCTGAATGCCACGAAATTCCACCGGGGCGCCCACGGTCAAGCCTCGCACCGACCCCTTGAAATACAAGACAAAAATATGTTTTTGCGTATAGGCCTCCTCCGCCACCGCCTTCTCGCTCTTGAACAGTTTGAAATGGGTGTTGGCCGGGGCCGATTTTGCTTCTTCCAGGCTCTCCGGATAGTCGAAGGTGACCCCGCCTTGCAGCAAACGGCTCAAGGAGCTGGACTTCAGCCGGATCCCGCCGGCATCGGCCACCAGGTCCACGCCGCTGGTCTCCCAGAAGCGGGTGCCCGCGCGGATCAGCTGGTTGTAGGGCGCCCGGATGAAGACCGGCAACGTCACTTTTTGTTTGTCTTGCGTCAATTCGTAGCCCAGCACCTCGCCGACCGGGATGTCGCGGTAGTAGACCGGCGCGCCCGCGTCCAGGGAACCCAGGGCATCGGCCTCCAGCAGGAAACGGGTTCCGGAGGCGTCCAGACGCACCAGGGGGGGACTCTCCAGCCCGACGAAACGGTTTTGTCGTCCCTCTCCCTTGCCCGGCTCCATCTCGATGTGCGACCCGGAGACCAGCGTCCCCAATCCGGAGACCCCGCGCAGGCTCAAATGAGGCCGCACCACCCAGAACTTGGCCTCGCCGTTCAGGAACGGCTCGCTCCCCTTGACCATCGAGGCATGAATCTCCACATGGGAGAAATCGGCGCTCAACACCACGGCATCCACCACCCCCACCTCCACGGACTTGTGCTTGATGCGGGTTTTGCCGGCCTCGATCCCCTCGGCGCTCTTGAAGGTCAAAACGATCCTGGGACCGGCCTCGGACCAGGTTTTGACAACCAGCCACGCCCCCAGCAGCAATGCCACGATGGGGATCAACCAGACCAGTTGCAAACCGCCGCGCCCGTGGGGGGTCACGGCGGGCAGGGGGATGTCGGTGGTTCGTGGCGTTTGGTTCATGGGTTCTCCTCCCAGACGGCGGCATCCCAGATCAGGCGGGGATCGAAGGCGCGGGCGGCGAACAGGGTCACCACCACCACGCCGGCGAAGAACGATACGCCGATTCCCGGCTCGATGGTGGCGATGGCGCCGAAATCGACCAGGGCGATCAGAATCGACACCAGAAAGACATCCACCATGGACCAGTGGCCGAAGGCCTCGATCACCCGATAGAGCACGGCGCGGTCGCGGCAACGGTTCCGGGAGCGCCGCCGCACCGACAGCAGCAGATAGGCCAATACCCCAAGCTTGGCCACCGGGATCACGATGCTGGCCACAAAGACCAGCAGGGCCAGCGGCCACATGCCCGCCTCGATCAGATGGCGGACGCCGCTCAGGATGGTGTCCGGTTCGCCTCGGCCCATTTTGTTCACCGTCATCACCGGATAGAGATTGGCGGGGATATAGAGCAGCAACGCGGTCATCAGCAGCGCCCAGGCGCGTTGCAGGCTGTCCGGCTTGCGTCCGTGCAGCGTTGTCCGGCAGCGGGGGCATGGCATGCCCTCCGCTTCGGCCGGGCTGACCAGCCCGCAGGCGTGACAGCCGATCCAGCCGGCCCGGATCGCGGTGACGATCGGGTTCATGACCCCTCCGGCGCCAGATTCCAGAGCGCGTGGTCATCCAGCGAGGCGCGCGCCGCCGCGATGGCCACCATCAATCCGCCCATGGCATGGCTCGCCAGACCGGGGACCACTCCGGCCATGGCCGTCAGTTTGACGTACGCCACGAGAATGCCCAGCAGAAAAACCCCCACCATGGACCAGGGCGTGACCAGGCGCACCAGACGAAAGACCTCCGCCATCCCCCGTGGCGCCCGCCCGAAGCGCAATGGCAGCAGGAGATAAAACATGCCCGCCAGCAGCAGACCGGGAGCGAGCATGGTGGTGCCGAACACCAGCAGGGCCAGATCCCACATCCCCTCCCTGGCCAGGGCCTCGACCCCGGCCAACAGGGTGTTTTCCCGAATCCGGCCCCCCAGATGCATGACCAGCAACGGATTGAGATGGGCGATCGGCAGGAGGATCAGGCCGGTCAGGGTCCAGGCGAGCGCCCGATCCGGGCCACCGTGGCTCGACCGGAACAGTTCGGCCCCGCAGCGCGCGCAACGGGCCACGCCACCCTCCGGCAGATCGGGCGTCCGATACAAGGCATCGCATTCATGACAGACGATCAACCGGCTCAGCGCCGTTTCGGGATGGGATTCCATTCGACATCGCAATCGGATATGATAGATTAAGAGACCGGCAACACATCTTGCCACATCCCCTTCAATTTACCAGGAAACGCTCATGACGTCAAAAAGCGACTTTCATGCTTGGGAGCAAAAATTCGGTATCAAGGCGACTTTGACCACCATGGCCATCCTCCTGCCGCTCCTGATCCTGCCCCTGGCCGGCATGCTCGTGCTCGCCGCGCGCGGCGAAAGCGGTCAAGGCGTCACCACAAGAATGGCGGAACGGCAGGTGACCCTCACCCAACAGGCGGCCAAGGAGTTTCTGGTCTATCTGGCCACCGGCGAGCGGAGCGGCAAAAAGGCCATCGAGGATCTCCTGTGGGGATTCGACCTCACCCTCAAGGCGCTGATGTCCGGAGGCAACGCGCCACTGCTTCTGGATCGGGAGAAGACCACCTACGAAGCGGTCGTCCCCCCGGATGCGGAGAGCGAGGCCCGGCTGCGCGCCGCCGTCCCGCTCTGGGAGTCCTTCCAGCGCACGGTTCGTTCCGCGCTGAGCGGCTCCGGGGATACCGAGGCCGCGCGCAAAAAGGTCATCCAGGAGAGCGCCGCCCTCCAGGAGGCCATGGAGCAGGTCAGGTTGGCCGTGGCCAACCAGTCGCAGCAGCTTGGGGAACGTTCCAGGCGGATGAGCCTCGTATTGGGTTTTGGCATGCTGATTCCGCTGTTTGCCGGAGGCCTCTTCGCCCTGTGGCGCAAAATCGTCCTCGCCAGACAGATCGACCACTTCCGAAATCGCCTGGAGGAGCTGGCCCACGGCAATCTGGAGATCCGCTTCCTGCCGAGCTACTGCGAGGAGCTGATCGTCATGGGGCAGGGGATCAATGGCGTCACCGAGCGGCTGATCCTCATGGCGCGGCAGCAGAGGCTCCAGTCCGAAAGCGTCGCGGCGGTGGTCAACGAATTGATTCCCCTCAAGGAGAGCCTCTCCGAGGACTCGCACGGCACCGTCAGGCTGGCCAGTCACGTCCTGGAGCTTAACGACGTGCTGGACCGGGAGACCCAGGCCCTGAAGCTGCGCATCGACGAGGTGAAGGAGAATATCGGCACGGTCAACGGGGTGGCCAACGAGTTGTCCAACAACGTCAGCTCCATTGCCGCCGCCTCGGAGCAGGCCAGCGTCAATGTCAGTACCATGGCCTCGGCCGCGGAAGAGATGACCGCCAACATCGAAAACGTCAATGCCAGTCTCAAGCAGGTCAATCAATCGGTGAACTCGGTCTCCATGGCCATGGCGCAGATGACCACCTCGCTGGAGGCGGTGCGCGAGCGGTGCCAGATGGCCGACAAGCGTTCCGAGCAGGCGAACGCCAACGCCCATACCAGCCTGGAGACGATGAAGAAGCTGTCGGTCGCGGCGGGCGAGATCGGCAAGGTGGTGGGCATGATCAAGACCATCGCCGATCAGACCAACATGCTGGCCCTGAACGCCTCCATCGAGGCGGCCGGCGCGGGCGAGGCGGGCAAGGGTTTCGCCGTGGTGGCGCACGAGGTCAAGGAGCTGGCCAGGCAGACCGGGGACGCCACCCGGCTGATCCATGAAAGGACCCGCGAGATTCAACAAAGAACCAAGGAGGCCTCCAACGGCACCCTGGACATTTCGCACCTGATCGAACAGATCTCGCAGACCAATCACGAAATCACCCGCGCGGTGGACGATCAGACGCGGGCGGTGGCCAACATCTCCAATTCCATGCACGACGTCACCCAGGCCGCCGAGGAGGTGACCCGCAACGCCGCCGAACTCTCCAACGCCTCCCAGGAGGTGGCCAGGGCGGCGGTCGAGGCGGCGGCCGGCACGGCAGAGATCGCCCGTTCCGCCTCCAGCGTGGCCATGGGCGCTTCCAACGTGGCCGCCGAAAGCGGCCTGGCCCAGGAGCGCACCCTCACCCTGCAACTCAGCTCCGAGGAGATCTACATCGCCTCGGTCAATGTCCAGAAGGAGGTGCTGCAATCCCTGGATCTGCTCGATTTCGTCAACGGCTCCATCCACCATGCCGGGATGCTGACCAGCGTGGTCCAGGAGATCGGTCAGGCCCTCAAACAGCAGACGGAGAGTCTCGCTTCCGGGCCGCCCGCCTTCGATGTTCAGGCGGTGAAGAACGCCCATCTCAAGTGGCTCGGCAAGTTGGAGCACGTCATCCGGGGCCGTGCCCGGCTCAAGCCGGAAGAGGTGGCCAGCGGTCATGACTGTGCCTTCGGCAAGTGGTACGACACCCAGGGCACGGCCCGCTTCGGTGCCATCCCGCTATTCGTCGAGATGGGCAAGGTCCACATGATGGTCCACGAGACCGCCCGTTCCATCGTGGCCAAGATGGCCAGACAGGAGAAGGGGGCCGCCATCGAGGAGATGAATGAGTTCCAGGCCCTGCGTTCCAAAATGTTTCAGCAGTTGGATCGGTTGTTTATTGCCGACGAGGCCAATCGGATCGTCCAGGCCGAGCAGCGGCAAAAGGATGCCTCGCTTTGATACCAAATTTCACGTCAAAGTATAGAGTAATAGGGGGGATTGCCCTGTCTGGGGCAGGAGCGAAAAGCGCGACATGTCGCCACTTTTCGTCCGCCCTGTCTGGATGCGGAAACCGCGACATGTCTCGGTTTGCTTGTGAACAAGGTGGTTAATCCAAAAAATAATTATTTGAATGAGATTGACTGGTCTTGGAACTGGACTAAAAGCGCGACGGTCGCGGGTTTTTTTTCAGTCTCCAAGCAGCAGTGCAATCGTTCCGACGTGTCGGCAGTATGGCTGTGGAGCGCGTCAATCATCCAATGGGAGCAATCCTTGTCTGGGAGGAGGATCGAGGCGAATCACCCCGAGCAATAGCCATTGCGGATGTACGGAATGAGTTCCCATGGCAAATACCATCCCTTTTTGAATATATTGCTCTCCAAAAATTTTTTGCATTTTTTCCAAAGCAGCTTGCTCGCCATATTTAAGCCTAAATTTAAAAAATGTGGCGGATGTTTCCCAATCCAGACATACATGATTATGAGAGCCTGAATCGGTCGAAAACGAAAAGCGGAACTCATAGGGACAAGGTTCCAATGCACGCATTTCTTCGTTAACGTCGAAAAGATTCAACTGGCGCACTGCCTCCGCATATTTATGGCGTTCGGTGACAATCTCTTCGTTGCTCTTCTTTTTCCAGGAAAATTTCGGAACATGAGGGCGAATCAACGCAAGACTCTGACCACGTTGTTCTGCTTCCTTGGTTGAACCAAGCACCAAAGAATGAAGGAATGCCGAACGATCACGTTCCTTCATACTCTCCAGAGGACGAATGGATTCTTCCACGACACGCCGACTTTCCGGTCTGCGATCTTTGGACAACCGCCATTCGTATTCCACCCATTGCCAGCGCGTGAATTTGTTGTCTTTCAGGTAACGAAACCGAATTGGATATTGCCTCCGCCATTGCTTGTCCTGGGTCACACCAGCGCAACAGACGGTCTCTCCGTAATTACCGCTAACGTGAGGTAGGGCTTTGACCAGAATCAATACCTGTTCTTTTCCCGACGTTGCGTACATGTTCCACCTTATCACGCACCCCCCGATGTTTGATTTGTAATGGTTTACGGTCAAATAACATTTTGGCAACCAGAGAACGGTGGCACTGTTCCGGATCGCGTTCATAACACATAATGCAGGCATGACTCGTTTGTTCGATCAACATCTCCGCCCGTTGCAGATCTCGCTGGGCTGCTTCTACCTGCATATGGGCAAGAAAAATTTTTCGAAATTCATCCATATGACCTGATGTTGCTGCGATCCGTCCTGGTTTGGGATCTCCAAGACCCATCAAATGAACGTATTCGATGCCTGCATTGCGTAAATAACCAGCTAACGCCGTTTTGGAAAAGCCGCGTTTGCGTGACACCGGATAATCTCTCACATCGATCAACAAGGTGACTCCCAAGTCTTTCAGTGTTGCCAGAAATGCATCCAAACTGGCACCCTCATAACCGATTGTCGAAATTATGGTGGCCATCATTGCTCTCTTTCAGGATGACACTGCGATCTTGAGTTTGTGCAACACATTGCGTCCCACCCGGTTGATGCCTTACCGATATTCATGTTCGTCCAGGGCATCGTCATGATGCGGTTCTCGCCAGTCGGCACGAGTCCATAATGCATTTCTCGTGGTGAATTTTAGCAGGTTGTCCACGGACATGCAACCTTCGAACTAGTGGGCAGTCGGAAGCCCTTTTTTGAATTATTTAAACATGTTACAAGACATCCTCGCCCCGTCGGCCTCTTATACGTTCTGGTGAGGAACCCAGGCATCGTGCCATCAACCACCCGCTTCGAGTAATGTTCCATTGGTATGAGGCGCCAGGCGTCGCGTGTGCGGGATCAAATGGAAGAAGGGGAAATCTCCGGCTTGACGGGAGCGGTGGGGGGCGTGGACGGCTTTTCTTCCAATTTGGGCAAACGGCGCTCCAGATCACGCAACAACCGCTGCGTCTCCTCCAGAGCCTGAGAACTCTTGTCCCGCAACTCCGGCATCCGCTCCTCGTAGGTGAGCCGTCCCGCCTCGCGCAGGGAACGCAGTGCGTTCAGGAGGTGATCCCTGGCCTGTTCGAGGGCCTGGTCGGGTTTTGCGTTTTTTCCCTCGCTGTGGGGCGAGGCGGGCGCATCGGCGGCGCACAGACCACCGCTCCAACACGGCAACAGAACAAAACACGCGGCCAGGAGGAGCGGTCGTTGCGATTTCATGGCGTCACTCCCTCTGGCGATGGGCGCGCTATCCGCCAACCCACCCAACGAATCTGATCCCCCATCTGCGCATAGGCGAGTTGCCCCGCCCGCTCCAAGGCCAGGAAATCCGACTCGTTCACCCAGGCGGTCTCCCGAATCTCCCGGCTGCGGCATTCGGGAACCCCTCGCCAGGTGTCACACAGGTAGATGACCCCCATGTTGGGAAACTCGGACAACAACATCTCATCGGTCTCCACCTTGCGGCAAGCGAGCAGCTCCAGACCGATCTCCTCGGCCACCTCCCGCTTGAACGCCACTTCGGACGACTCCCCCACATCCACGAAACCACCTGGAAACGACCATTTCCCCTCACGGTGATCCCGATAGGCCAGTCGCACCAGCAAGATGCGCACGCCATCGTCACCAGACCGGTCGAGAATCAACCCATGGGCCGATACCGTGGCCCGCATGCGCTGGGAGAGGCCGTCCCTCTCACTCATCGGCATATTCCCGCACGATTTTCCACCCGTTCTCCTCACGCTCCATGGAGAGGGACTTCTTGACCACGTCCCGGAAATTCTTGGAGGTGTAGTTCTGCGTGAAGGACACCTGGGCACGGTGATCGTTGAGCAGATTGACCTGCAGATCCGCTACCTGAATCTGAATGCTGCCCGCCCTGCCGATGACCTCGCGCCGGTTTTTCTCCCAATCCGCGCGGGATTTCAGGCTTTTGGCAAAGGGCTGAAACCGGGGAGAGTAGGCCGCCAGGTACTGGTCGATGTTCTTGGCGGACCAGGCCGCCGCCCAGGCCCGTATCGCCTGCTGCACCTCGTGTTGGGACTTGGCCTGATCGCTGGTGACCCCCGGCTGACCGGGCTTGCCCGTTTCGACGGCCGGCTTGGCTTCGGCGCTCTCCTTGGGAGCGGCCGGTTTTGGTTCGGCGGCGCTCTCCTTGACGGCGGGTGGCGGCGGAGGAGGGGGCGGAGGGGCCACTGCCGTCGGCTTGGGGGTCGAGGCCGCTGCAGCGGGAGTCTCCTTTTCCGCCTCCTTGCGTGGAACCGGCGGTGGGGTGATGGCGGCGCTCTTGGCCGGCTCCTGACCGGCGGTGCTGTCCGTGAACAGGGTCTTGACCCGGTTGAACTTGCTGGTCAGCGTGGCATTGTTCGGATTCAGCTTCATGGCGCGCGCATAGGCCTGCGAGGCCATCTTGGCATGAATGTCTCCCAGATTCTCGTGGGCGGTCGCATAGTTCGGATGTGCCTTCACCGCCTGGGCCAGGGCCTCCTGGGCCTTTTCGAACTGGCCGCGTTCGGCATACAGCACCGCCAGATTATTGTACGGCTCAGGCAGTTCCGGGTAATCCTTGTTCAACTGGGTAAACACCCCGATCGCCTGATCGTATTGCTTGGTTTCGGTGAAGATCAGCCCCTTGAGAAACCTCCCCTGGGCGTCCTGGGGGTGCTCGGCGAGATAGGTGTTCAATTTTTTCAGGGCGGTGTCGAACTCCTTGCGATCCGCCAGGGCATAGATGTCGTCCAGCCCCTCGGCCGCAGCAGGCGCAACCGGAGCGAGACAGGCGATGAAGCCCATGGCCGAAAGAATGACACGCAGACGGTTCATACAAGCAACTCCTGACTGAATGGTGTGGAAGCTCCGCCCATCGTCCGGTCCGCTGCCTGATTATTGCCGGATCTGTTCACGCCGCATCTGGAGATAGGCGTCACGCAAGGCAACATAGGGATCGATGGCCGCCTTCTTGAGGTCCTCGTATTCGCCGATGCGCAGGGAGGTGTGGTTCACCACCTTGACGCCGAAAATTTCCGCCCGGGTCCAGACATTATTGGGATAATAGCTCAACGGATTGAGCAGGGTATCCCCCGCCAGTCCCAACGTGTCGCGCAGGTTGGACGGCCCCAGGATCGGCCACTCGAGGAAGAGTGCATCTCCCATGCCATAGGCGCCGAGGGTCTGCCCGATATCCTCCTCGCCGCTTTTCAGGTTGAAATGGCTGGCCGCGACATCGAAAAACCCCAGCCCGCCCAGAATGGTGTTGATCCCGAAGCGGCTCAGCTCCCGGCCCGCCACGTCCAGCTTGCCCTGCAGCAGGGCGCTGAGAAAATGCTTCGGCATGGCCAGGTTGTGGAAGAAATTCCCCACCGCGATCCGCACCGGCTCCGGCAGGATGAAGGAGTACAGAATCGACACCGGCTTGAGCAGGCCGTGATAAAAGATGTCGTTGATGGTGTAGATGAACCGGTTCCAGGGTTCCAGCGGATCGGAGACCGGTGCCGGCTCCGCGAATTCCTTGACATCCCCGGTCACCGCAGCAACGACGCTCTTGTCCGGATTCCGGCTCATGTCGCCCTCTGCCCCTGCCAGGGACGGCAGACAGAAAAAGGCCAACGCCATGATGGTCAACAGCAATTTGCGCATCTTGATTCGGTCCCTCATCGGAAGATTGATCCACCCCTTCGCCCCGAACGGGGTCTTGCGGACGGCTGGCAACTTCACAAATTTTCTTTAATCGAATGGCCGCCCTTGCCAATCCGCATGATGATCGGTGATAATTCCCGCGTTTGCAACGAATTCGGAAAAAAAAATTTGTGAGTTTGTTGGCGATCCGCTTTCCCCGCCAGGTGGCAGGAATGGTTCATGTTCAATCAAATAATTGAATTCATAAGAAAAATAGGAGCTGCTTCCCTGGAGATCATCCAGGAAATGGGCCGCATGTTCCTTTTTCTGTGGGACGTCGTACGATCGATCGTCACCCCTCCGTTCCGCTGGACCAATCTGCTCAAGCAGATTCATTTCATTGGCATTCGTTCCCTGTTCGTGATCGCCCTCACCGCCATTTTCGCCGGCATGGTGTTGGCCCTGCAAGGCTATTACACCCTCTCCCGTTTCGGTTCCGAGGCCCTGCTCGGTCCGGCGGTGGCCCTCTCCATCATCCGCGAGCTGGGGCCGGTCCTCTCCGGCCTGATGGTCACCGGGCGGGCCGGTTCCGCCCTCACGGCCGAGCTGGGGATCATGCGCATCCGCGAACAGGGAGACGCCCTGGACGTGATGGGCATCCCGCCCCTGAAATACCTCGTCACCCCCCGCGTCGAGGCCGGGCTGCTCATCATGCCCCTGCTGACGGTCATCTTCGATGTGATCGGCATCCTGGGGGGATACCTGGTGGCGGTGCGCCTGTTGGGCATGAGCGGCGGGACCTACTTCGGCGGCATCGAATCCGCCGTGGAGATGCGCGACATCGTCACCGGCCTCATCAAATCGGTCAGTTTCGGTCTTATCGTCACATGGGTCTGCACTTATAAGGGGTATTACACCCGGCGCGGCGCGGAAGGGGTCAGTCAGTCCACCACCTCCGCCGTGGTCATGAGTTCGGTATTGATCCTGGTGTGCGATTATTTCATCACCTCCATCATGCTGTAAGGGGGCCACGCGGTGACCGAGCAAGCCATCTACATGGATCCGGCCCTGGCGCGCGGGACGACCCTCTCCCTGGGCCGCCAACTGGTGGCCAACGGCTGCGTGACCGAAAGCCAGCTGGACCGCGCCCTGCGCAAGCAAAACAACGATCACCCGGCCGCAGGCAACAACGAACACCTGGTCGGACGCACCCTGGTGGACCTGGGCTACATCTCCCAGTCCGCGCTGCTGGATTGCCTCTTCTCCCAGTTCAGCCGCGAACGCGAGGCCTACCGGGCCGACGCCGGCGAGACCCCCATCATCCGCCTCGAGCAGGTGGTCAAGATCCTGGACGGCCGCCGCGTGCTGGACGCCATCGATATCGCCATCCCCGCCAAACGGGTGACGGCCATCATCGGCATGAGCGGCGGCGGCAAGAGCGTCATTCTCAAGCACATGGTCGGCCTGATGCGCCCCACCGAGGGCGAAGTCCGGGTCGGCGAACATCTCCTCGGCGCGCTCTCCCCGCGTCAGCTCGCCAAGGTGCGGGGCCGCTTCAGTTTTCTCTTTCAGGGCGGGGCATTGTTCGATTCCCTGAACGTCTACGACAATGTGGCCTTTCCTTTGCGAGAGAAGACCGATTGGAGCGAATCCGTCATCCATGACCGGGTCATGCGCTGCCTGGAAGAGGTCAACCTCTTCGGCATGGAACGCAAATTTCCGGATGAGTTGAGCGGCGGCATGATGAAACGGGCCGCCCTGGCCCGCGCCCTGGTGACCGATCCGGAAATCCTGTTGCTGGACGAACCGACCGCAGGCCTGGATCCCATCATCGAGAACGCCATCCATTACCTCATCTGTGACACCTACATGCGCACCCGCTATACCATGGTGGTCATCAGTCATGCGGTGCCGGAAATCTTTCGGTGGTGTCATCATGTGATCGCGTTGCACAAAGGCAAAGTCCTCTTTTCGGGGCCATCCACGGAGATCGGACAGTCACGGAATCCCGTCATCCGCCAGTTCATCAGTGGCGATATCGACGGTCCCATTCAGGTGATCTAGCCGGTTGCTCCTCATCAACAAGGAGATGGGCGTTGAGAAGCGTCAAATTGGAAATCGCGGTTGGATTGTTCGTGTTGGCCGGATTGCTGGCGCTCGCCTGGTTGTCGGTCAAACTGGCGCGCATGGAGCTGGTCGGGGGCAATCACCTCCCCTTGTACGCCCAGTTCACCTCGGTGGCCGGCCTCAAGACCGGGGCCACGGTGGAGATCGCCGGCGTCAATGTCGGCCGGGTGGACCGCATCGAACTCAACAACGCCGATTTCGAGGCCAAGGTGCGTCTGCTGGTGGACCCTGCCGTCCAGGTCCAGGAGGACGCCATCGCCTCGGTGCGCACCAAGGGGTTGATCGGTGACCGCTACATCACCATCTCGCCAGGGGCCTCCCCCAAGATCCTCAAGGCCAACGAGGTGATCCGCAAAACCGAACCGGCCATCAACTTCGAGGAACTGATCAGTCAATTCATTCATGGAAGTGTCAAATAATCATATACAAGGAGTAAAAGGATGTTGTTGCGTTGGATGAATCATCGTTTGGTTTTTGCAGTCATGTTGTTGCTGCCCTTGACGGCATGGAGCGTCTCCGCTGCCCAGGGCAACACCATGGCCAAACTGGCCACCTCGGTCCAGCAGGCCCTCACCATCCTCAAGGATCCCGCACTCGCGGAACCCGATCGCAAGGAAGAACGGCGCGAAATGCTGCGCCGCGTGATCTACAAGGAGTTCGATTTCGCGCGCATGTCACAAAGCGCCGTGGGCCGGGTGTGGATCAAATTCTCGCCGGGGCAGCAGGAACGGTTCGTCACCCTGTTCCAGAAGCTTCTGGAAAACACCTACATGAACATGATCGAACGCTACAACGGCGAACAGGTGGAGTTCGTCAAGGAGAGTCCCAAGGCCGAGGACCTCATGCTGGTGGACAGCGTCATTCACGCCAAAGGGCAGCAGTACAAACTCTCCTATTACATGCATGCCTCGGCTGGGGAGTGGAAGGTGGAGGATGTCATCATCGAGGGGGTGAGCGTGGTGACCAACTACCGCGCCCAGTTCCAGCAGGCCATCCGCACCGCAGACGATATCGAGCCGCTGCTGGCCCGCCTGGAAGAGAAACTGCGCAATGCCCCGCAAGGGGGGTGAACCAACCGGATCGAGAGGGCTGCGGAGCGGTTCGTCCGCCAAGAGACGAACCACTCCGTCGGCCTTACCGCCAATCCGCCGGTGAAATCACTTCCAACCGGCTTCCTGCTCGCACTGCGCCATTTCGACCGGATGGGACTTCTCCCAGGCGGTGATCGACAGCGTCTCGTTGTCCGACATTTTGTTGTTCATGCAGGTGCAATAAATGGCAACCGTGGCCTCGGACTGTCCTTCGCGCTTGTTGTCGCGAATGCACTTGCCGATCCATGCCTGGTCATCCGCACCGGCAAGAGCGCCACCGGCCAGAACGCTCATCGCCAACATCATGACGCCACCAGCCACCATCAAACGCATTTTTTTCATTTTTTTCTCCGATTGTGCTGATTGTTGAGTTACTCGAAACATGGCGGACGATCCTGTCCGCCACCATTGCCGGGATGGCGTGTCCAACCCGATGTCAATGTCCACGTCAACCGTTGGAGATCACCACGTTTCTGGCATCGTCGTCCCGGATGGAGAGGCGATAGCCCAAAATCGCATAGATCCCAGGATCCCCCATGGGCGCCCTGCGCTCCAGGGAGATCTCGCGGCCCCGCACCAACCCCAACGCCATCAGCCGTCTCTTGCCAATGGCATCCCCATGCAAGCCCTCTATTCTGGCCGTATGGCCAACCGTCAAATCGGCCAGTGTTTTTTTGTTCATGGCACCCTCTTGTTCTGGGGGAATTTTCATTAATAAATAGTCAATATAATAGGAATCAATTGCACTGTCAAGAAGAATTTGTAAGCCAGGAGCAGGACAATTGGAGGAGATGATGCCCTGGAACCAAAAATAATTAAAATAATTCTTTGCACGATGATCAAGGCAGAGCGACACGCCATTGAATGGGGCAGCAAGAGTGAGTTAAATTATCCTGCAGTGCAACCCGATCGACTGGATTGGGGCAGCCGCGATGATTCTTGAATGCGTCACGCTGGAGGAGCGATCATGTCCGACGATGCAAGAGAGGTACAGCAACGCGTTCAAGCCGGTGATCATGCGATCATCCTCCAGATTGGCGGGGACGCAACCAACATCGCGCTGGGGCAGCGCGGAGCGGAGCTTTTGGAGCCGTTAAAAAATTACATGGACTTCTTCCTTTCGTGTTGATAAATTTAGCGGATGGAGACCGATAGCTTGATTGCAGCCCGATATGCCGCTCTTGCGGGAATTCTTGATGA
>PDZX01000040.1:0-28727 GCA_002753185.1 Magnetococcales bacterium WMHbin3
TTGCCGGAGGCCGGCATGCAGCGGCAGGGTGACTTCGCAAGACTGGCCGATTCCGCGCGCGACCGGAGTGGCCAGGGACCACACCCGCGACAGGCTCGCCTCGCGGGTGTCGTGCAGCGGCTGGCGCGAGGCCCGCTCCAGGAGATTGCGCCACTCACGCCAGTGGGCCAGATCCAGAAGCAGGGCGCAGGGCTGGACGCTGGCGGCTTCCAGGATGTCGTTGTAGGCGCGGCTGGCCCCTGCCTCGACGATGGCCCCGAACGGCTGCCCGATCGTCCGCTCCAGGAGCATGGCATAGGAGCGCGCCGCCCCCTTTTGCCGCATGATCCCCAGCTCGTAATCGGCGCGCAGCCCGACGGCCAGCGCGATGCCATAGGGCAGGCCCAGTTGGCGGACCACCTTGGTCAGACCCTCCGGGGGCAGGGTGAGGGTCTTCGAGAACCCACCCTGCCAGGAGGTCATGCCGCTCCATGAAGCGCGATCGGTCCAGGCCACGTTGTCGTCCGACCACTGGAGATTGAAATCCTTGGGACATTGATTGCTGAAACGGGGCATGAACCACAATTCGTTCACGCTCACGGCGACGCCGACACCGAAATCGTAGCGGATCCAACATACGGTCCCCAGCGCGGGCGTCCCGTTGACCCAATAGTTGCTGTTGTTGTCGTCGAACAGCTTGAACGCATCGCCGCTGACGTGGCTGGCCGAAGCGGTGCCGCCGCTGCACTGGTCCTCCCCCCCGGCCGTGGCGCGCATCTCGATTTCTTGCAGCGACAGGAGCATGTCGCCTACCGACGTGGACGCGGTGATGTAAAGACGCCAGTAACGATGCCCCATGGCGGTCACTCCGGAGCCGGCAGCAGGTGGATGGCGTCGTAGGTCCGGGGACTTTGCGCCAATTGGGCCACCTGGTTGGCATGCATCTGGGGCCAAACCCCGGTGTCATACGTGAATGAGGTGCGATTCCACAAAAAACGCCAGGTGCGGGCGAATGGCTGGCCGAAGAGATTCGGCTCGAACACTGCGGGCAGAGGGAACTCCGCATCGAACAGGGTGTAGCGATCCGGGGCGAAATGGATGGTGGCGGCATAGCCAAAATTGGTGGACACCCCGATGCGGGTCCAGCTCCACTGATCGAGACAACTGTCCAAGGCAATTTCCACCTCGACATCGTGCAGCACGCTGACGAGCCGATCCTGGGGCGTGGCGGGGGGATGGTCCGGAGCCGTGAGTCCCGGCAGGGACTGGGAGGGGAGATAGACCCCGACCCCCAGGCAAGTGGGGTAAAAGCGAAAATCATGCCGCCAGCCGGTCATGGCATTGTTGGGAGACCACTCCACCACCAGGACCGGAAAACGGAAGAGACCGCAGGCGTTGGCGTTGGCGATGATGTAGTACGCGGTGAACGGCACGCTGGAATAGAGCGTGCTGGTCTTGATCGTGGTGGCCAGCCCCGCGTAGCCGGTAGTGTTGACCTTGTCCCAGAAGGGAATGGTGATTTCGTGCCGGCCCGGCGCGATCGGAAACGGCTCGCGGGCATCGGTATAGCAGCGGGGATGGGTGGTCTCCAGGGTCCCGGACCCGTCGGTGCGCACGTAGACGAACAGGTCGTTGCGCTGGCGGAACAACACCTCCTCCACCACGGTCAGGGAAAAGGTGATGACGTAATGCTGGTCGTGGAAGCCGAATCCGCTGACCAGATCCGGGATGTCGCTGGCGAAGAGCAGGTCCGGATCGGCCTGGGAGTACCCTTCGAACAGGAGCGTCCACTCGGTGTCGAAGAGTTGGATCACCACCCCCTCCTCGCTTTCCGGGGCGTACACCAGGCCGTCATCCCGGCGGATGCGCAGACTCCAGGAGACGGATGGCCTGGAAAAGCCGACGATCCGGTCGAATGGCCCCAGATCCATATAGGCGAATGCGGCCTCGGCCATGGCGGTTCACTCCGGTTCGGAGAAGCGCAGCCGCAACTCCGGGCAGCAGCCGGAGGGGGCCTGCCCGTCGCACACCCCGCTGTCGGCCCGTTGCAGTTTCATGACCAGTTCCACGGGCCGGGCCACGTCCAGCCAGACCTCCGGATTGTCCGGGGCGAACAGCCGCTCCACGCGCACGCTGCGGGACTCCTCGACGTACTGGAACTTCGGGTTCTTGCCCCGTTGCACGCAATCGTGCAGGGCCACCAGTTCCGCTGCGGTCAGATAGGGGTCGTTGGGGCGGATCATCTCCTTGCAGCGCTGCCAGCAGGGATCGTCGAGGGGCTTGGGCGTGATCTTGTAGCCGTTGTCGGTGGTCTCGAACGTGGGCGCGCGCACGGAACGGAAGCCGGTCAACACCGAGGAGTGGTACGGCCAGAACTCCCGGGCGAAGGAGATCTGGTCCGCCGCGCGCGTCCCTATGGCAATGACCCGCACCGGGGGAATGGCGGCCTGATGGATGTTGCCGGCCAGCCAGGCGAGCTTCATCTCGCGGAACCACTCCGGCGGGATCTGCGCCGCGCCGGTGTCGTATTCGATCTCGTAGAGGGTGAATCCGGGCCGGTACTCCACAAGCAGGGCGCCGGTCACCTCCTGGGGGTGGTGAAACGCGCCGCTTGCCTGGTCGTATTCCGGCGCGCCGACCTCCTCGCCCCGGTCATTGTAGAAGGCGGTGCGATCCACGAGGCGGACGGCGGGCTGGTCATGATGGAACCGCAACCGCCGGGTGGCGGCCTGTGTCCAGGAGAGGATCTCCAGCATCGGCTCCTGGCGGCGGCCCAGGTTGCGATGCGCACCGCCCAGTACCAGCAGCCGGACGCCGCCGGCCAGCGCGTCCGCGCAGTAGAGCCGCACCCGGCGGCGTCCGCTCTCCTCCATGACCAGCGCCTGGTCCAGGAACCCCTCGTACTGGGTGGGATCGAGGGTCCAGGCCGGCACGGTGAAGGGCCGCACCTGCACCGGCGACCCCCCCGGATCGACGGCGGCCTGGAGCGCGAAAGGCTCGCGGTTGCGTTCCCAGTGGGGCGCGAAATCGAGTTTCAGGCCCGCTGCCAGGGTGGTCATGCGCTTTCTCCGCTGATGGCCACCACCACCTTGTTGCCCGAACGGCTGTTGGCCCCGGCGGGAACGGTGCGCCGTTCCCACACGGCGACCGCCGCAGGATGGCTCTTGAAGGTGATGGAGTCGCCGCTGGTCCAGGTACCGCCCCAGGGGGGCGAGGTGTTGACCAGGGTGAAATAGGGCTTGCCGAAATCCGGGTTGACAGGGGCGAACGCGCCGCTGCCGATGGTGCCGCTGCCCACCGTTCCCACGCTCTCCCCGGCGCAGGTGTACTGGGTGGCGCTGGTGAAGGTGATGGTCCAGGTCTGCTCGATGGCGCCGATGTTGTCCCCCACCAGGGGATAGCCGGTGGTGTCGTAGGTACCGCTCGCCGAGGACTTCTGCCAATTGGTGAAGGAGGTCTTGATGTCGCCGGCCTCCAGGACCGAGGCCACCCGCGTGGCCGATGCCTGATAGGCATAACCGGCCACCACCCCGCTGGCGAAGGTCAGGGTGGCCTTGTTGCCGTTCCAGGTGACCCCGCCGCTGGCGGCCAGGCGCAGGAACTCCGCGTTGCCGGCCACGGCATCCACGCTGGTCTTGTCCGCGATGCGGATCAGGTCGCCGTTCTGGAAGATGGCCGAGGCGCCGCTGGCGTTGCCCGACTCGACATTGACCGCGATGGAGGCGTCCCCGGCCAGGACATTGGCATCCAGATCCCCGGCCCCGTAGCAGCGGGTGTAACCGGTCGCGTCGCTCTGGGTGTCGCTCTGGGTTCCGGCCATGAGGACCACGCTGTCGTCCCCCGGCGTATGGGTCTCGACGAAGACCCGCGCGCTCAGCAGGGTCAGGTCGTCGTCGTTGGCGATCTTGATGAAGGTCTTGCGGTATTTCACCGATCCGGCGCCGCGCTCCGCCTGCGGCACGTCCGGCCAGACATTGTTCTTGACCCCGTCGGGGATCTCGGTAGCCGACATCGGCCCGCCGTTGCCGCTGGTGTCGTTGACGATGGTCGATTTGTACCACTTGATCTCACTGGTCTGAATGGCCATGCCGCACTCCTCCTCAATAACGCACGAGTTTGACGATCCCGGTGAAACGCTCGCCACCGGGCCACAACGGAGTCACGGACAACGCCGGCGGATCCTCGTGCCGGAAGAGGACCACCCCGTTCCACTCCTCCCACTCCAGGGTAAAGGAGGCCCCGGCCTGCGCCGCCATGTCGGCCAGCGCCGTGACCGTGGCCAGATCGAAAAAGGCCCCCTCTTCCTGGGCCACCAGCGTGACGGGCAACCCCTCCCGCCGCTGGATGGCCCGGAGCACCGGCCTGCCGCCCAGAGTGCGGACGACCGTCTGCTCCACCGGCGCGGCCTCGTAGCGATCCCGCCACGTCAGGCCGTCCGGCAACACCACCTCGCCGAGTCGTTTCATGCCCCGCCTCCCCCATCGCCACGCAACAAAAGCCGCGTGACGAAACGCAGCGCAAAGAAGGCCATCCCCCGCGCGAACGCCGGGCCGGGGGCGGCGGCCATGCGCAACGGGCCATGATCAGGTCCCGGACGCCAACCCAATAGCGCCCTGGCCAAATCCGCCAGCAGCGGACCGGCCTCTTCCCGTTCGGCGCGGCCGGTGTCCGACTCCCGCGCGTTGCGCACCGCGAGCACCACCAGCCACGCCTGCTCCACCACCTGCTCGTTGCCCGCGCCCATGCGCGTCTCCTGGCCGTCGCAGACCAGATAGAGCGCCGGGGCGACGGCGGTTCGGGTGTAGACCGCCTCCCGGTCCCGCATGCCCTGCACCAGGCGCGGGGCGGTCATCTGTTGCCGGAGCCGCTCCAGAATGAGCGGTTCCGCCGCGAAAAGGTCGTACATGGCCATGGTCCTCATGCGAAACCGCGCAGGGTCTCCTGATCGAAGACCCGTGCGCTGGCATCGAAGGCGGCCAGCCCCGCGCCGGTGGCCACGGCGGGCGGTCGCAGCTCCGCCCGGCCCTGGCCGACATCCCTGAGCCACGCCAGGGCCTGGTCATACCCCCTGGCCACCTCCTCCGGGGTTTGGTCGTGGTGCAGGAAACGGCGCGCCAGGGCGCCGCAAACCCGCGACAGACCGGAGCTTTCCGCCAGATCCGCCGCCAGCGGCAGGGTGTGACGCGTGGCCAGGTAGGAGTCGATCAACCTGGCGGCGTCGGTCAGGGCGGCCTGGATGGCGGCCAGACCGGCATCGGCGGCGGCGATCTCCTCCGGAGTGAAGGGGGTACGGTCGCCCTCGGCGATGGTGAGCCGCATCAGATCCGCGCCGATGGCCGGCAGGTCGTCCGGAACCGCGCATTGCGCCAGTTCCCTGGCCCCGTACCAGAGGAGCAGATCGGCGGCGGTGGCGTAACCGCTCATGGCGCCTACGCCGGGTTCTGGATCAGGAAGCCGGAGAGGATCCCGGTCAACACCGGCACCCGCTCGTAGGTGACCGGATAGATCCAGCTCTTGGCGTTGTTTTCGTAGTAGGGTTTTTCCACCAGGGGGTGGCCCTGCATGGTGTAGGTGTAGCCGAACGAAGGCTCCTCCATGCCGGAGGAGTTGTCCGGGGTGTAGGCGAGGATGGCGTTGTTGCCCCAGATGTCGATGTCGGCGCCGGCGTCGTTGAAGGCCACGGCCTTGCCCACCACCACGGCGCGCAGATCCCACAGCCCGGCCAGCATGTCGGGCGTGACCGAATCCCGGCTGGTGTACTTGAACCGTTCCACCACCTGGGGATGGGTCTTGACCGCAGAGAAGGCCTGGGCGGACAAAAGCAGGGTGTTGGGATAGATCCCCACCGAGGCGCGCACCGCCTCGCGGGCGTCGTCGATGTCGCCGGCGGGGTTGGAGGTACCGTCGCTCCACTTGTCGCCGCCGCTCAGGGAGACCTTGTGGTTGGCGTCATAGTTGGCGGCATTGGTGGCCAGTTGCGCCTGATCGTACTCCAGGGTCAGGGAGAGGGCGCGCAGGGCGCCGGCGATGGAGCGTTGCGCCAGATCCACGCCCGGAGCGCGGCTGGCGTCACGCTGGTACTCCCTGGGGACTTGCGCCTCCAGCGAATCCTGGACCAGGGCAAAACTCTTGCCCAGAAAGCCGAACTGGATCCGCTTGGTGGCAGCGCCCGGGGCGCGGCGCACCTGATAGAGCTTAAAACTCTCCCGACCGAACTCCAGCACCTGGCCGCCGGAGACCTGCACCGGGACCTGGGGGAAGAGCACCTGACCCACGTGCTCGGCGTGGCGGTAACCCTGGGCGATTTCGGTAAGCACGGGATCGATGACCCGCACCTCGTTGGGGGACATGGGCATGATGAATCACTCCTTGATGGTTAGAGGGTCGAAAATCAGCGGCGCAACAGGATTTCGATGAACTCGCCGGCCCCGGAAGCGGCCTGCAAGGCGTCGCCGATGACGTATTCCGGGGGGTCGCCGCCGGCCAGGATCGCCCCGTTGGCGGCGGAGCTGGTGACGGCGGTCGCCCCGGCGGCCACCTGCAACGCCCCGCTGGAGGGGATTGATCTCCCCTGATTGTCGGCGATCAACGCGGCGCCCAGGGTGATGGCCGCGCCGGATTCCACCACGGCGGTCCCGTGGGTGACCACCGCCAGGGCCGCCCCGGCAGTGGCGGCGGTCATGGCGATCCCCATGGGCTTCTGCCCCTGGGTGGAGACGGTGGCGCCGTTGAAACCGACGGCACGACCGGCGGCAATCGCCCCGGTGGCAACGACGGTCAGGGTGAGGACGGAGATGCTTTGCTGGCTCATGGGATGGGACTCCTTGGGTTATTCACTCACGGCCAAAGCCGCAGTGAGGTAATCGGTCTTGTGGGTTTTGGCGTGGGCGAGGATGCGGCCATGCAGTTCCAGTCCGGCGGGATCGGCGGTGAAGCCGGAGGGGAGCCGGATGCTCGGCGCCTCCACCCCGGAGCGGGTGGACGGGGCGCGCTCGGCGTAATCCACCTGCCTGGGCAACTCGGCGAGAAAGGCTTTGATGAATCCCATCTGGCCTTGATTCTCGGCGAAGGCGACCACCCCGGCTTCGGTCAGGAAGGTCAGGAAGGCGATCAGTCCCTCCTTGCAGCGGGGCAGAATCCTGCCATCGGCGATCAGGCCATCGACGAATTCGGTGATTTTGGCCAGTTGCTGTTCGGTTTCCGCCTGACGCACCTGCTCTTCGCGGCGGGTCAGGTCTGCGGCCTGTTCGGCGAAGCGGGCGGACTGGGCATCCAGTTCGGCGCTGCGGCGGGCCAGTTCTTGTTTTTCCTCGGTGTCGCTCATTGCATTCTCCATGGTTGTAAGGTTCCAATCGGTTGGTGTGGCCAGCTCCTTCCCCATGGCCAAGGCCGCGTCGTGGGCGGGTTCCTGGAAGGAGACCTGGGGAAGCCCCTTCACCGCCGGTGGTTGCGCCCCCAGCAGCCCGACGTGGCGCAGATAGAAGACGCCGGGGGCCGGGTTGCCGTTGCCGTGCGGGGTGTAGAAACTGGCGGAGACGTTCCGGTAATGGCCGGCGCGCACCAGGTCGATCACCTGGGGCGACAGTTCCGCCATGTGGGCCAGCAGGTTGCCCCCCTGCAGGCTCAATGACGCCACCCAACCCCAGGCGGGGGCGTCATGACGCGGGTGTCCGATGACCAGCGGCGCCCTCCAGCGGGCGGGGTCATAGGCAGCGACCGTGCGTTCGAGGTCGGCTTCGGTGATTTCCAGGGTCGTACCGCTCATGTCCGCGTGACGACCCGCCTGAAAAATGACGATGGGTAGCGTGGTGTCCATGGCCAGGATGCTATGACAGACCGACAGACATGAAAAGATGAAGTATTGCAGAAGAAATATTCGGCGCACGCCTGCCCCGGTGAGGGGTGACAGGATGTGGTCATGTGTCTCTATTGGCTGATGACGCGCAATCCGTTACGCTTTGGAGGTTCGCAATGGCGCTTGAAAATCCATCATGCGACCCTCTTGAATTGCGTCAGGTGGATTTCCATCCATGCACTGGGGTATAGTCGGGAGAGAGGTATTTGGGGGTTTCTAATTCTGGATGTGCCTGAACAAGCCATTCATGATATTTGCCTATAAAATTTTTATTTTCTCTTGAAGAGAAAATATATAATAATAAATAAACAACATCATAAGATGTGTAAATATCGTGCAAGAGCAACGCCAGCTTCAGCAGCTCGTCCGATGGCAGTTTGGCAAAATTCTGAGAATTCTTGAAGTAGACGGCATCCCCCCAAATGACTTGATGCAAGCCATGGTTTGGATTTGGGAGTTGAAGTGGCTTGTAGGCACGGCTGGACAAACCAGCAAAGGTATGAAATTGAAAACCGAAATTTCTGAGATGCCGATCCACATCGGCAAATAGCGGTTGATTCTGATACAACGGCAAGAAATTGACCTCCGTCTGGATCAGGCTGGTGGAGGCGAGAACCTGCCTGGCGCCATTAAAGACCATCAGTTCCGCACCCTGTACATCGATCTTGATCATATCCACCTTACCAAGACCGACGATGCTGTCAAGACGAACTGTATTGACCGGGTGCTGCGCCTTCAGGGTCATCAACTCCGCAAGATTGTTGAACTGCTCCAGCAACGCTTGGTTGGGACGAAAGAGCGACCCGGTGGCAGCCCAGTTCGTCTCGAAAAAGGTCGCCTTTTTCCCGTCACCGATAAACCACGGATAAAAGGTCCCTTTGCCCCGAAAAATCCGATTCAGTTCGGCGCACTTTTCCGCGTCCGGTTCGAACCCGATCAACTCGGCGGCTCCCCTTTCCACAAGATGGCTCCACGGCGCTTTTTGCGTATACATCGCACCGATATCGAGAATACGCACGATCGGCAAATCAGTCAAAATGTCAATCAGTGAAGTCAAAGCCGACATCGTGCCCCCCCAGTGATGTGGTCAAGAATTGCGAGCCAAGGCATAAATAATCACTCGAACCGGATTCTGTCAATGGTCATTAAGTCAAGCTACATGAAAAATAGACCAATTTCTCCCCCGGATACGCTGATGGATGGTTGATCGCTACAAGCCCAATCTTCATCATAAATTATTTTCATTATTATTGACGATTAATGTAATTCAGATATGGTACGCTTCCACCGGAAGAGCCGCCAGTGCGAGAGGAGCAGGACGACGGATGAATTTTTTTGTTAAATTTCAATAAATTATAATAAAAAAGGCCCGCAGGTGCGCAACAGAACTTGCCTTGCGCGGGTGACTGGGGCAGAATGCTCGGTTAAAATTGGCAATCATCCCTACAATTCGATGCGAGAGCCACCATGGGCAACACTCACGATCAGTCGCCCACCATGCCGGAAATGGAACTCGACAACCCGATCGGCGTGGTGGAGGAGTTCGCCATCAGTCAGGATTGGAACTCCGAACGCACCAACGAATACGAACTCTGGGCGGAAATGCCAAGCCAGTGGGGCACCCAAAGGCTGTGGGTGGCGTTTCACGACGATAGCGGCTTCTTGCAGTTCAACGTCTACATGAACCTGAAAATCCCTCCCCGGTTCATGAACGTCACCGCCCAAGCCATCACCCTCATCAACGAACGGGTGTGGCTGGGCCATTTCGAAATCTGGAGCGAGGAACGCACCCCGGTGTTCCGGATCGTGCTGCCGTTGCGCGGGACCGAACTCCAGCCGGAACAACTGGAAGATGTCATCGATGCCATCGAGGAGGAGACCGAACGGTTCCATCCGGCCCTGCAATGGGTGATCTGGGGGGGCAAATCCCCGGAAGATGCCATCGCCGCCGCGCTGGTGGATACCGAAGGGGAGGCTTGAATTTCATTCGAACGGGGGAGATCGGGTCATGAAAAAATGGCTGGGTTGTGCCTGCGCGCTGTTGGCGCTGGCTTTTGCCGCGCAACTGGAGGCAGGCACCATCAAAATCGGGGTGGCCGGTCCCCTATCGGGGCCACAGGCGGCCTTCGGCGAACAGTTCTGGCGCGGCGCGGAACAGGCGACCAGGGAGATCAACGCGGCGGGCGGCATCCACGGCGACACCCTCGAACTGGTGAAGGGGGATGACGCCTGCGAACCGAAACAGGCCGTGGCAGTGGCCAACCGCCTGGTGGACCACGAACACGTGGTGGCGGTGCTCGGACACTTCTGCTCCTCCTCCACGATCCCGGCCTTCGAGGTCTACGCCGAGGCGGGCATTCTCTCCATCACCCCGGCCTCCACCAACCCCATGGTCACGGAACGGGGCCTGCCCACGGCGATGCGCACCTGCGGCCGCGACGACCAGCAGGGCGTGGTGGGCGCGGAGTTCACGGTCAAACACCTCAAGGCGCAACGGGTCGCGGTGCTCCACGACAAGGACACCTACGGCCAGGGCCTGGCCGACGCCATGAAGACCCATCTGGCCACCCTGGGCCGCAAGGAGGTCCTGTACGAGGGGCTGACCCGCGGCGAAAAGGATTTCAACGCCCTGGTCACCAAATTGCGCTCGGTGCAGGCCGACGCGGTCTATTTCGGCGGACTCCACAGCGAAGCGGGTCCGCTGGTGCGGCAAATGCGCGAACAGGGCATGACCGCACCGCTGATCTCCGGGGACGGCATCATGTCCGAAACCTTCCTCACCTCGGCGGGGGGTCCAAAATACGTCGAAGGGGTCTTCATGACCTTCGGGGCCGACCCGCGCAAAATCCCGACAGGCAAAGCCGTAGTGGAAAAATTCCGCCAGGCGGGCTACGAACCGGAAGGGTATACCCTCTACTCCTACGCCACCATGCAGAGCATCGCAGCAGCCCTGAAAGCCACCAAATCCACCGACGGGGTCCAACTGGCCAACTGGCTGAAGGCCAATCCGGTGGAAACCGTCATGGGCACCAAACGCTGGAACGCCAAGGGGGATCTGCAAACCTCCGATTACGTCATGTACCGCTGGACCAAGGAGGGCAAATACGCAGAAGTGGCCGACAAGCCGTGACCGGCCACATCCTCGCCCAACAGGCGGTCAACGGGCTGGTCTTGGGATCGGTCTACGGCCTGATCGCCGTGGGGTACACCATGGTCTACGGCATCATCGGCATGATCAATTTCGCCCATGGCGAAATCTACATGATCGCCGCCTACCTGACCGCGATTTTTCTCGCCGGATTGACCCTGCTGGGGCTGCAATCGCCACCGCTGGCCATCCTGCTGGTCCTGGCGGCCACCATCACCTTCACCGCCCTGTACGGCTGGAGCGTGGAACGGATCGCCTACCGCCCCCTGCGCCACTCCAACCGCCTGGCTCCCCTGATCTCCGCTATCGGTATTTCATTGATTTTACAGAATTATGTGCGACTCAGCCAGGGAGCGCGCACCCAGGGGATCCCGTCGATTCTGGACGGGGGGGTTCACCTGTTCGCCAGCACGCCGGATGCCTTCGTGCGCATCACCCATGCCCAGATTCTCATCGTCGTGACGGCCTTGATCAGCATGCTGCTGTTGCATTTCTTCATCGCCAGGACCGCCATGGGCCGCGCCTGCCGCGCGGTGCAACAGGATCGGGTCATGGCCTCCCTGCTTGGGGTGAATACCGACCGGGTGATCGCCACCGTCTTCGTCCTGGGGGCCGGAATGGCCGCCGTGGCCGGGGTGCTGGTCACCCTCAACTACGGCTCCTTCGATTTCTTCATCGGTTTCGTCGCCGGGATCAAGGCGTTCACCGCCGCCGTCCTGGGGGGGATCGGTTCCCTGCCGGGGGCCATGCTGGGCGGGGTAGTGCTGGGTCTGGCGGAATCCTTCTTCTCCGGTTTCGTCAATACGGACTACAAGGATGTCTTCGCCTTCTCCCTGCTGGTGCTGGTGCTGATCTTCAAACCCAGCGGCCTGCTGGGGGTCCCTGAGGTGGAGAAGGTGTGATGTCCGCCACCAAGGAGACCCTGCTCACCGGCCTGGTTGCCTTTCTGCTCTTCGCACCCCTCACCGGGGTCTCCCTGGACGGCTACGGCCTGAACCCCCACTGGCAAAACCCCTTCCTGCTGGCGGGCATGGCCATGCTGGGCCGCCTGCTGCTGGTACGACTTCAGGGGCTGCGGCTGCCCGTGGGACTTGCCGGATACGACTGGCAGACCCGGCTGCAACGCCCGATCCTGGCGGTGGTGGTGATCGCGGCTTTGATCTTTCCCTGGCTGGTGGGCAAGTATTGGCTCAACGTGGCCACCCTGGCCTTGATCTACGTGCTGCTGGCCTTGGGGCTGAACATCGTGGTGGGGCTGGCCGGGTTGCTGGACCTGGGCTTTGTCGCCTTCTACGCGGTCGGGGCCTATTTTTATGCTTTGACTTTCAAATACCTGGACCTGAGTTTCTGGATCGCCCTGCCCGGCGGGGCGCTGCTGGCCGGGCTGTGCGGCATGCTGCTCGGCTTTCCGGTGCTGCGCATGCACGGCGATTACCTGGCCATCGTCACCCTGGGCTTTGGCGAGATCGTCCGGCTGGTGCTCAACAACTGGATCGATTTCACCAATGGCCCCAACGGGGTGCGCGCGCCGTTTCCGTCGTTCTTCGGACTGGATTTCAGCCGCCACCCCATGCCCGGCAAGAGTTCTTTTCATCAATTCTTCCACTTGTCCTACTCCCCAATCCATAAAGATATTTTTTTGTTTATTTTATTATTTTTTATTGTCTGTGGGATGGTCTATTTTGTCCGGCGGCTGCGGCGCATGCCCCTGGGGCGGGCCTGGGAGGCGCTCAGGGAGGACGAGATCGCCTGCCGGGCGCTGGGGATCAACCATGTGACGGTCAAACTGTCGGCCTTCGGTATCGGCGCGATGACCGGCGGGATCGGCGGGGCCTTTTTCGCCGCCTCGCAAGGGTTCGTCAATCCCACGTCGTTCACCTTCATGGAGTCGGCCCACATCCTGGCCATCGTGGTGTTGGGTGGCATGGGGTCCACCGCCGGCGTGATCGCGGCGGCGGTGATCCTGACTTTCTTGCCGGAAGCGCTGCGGGACTTCGCCGAATATCGGGGTCTTATGTTCGGTTGCGCCATGGTGATGATGATGATCTGGCGTCCGCGTGGCCTGTTGCGCTCCCGGCGCGCTTTGTTCCAGAGGGAGCAAAGCGCATGCTGACCGTGCGGGAGTTGTGTATGCGCTTCGGTGGGGTGCTGGCCCTCAATCGGGTGGGTTTCGAGGTGGCAACCGGAAGCGTGACGGCCTTGATCGGACCCAATGGCGCGGGCAAGACCACGGTCTTCAATTGCATCACCGGCTTCTACAAGGCCAGTTCCGGCGAGATCCGCCTGCATGGCGAAACTGGTGAAAAAAATCTGATCGCCATTCTGGGGGAGCCGTTGCAGGCTGGCGATGTCTTGCATCCCAAAGAACTGGCGAAAAAAATTTATTACAAAATGTTTGGCGGCGCCCATCTGGCCACCCGCGCCGGGGTGGTACGGACCTTTCAGAATGTCCGGCTGTTCAAGGAGATGACCGCCATGGAAAATCTGTTGGTGGCGCAACGTCATCGGGTGGATTGGCGACCCTTGTCCGGCCTGGTGAAGAGCCGGGGCTATCGGCGCAAAGAGGCGGCGGCGGTGGAGCGGGGCTGGTATTGGTTGGATTTCTTCGGGTTGGGCGAGGATGGCAATCGCCTGGCCGGGGAGCTGCCGTATGGCCGACAACGCCGCCTGGAGATGGCAAGGGCGATGTGCGTGGAGCCGCGTCTGCTGTGCCTGGACGAACCCGCCGCCGGATTGAACCCCAACGAAACGCGGGAGTTGTCGGGTTTGATCCGCCAGTTGCGTGACCGGCACGGGGTGACGGTGTGCCTGATCGAACACGACATGGGGTTGGTGATGGAGATCTCCGACCATGTGGTGGTGTTGGATCATGGCCAGGTGATCGCGCGGGGCACGCCACGCGAGGTGGGAGAGGACCCGCTGGTGCTGGAGGCCTATCTCGGCATCTCCGGCGAGGAGGCGGCATGAGGATCCTGGAACTGGAGCGGGTGGCGTCCGGCTATGGATCGGTGGCGGTGTTGCGGGGGGTATCGTTGCATGTCAACGTGGGGGAGATCGTCACCTTGATCGGGGCGAACGGGGCGGGCAAATCCACGCTGTTGATGACCTTGTTCGGCCAGCCGCGCGCCGCCGGGGGGCGGATCCTGCTGGATGGCGTCGATATCACGCAGCGTCCGACCCACCACCTGGCGGGTTTGGGAATGGCCCTGGTGCCGGAGGGACGGCGGATCTTTCCCGGCATGACGGTGGCGGAAAATCTGGCCATGGGGGCGGTGTCGGTCCCGGAGGAGGCCATGCCGGAGGTGGAACGGGTGCGGGAACGGGTCTTTCACCTCTTTCCCATTCTGGCCGAACGGGCCGGGCAGCGGGCCGGGACCCTCTCCGGCGGGGAGCAGCAGATGCTGGCCATCGGACGCGCGATGATGAGCCGGCCAAGGGTTCTTTTATTGGATGAGCCGAGCCTGGGCCTGGCGCCACTGGTGATTCGGAGGATTTTTACAGTGTTGCGGGAGATTGCCGCCGAGGGGACGACGTTGTTCCTGGTGGAGCAGAACGCCAATCAGGCCCTGCGGCTGGCCAATCGGGGTTACGTCCTGGTGAATGGCGAAATCCGCATGGAGGGGAGCGGAGAGGCGCTGTTGGCCGATCCGGAGGTGCGGCGCGCCTATCTGGGGGGGCATTGATAAAACATTTTCTCACCCCCCAGGAAAAATGATGCTATGCTACGACCGTCGTCACATTCACTGGAGAAACCGCCATGAACCACGCCATCGCCTTTGACACTCTTGCCAGCATGAAACGTCTGAAGGCAGCCGGATTTACCGAGGAGCAGGCGGAAACACAAACCCGCATCATCGCAGAACTGGTCGATGATCGACCTGCCACCAAGCAGGATATCATGGATTTGGCGACCAAGGAGGACATCGCCAGACTGGAGAGCGACATCAAACTCATCAAATGGATGCTCGCCCTGGTCGTCACCGCCACGGTGCTGCCTGCCTTGAAGACGTTGCTGGTCGGGTAGCATCTGCCCATTTCCCCCGCATCGATCCCCCATGAACCTGCTCGGCATCTGGGACGGTCATGACTCCGGCGCGGTGCTGCTGAGGGATGGTCGCATCGTTTGCGCCATCAACGAGGAGCGCCTCACCCGCCGCAAACTGGAGGTCGCCTTTCCGCAGCGAGCCATCGCAGCCTGTCTCGAGCAGGGGGGCATCGGTGCTGACGAAGTTCAGCTTGTGGCCTGCGCCACCTTCGATATCGCCAAGACCCTCACCCGGCTCTGGCCTGACAGCAAGGAAAAATACTACCGCATCCGCCGGCGCCTGGATCCCCCTTCTTCATCCAATCAATTAATAAAACTAATTAAATATAAAATAACCGAAATGCCGGGCAACCGATGGAGCCACTGGCTTTGCGAACGTTATTTTTATCACCGAATGCTTGCCATGGGCATGGCCCGTTCCCACTTGCTCCTGCTGGACCACCATCGCTGCCATGCCGCCTGCGCAGCCTGCGGGAGCGGATTCGAAGAGGGGCTGGTCCTCACCCTGGACGGCGTCGGCGATGGTTTGTCCGGCAGCATCAGCCTGATGGACCAGGGCCGCCCGCGCCGCGTCGCCTCCATTGCGGCACGGGACTCACTCGGCATCTTTTTCGAGCACGTCACCACCCTGTTGCACATGCGGGAGTTGGAAGACGAGGGCAAGGTGATGGCCCTGGCCGACTACACCACCCCCATCGAGACGGCGCGCAATCCCCTGCTGGATTTTTTCCGGGTGGACGGCATGCGGATCGAGGCGCGATTTCATGCCAATGACCTTTACCGCAAGTTGGCGGAGGTCTATTGGCGCCTTGCCCCGGAACAGTTCGCGGCCATGGCGCAACAAACCCTGGAAACCCATGTCATTGCCCTGGTGCGCAACGCCCTGCGCGCCACCAACAGCAATCGGATCGCCCTGGCGGGTGGCCTGTTCGCCAACGTGCGGCTCAACGGCCTGATCCGCAACCTGCCGGAGGTGACGGCCTGTCACGTCTTTCCCCACATGGGCGATGGCGGCCTGGCCCTGGGCGCCGCCTTGTGCGGTCACCCGGAGCCGGTAACGCCCTGGCCCGACCTCCATCTGGGACCGGAATACAGCGACGAAACCATCGCCCAAGCCATCCGATCCAGCGGCCGGAACGCTTGCCACCTGGAAGACCCCATCCCTGTCGCCGCCGATCTTTTGACCACCGGCAAGATCATCGGCTGGTTCCAGGGCCGCATGGAGTACGGCCCGCGCGCCCTGGGCGGACGCAGCGTGCTCTCCCTGCCCGGCCTGCCCGACATCCGGGAGACCCTCAACCTGCGCCTGAAAAAACGCTCCTGGTATCAACCCTTCTGCCCCTCCATGCTCGACGGGGAGGCGGAGCGCCTGCTGGAAGACCACCACGGTCCCCCGGATCGGTACATGACCAGCCTGTACCGGGTCAAACCCGCCTTTCGCGCGCAACTTTCCGGGGTGACCGGTCGTGACGGCTCCTGCCGGCCACAAATGGTGGCCCACGATTCTTCCCCGTTTTCGCGGCTGTTGCAGGCCATTCGGCAACGAACCGGGCTGGGAGTTTTATTGAATACCAGCTTCAACAGTCACGGCGAACCGCTGGTCTGCTCGCCGCAAGATGCCCTGAACGCATTTGCCGGCATGGGGATCGATGCGTTGGTCATGGGAAACTGGCTACTGCAAAAATAACCCCGGCATCAACCACCAGGCCCGAACCGCTCCCACATGCGGGCGATGGACTCGAAATCCTCGCGCCGCAAACGGGCCGGGTCCAGCTCGAAACGAAACGTCTTGTCCAGCATGGCGATCAACTCCACAATCCCCAGCGAGTCGATGATCGAGGCGGATACCAGGCGCTCCCACTCCTCTTTTTCCACGAATGGATGAATTTCCTGGATCTTTTGACGCATCAACTCCTGAAAATGGGCAAAACTCCCATCCCAGGCCACGCTCTCCGGGGCCGGCTGATTGGGCGCAAGATCCAGATAGCCGAAGGTCTCGCCGATCCGCTCCAGAATGATGCCAATATGGCGCGGATCCAAATGGGCACGGTCGCACAACATTCCCACATCCATGAAACCGTCCTCCCCGATCAAAGGCGTGCAGATATCGATGAAATGAATCTGCAACTCGGTGCATAACCGTTGCATGGCGCCATAGAACTCCCGCTGCCAGCGGTAACGGTCCTGCGGAGTCCCCCGAATCGGCCATTGCAGGTCGCCGTTGTCGATGTTGCGCGGATGGGTGGGGATCCCGGTCATGTAGGCCAGACGACCAAGCCAGAACTTGCGCAAGGCGAGAAAAAACGCCCGATACGAGGCCACAGCACCCCGAATGGCCGCCGGGGGATCCTCGGCAACCGCGAACAGGGAACGACACTCCGGCTCACCGCACTGCACGATGATGCCGTCGGTCTTGCGCAAATCAAGCACCAGCCTGGCAAAATAGGGAATCGTTTCCCGGCAATTGTCCGCGCGCAGCGCCCCAACCCAGTGGGCATGCAATCGACGATAACGGTTGTGATGGCTGGTGGAACGGGTCCAGAAGATCCGCGCGTGACTGTCGCCCACCACATGCAGCCCGGTCTGACTGGCGATCAGAAACCGTTGCAAATTCTCCTTCCTGGCCATCTTGCCGCTGGAGGTCTTGCGCAACCAGTTGCGCGGCACCCCCTCCACCTGGGACCGGATGTCGAACTGACCGTCAAGTTCCCGCCGCATGCGCGCGGCTACCTCCCGCAACGCCTCCGGCGGCAGATAACGGGTCGGCTCGAACAGCACCAACACCTGCTCCGAGTCCAGCCCCTCCTCCATGCGGCCCAATGCCACCACCCGGCCCGGATGGACCTCCGGATGGCGCCCGATCTCCTCCTCCACGTCGTCGGGATGGATGTTCTTCCCGTTGTGGATGATCAGCTCCTTGATGCGCCCGCACAGATACAACTCCCCCTGGTGCAGGAAACCCAGATCCCCGGTGGGCAGCCAGCCGTCCTCCCGCAAGGGGGGCTGGCCCAGATAGCCACGCACCGCGCATGGACCACGCAGACACACCTCGCCGACGGACTCGTCGGGATTGCGGGTGACGATGCGCACCTCGACCCCCGCAACCGGACGGCCACAGGAAAAGACCTCCCGCCCCTCACCCTGAATCACCAACTCGCGTCGGCCCAGGGCCGCTTCGTCGATGCACAAGGCGCGCGGCGGTTCGCCCAGAGGGGTCAGGGTGGCGGCAAAGACATTTTCCGCCAAGGCATAACAGACCGCCAACCGATCCTCAGGGAGCGCGAACGCCCGCATGAACCGGTCGAAAGCGCCACGGGTCACCGGCTCGGAACAGTTGATGAACGCCCGCACCGAACGGAAATCGAACGCCCCCCCCACCCTGGCAACCAGTGAAAAAACGAAATTGGGCAGCCAACACAAGGTCCCCCGCTCCTGCTCCATCACCCGCAGCAACCACCCCGGCGAAGCGGCCCATTCGAAGGTCTCCAACAAGGTCAAAGGGGTACGGGTGAGCAAAGCGAAGAGGAACACCCCGGCCAGGCCCATGTCGTGATAGAGGGGCAGCCAACTGACCACCCGGTCCCGCTCCGGGTCCAGGGCTAGTGCCTCGGCATGACAACGCACCTGCGCCGTGAGCATGGCGGAGGTGATAGCCACCGCCTTCTGCAAGCCGGTGGTCCCCGATGAGCACTGCAAGAACAACGGCGCATCCCCGACGGGTAGCGCGAGCGCCAGCGGATGCGGGTCGAAGCGATGCGCAGGATCCACGGGGGTCAGCAGATCGGGACAGACACCCCGGTCCACCTCCTCGCCGACGAAGAGCGCCCCGGCGAAGCGGGCGCTGTAATTGGCCAGTTTGCGCGCGTAATCCTCCGGCTGGATCTTGCGGCTGGGATGGGAGATGAAGACCGGGGGCTTGCCCGCCATCACCGCCCCGAACCAGGCGGCGGTCATGGCGAAGGTCATGCGACCGAAGATCACCACCACCGGCTCGGATCGCCCGGCGAAACGGATGGCCCAGCGCCGGATCTCGGCGAGAAACCGACGCGACTCCACCTCCTCCACCGGACCATCCACGCCGGCATGCAGGGTGAACAGCCGGCGAGACTCCCCCTCCAGGCCGCGCAGGAAGGCCTCCATCATGGCGGATCAAACTTGGTACTCATCTTGCTTTCAGGCCCAGACAAGACCAAACCTCTTGCATCACTAGGAAAAACAAACATGTACGCTTTCCTGAACACCTGGCGCAAATCCCTCAAATCCGTGCCCCAGCTGCGCTTTTACATCCAGGAGCCGGGTTGCAATGGATACGACTTCCACTATCATCAGACAGAACGACCGGAGTTCGTTCTTGGCCGCACGGCCAACCAGTGCGGGGAGCGGGTGGTGCGGATTCAGTTGCAAGATCCGCGGGTCTCGCGGAATCACTGCCGGATCTTCCTGCATCCGCGCGGGTACTGGATGATCGAGGATCTGGGCAGCACCAACGGCACCTACATCCAACTGCCCGACGCCGAACTCGACCTCTGGCAACAGGTGCAATACGCCACCCCGCTGCCGGACGAGATCGACATCCGCATCGGCGCCACCCTGCTGGCCATGCGCCCCCTGGAGAGCCACACCCCGGCCCGCTTCGCGGTCAAACAAGCCGCCTGAAACCATGGCGGACGCGAAGTTCATCATCACGCAAAGCGATGTCTTCATCAAGGAGATACCGCTGGACAAGGAGATCGTCACCATCGGACGGGGTTGGGGCAACGATGTCCGCATCCCCTACGACTCGCTCTCCCGCATGCACGCGCAGGTGATGCGGGCCGGGCCGAACAAGTACCTGATCAAGGATTTGGCGAGCAAGAACGGGACGTTCGTCAACGACTCCAAGGTCAGGGAACATCGGCTCAAGCACAAGGATCGCGTCACCCTCGGCAAGTACACCCTGACGTTCCTGCTGATCAACGCCCCTGGCGACTCCTGAAACGGAGCCAGTGATCCGCCAGGGTCAGGGCCATCATGGCCTCGGCCACCGGCACGGCCCGAATGCCCACGCAAGGATCGTGACGCCCCCTGGTGACCACCTCGCACGCCTGGTTGTCCAGGGTGACGCTGCGCCTGGGGATGGCGATGGAGGAAGTGGGCTTGACCGCCAGACGCGCCACGATGGGCTGGCCGGTGGAGATCCCCCCCAGGATGCCGCCGGCGTGATTGCTCAGGAAGGCGACCCCGTCGGGTTGACCCGGATCCGGGACCATCTCGTCGGCCATCATCGACCCCTGCCCGCACGCCGCAGCCATGCCGCTGCCGATCTCCACCCCCTTGACGGCGTTGATGCTCATCAGGGCCTTGGCCAGGTCGGCGTCCAGACGGTCGAAGACCGGTTCCCCCAGCCCCACCGGCACCCCGGTGGCGATCACTTCCAGCAAGGCGCCCACCGAGTCCCCGGCGGCACGAATCATTTTCACCAGTTCCTCGAAACGGGGCACCGCGTCGGCATCGGGGGTGAAGAAGGGATTGCGCTCCACCTCCTCCCACCGCCAGTTTTGCCGATCGATGGCCACCTCCCCCATGGCGGTCAAGGCGCCCTGGATACGCACCCCGGCCTGGTCGGCCAGCAGCTTTTTGGCGATTGCCCCGCCCGCCACCCGCAGCGCCGTCTCCCGCGCCGAGGCCCGTCCCCCTCCCCGGTAGTCGCGGATGCCGTATTTTTTCTGGTAGACCCAATCCGCGTGGCCGGGACGAAAGCGATCCTGGATCTCCCGGTAATCGACGGAGCGTTTGTCCTGATTTTCGATCAGCAGGCCGATGGGAGTTCCGGTGGTCACCCCCTCGAACACCCCGGAGAGGATGCGGACCTGGTCCGGCTCGTTCCTGGCGGTGGTGAAACGGCTTTGGCCGGGACGCCGGCGATCCAGGTCCCGTTGCAGGTCGGCCTCCGCCAGCGGCAGGCCGGCGGGACACCCCTCCACCACGCCGCCGATGGCCGGACCATGGCTTTCGCCGAAGGTGGTCAGACGGAACAGGATACCAAAGCCGTTACCCGACACGTCACGCTCGCTTCAGTGATGTTGTTGGTCGTGTTTGTGGTCGTGATCCACGGCCTTCATCCCCACCACATGGTAGCCGGCATCGACGTGCAACACCTCGCCGGTCACCCCGCTGCTCATGTCGGAGAGCAGGAAGAGGGCCGACTCCCCCACCTCCTCGATGGAGACGTTGCGGCGCATGGGGGCGTTGTCCCGATTCCAGTTGAGAATGTGCTTGAAATCGCCGATGCCGGCGGCGGCCAGGGTGCGGATGGGACCTGCCGAGACGGCGTTGACCCGGATGTTGTTGGGGCCGAAATCCACGGCCAGATAGCGCACGCTCGCCTCCAGGGCCGCCTTGGCCACGCCCATGACGTTGTAGTGGGGCATCACCCGTTCCGCGCCCAGATAGCTCAAGGTGAGGATGGAGCCGCCGTTTTTCATCAATGGGGCGGCCCGGCCGCACAGGGCGGTCAGGGAGTAGACCGAGGTCTCCATGGCGACCATGAAACCGGCGCGGGAGGTGTCGTAGTAGTAGCCGGTCAACTCCTCCTTCTTGGCGAAGGCCACGGAGTGAACCAGGAAATCCACCTCGCCCCAGCGTTTTTCGACCTCCTTGAAGACGTGATCGATTTCGTCGTCGTTGTTGAGGTTGCAAGGCAGCACGAAATCGGAGTTGAGTTCGGCGGCCAGAGGTCGGACCCGCTTTTCCAGCGCATCGCCCAGATAGTTGAATCCCAGCACCGCCCCCTCGCGATGGCAGGCACGAGCGATGCCCCAGGCGATGCTGCGCTCGTTGGCCAGGCCAAAGATCAAACCTCGCTTTCCCGTCAGGATTCCCATGGCTATTTCCTTATATTTTTAAATACATAACCACTTGCCACGCCTATTTTACAATCGTGGCCACTGATCGTTCAACCGAAAACCCGACAAACTCCCTTGCGGGACTCTTTTTCCCATGGCCAGGACCTTGAAGCGTTCGCCCATGGCGTCTGGCAGGATGAGGCGCATCACCGCCTGGCGCAGGGATTCGGCCTGTTCGGGAGCGACTTTGCCTGTCAGGCGTTGCAGACGTTCCAGGATGCCCAGGCCCATCAGGAACCACCCCTGCGTGGTAAAACCGACGGGGGTCAAGCCTGCGCGGGTCCCGGCGCGGGCCATGGCGGAGAAGTCCACATGGGCGGTCAGGTCCATTGCGCCCAGGCAGTGCAACGGGTCATCCACCCGTTCGTGTCCCTGGTGGCCGGCCAATGTGCCATGCGAGCGGATGGGTGCGTAATATTCGCTGGCAGGCCATCCGTAGTCGATCATGAGCACCACGCCCTGGTGGAGCGTCAAGGCGGCTTGCTCCATCCAGCTGGCGGCGGCGAGGCCGATCTCGGTTCGATACCCTGATGCAAGATTAATGCCAAAACCATTAAAATAATCCGAATCCAGTGGCGGTTGCGGCGGAACCAGCATGATCTGCCCATCCGGGGCCAGCGCCACCTCCATCAGCCCGTGCGGGGTCATTTCCACCCAATGGACCGGCAGCGCGTCGAGAAACTCGTTGCCAAGGATCACCCCCGCCTCGATGCGCTCCGGAAGGGTTTCCGACCAGGTGATTTTCTCCGTGCCGAAGCCGAGTGATTTTACCAATTCCTGCTGCCGTGCCCGAAAATCCGGGCTGATCTCCACCACCCGATAGGCAAACGCCCGAAAAAAATCGGCAAAGCGTCGTGCGGTGGCGAGAAAATCAAAGGCCAACCGCCCGCTTCCCCCCCCCATTTCGACCACGACGAAGGGGTCAGGCCGCCCCAGCAGTTCCCACACCTCGATGCACTGCAACGTCAACAATTCGCCAAACAGGGAGGTCAACTCCGGCGCGGTGACAAAATCCCCCTCCCTGCCGATGCGCTGGCGTCCGGTCATGTAATAGCCATGCTCCGGGTGATAGAGGGCCAACTCCATGCCGCGCCAAAACGGCACAAAACCCGCCTCCCCGGCCAGGCCGGTCAACAATCGCACAATGGGGTTGGGGGAATCGTCCATGCTGTTTCCAATACAGCGTTGGCTGCGTTGCGTCAAGAGGAGTCCTTGCAATGCCGGATTCATCACAGGCTTTGCTTGATGATAAACCAATTTTTTTACTTGCATTTTTTACAAACTTGAGGGAACATGGCAACCCATCGTCAGGGTGGTTTTTTTGGCAATTTTGGGCAATCACGATATGACACAAAAAACGCAGTGCCCATTTCTATCTGGCAGAATGATCACGGATCGGCGTCTGTTCGTGGGGCGCAAGGCAGAATTGCGGCGTCTGACCAATTGGGTTGGTGGGGTGCAACCCCACAGCGTCAACGTGCATGGTCCCAGACGCATGGGAAAATCTTCCCTGATCCACCATTTCGTCGAGACATGCGCCGAACGGATGTCGGCGTCTGAATCAGAGTACGTAGCGGTCTATCTGACCTTGCAAGGCGATTTGGTGAAAGCCACGGAGCGGTTTTATCGTGGAGTGGCACGGGCCTTGGCGAACGCACTTGGCATGGATTATCGTCAGGTCTTGCGCGCATCCATGCTGGAAGTGGCCGATTTTGAGGGTTTTGAGCGGGCTTTGCAGCTGTGGAAAGAACAAAATGCCCGGCCAGTCGTGACCCTGGACGAGTTCGAGGCGATTTTGGAGCTGCCATTGCTGTTTCCCGACGATTTTTTCAATAATTTGCGCTCCCTCACCAATACCGGATTGCTTGTCCTGATCCTCGCCACCAAGGAGCCATTGCGGGTATTTGGAAAAGAATTCAAAAGAAATTCCGCATTTTTTAACGATGGCCTGCACCTCTCGGTAGGGAAGTTTACCGAAGCAGAAACACATGAATTTGTAACGCGGCCCGCCCTGGGAGAAGAGGCGGAACCTTGTCTAACAGCCGAGGAGCAAAAAAAAGTCCTGGAATGGGCTGGCAGGCATCCCTATGCGCTCTCCCTGGCGGCCCGACTGATTTTCGAGCATCGCAACGATGGTGGCATTGAGGCGGCATGGAGGCAGTTCAACGAGGAATTGGACCTCAACCCCAGCCTGGGCCGCTGGTGGCGATGGACGCATCTGCCGGTGCAAGGAATTCCGGCGGCGCTGTGGCGTCATTTATGTACCATTGGTGATTGGCTTTTGCAGTTAGCAAATTTTTTTACTAATCTAATGAAACCAATAACTGCACTTACAGTTATTATTATTATATTACTACTGTCAACAGGCATGATTTCATTTGGTGACCTGCATGAATGGATCCAGCGCAAATTCGTCAAATGACGCCCTGCCCCGTCCCTTTTCCCTGCCCTGGCTCAGGCAGTGCGGACGGATCCTGACGGGCGCTTTTTTCAAGCCATATTCCTACCAACAGGAATTACGGGCCATTCATCCACTGCTTTTGATGTATGGTAATCCATTTGCCTTGCGCAAGGAATTTTCCGGCTATCCAGACTTACAGATTTTCGCTGAACAAGCAAGATGGATTGTATTATTAACCCCGATTATTTTGACTTTCATAACTGGTTTATTGCTCTCGTCTCTGGCTTTCCAATGGGAAAAATCGACATGCTTTCTCTTAGGGTGGTGTTGCGGCGTGTTTGCGGCACGCTTTCATTTGGCGAGTAGGATTGGATACTTTTTTCTGATTTTTTTTATTATTCTTAGCATACTTGATCAATTCATATTATTTAATTTTGACAATATTGTAATTTTTTTTCATAAATATATATCATTTGAAAAAATTGATTTTTCAATTTACAAGCTAGCCTTATATACCTTCATGCTTGGCAGTGCGTTTGGCGTCGCGGTAAGCGTCTCGTTTGGCGTTGCCTTGGGCGTCGCGGTAGGCGTCTCGTTTGGCGTTGCTTTAGGCATCGAGATAAACGCCGTGGTGGGCGTCGTGGTAGGTATCGCGTTAGGTGTCGTGGCAAGCTTTGTGGCAAATGTCACAAAAAGTATCGTGGCTGGCGTCGCGATTGGCGTCGTGGTTGGCGTCGTGGCAGGTGTCGTGGTTAACGTCTCGGCTGGCGTTATGGCAGGAGTCGCCATCATTGCCGGTGTCTTTCGTCTGCCTTTCGGTCTGGTGGAACTACCATGGCAGTTAGGGTTATATTTCTTACTTGGGACCAAGGACCCTGTACGGGCATTGCGTTTTTCACCTGTGCGCTTTGATCAGTTGAACCTTTTCCCTCTGCCCTTTCTGGATCAAACGATCCAGGCGGCCTATCGGCGGGATACCAAGGCAGCGATTGAATTTCTGGAATATCTGACCACCTCCACCAATCAACAAAAACGCGCCGCGCGGGTGATGGAGCAAATCGTGGTGGCCGAGGCCATGACCCGCCGCAACAGCGCAGAACTGGCGGCCCTGGCCAAGGATCTGGAATGGCTTCCTCAGCCCTATCCCGAGACATTCGGCGTCCATCTGCCCCAGTTGCTGGAGATCACCCAGGGTGTCCGGGCGGCTTTGGAAGCCTCCAGCCCGTACCGGCGCATCGAGCTGCTCAACATCCCCTTGGAACGGCTCAACGGTTTTATCACCGGCTTGGCCGGGGAGCGATCGGCGCGACTCGCCACCGACTGGGGAGGAGTGGCGCAACATTGGCGGGAGATCCTGCGCACAGCACGGAAAATCTGGCAAGAGGAGGCCCGCCATGCCCATGAGATCCCCAATCCCTATGTGGTGGGGCCGCAACTCAATCCGGAACAGTCGAAAAACCGCTTCAAGGGACGCCAGGAGATCTTCCGCCGCATCGAGGAGTTGAGCCTTGCTCCACAGCCCCCGGTCCTGCTTTTGGTGGGTGGCAGACGCATGGGCAAAAGCTCCAGCCTGAACTATCTCAAGGAGAAGATGGGGCCGGAGTGGATCCCCGCCCAGGTGGATGGCTTGGGGTTGTCCCTCGATTCTCTTTCCAGTGTGCCCAAGGGGTTGGCCAGGCGCATCCAGGAGGGGGCGCAAAAAAGCCGCAACCTGACACTGCCGTCTCCGGATGCGGAAAAACTGGAAAAAGAACCATTCCCAACCCTACTGGAGTGGATGGATCGGGTGGAGGCCGCCCTGGCCCCGGAAAAACGGATCTTGCTTTGCATCGACGAATTTGAAAAGTTGGACGACATCCCGGAGCAGAGGCAAGGGGATCACAGATTGCTGAACTTCTGGCGTCACATCGCCATGCAGCGGCGGCGCTGGGTGGTGCTCTTCAGCGGTTATGCCTTCCCAGAAGAACTGCCCCCCCACTGGTCCGCCTGTCTGAACCTCGCCCAGACCGTCCCCTTGGGCTATTTGCGCAAAGAGGAAGCCCAAGAGCTGATCCAGGCCCCGATCCCCGAATTTCCGGATGTTTTTTCACCAGAGGCCGTCAACGAGGTGCTCCATCTCACCCGCTGCCATCCCTATCTGGTGCAACTCCTCTGCTCCCTGGTGGTGGAGCGGCTCAACGAACAAAAACGGCTGCGCGCCGAAGCCGGGGATGTGACGGCAGTGGTACCGGAAGCCTTCAAGACCGGTCGCACCTATTTCGACGAGTGGTGGCGCAAGGATCTCCAGGAAGCGGACCGACAGACCCTGACACGCCTGATCCTGCACGAATCCCCCCTCCCCGAGGACGCCCCGTCACTACGCAAACTGGAAAAATACCAATACGTGGAACCGTTCGAGGGGAGCTATCGCCTGCAAATCCCACTACTGGAAAAATACGCCATCACACAACGGTAATCACCGCAGCGGCGCCAAGCCCCCATACCGCATCCCGCACCACCTGCTCCCTGTCTTCCGGCTGAGTCTTGCCGTGCTCCTCCCGGCAATAAATGATCACCCCAACCCGGCGGATATGCTCCATCAGCGGCGAATAACGAATGCCATCCCAGGCCTTGACATCAAACTGGTACGGCATGGGCAGTTGGTCCAGCGCCTCGGCCACGGCTTCGGCCTTTAATGGATCGGCCACACCCACCAGGGCCAGGTCCACATCCGATTGGGGCCGGTGATTGCCCTTGGCGCGGGAACCGAACAGGATCACCTCCCGGATCTCCGCGACTTGGCGAAACACCGCGTGCAGCAACGCCATTTCCCGCTCTCTCAAGCCGGTGTTTTTCATTATTGTACCAATTGATTCAAAAAAAACTCATGCAACCGATCAAACAGGCTAAAATAACGCTCAGAAATATTTATTAACGCCTTGTCAAATATATTAAAATCATACGTATGCGAGAGCAGGTTGCGCTGATTCAGAATCTCCATCCATATCTCGGCATCCTCCAGAATGCCCACCTCAAATGCCTCCTTCAACACCTTGCGGGGGGTCGCTTCCCGGAACACCACGCCTTGCTCCTCCAGATAGTCCTTGAGGGTTTTCCATGCCAATTCAAATGCGAATTCAAAACGCCGGATCGCTCCCTCCTTCTCCAACCGGGAGAGGGAATCGACACCCCTCTCCTGGACCTCCCGCAGCAATACGAAAGCCCGGTCGAAATTGTCAAAACGTTGCTTCCAACGGATATCTTCCCGCATGATGTTTTTCTCCATTTAATGCGCCTCCCCCCGCTCACCAGGCGCGCGGCTCGAAGTCTGCGGGGTTGGCCATGCGCAACGTATCCCCCGCCTGCTCAATCACGAACAGACCCTGACTGATGGCAAAACGGCGGACATTCTCCTCGATCACCATGGCGGCAACGGCGCCAAAGGCACGCTTGCTGGCGTATTCCGAAAAGAACTCCTTGAACTCGCCCATCCGCGCCAAATGCTCCCGCACATCCTCCACCGTGAGCTTGCTCTTGACCTCCACCAGGGCCACGGCATCGGTATTCACCACGAACAGATCGATCTCCATGTGACGACCGCCTGGCAGATCGGCTTCCACCCGGCGGCTGACCTTGTGGACCGGGATGCCGTGTTGCGCAAACAGAGTCTTGCAGCCAGGAGCCACCATCCCCTCGACGAATTCGCCCAGCCGGCTGCCAAGCCGATCCAGCTTGCGATCCGTTTCCTTCATCTGGCGATCCGTTTCCTGCATCTTGCGATCCGTTTCCTTCATCTGGCGAGCAGTCTCCTGCATCTGGCGATCCGTTTCCTGCATCTTGCGATCCGTTTCCTGCATCTTGCGATCCGTTTCCTGCATCTTGCGATCCGTTTCCTGCATCTGCCTGGAGACTTCCTGAATTTGGCGGCCAGTCTCCTGGATCTGGCGGTTGGTCTCGTGAATCATCTCCCAGACTGCTTCATAGGTGACGGCTTGTGGCATGGCGGTTCTCCCTGGTTGCGACATCAAGACAATAGTATAACCATTTACCCGAAGGAAAAATATAGAATCCGTTAATGCCCTCGCCCCAGTTGCGTCCGATGCCCATGTCCATCTGCAGGGGCACCGATCACCAGGCGCGCGGCTCGAAGTCCGCAGGGTTGGCCATGCGCAACGTATCCCCCGCCTGCTCGATCACGAACAGACCCTGACTGATGGCAAAACGGCGGACATTCTCCTCAATCACCATGGCGGCAACGGCGCCAAAGGCACGCTTGCTGGCGTATTCCGGGAAGAACTCCTTGAACTCGCCCATCCGCGCCAGATGCTCCCGCACATCCTCCACCGTGAGCTTGCTCTTGACCTCCACCAGGGCCACGGCATCGGTATTCACCACGAACAGATCGATCTCCATGTGACGACCGCCTGGCAGATCGG
>PDZX01000040.1:28786-35313 GCA_002753185.1 Magnetococcales bacterium WMHbin3
TCCCCTCGACGAATTCGCCCAGCCGGCTGCCAAGCCGATCCAGCTTGCGATCCGTTTCCTTCATCTGGCGATCCGTTTCCTGCATCTTGCGATCCGTTTCCTTCATCTGGCGATCCGTTTCCTGCATCTTGCGATCCGTTTCCTTCATCTGGCGATCCGTTTCCTTCATCTGGCGATCCGTTTCCTTCATCTGGAGAGCAGTCTCCTGCATCTTGCGATCGGTCTCCTGCATCTTGCGATCGGTCTCCTGCATCTGCCTGGAAACTTCCTGGATCTGGCGAGAGGTCTCCTGAAATTGACGGTGGATTTCAGCACTTCGTTCCCGGCCCTCGCGGACCATCTCCTGGAACTGGCGGCTGGTCTCCTGGAACATCCCCCAGACGGCTTCGTAGGTGGCGGTTTGTGGCATGGCGGTTCTCCCTGGTTGCGACATCACGGCAATAGCATACCCTTTTTGTCCGGTGGATGAAACATGAAAGCCCTCAATGCGCCTCCCCCCAGTTGCGTCCGATGCCCATGTCCACCTGCAGGGGCACCGCCAGGGCCATGGCGCCCTCCATGGCCTCGCGGACCACGGGTTGCACGGCCTCCAGCTCTTCTTCCGGGACCTCCAGCAGGAGTTCGTCATGCACCTGCAAAATCATGCGGCTGGCCATGTTGCGCTGGTGGAGCGCGTGATGCAGGCGGATCATGGCCATCTTGATCAGATCGGCGGCGGAACCCTGCAAGGGGGCGTTGATGGCGGTGCGCTCGGCCAACTCGCGCAGGTTGCGGTTGACATGGTCGATGTCGGCGACAAAACAACGCCGACCGCCAATGGTCTCCACATAGCCATGCTCGCGGGCGAAACGAATGGTGGCGTCCATGTGCTCCCGCACCCCCTGGTAACGCCGGAAATAGAGATCCATGTAGGAAAAGGCCTCGCCAACGGCAATTCCCAGCCGCTTGGCCAGGCCATAGGGACTCATGCCGTACACCAGGCCGAAATTGATGGTCTTGGCCATGCGCCGCAACTCCGGGTCCGGGGCGGCGGGGTCCATGCCGAACAACTCGATGGCGGTGGCGGAGTGAATGTCCAACCCCTCGGCGAACGCGGCCCGCAGGCGGGGCACATTGCCCAACGCGGCCAACAGCCGCAACTCGATCTGGCTGTAGTCGGCAGAGAGCAGCACATGACCCGGCGGTGCGACGAATGCCTCCCGAATCGCCCGCCCCTCCGGACGGCGCACCGGGATGTTCTGCAGGTTCGGCTCCGACGACGACAAGCGCCCGGTCAGGGTGGCGGCCTGGTTGAAACTGGTGTGAACCCGCCCGGTCAGCGGATCCATCCGCTCCACCAGGGCATCGGCATAGGTGGATTGCAGCTTGGCGAGGGTTCGATACTCCAATACCCTGGTCGGCAGTTCGTGGCCCTGCTCGGCGAGCCGGGTCAGGACCTCCACGTCGGTGGAAAAGCCGGTCTTGGTGCGTTTGCCCCCCTTGATGGCCAGCCTTTCGAACAGGATCACCCCCAACTGCTGGGTGGAGTTGATGTTGAACGCCTCCCCGGCCATGGCGTGAATCTCCTGGGTCAACCGCGCCAGGCGGGCACTAAAATCCAGCGACATCCGCTCCAATACCCCCCGGTCGAGCAGGGCACCGGCCAGCTCCATCTCCCCCAACACCGGGATCAACGGCAGTTCCACCTCCCGATAGAGCCGTGCCACCTTGGGCATGTTCGCCAATTGCCCTTTCATCGTCCCGGCGGCCAGCCAGGCGATCTCGGCGTCCTCGCAGGCATAATGGGTGGCTGTGGCCAGGGGCACCCGGTCGAAGGTGATCTGTTTTTTGCCAATGCCGGTCACCTCCTTGAAGGTGGTGGTGACCCGGTTCAACTCGGCCAGGGCGATGGCGTCCAGATTGTGCCGCCGGGTACCGCCGTGCAGCAGATGGGATTGCAGCATGCTGTCCTCCGCCATCCCGGCCAGCCGGATGCCATAACGGCGCAACAGGACATACTCGTAGCGGAGATTCTGGCCGACCTTGGCGATGGCGGGATCCTCCAGCACCGGCCGCAGATCCGCCAGAACCCGCTCCCGCGCCAACTGGCCCGCCGGCAGGCTCTCCGGGGCATGACCCACCGGGATGTACCACCCCTGCCCGGCCTGCCAGGAAAACGACAACCCCACCAATTCGGCCCTGGTGGGATCGGTCCCGGTGGTCTCGGTGTCGATGGCAAAGGCGGAACAGCCCCGCAACTGGCGCAAAAAATCCAACCAGGCCCCCTCCTCCGTCACGCTGCGGTACGCCAGCGCCTGGGTAGGCTGCTCCACCGCCACGGGCGGCCCCAACTCCCTGGCCAGGGAGGTGAATTCCATCTCCTGATACAAGGCGCGCAGGGCCTCCTGGTCCGGGGCACGCACCCGCAAGGTGGTGAAATCGACATCCAGCTCCAGGTCGCAACGGATGGTCACCAATTGCAGAGAAAGCCGGGCCAGGTGGACCGATTCGGTCAGATTCTTGCGCCGCGCGGGCTGCGGAATTTTTTGCAAATTGGCGAGAAGAGTCTCCAGGTCGCCGAACTCGCGGATCAACTGGGCAGCGGTCTTGATGCCGATGTTGGGCACCCCCGGCACGTTGTCGGAGGCGTCCCCCATCAGGGCCATCACCTGGGTGACCAACTCCGGCGGCACGCCCCAGTGGGCCTCCACCTCGGCATGACCGATCCACGTCTCCTTGCCGGGGTCGAGGATGGTGATGCCAGGGGAGACGAGCTGCATCATGTCCTTGTCCCCGGAGACGATCACCACCTCCAACCCCTCCCGGCGGGCGGCCACGGCCAGAGTGCCGATCACGTCGTCGGCCTCGCTGCCGGGCTGCTCGAAGGCGGGCAGGTTCCAGCACCCCACCAGGCGCCGGATCACCGGAACCTGCATCCGCAGCTCCTCCGGCATGGCATGGCGGTTGGCCTTGTACTCCGGATAGAGGCGATGGCGGAACAACTCCCCCCCCGGATCCCAGGCCATGGCCATGTATTCCGGCTTGTACTCATGGATGACCTTGCGAATCATCTTAATGAAGCCGAAAATGGCGTTGGTGGGAAACCCGTCGCGCCGCGCGAGATTCTTGACGCCGTAGTGAGCGCGATACAGGTAACCGGAGCCATCCATCAGAAACAAGCGAGGAGTCGCCATGCTATTCAATAAACCCTCTTTCCATGCCGGAACGTTGCTGACCGGGCTGCTTTTTCTCCTGGCGGCCTCCCCCGCGCTCGCCCAGGAGAGTCACGCGGTGCCCGCCAAGGGGCCTTTGGTGTCGGAACTCAAGGAAAAGGCCGAACCCGAAGGACCCGAAACCGTGATCCGCAAGTACGAGGATGCCCAGGGCAACCAGGTGCGGGAAAGCGCGGTCAACGGTGCCGTCTTCCAGATCCAGGTCACCCCCTACAATGGCCCGCCGTACTATCTGATCGACAACGACGGCGACGGCCTGTTCGAGACCCGGATCAACGGCTACGAACCCAAGCTCATGGTCCCGCAATGGGTGCTGCTGCGGTTCTGAACCCCGTTGGCCACTGACTCCCGCTGGCCACTGGCCGGATTCTACGCCTGCTACTTCGCGGTGCTCGGCGTGTGGCTGCCCTTTTGGCCGCTCTACCTGGCCCATCTGGGCCACGGCGCCGTGACCATCGGCGTCCTGACCGCCCTCGGCCAGTGGATCAAGATCCCCGCCCCGCCGCTGTGGGGCCGGGTGGCCGACCGGGGCGCCGGGCGGCATACGGTCATTCTCCATACCAGCCTGGCCACCCTGCTCGCCTTCTGTCTGTTCTTCCTCGACTTCGGACTCTGGTGGGTGGCGTTGGCCACGGTCCTGTACAGCCTGTTTCACGCCGCGCCCTTGTCCCTCACCGACTCCCTGGCCATGGAGCTGTGCGTGCGCAGGCGCTGGGATTATGGCCGCATCCGGCTCTGGGGATCGTGGGGATTCATCCTGCTCACCCTGCTGGCCGGCCCCATGACCGATGCCTGGGGAGTCGGTATCGTCCCCTTCGTCATCGCCCTGCTGCTGCTGGCCGGTTTCCTCTTCGCCCTGCGGCTGCCCCGGCTGGAGGTCCACCCCTGGACCGGACCGGCCCCGGCCATCTTCGACCGGCCCGAAGTACGCTGGTTCTATGGCAGCGCCTTTCTGATGCAATTCTCCCACGGGGCCTATTATGGGTTCATGTCCCTCCATCTGCAACAGCACGATTTCTCCCGCACCGCCATCGGCCTGTTGTGGGCGGTGGGGGTGCTGGCCGAGGTGGGGCTGATGCACCGCTCCCGGATCCTGCTGGACCGCTTTGGGGTGTCGCGTCTTCTGACCTTCTCCCTGCTGATGGCCGCGCTGCGCTGGGGCCTCTACGCCTTCACCCTGCACGTCGGCCTGCTTTTGGCCGGCCAACTGTTGCATGCCTTCACCTTCGGCGCCTTTCACATCGCCGCCGTGCGCCGGGTCTACGACATGGCCCCGGTCAATGGCCGGGGCGCGGCGCAGGGGTGGCTTTCCGGCCTCTCCTACGGCGCGGGCGGCGGTTTGGGCATGGTGGTGTCGGGGGTGCTTTTCGAGCGCATGGGCTACCCGGTCCTGTTCGGGGTCATGGCCTTGGCCGCCCTGGCGGGCGTGGCGGCCTCGCATCGCGCCGCCCTTCTCTTCGACCTTCGGGAGCCGGCCCATGCCTGACCCCTGCGTAACCGTTTCCCCTGGGGCGCTGCGGGCGATGATCCGCCTGGCGCGCGCCTTGCGGGGTCTCTCCCTCACCCCTGGCTGGCGGGAGGCCATCCGTGCCGAAACCCCCGCCAGTTTCCTGACCGATCCCGGCAACGAGGCGGTGATGATGGGGTATGATTTCCATCTCACCCCGAACGGACCAAGGCTGATCGAGGTCAACACCAACGCCGGGGGCGGGTTGATGGCCCATCGCGCCCTCGCGCCCGACTTTCCCCCTGGCCCGGAGTTCCCGGAAGGGAGCTTCGACCCCGGTCAACGTCATCAAAGGGAACTGTTGGCCACTTTCGGCGAGGAGATGGCGTTGTTCAGCGGCGGGGCAATCCTCAAACCGAGTTTGCTGGTGATCCTGGACGAGGCCCCGGAGGAGCAGTTTCTCTATCCGGAGATGCGCGCCTTCGCCGCCCTTTTGACCGCCTGGGGCTGTGAAACCGTCATCGCCGATCCTGCGGCTCTGGAAATGAACGAAACCGGGGTATTTTTGCAATCCAGGCGGGTGGAGATGATCTACAACCGGCACTGCGACTTCTATCTGGAGTCGGCGGCGCTCGCGGGACTGGCCGCCGCCTGGCGCAACCGGCGGGTATGTCTCTCGCCCAATCCGCGCCAGTACGGGTTGTTGGCCGACAAGCGGCGCATGATCCTCTGGTCCGATGCCGAGGCGCTGGCCAACCTTGGCCTGAGCGCCCCGGCAATCGCCTTCCTCACCCGGCACGTCCCCAAGACCCGTCTGCTGGCCACGCTGGACCCGGCTCAGGCGTGGCGGGAGCGCAATCAATCGGTGTTCAAGCCGATCGTGGGTTTCGGCAGCAAGGGGGTGCTGCTGGGCGCCAAGATCAGCCGTGTCCGTTTCAACGAACTCGATCCCGCCACCACGCTCGTTCAGCAGTTCATCCCCCCTTCCCTGACCCGCGTCGGCGAGACGACCCTCAAGACGGACATTCGTCTTTTTTTCTACCGGGATCGTCCCCTCGGCGTGGCCGCGCGGGTCTATCAGGGCCAGGTGACCAATTTCCGTCTGCCGGGCAACGGATTTTTGTCGGTCAGGGTGATGAGGGAACTTGCGGCTCCATGAGGCTGGCATCCAACATGCATTCGATGATTTACAGATACCCACAAATAAGGCTTCAGGCAATGTTTGCCATGTCCGATAAGGAAAAAAAAATACTTGACAAGCATGTTGCGTTGCACAAAGAATGAATCAACAAAAAAGGGCGCACGACTTCAACAATGAGACCAACCAAACCCAGAAAAGGCGTCAACCATGCATGGCCCCCTGATCTTCTAGAATTACGGATTTGCCCGGCTGGACTTTCCGCTGAGTAAGGCAGATGGAGCGGCAATCAAGATTTGGTTGGATTGACGAAGTCCACTTCCTGCGCATACAAAATTTCACGCAGATGGTTCTTTTTCAGATCGATTGACGCGGCATAGTAAACGATCGGTCCTTTGCCGTCGTTAGCATCGTCTTCCCACATATTGCGGGCATAGTCTTTTGCTTTCTCCAGGTCGGAATGGGCACCATAGGGTGCGCCCGCCCGGAATAGATTGTAATAATACCATGCCGCCGTATCATTAAAATCTTTTGGCCTATCGGCAACGTGTAACGCTTCCAATTTCTCCATATAGGTCTTTGCTGTCAAAAAACATTCTTTCCTGTTTTTTTGTCTTTTAATTAGTGCCTGGCAAAAAATGGTAAAAAATCTTACAGAACAATAATTTATTCTTGATTTTTATGGTCGAAGTTTGTATCATGCAGGGAGTATACGCCATATCGCAGACTC
>PDZX01000041.1 GCA_002753185.1 Magnetococcales bacterium WMHbin3
CCCTCCTCCCACCTACCCTGCCTAAAACAGCTTAATCCGCCGAACCGCCGTGTACGGACCCGTACGCACGGTGGTGTGGGAGGGGGAAAAGGCCACAAGCCCCCCCTATCCCGATTGGATCATCGGCCAAGGGTGCCTTGATCACCTTGGTCACGGTTCCGGCGGCAGCGTCGTGCAGGGTCCATCCGGCTGGGATGGTGGCGGTAATGGAGGTCGCGCCTTTGTTGCAGGTGGCGGACAGGTTGCTGACGTTGGTTTCCCCGGTCAGGATCGCGATCAGATCGTCCAACACCCCCTGTTGGGTACCGCCTGCGCTGTAATTGTAGGTGGCAAACATTTCTTCTCCCGTTGTCAGGCCGGATAGGTTCCCAGCACCTCAAGCGTGTTTTTCTTGAGAATCTGGGTGTTGTAGAGATTGGTGTAGCCCCACCCTTTGCGCGTTCTCTTAGCTCGCACGAGGGGGAGGCTCCCGGTCAAAGGGAATGACGCCACCGGCACCGGGATGCACCACCCAAGGACGGTCGCCATCCCGTTCTTGACCACGCAGGAGTGCAGGATGCGCACGACCAGCCCGCCGCAATCCGGATCGCGGTCGAAATTGCCCAGCGAAAAGGTGACCTCCCGGCCTCGCGGCACGCCCAAATCCCGGAAGCGTTTTTGCAGGGAGGGACAATCCTCCAGGGTAAAGAGGGCGTTGGTGTCGATGGTCTCCATGATGCCGTAGTTATTTTGCCCATCTGTCAGCCCCGGCCCCTCGGTGATGGTGGGAAGGACGTGCTGCCGGTGCAACGGACGGATGCCGAGGTTCTTGATGGCCGGTTCGGCGGCGTATCCGTAGATAGACCACCGGTATGCCCAGGGATACAGCCCAGACCTTTCCGTGAGGTTCCAACTGTCCGACCACCAGCCACGTTCACCCGACCATCCGTCCCAGTTCCAAACCTGCGTGGGCCAGTCGTCTGGATAGCTCCAGCCGGATTGCCAGGGGACCAGCAGGTTGTTGGTGGAAACGGCGTTCAGCGTGGGCACCGGATGGTTGTAGGGAGTGCCGCCCAGGGTGCCGTTCAGGGCGGCCACGGCGTACAGATTGCCCAGATGCCAATAGCCGGACATGGCGTCGAGCTTCCAGTTCAGCACCAGCTTGGTGAGATAACTCACGCAAAAAAGCGGAGTGCGCGCATCCTCCTGGGCCAGACCCACGTTGACGATCTGCTGGAATGGGCCAGCCTTCATCAAAGAAAAAGTCATTTGTTTAGCATCCTCAATTTCATGATGCGTTTAGTCTCCTCGTCCTGGGCCTCGAAATAGGTGATTTTTTCCACCTCCACGTAAACGTCGGGATCCGTCTCATCCAGATAGATCTTCTCCGTGGCGGTCTGGCGGGTGCCTTCGAGTTCGGTCAGGCTGTCGCTTTCGTCGTCCAGGCCGGGCAGCCCGGTGATGGTGATGCCGGGACACCCCTTGGGCCAGAACTCCCGCCGAAAGGAGGTGAGGACTGCCGCGCTGTCAGAGATGACGAGCAGTTGCACTGGAGGAATCTGGGCGGTGGTGACGTCACCCCGTGCCCAGGCGGTTTGCATGGCCTCGAACACACCCGGTTCGGCGACATCCCAGCCATTGCCATAGCTGACGGTGACGATGGTGTAGCCCGGATGGTACTCGACGACCAGGAAGCCGAAGGCCTCCTCTTGCGTATAGAACGCCCCGGCATCCTGATCGTAGACCGGCGCGGGAATGCTGTTGCCTGCCCGGTTGAAAAACGTGCTTTGATGCTTGATGGTCGCGCTGGGACGGTCATAGTTGTAGCGCAGCGTTTTGCGGGTCTCCCCGGACCAGAGCAGAGTCTCTTTGATGCCGCTTCCCCGCCTGCCGGTCGTGCTGGCCGTACCGGTGCTGGCCTCCGATGTGAACGTCTCCAGCGTCCCTTTCCAGTTGGCAGGCCTGGCGATGCCGAACTGGGTGTTGCGGGCATTGGCAGTTGGGTTGACGGCGGCCTTCTGCCACGCGGGTTTGCGAACCGTCATGCTGCCTGAGCCGTTGTCGACAAAGACCTTGAGCGAGGCTGCGGTCGCCTGCGAGCAGTAAATCTTGATGCGCTTGCTCCCAGGCTCCACCACCTCCAAAATCGGCGGGATGCCTGCCTTGGCCCCTTGCCAGACCGCGATTTCCCAGGAGATGATCTTGACGGTGAGGTCGGGCGAGAAGGCCACCTTGACGGGAGAGTCGCCCACCAGGCCGGTATCCTCCACCACGACATCCAGGACGCCCGACTGGTCGCGCGTGCCGAAATTGACCTGGAGATCTGCTGAAACCTGTCCCATCCTATTCGCTCTCGCCGGAAATGCCGATGATCACCTTGTTGCCCGACAGGGAAGCGGTGTTGGGCGGGATCACGCGCTTTTCCCAGATGGGGAAGGCCGCCGGGTGGGTCTTGAAGCGCAACACATCCCCGTTGGCCCATGTCCCGGAGAACAATGCCGAGGGGAGCGTGAAACAGGGCGCGGACCAGGCCGGATTGTTGGGCGCGAAGTCGGCATGGATCGTCCCGCCCCCCATCGATCCGGCGGTATCCCCGACGCAGGTGAAGGTCGTGGCACTGGAGAAAGTGATCGTCCAAGTCTGCTCACACCCGCCGATGGAATGGACCATCCGCAGATCGGTCAGCAGCGTGGGCACCGCTCCGGAGCCGTTCCATCCGCCATACTTCCCGGCAGGCGAAAGGATCTGCCAATCGCTCGTGGTGCCAAAAATATCCCCAGCCTCGATCACCGACGACACCCGCGTGTTGGAGGCCGAATAGACGTTCTCGATGACCGCGTCCTGCCGCAGCACGATAGTGGCGGTCGAGCCGTTCCAGACCACGGGAGTGCTGGAGATGCGCAGGAACTCCTCGGTGCCGACCAGGTCATCCACCGAGGTCTTGTTGGTGATGCGGATCAGGCCGCCTGGACGAAAGATCGCATCCGATCCCTCTTCGGTGTTTACGACCAGGGTCGCACCCCCCGCGCCCTGCTGGTCCGGAATATTGGCATCCAGCGTCGCGCACCCATAGAAGGCATGGGCGACACCGGCGACATCCGCCTGCGTGTCCGTCTGCGTACCGGGAAAGATCACCACCCGGTCGCCGCCGGGAGTCGGGGTGTCCACGAAGATCCGCGCATCGGCCAGTTTGAGGCTGTCGGCGTTGGCGATCTTGATGAACACCTTCCGGTACTTCGTGGAGCCGTTCTTGCGCTCGCTGGCCGGGACATCGGGCCAGATGTTGTTCTTGACCCCATTGGCCGCCTCCACATCGGACATCCGTCCTCCGTTGCCATCGAGGTCACTGACGATCTGCGGCTTCATGTACTGGATATCGCTGTTGGCAATGGTCATGTCGTCTCTGCGTCTTCTTTGAGGTTGAAAGGTTGATTTTGTGTCCTGTTGACGGCATGCTTTTACAAGGTTTTTGTATCGCAATGCGGGTGATGCGCCGCCAACGATTTACGGCAGTGGGCAAGATTACTTGGCAATCGGCTGATCTTGAATCAGAACTTAAAATTTTTACAAGGATTTATTAATGAAAAAAGGCAATCAATCCAACAAGAACAAAATCGTCTTGCATCTTTCTGATGAGATGTACCAAGAGCTGTTGGATGCCGCTTATGAGAACGACCGGAATCCTGCTCAAGAAATTATAGCCCGACTTGAGGACAGTCTCGAATTTTACCGGCATGGACTTGATTTTTCGGAAGCAATCATCAAATTTGCTGAGAACATGAAACGGATTAACGCCATTCAGAGCGAGAACCAACGATTAATGGAAGAAACCTTGTCGCACATTGAGGATGTGGTGCCAGGCATAAATGAACAGATTGAAACGATGATGAAAAAACAGGTCCATTAAGGACAAGAATCAACCAGCACATTGTGCTCACCTTTTCATGACTGTCACACTTCCATCAGCTTGATCAGCCCATTGAAAAACGAGCAGTGAGGCCGGATGGGCGTGAAGGAGATGGCCGGTGGATCCTGGTGGCGGAACATCACCAGGAACACCTCGTCCTCCCAAACCAGATCAAAGACGCCCCCGGGCTGGCTGGCCAAAGCGTAAATCGCCACCACCTGGGCCAGGGTGAGCCAAGTGACATCGCCTTCCGCCTCCAGGTCAATGGGGCGGCCACCGGTCAGGCCGGAATGCCATACCACGTTGCTGCCTCCCAGAGTTCTGGCTGTCTCCTGGGCCACGGGTGACCAGTCGAAGCGGTTCTTCCATTGGAGGGAGTAGGGCAAGATCAAACCGCCGAGACTTTTCATCGCGGCATCCTCCGCTCCAACTCCCGCAACGTGTTCACGAATTCGCGGGCACCGAAAGGTTGCGCCAGGATGGAGGCCGACGGGTGACCGTTTGAGGTCAGGTCGATGCGAATCACCTCCGTGACCTGAGGCGTGACACTCCCGCCACCCGCAAATGCCACCTGCGGGAGAGTCGGGATCACCAGATTGCGCACCAGTCCGCCCTGCGCGAAGCGGGGCAGTCGCATCTGGTTCATGGCGTGGAGCCGGTCCAAGCCGTAGAGCCGCACGGCCTCCTTGCGCAGTACGAACTCACCCCGTTGCAGCAAAGCCGGGATATCGTCCATCGATCCCCATCCAGGCAGGAAACCGCCACGGGCAAAGCCGGGCGCTTCCCCCTGGTCGGACGTGCCGCTTCTTTTTTCGACATAGTTGACGGTCACGGTTTTGCTTGATGGGATGCCCGCGATCCGGGCTACCAGGGTATCTATGGAGAGCAGCGCGGCATCGACATCGGCAAAAAACGTGACCTTGGGCGCCTCCGGGACGGTCGCCTTGAACTCCCTGAACTTGGCCATCAGCCCGTCGATGGCCCCGGTGGCGGAAATCGTGTCGAAGGTGGCCTTCACCTCCGGTTGCCAGCCCGCGAACTCGCTTTTGAAGCGTTCGAAGACGCGGACAACGAGGTCGAGGCTCCGTTGCGCCTTGCCAGTTTCCCCGGAGAGGACATCCTGGACCACGGCCTCCAACGCCGTCGCCCCGCCCTGAAGTTCTGCCTTGATTTTGACCACCCGTTCCTTCTTTTCCAGCAGGTCGTCGATCTCTTTCCCGGCGTCACGGATTTTGTCCAGATTGGCGGTGATGATCAGGGTGTGGTCTTTCACCAGTGCGGTGTCCACCTCTTTCAGGGTATCCCGCAACCGGTCCAGCCGGTCGGTGGCGGCATCCGTCGATTTTTGCAGGGCTTCGGCTGCCTGGGTATGGGCGGATTCCTCACCTTTGAAAGCCTGGTTTTCGATTTGTGCTGCCTCCTGGATCTGCCGGAGGGCGCGGGCCAAAGCCTCTTTCGACCCGATGACCACCTTGTCGCCCCGGTTGACCGCATCGGAGGTGGATTCTGCCAGGGCGATCATCTTGTCGGCGTGCTTGCGGGCTTGCTCGAAATTCCCGGCCTGCAACGCCGCTTCGGCCTGGGCCTGCTCGGAGGCGATGCGTTTTTGCCGGGATTGGTAGACCTGCACCGGATCCAGTCCCTTTTCGGCCAGATTGGCCAGCCGGTCGGCGATGGAGGCATTGAACTCCCGGCGCTCCCCGGCCAGTTGGATGGCGGCGTCCCGGTGGCGTTTTTCCTCCTGGATGAGCCGGTCGATCATCTGGCGGTACGCGGCGGCGGTTCGTTCCAGGACGTTACGCTGGGACTGCAACCGCTCCTCGTCCACCCTGGCGGCATCGATTCCCAGTCGTTTGGCGTTGTCGATCTTGGTCTGGAACTCTCTGCGCGACAGGGCCATGGCCTGCGCCAGGTAGCGATTGGCCTCTGCCAGTTTGGCTTCGCTCTCCTCAATGGCCATGGCCTTGACGGCTTGCAGCATGGCGCGCTGGGACATGGTGTCCGACGTGCCCCCGTTGGCCGTAGCCTGGAGTCTCTCCCGGCGTCTGGCGAACTGCTCCTCCAAGGAGCGGGTGGCTGTCTCGAACCCGGATGCGGCGGCATCGGCCAGGGATTTGTACGACTTGGTTTCGTCGTCCACCGCTTCTTTGAGCTTCCCCCGGTGCAGCGTCAGGGCCTCGTGGTATTTGCCCAGTTGCAGATCGGCGGCGCCGATGGCGTCCACCAGACCTTTCTTGGCGGCGGCGACCGGCCCGGAGATGGCGGTGGAGAACTGTTTGAAGGTGTCGGCCAGGGAGGCGACCTTGCCGGAAGCCGCTCCGGCCTCGCCATGTACGGCGCGAAACAGGGCGAGGATCTTTTCTTTCGTTTGTTGATCGGCATTCATGCCGTCCATGGCATCTCCCAACGCCTCCACGGAGACACCGGCCTTTTTGGCCTCCTGCATCGTCTTGTTGAACGCGGCGGCGATCTCGTCGTGAGTGCGGCGCAGCTCGCTGCCCGCCACCTTGTTCTTCTCCAGAGCACCGTTCAGGCGGTCCATCTGCTGCCAGTTTCTCTGAGCCGGGGTCTGCGCCTCGCCGGTGGCCCCGTACCGCTTCGCCATGCTCTCCCGAAAGGCGTCCAGCTCCTTGCGCGCGGCCCGAAGCGCTTGGGTTTGTGTCTCCAGTTGCGAGGCCAACTCGAAGTGGTCTTTCTGCTTGAGTTGAGAGAGAAACTGATCCAGCTTGCTGGCGTTGTCCTGGGCGGCATCACCCATCTTGGCCATGATGCGGCCCTGGGCATCCAGCGAGAGGTTGGCCTCCGGCAGAAGGCCCGCCAGTTTTTCCTCCGCGTCGGCATGCTCCTGGGTGCCTTCCTTGGTCGATGCCAGGGTGGCTTTCAACTCCTCCAGGGTCTTGATCTTTTCAGCAATGGCCTCCCTGGTCTTCCGGGTGGCGGCCAGGCTCTCCAGGAGCGGAGGAACGCCCGATGCCGTGGCCCTGGAAAAGGCAAAGGCCGCGACACCGGCGGCGGTCAACACGGCGCCAACGGGTGAGAACGCAAAACGACCCGCCACCAGGGCAAGAGCACCCATTTCGGCGGTCAACGCCACGACCCCGGCCCGCAGGACACTCCACAGCAACCGCAACGCACCGAAACCGGCCAATGCGGTCAGAGCGGAAACGGCGCCCGCCGACAAAAGCGGAAAACGATCGGCCAGATCGGCCACTCCATGCGTCATGGAGGCAAGGCCTTTGGAGGCCGCAATGATGGCGGGCAGGAATGCCGAACCCAGATTCACGCCCGCTTCGGAGATGGCGTTGCCTGCCAGTTGCATCTGCGAGGCGGTGGTCTTGGCTCGTTCATTGAATTCCTTCTGCATCGAACCCGCGTAGTGCGTCTCTTTGGAGACCAGCTCCAGGGATTTTTTGTAGGTTTCCAGACCAGCCAGCAGGATGGCGATGTCGTCGGCGTATTGCCTGCCGAAGAGGGTGGCCAGGGTTTCGGACTGGGTCTGTTTGTCCAGGCTGCTCAGGGTCTCCAGGAACGTCATCAAGGTTTTCTGCGGCGCCTTGCCGATGCTGGCGGCCAACTGCTCTGCGGAATAGCCGATCCGAGCCAGGGCCTGTTTGAAGTCCGCCTCGCGGGTGGGAGCGGTTTGCAGGATCAGCATCAGGGCGTTGATGGCCGTAGCCGCGATCTCCGGAGGGCGGCCCAGGGCGAGCATGGCGGTGCCGAGCGCGGCGGCTTCGGTGTTGGCGAGGCCAAACACCTTGGCCATGCCCCCGGTGCGGTTCATGACGTTGAGGATGTCCCGCTCCACGGCGTTGGTGTTGTTGCCCAGGTGGTTGATGGCATCCCCCAGCCGCTGCGTCTCCGGCACGCTCAGCTTGAAGATGTTCATCAACCGCCCGACCGCTTCCCCGGCCTCGTTGGGGGCGATGTTGAAGGCGGTGGACATCTTGGCCACCACTTCGGTGAAGCCGCGAATGTCCTTGGCCGCGATCCCCATCTGCCCCCCGGCCTCCGCGATCCTGGCCAGCCCTTCCAGGGAGGTGGGGATCTCGCGGGACATGTTCTTGATGTCGGTGGTCAGCTCCTTGAACTCTCCGGGCGTGGTGAAATCCACCACCTTGCGCACGTTCGACATCGCCGACTCGAAGGCAATCGCCTCCTTTGCCGCCAGTCCGATGCCAGCCCCCACGATCACCAGTTGCAGCAATTGCTCCCGGACCAAAGCCAGACGCCCGGACCAGCCATCCGTGCCGTTGCGCAAGGCGAGGATCCCCTCGGTCATGCGCACATGCGCCCTGGCCAATTCGACGCCGGTGAGATTGCCGGTGGCCCGCAACCGCTCATAGGCCGCCTGGAGGCGCAGGATCTCCCGGTCGGTGTTGACCCTGGGGCCAAGATCAAGGACGTTGCGGGCCTCCTGCACCCTTTGTCTGGCCCTGGTGGCCGGGTCGATTCGCCCGATCTCCGCGCTCAGTGCCTTGGTTTTGTCGATCAGGGCGGCATGGGCGCGCAGCAAGTCACCGGCGGTCGCGGTGCCGGAGGCCTTCAAGCGCGCGTAGGCGTCGTTCAGCCGCGCAATCTCGGCGGTGACGGAGGCCGTCGAACGCACACCCAATGTTTGAAAATCACGAAAAGAGAGCGTGCTGCGTTCCGCCGCTCTTCGCAGTTCCTCGACCCGGACGATCATCGCTTCCCAGGCCGCGCGGGTCTGGTTGGCAGACAGGGTGCCGGTGGCATTCAACCGGTTGTAGGCCGCGATGACGCGCCCGATCTCCCGGTCGGTATTGGGCGGGATCGCCGGGATGCCCAGCACGCCTCTGGCTTCCTGCGTTCTTTGCATGCTCCTGGCCTGCGCCCGGAATCTGGCCTCGTTGGCGGTCAATTCAGCGCGGAGTCTGGCCTGAGCTGCAGAAAGACCCGTGGTGGAGACTCCGGCTGCGGCCATGGAGGTGCGCAGGGCGTTCAGGGCGATGCTCTGTTGGACGAATGCGGCCTGGGCATCCGCCGCCGCTTTTTTTGCTGCCTCGAACTCCTGCTTCAACCCCTTGACCGGCGGGCCAACGATGTTGAACGCCGCTCCGAGCCGGGTGGCTTCCGCCTGGGTTTTGGCCCATTCGGCACGGGCATCCACGACGTTCTGCTTGAGTTCCCGAAAGGCGGTGATGCTTGCCAGGGCGGACTGGATGCGCTGACTTTCCTCCTTGGCCGCCTGGGCCATGCCGCGCAGGCCGGTGGCGATTTCGTTCCTGACCCGCCCCATGCCACGCCCGATGTCGGCGGTGTTCATGAAGAGCGTGAATTCGAGCGAGGCGGTGGGCATTTACGCCACCACCTCCAGGAGGCACAACGTATTAGCTGGCTCTTGTAGCATGATGGGGGATGGCCTGCCGACCATTTGCACCAACGTCCTGACCCGCTCCTTGGCAAAGGCGAAAACAGCCTTGTACGGCAGAGTCTTGGCCATCCCTTCGGTCAAGGCTCTGGCAACGGCAATGTCGGCCATCCGAATATGGCCCAGTTGCGCGGCATCCAGGGTGTCGCGGAAGTGCTCTGGCGTGTTCTTCGGTTCCAGGCCAAAAAGCTCCCGGTTCACCATCGCGGAAAGCGAGAGGAAATACATCTCCGCGTTCCTGCTGCCCTGACCCTTGGCATAGCTGATGAATTCCCGGATGGTGTCGGTCTCTTCGCGTCGGATCAGCTTGCCTGTGGCTCTGGCCTGCTGCCATTCAAGTTGGCATTGTCGTGCAGCTTGACGGGCCTTGCGCAATTCCGCCTTGGCCTCTTGGAGGATATGCCGCTCCATCACGTTGAAGGCATTGATGAAGCGAATTTTCCATTGCACGGCCTTGGCACCGGTGAAGCCCATGGCCAACAGCGAAAAACCGTCGCGGGTCATCGCAACCATCGGACGCTTCTCTCCTTTGGCATCGACATATTCAACGCCCTGAAAATTCAGGAGGCCGAACTCCACGGGACAGTCACCTTTCAACTTCTCGATGGACTGCAAAACGTTGTCGTGTCGCTTCCCGAACTTCTCGGCCACCGTCAGGGAGGAGACCATCGGGGTGCCGTCGTGCGTCGTCAGTTGGATCTCTTGGGTGGTACTTTTCTGGATCGTCATGGAATGCTCCTTTGGAAATGATGGCGCTCACCTTGTCTTCAGGGATGCGGTCAACTCTTCGGCGGCCATCAGAAACACCGGCCACGGGTAATCCCACACACCACCATGGCCAGCCCGCACCAGGGTGCAGGCCGACCAGACCAGGTTCTTGATCATGGTGGCGAGATCGTCTGCTCCGGCCCCGGATTGGCCAGCATCCATTGCTCGGAGTTGAGCAAGGCTGCATACGCTGAATGGGACTCCATCTCCCACATCAGCATCCGGCGCCTGCGCACGGTAAAAAAATCCGGGTTGATCTCCTGACAGGCCTCGATCACCACCCGGATCTCCGAGGGCGCCATGGTGTCCAGATTTTCGAGCGACAGATCGGTCATCAGGACGATGTCCGTCAGGGAGGCGTCGTTGAACAGGCCGTGGGTCACGAAATCGATGGGGTTGCTGTTGCTCTTGAGTTTTTCCAGTTCCACGAGCCAGTTGCGGATTTCTCCGACCGTCGGCTCCCGGATGATCACGTCGCGGGGTGGTTCTCCCACCTGGATGGTCTTGGTGCGGCGCATGGTCATCACCCCACCATCTTGATGTTGCAGTAGGCGCTGATCTCCTCGCCGGTTTTGGTGTCGTCACTGAGGAGGGAGCCGGTCAGCGTCAGGGTGGCGAAGTCGTCGCCGATGAAGGCCAGATCCTTGGGCGCGGAGAATTTGACCCGGTACATGTCCACCGATAGGGGTTTGCCGCTCCTCGCGAAGTTCTTGCCCGCGAAGACGACCTGATACTCTTCCCCGGCCTTGACCAGGGCCTCGATGTTGCTCCCCTCGCTGGTGGTGTAGGTCACCTCGACCGGAGTGCCCGTCTCGGCGAAGCGGGTGGAGGTGTCCGGGATGAAAATACCGGCGCTGGTGATTTCGTATTGGGTGGGGGTCAGGACGCGCAGCCCTTTGTCCGCCCAGGTGGCGGTGCCGTCGGTGGTGTCGGTGCCATCGATCTTCCATGTGGGGGCAACGGCCCCGGAGGTGCCCGCCGTTTTGCACTCGTAATAGTGGGTGCCTGCGGCGGGTTTTACCAATTGGCCGACGGCATAGGCGGTGGTGGCCGCCCATGTGTCCAGGGCCAGGCTCACTGTCACCGCCGTCGGGCCGATTCCCGCAAGCTGAATCAATCCGCCAGGATAGCCGGTATGGGTGCTGGTGAGGGTCTGGGAGGCCGAAACCGACTCGACGCCGCGCAGGGCCATGGCGAGATTCTTCACGGAGATGCTGGCAAAGGTGATGGCGGTCTCGACCTTGGAGATGAAACTGATGCTGTCGGCCACCCCGACGCCTTTCACGTAGTCTTTCAGTTCCTTGGTCTCTTCGGTGAAGTCGAGCTTGAACTCCTTGCACTGCCCGACGAAGCGCAATTTTTCCGCACCCCTGGGGCCGATGAAGACTCTCCCGGCGCCAATGAGGCTGACTTGACTGCTGGCCATGATGGACTCCTTTTTGAAAGGTCAGGCGACATCGAACACGAAGGATGTCATGAAGGCAACGGGGAAATAGTAGATCCCGTTGGCCGAGTAATCCGGCGTGAAATGGCTCTTCACGCGCCGGAAAGGTGAGAAGGCCGGGTCATCCGGCTGCCAACCGGCCATGGCTTTGATCACCTGGGCGATCAGTGGCCCGGCTTCGTTTGCAGGCTCGGAGACCACCACGAGGCAGAGCCACACCTGTTCCACTTTTTGGGTGATGCCGTTGTCAGCGATCTGCCCTGGCCGGTCTTCCTCCAGGGAGACGAGCACCGAGGGGGGCAGATCGGGGGTTTCTTGCAGTTTTGGCATGCCCCATGTGGAGTGGATCATGGCCTCGGCGATCCACTCCTTGAGCCGGGCCACGATCAACGGCTCTGCCGCGAGGTAGTCGTGCATGGTTTACGTGATGACCGTGATGGTGCCCGGAGTGGCGGTGGTCACATACATGCGATCTGCGCTGGGAACGTAGGTGATGCCAAAGGGCCATGCGCCGACCGTGACCGTGGCGACAACGACATTGGTGGATGGATTGACCACCGATACCGAGTTTGGAGTCATGCTGTTGACCACATAGACGCGGTTGTTGGTCGGGCACCACGCGACGCCCTGCGGAGCGATGCCAACGGTGAGCGAAGCGGCAATGGAGTTGGTCGCCGGATTGATCACCTGCAGATTGGCCGTGCCGTCGCTGGTCACGTACATCCGGTCATTGGAGAGGCAGTAGGCGATCCAGCGCGGCAGCGTGCCCACGGAGGAGATGGTGACAGTGACGGTGTTGTTTGCCGGATTGACAACCGCCACGTTGTTCGAGTAGTTGCTGACGACATAGATGCGGTCGTTGGTCGGGCAGTAGGCGATCCCGGCGGGATTCAGAATGGAGGAGATGGTGGCGATCACGGTGTTGGTCGAGGTGTTGATGACCGAGACGTTGTGAGGACCGAAGTTGGACACATAGATGCGATCATTGGACGGGCAGTAGGCGATGCCATAAGGCGTGCCGCCCACCGCAATCGTGGCGACCACCATGCCGAGTTGCGCGCTGATCACCGATACGGTATTGGCGGTCTTGTTGACCACGTAGACGCAATTGTTGGTTGGGCAGTATGCGACGGAAAACGGCCCCGTGCCGGTGGCGATGGTCGCGTCCGTGCCACCGGTATGCGGATTGACGACCGCCACGGCGTTCGCACCGTAGTTGGCCACGTAAAGGCGGTCATTGTATGGGCACCAGGCGATTCCTTGCGGGGTATTGCCCACCGTGAACGTGCCGATGTTCTTGGCCACACCGAGCCAGTCGAGGAGTCCGAAATACCCCTTGAAATGCACCAAGCCGGTCCCCTCCGTCGTGCCGCTTGGTCCGGGTGGGCCGACTTCACCCTGGATGCCCTGCGGCCCTTGCGGTCCGGTGGCCCCCGTGGCACCGGTCAACCCCTGGATGCCCTGAGGCCCGGTCGCGCCTTTGATGTTCATGACGACGGACCACGCTCCAGAGGATTTCAGATACCAGTCGTTGGTCGCCGTGTTGAGGTAGTGATCGCCATTGACGCCGATGCCAGCAGAGGGGGCGCTGGTTCCGTTCAGGATGGTCAGGCCATTGGTCCCGGCAGGCCCTTGCGACCCTGTGGCGCCGGTCAGTCCCTGAATACCCTGCGGTCCCGTGGCGCCGGTCGGGCCGGTGGGTCCGGTCAGACCCTGGATGCCCTGAGGCCCGGTTGCGCCTTTGATGTTCATGACGATGGACCATGCTCCGGCGGATTTCAAATACCAGTCGTTTGTCGCCGTGTTGAGGTAGTGATCGCCATTGACGCCGATGCCAGCAGAGGGGGCGCTGGTTCCGTTCAGGATGGTCAGGCCGTTGGTTCCGGCAGGCCCTTGCGACCCTGTGGCACCGGTTGGGCCAGTTGCGCCGGTCAGCCCCTGCAGTCCTTGCGGTCCCGTGGCACCGGTCGGGCCAGTGGGGCCGGTCAGACCTTGCGGTCCTTGCGATCCAGTGGCGCCGGTCAGACCGGTGGGACCGGTCAAACCCTGGATGCCCTGAGGCCCGGTCGCGCCTTTGATGTTCATGACGATGGACCACGCTCCGGAGGACTTCAGGTACCAGTCGCTTGTCGTCGTGTTGAGATAGTGGTCGCCATTGACGCCGATGCCCGCAGAGGGAGCGGTGGTTCCGTTCAGGATGGTCAGGCCGTTGGTTCCGGCAGGCCCTTGCGGTCCCGTGGCGCCGGTCGCTCCGGTTTGGCCGGTTGCGCCAGTTGCACCTGTCAGGCCCTGCGGCCCTTGCGGTCCCGTGGCACCGGTCAGACCGATGGGTCCGGTCAGACCCTGGATGCCCTGAGGCCCGGTCGCACCTTTGATGTTCATGACGACGGACCACGTTCCGGCGGACTTCAGGTACCAGTCGTTTGTTGCGGTGTTGAGATAGTGGTCGCCATTGACTCCGATGCCTGCGGAGGGAGCAGTGGTCCCGTTCAGGATGGTCAGACCATTGGTCCCGGCAGATCCTTGCGGCCCCGTAGCGCCGATTGGACCCTGTGGCCCTTGCGGTCCAATGGCACCCGTGGCACCGGTCAGGCCCTGTGGTCCTTGCGGTCCGGTTGCACCCGTGGCACCGGTCAGGCCTTGCAGCCCTTGCGGTCCGGTTGCACCAGTGGAACCGGTCAGGCCTTGCAACCCTTGCGGTCCGGTTGCACCCATGGCACCGGTCAGCCCGATTGGCCCAGTCGGGCCGACGGGACCAACATCACCCTGCACCCCTTGTGGTCCAATGGGGCCAATCGGTCCCTGGATACCTTGCGGCCCCATCAGGCCAATCGGACCAGCCGTGCCGACTTCTCCCTGGATTCCCTGTGGTCCCATTGGACCAACCGGGCCAGCATCACCCTGGATACCTTGCGGGCCAATCTGGCCGACTTCACCTTGGACGCCCTGCGGCCCCATCGGGCCGACTTCTCCCTGGATGCCCTGCGGTCCAGCCGGGCCGACATCACCCTGAATGCCTTGCGGTCCAGCCGGGCCGATCTCACCTTGCGGCCCCATCAGGCCGACTTCTCCCTGGATGCCCTGTGGACCAACCGGGCCGATCTCACCCTGAATGCCTTGCGGTCCAGCCGGGCCGATCTCACCTTGCGGTCCCATCGGGCCGACTTCTCCCTGGATGCCCTGCGGCCCCATGGGACCAACCGGGCCGACTTCGCCCTGAATACCCTGCGGCCCCATTGGACCAATCGGGCCGACTTCTCCCTGGATGCCCTGCGGCCCCATGGGACCAACCGGGCCGACTTCGCCCTGAATACCCTGCGGCCCCATTGGACCAATCGGGCCGACTTCGCCCTGGATACCTTGCGGGCCAACCGGGCCGACATCCCCTTGAACGCCTTTGGGTCCAGCCGGGCCAACATCTCCCTGGACGCCTTGCGGGCCAGCCGGGCCGACTTCTCCCTGGATGCCCTGCGCTCCAACCGGGCCGACTTCGCCCTGAGTGCCTTGCGGCCCCATCGGACCAATCGGGCCGACTTCCCCTTGGATGCCTTGCGGGCCAACCAGGCCGACTTCACCTTGGATGCCTTGCGGGCCAACCGGGCCGACATCCCCTTGAACGCCTTGGAGTCCAGCCGGGCCGACTTCGCCCTGGATGCCTTGCGGCCCCATCGGACCAATCGGGCCGACTTCGCCCTGGATGCCTTGCGGGCCAACCGGGCCAACATCCCCTTGAACGCCTTGGGGTCCAGTTGGGCCGACTTCACCCTGGATACCTTGCGGGCCAGCCGGGCCAACTTCGCCCTGGATACCTTGCGGGCCAACCGGACCAATCGGGCCAACTTCTCCCTGGTTGCCCTGCGGGCCAATTGGGCCGATCTCACCCTGGATGCCTTGCGGCCCTATCGGACCAATCGGGCCGACTTCGCCCTGGATCCCTTGCGGGCCAACCGGGCCGACTTCTCCCTGAATTCCCTGTGGCCCCATCGGACCCGGCTCACCCGCCGGTCCAGCCGTACCAACCCCGCGCTTGAGTACGCCGACCACCACCCAGTCCGCGCCACGGTATTCGGAAACTCCCCACGTCTCCGAGTGCAAAAACAGATCGCCATCCCCAGGCTGTGGATTGATCGGCAGCGTGGTGTCCACCGTCAGCGTCGGGACATGCACGCCTGGAACGTCATCGACCAGAACGAATGCGCTCGTGGTCGGATTGAAAGCAAGATGCTTCGACATTTTTTGTTCTCCAGAAAAGATTATGAAAGTCTTTTATTGGTGTTCGCAGTGGATTTCCGTGGACATGCCTTGAATCAACCGCAGCACGGCGACCTCGGTTGAGATCGCCTGGATGGCCCTGACCACCTGCAACCAGGGGCATCCATGTCGGGTGGTTGGTCGTTGTTGGCACTCCCGCATCCAGTCGGATGGCCCTGGACCGGTTCGTTTCCAGGTGGTGCCGTCAGTCCGGAAGTAGACCGACCCCACCGGGAAGGAGTTGGTGTCCAACCTCCTGGGGTCTTCATCCCCAGAGAAAACACCCACCTTGCCATCCAGCGAGAGCGTGCCGACGCGGAAGGCGGAAGCGAAATCGGGTGTGCTCATGGGCGTCCCTTGAATAAAAAAGCGGGAGGCTTGCAGGCCCCCCGCTTCGGCTGGAGTGACAGAAAGGAAAATAAGCCTACGCCGCCCGGCGCAGGACCGACCGGGTCATGGTCACATCCACCGGGACCGCAGAAGCCATGCGCAGACGCATGGTGCGGGCGTTCAACGGCCCGGAGGTCTCCAGGTCCATGGTGATCTCCAGGCCGGGGATCGGGGTGGAGAGTTCGATGATGCCCGACTCGTTGAAGATCGCCTCGGTCGCGGGTACGCCGATGGAGGCGTTGTGCGCGGCGATGACGCGGGTGACGTACACCTTGTTGGGGTGGGCCACCTCCCGCGCGTGGATGAGCCATTCCGCTGCCAGCTCCTGCTCCAGGACGATGGAATCGACGGTGGTCTGACCTGTCACGACGGGTGGATGGGTCTCGACGCGGGCGGCCCCGATGCGATCATCCAGGGCGCTGATGGCCTCTTCCAGGCTGCTGCCCTGGCCGATCACCTTGGTGCTGAGGTAGAACGGGGCCTCGTTGCCGACCTCCTTGCCGATGAACGAAAGCAGGTAACCGACCTCCCGGTCCAACTGGCTGATCGCCTCGTTGAGGGTCGCATTTTGCTCGACGACCACCGAGGAGGCGTAGATCGGCACCTCCTCACCGCGCGTCGTGCCCATGAAGGAGAGGAGATCCCCCATCGAGGCGTCCAACTGGCCGATGGCGGCCTCCAGATTGGCGCCCTGGGTCACCACATCGGTGCTGGAGTAGGTGGGCAGTTCCGCGCCATCGCCGGACTTGCCGATGAAGGTCTGGATGAAACCGCTCTCCGTGGTGTTGGACTGGCCCTGTTTGACCCACAGGTGGTCGCTGTTGAAGGAGTAGACCGAACCCTTCTCGGCGCCCTCCTGGACGTAGACGGTGTCGCCCACATGGTTCTGGAGGGTCACCCCCTTGATGGTCCGGGGGACCACCAACTCGAACCCGGTCCGGGACGCGGAACCGCCGGAGAAGGCGGTCAACGGGATGGGGGTCGGCATCGGGGTGGCGGCGTCCGCACCGGCGGCGATCTGTTCCGGCGTGAAGTCCGGGCAGTGCATGTGGACCCGGTTGGCGGTGTCCACGGCCTCGATGGCCCGGATCACGTCGAGGACCGTGGCGGTGGAGACACCGGCGCTGTTCGAAAGATTCACCGCGATGGCGTTGCCGGTGATGGTGCAGGTGGTCGTGGTGGCGTCGAGCGGGTTGTCGGTGGTGGCCACGAAGGTCAGGGCGTTGCCGGCGCTGGTGTCACTGGTCACCGGCAGAGTGGAGCGCAGTTCGTAGCGATGGGATCCCGGCGGATTGGCCGAGGTGGGATCCATGGCCACGCGGGCCTGCGGATAGAACCCGACATCGAAGATGGCCCCTTGCGCGTCGGCGAGGTTGGTACACAACACCCGCAACGGCTGGCCGGAGAGGGCGAGAGCGGCGGTTCTGGCTTCGGCCAGAGTCATTGCCGTCGTGATGGCGGCATCCACCGGGGAGAGCCAGTTCGGGGCGATCCCGATCAGGTCCATGGAGGTGGTCAGCGCGGCCCATTTGTCTGGACCCGCGCCGATGGTGGTCTTGCGATACCACTTGCCGGAGTCCTGGGCAATGGCCAGCGACCCCACGGAGAGGCTGTCCGCCAGGAAACCGGAAGGGGCGGACGAAAAAACCTGGAACTGAACCTTGCCATCCAGATCCAGACCACCCTTGATGCGAAACGGTGCGACAGTACCCATGATTTGAAACTCCTTGATTTGATTGAATTGACGAAATGTTGAACGACTCTCAAGCCAGAACTCCGATTTTCATGGTGTTCACCTCCAACAACCCGTCGTAGAACGACGTGAACACCATCCGCACTTCATCCCCAGCGACCACGAAAGCGATCTCGTAGCCAATGGTCTCTGCATCTCCCGTGATTGCGTATTCCGTGAATGCGATCTCTCCTCCCTTGATGAACGCGTTGATCTCGCTGCCAACACCCAGACCATTGGTGTCGTCTGTAATCGCCAGCAGCCACTTGACCAGCCGGAACTGACCCGGCATGGCCACCTGGTCCACAACCGTCGGGATGCTGCGGGCAATACCGCTCACCCGCCTGGGGTTCTCCCCAAACGGCCACCCGCCGGTTGATTGCAAAACAAGTGGTGAAGAAAAATTCAGGATTTCATCCCGCACCGTGACCCGGATCGGTTGGTGGCCGACCGTGACCTTGATCCTGGTGTCGGTCATGGCCTTACGCCCTATCGGAGCGGGTGATGTCCGCCAGGACGTTGATCTGGCCACTCATGAGGGTGGCCACGATGGGTGGAAAGCCTGGAATGACATGCTGCATGTCGTAGAGATAAATCCCCGGCTCGATGGCGCGGGTCTCGCTGGAGTGCAGGACGAGCGCGCCTTCGCCGACTGTGGACTGATCCCCCGGGGGAAAGACGATTCGTTTCTGGAACACGGCGTCACGGTCCTGCTCATCCGCCGAACGCTTCATCGTGAACCACCACTCGTGGCCGGTGATATCGACCGGCGCGTTTCCCACGGAGGTAATCTGCAACGGGAAAACCTGGGTGTCGCCCCGGTAGAAGAAGAAATGCTCGATGTTCGGATGGCGCGCCATGTTCAGAATCCCGGAAACGGATTCTGCCGCCGTGCCAGATGCAACACCGCCATTCCCGCCCCGTTTGGCCGTACATCCTGGATGCGATAGGCCACGCCGTCGATTGCCACCTCGTCGCCGGAGACGGGATCGAACCCCAGGTCGGCGACCCTGATCTCAATGGTCTGCCTGGGGATGACGGCGGGCATCCCGGCCCCGCCATCCCCCATGATGGCGACCTCCTCCAGTCGGTCATCGAAGATCCCGGTCAACGCGACGGGAACACCGCCCAGTTCCATGCGGATCTCCATGGAGGGGGTGTAGACCATCGGCACGCCAAAGGTGGCCAGGCAGGCCGACTGGAGTTGATCGAAGCCGCTCTGCCAATCGTTCACGCGGTCACCTTCACCAGGATGCCGGGCCGGTGGCACATGGGCAGAGGATTGGACTGGGTGTGCAGGTCGGTGCCGCGCTCGAATTTTCTCGGCTCTTGCTTGGCGTAGAGGGGCTGGCCCAGGGTGTTGACCGACTCGTTGAAATCCGCCGGGGCGAAATAGCTGGCGAAGGTCTGGACCGTGCCGACGGGAAAGGCGTGGCCTTCGTTGGCGGCGATGAAACGGCGCACGGTGCCGTTCGGATCGGTGGCCTGACCGCTTATTTCTTCAAACGTCACCCCGGCGAAGGTGAAGCCTTTGCGCTGATCGCTCCGCAGCGCCTCGCCCTGCTGCCACAGCTCCCACGCCTTGACCACCTTGGCGTGTCCGGTGAGGGCGTCGAAGAACTCCGGCGAGACCAGACACCCCACGCCGGTCATGAACTCCCCGCGCAGGTTGTCCTCGATGTGGCGTTTGAGTTCCAGGCACTTGGCCTTCACATCGGTGGCGGCGTTCCCCAGATCGAAGGCGATGGTTTTGGGGGTGATGCTGAACTCCACATAGAGGTCGTAGAGGATGGAGCCGTCAGCGTCCAGAATCACCCCCTTGAGCGCGCCCATGCGCAGATGCTCCAGGGTGATGGCGTGCTTGTCACGCATGGCCTGGAGGTGCATGGCCATGACATCGGCCAGGGCGGACAACTCGCCTTCAGAGCCGAAGGCGCGGATGCCCTGGACCTCTTCGGGGAGCACCACGTCGTCATGGGGGATGTGGGGGATGACGAAGGAGCGAATCTTGCGTTTCCCTCGTGTCCCGACGGTGCCGGGCGAGCCGACCACGGCGGTGGGCAGCAAGGAAAGCACCCCGTTGCGCTCCTCGACGGCGATGTTGCGCAGACGGACGGGCCGGGCGGGCATCAGGCCCATCTCCTCGACCCGCCCGTAGCGGTTGGGCAGGATGTTGATGGCGGCGGTGAGGGCCACCGCGCCGAAGGCGTCCTGGGAAAAAGGATTGGCGGCCAGCATGATCAGGCTCCTTTGCGCACGAGAATGCCGAGGGCCTTCAACTGGCCGAGGGCGGTGGTTTTCTGGTTGGCGGTGATCCCGGCGGGCCAGACCAGGGCGATGTCGGCGACCAGGGCGTGACGGGCGACCATCACCCCTTCGGTGTCGGCGCTGGTGGCATCCACCGCCTGGATCAGCACCCCGGCGGCTTTTTCGGTGCCGTCGGCGGCGGCTGGTGTCAGGGCGTGGGCCTTGCCATCGGCGGTCTTGAGACCGACCACGCTCCCCAGCGCCAGGTTCTGGCCGGAAGCCACGATGATCGCGTCCCGGCTGTAGAGGTTGGGGGCTTCGTATTTCAGCAGGTCGCCCAGATTGTTCGGTTCGGTGATGACGGGCATGGTTTACGCTCCTCCCTGGGTAGAGTGTCTGGTGGCCATCTTCCGGCAGGCGGCCACCACCGGGTTGGAATCGAGTTGGGCGGTGGGCTGGATACGGGTGCCATCACCCGGCAGCACCTGAGAGTGGATCTCCGGCCCGGAGGCGCGGCGGGCCATCAACTCCTTGCGTACCTGCGCTTCGTTCATGCCGCGAGCGATGAAGTCGCCCGCCAATTGGGGCGCGTCGGCCAGGGTGCAAAGATCGACGATGGCCTGGGCCTCTTGCTGGAACTGCGCCCTGGCATCTGGATGCGGTGTGGCGTCTTCCGCCGTTGGAATGGGTGTCTCCATGCGAAACTCCTTCTGGGTGATGGTGGTGGTGCGCGGTGGGTTGATGGCGGCAGACAGTTCGGCCAGGGCGTCGCGGATGGTGCCCACCCGGTCTGCCAGCCCGACAGTCAAGGCATCGGCTCCGAAAAAAATGGAAGCATCGGTGGCGCGAACCGCCTCTTCGCTCATGTTGCGATTGGCGGCCACGGTGGCGACGAACATTCCGTAAATCCGGTCCACTTCGGTCTGCAGGCGGGTTTTGGCCTCGTCGGAGAGGGGTTCGTGGCTGGAAAAGTCGTTTTTGCGCGCTCCGGCAAAGACCGTGGTGTAGCGTCGCCCCTCCTGGGCATCCCGCTCGGACTCGTCCACATGGACGGCGATGACGCCGATGCTGCCGACGCCAGATGTTTGGGACAGATAGATTCGTTCGGCAGCGGAAGCGATCAGGAAACCCGCTGAAAAGGCGTCATCCGCCAGCGCCCAGACCGGCTTGGCCTGTCTCGCATCCCGGATCATGGCCGCCAGATCGAACACCCCGCCGACCTCGCCGCCGGGGCTGTCGATGTCGAGCAGAATGGCCTTGACCGCCGGATCGGTGGCGGCGTCCAGGATCATCTCCTCTATCGATGCATAGCTGGTGAGACCAGATGCGGCCTCCACAGCTCCAACCCGTTTGGCCAGCGTGCCGTAAATTGGCACGATGGCGATGCCACCGGGGGTGACGATGAGATCATTGGAGGCCGAAGGCGCTGACACTTCGGGAGCGAAACCGGATGCCTCAAGGCCGACACGAGGTCCGATCACGGCCAGAATGGTCTCCAACCGGGCGCGCTCCACCAGCAGGGGGACGCCAAGCACCCGACCCGCGAGATGTGGCAGGAAGTTCATGCGTCAAGGTCTCCTTCAAATGCGAAACCCCGCCGGAGCGGGGTCGATGGTCACGATTGGTTCTCTTGCACTGCCGCCCCGGAACGGGTCTTCCGTCTGGGGTCCGAGTCAAAGACCAGCCCCATCCGATCCGCCCTCTCATTGTCCCGTTGCACGGTTTGATCGATGGATTCGATGTCGCCGCCCATGGCGGCAACCACGTCATCCCGGCTGGAGATGCCTGACCTGATGGCCAGAATCTGGGAGTTGATCTCCTTGGTCGGATCGACCCACTGCCAGCCTTGGGGAATCCAGCGCGCCTTCTGATATTCCCGGCGACGACGGGCATAGCCGGGCGCATCCAACGCCCCGGCCAGTACCGCCCGATCCAGCCACCGTTCCCAGACGGGTCGGCAAAACTGGTGAATGACGATGCTTCTCTGCCACTGCTCCATCCGGCGGCGGAACTCCAGAAGCCCGACTCTGGCACTCGAATAGGTCGTCCCGGTGAGATCGCCGGAAAGCTGCTCATAGGTCGTGCCGACGGCCACCGCAACGGCCCGCAACTGGGTCTTGATGAACTCCCCGTATTGCCCGCCCAAATCCGCCGGTTCGGAGAATTTTACATCCTCGCCGGGCATCAGCACCTGCATGGTGCCGGGAGTCCATGTGACGGGGGCGGCCCCGTGTTCATCCGGGGTGGCGTCATCCTCCCCGGCCATGGCAAATTCCGGCGAGGGCTTGACGATGAATCCGGCGACCAGGGCTGCCGTTTTCTTGCGAACCAGTTCGGCATCGTCGTATTGATCCAGTTCGTGGAGTCTGACCATGGCCTGGGTCAGCCACGGCTCTCCCCGGATTTGCCCTGGCCGCAGGGGGCGAAAGATGTGGACCACCTCGCTGGCAGGAACCGGCACCGGATCGCCGAACAACCCGGCTCCCATGACGCGCTCGCCGGGATGCTCTCTATAAAGATGGTAGGCAACGCGCCGCCCGATGCGGTCGAATTCGATTCCGGCGCGAATGCGGTTGCCGTTGGGCAGATCGCGGTTCAGGGTGAAGGGCAGATGCTCCGGCTCCAGCAACTGGATTTGCAGCGGCACCGACAGCCCGTCTCTGGCATCGCGATCCCGCAGACGGGCCAGCACCTCGCCGCCTTCCACCATGGCCCGGACCGCCAACGCCTGGAGGCCATAGAACCCCTGTACCCCGTGAGCGTCGGCTTCCTGGGTCCACTCCTGCCAGAGGAGATGAACCCGCTCCTTGAAGGCGGCATCTGGGTGGGTGGAGCGTGGTTTGATGCCCGTACCCACCAGATTGGAAACCAGTGAGTCCACCGCGTTGAAGGCCCAGGCGTTGCGCCGGACCAGATCACGGGCGCGAGAACGCATCAGGTCGGCGTCCCGGAACAAAAGAGCGTTCGCCCCCTCGTTGCCGGGCTGCCAGTTGCCCAGACGTCTCCCGGAGGAGGCGGCCTCGTAACCTGCCTTGCGGGAGGGCATGCCGCCGCCGAACAGTCTGCGCCAGAATCCCATGCTCACAGATCCTTGTCGCTGCGGACCCGGAGATGCCGCAGAATGCGCCCGTCGTTACTGGCGCGGGCGATTTCTCGCTCCAGAAGATCCAGGGCGGTGCGGGCCTGGGTCAGGTCGAACTCAATCGATTTGTCGCCATGGGTGATCCGGCGTTGGAGGGACTCAAGCTTTTCCAGCAGCCGGTCCCGGCGGATTTGCAGTTCGGAAAGAGTGGCCATTGATTTGACCTCATGCCATCCACGGGGAATGAATCACACGTCGTTGTGTCCGATTGCCTCTTGGTTTTGACGCAGTCTGGAGATCCAATTCCTTCAGGGGGATATCCGCCAATCGATCCGCTTCGGCATTCAATCTCAATCCCATGGCCAACACCCCATAAAGCGAAGCCAGGGAATACACCCTGCAATCCAATCCTTCATTTCTGTCGCCATCACGTTTTTTCCACTCCCGAATGGGGTGGCCCTTGTGAAACCGGGTGGTCACCCGTTCCGCCGTCAATTGGCGGAAATACTCGGCATCCCGGTCCATGGGGAAATGGCAATAGCCCGGCCCCGATTTCGTCAAACGCAGCCGGGAATAAATCGACTCCTTGGCGGAATCCACCCCGACTATGAAGAGCGGCACCCGGCCCTTGTTGTTGCGGGATGGCCGCCGGGGCCAGATGGGCACCCCCATGCCGCCACGTCCTTTGATCGCCCAGATCCGCCGGTCCTGACGGGTACGGCAGAAGGCGTAGACCGCCAAGGTGTGGTGGCCGCCGGTATCCACGGCGGCGGCACGAATGTGCAGATCCGGCACCTGCCGGACATGGGGAAAGGGCTTTTTCAGGAGATTGTCCAGATCCTGCCAGACTGCCGGGCCGGAGGGATCGCCATGGATAATGCGATAATCCACCGACCAGGACTCTTCATCCCGGCCCCAACCAACGACCTCGATTTCCAGGCGGTCGTCCTGAACGTCAACACCAGCCGTGAGAACGACGATCCCGGCGGGAAGCAAGGGACCGAACATCTCCCGCCGTTCCATCAAACCCTCGCCATCCAATTTCTCGGCCTCTTCCTCCCAGCTCTGGGCCAGTTTCGTGTTGCACCAGACCTTCAAACGCGGGGGATCGCGATAGACCTGTCCGTGTTCCACGGCGATCTGGCCCCAGGAGATCCAACCCAGCGGGCTGTAGAGACTCGACAAATGAAACCCGGCAGTCAGGCCATCACCCGGCGCTGCGGCGATCCAGCGTCCGTTCTCCAGCATCCAGCCTTTGTGGTGTTCCGGGATGACGGCCTCGCAGTGGATGCAAACGTAATAAGCCCTCTCCCGTTCTCCCTCAGGCCAATGAACCTGCGCCCACTCCAGCACCTGCTCCTGTTTGCAAAACGGGCACGGTACCCAGTAGTGCCGCTGATCGCTCTCCTCAAAAGCCGCCTCGATCCGGGAGAATCCCTTGAGGGTCGGCGAGGAAGTCATCAGCACCTTGCGGTTGGCGAAGTTCGCGGTGCGCTGGATGGCCAGAGCCACGGGATCACCTTCGCCATCCACATCGCCCGGATAGCGGTCCACCTCGTCGAGGAAGAGAAACCGCACCGGCATGGAGGAAAGCCCCGCCGCCGAGTTGGCCCCGGTGATCCGCAAGATCCCGCCGTTGAACTCCTTCGACAGCACCGTGTTGCCACTGTCTTTCGCTCTCGGTTCCCGGACCAGATCCCGCAGCACCGGGCTGGCCTCGATCAGGGGATCAAGCCGCTGCTTGGAATAGGTCTTGGCCATCTCCAACGAGGGCTGGATCATCAGGATCGGCCCCGGCGACTGGTGAATGGTGTAGCCAAGCCAGCAAAGGCCCGCTTCGGTTTTGCCCAGTTGCGAACCGGACATGAACACCACCCGTTCCACCAGTGAAGAGGGGGAGAGGCAGTCCATAACTTCACGCAGATAGGGCGTTCTGGCCGTGCGCCAGGGTCCAGGCTCGCTGGAAGAGACCGACGACAACACCCGGTGCCGGTCGGCCCACTGGGAGACCAGCAGCAAAGGATCAGGCCGCAGGCCCTGGGAGAATGCCTCGTTGTAAAGTCGAGCGGTTTCACTCATCGGTCTGTTCTCCATTCAGCAGGCCCGTCAGTTCCAACAGATGCTCCCGGACGAATTTTTCCAGCGTGCTGCGCAGGGTGCGCATCTCCACCCCCAACTCCGCGCCCATGGGACCGGCCACCCGGTTGGGCCATGCCTCCCAGGCCGCCCGGATCGCATGCCCCCGACTGAAGGCCGCGGCATGCATCTCGTCTGCGTCCACCAGTTTGCCGGTTTCCACCTTCTCCCGAATCTCCAGCAGGCTGGCCCGTTTGAGTTCGCTCTTGATGCGGGCCTTCAGCAGCAAGGTCGGCAGATCGCCGGTTGGGCCTCCGGGCAGATCAAGCGCGGATGCCGATTTTTGCGGAACGGGTTTGGTGGCCGGTTTTTCCATGATGGGTGGAGGCAATGGGCGTGGTGCCGAGATGGGTTCCGGCGTCTGCTTTCGTTGTGGCTCCCTGGCGGGTTCACGGAGCGCTGCCAAGGCCGCCTCGGCCTGATCGGTGTCGATCTTGTTGTCTGCCAGCCGGATGATGCCGCTCTTGACCATCTTGCTGACGTACTGGCGCGAAAATCCCTGCTGACGCGCCCATTCGGATTGGCTGATCAGCATGATTTTTCATCTCCTTTTGATCTATGCCAGGACAACCTCGCGTTCGGCGGCCACGTCCGCGAACGTCTTGCCGCCCGATCCTTCCAAAAAGACGATCTTGCCCGTGGCCTGGATGAACCGTTGCACCGCAACATCCACGTAAATCGGGCTGATCTCCATGGCATAGACCCGGCGGCCCGTCTGCTCTCCGGCCATGATCTGCGATCCGGAACCGGAAAACGGCTCGTAGCACAGCCCTCCCATGGGAACATGCTGGCGCATCGGAATGCCGAAGCAGTCGAGAGGCTTGGGCGTCGGATGCTCCGGGCGGTCTTCGCCAGCCAGGGATTTGAGATCCCAGACCGAAGGCATGGATTCGGCCTCTTCGATCCTGGCCGGGCGGTTGCCCCGGATCCAGCCATAGAAGCAGGGTTCGTGCTTCCAAAGGTAATGAGTGCGGGTCAGGACCGAGGCGTTTTTGTTCCAGATGAGCTGTTGGTGAACGAATGCACCCGTTTTTTCCCAGACTGCCTCCAACATCGCCTGTCGCTTGGAGGCGTGCCAGCAGTACCACGCGGCATGGGAATCGATGGCGTGATCGATGGCCGCCCGGATGAATCCTTCGTACAGCTCCGGGCCTTGGGATGCGTCGTCCCAGGTGACGCCATAAGTGCCGGACCAGTCCTTGTTGCCATCCTTCCAGCCCTTGACCGGCTTTCCTGCCGCAGCCGCTTTCGCCTTGGCCAGTTTTTCCTGGGCCGTCTGGTTCGGAGGGTGGTTGCGACCGTCGTAGTCCACCAGATAGGGCGGGTCGGTGGCGAACAGGATGGCCCGTTCGCCCTTCATTAACCGGATCACGTCTTCGGCTTTGGTGCTGTCGCCGCAGAGCAAGCGATGATCGCCCAGGCACCAGAGATCGCCGGGACGGGTGACCGGATTGGCGGGAGGTTCGGGAATGGCGTCCTCCTCTCCGGTGCCACCCTCGCCATCCTCTTCCCCAGTCCCGGCTTCCATGTCCAGCAGGCGGTCGATCTCGGAGAGGTCGAAACCGGTCATCTCCAGATCGAAATCCAAAGCGCGCAGCTCCTCCATTTCGACCTTCAGCAACTCCTCGTCCCACTGGGCCCAGTTGGTGGACTGGTTGGCCAGCAGCCGGAACGCCTTGATCTGGGCCTCGGTGAGGTCGTCGGCCAGGACCACCGGCACCGTTTCCAGATTCAGCCGCCGGGCAGCTTTCAGACGGAGGTGACCGTCTACCACCAGGCCATCGCTTTTGGCGACGATGGGGATGCGAAAGCCGAACTCCCGGATGGCCCCCACCATGCGGTCCACCACCTCGTCATTGCGCCTGGGGTTTTTGGCATAAGGAATCAACCGGTCCAGAGGCCAGTTCTCGATTTGCAATTCCATGGCTTTGTCCTGTAGTGGATGTGTCAACAAGTTAATCTTTCAAAATCAAATAGTTGGTCTGATTTTGTCAACCACGCAAAATACGTTAGTTGACATTTTGTCAACCATCTAATCTTTCAAAATCAAATAATTGGTCTGATTTTGTCAACCACGCAAAATATGTTAGTTGACATTTTGTCAACCAGTGAATCTTTCAAAATCAAAATGTTGCGTCCATTTTGTCAACCATGTGAATTGCATGTCGTAGCAAAAACGGCGTGTGTCGCGGACTTTTTCGTATTGCAAACGGCTTGTCGGACGGGCAGCTTGTTGTCAACCGGCGCCTTGTCAACCTTGTGAAAAAGTCCGTCGCTGGCGGACTGCCGGGGTCGCGCGGACCGCGCGGCCTAGGTGCCAGGAAGGAACCGGCAAATCAGAATGGCATGGCTCATCCAACAGGGCGCAACCTGGCGCATCCTGTGCGGCCTGTGTGGCATTTTTTGAGGCGTTTTCATCTTTTTGGTTCGACTCCCTGTTGTGGATCGACCTGCAAAATCAGAAAAAAATGTTCAAAAACAGATAATTCGTTCAAATATCGCTTGATAGGCTCTCGCATTCAATGGCTCAATGGTGGCCATCAAGAACGCACAACCAACCACCATCAAGGAGCACGACCATGAACGAATTGAGCGCCACCCAGAAGACCATCCTCGAAGCCGCCATTGGCAACCTCAACGGCTCGATCCACCCCTTGCCGGAGAACCTCCATGGCGGTGCCGCCAAAAAGGTGATTAAAAGCATGCTCAAGAATGGCCTGATCGAGGAGATCGGACCCGACTCCTGGCGCATCACCGAAGCCGGGTTCCTGGCCATCGGGCTGAGGCCGCCGCAGGCCGAAGCCACCACCGCCACCGACTTCGAGGCGGACGTTGCCACCGCCGAACAGGCCATCGCCGCAACCGATGACCCGGAGCTTGCGGAGGATCTCGCCATCGTCGAGCAGGCCATGGACGAGATGGCCGCAGCCAGCGAGTCCGAACCCACCACCGACCTGGCACCCGCATTCGTCGATGAACCCGACCCCGATTACTGGGCCATCGCCATCAAGCAGTTTCCCAATCTCACGCGCACCGAGTGGCCGCCCCTGCGCAACATTATCGAGGAGGCGTTCATGCTGGGATACAACGCCAAACAAACCCGCCAACCGAAAGCGCCCCGGGAACCGAAAGCGCCTCGGCAACCGCGTGCCGATTCCAAACAGGCCCAGGTGATCACCATGATGCAACGCCCTGAGGGAGCCACGGTCGCGCAGATCGCCGAGGCAACCAACTGGCAACCTCACACCATCAGGGCTTTCATCTCCACCGCCAAGAAGAAGAAAGGCCTGGAGATCGCCACCAACCATCTGCGGAATGGGGTGTCTGGATCGATCACCACCTACTTCATCAACTGACCCTGCCAGCCCGCCGCCCTGGCAACGGGGCGGCGGTTCTTTTTAATTATTAAAATTATTTATAAATGAATTTAATTAAAAATATCGCTTGATAAGACATCGCAGCCTATGGCTTAATGTGGCCATCGCAAACAACCAATCAGGAGCAACCACCATGAGCGAACTGACCACCACCCAGAAGAGCATCCTCGAAGCCGCAGCCGCCCGCCCGGATGGCGCGATCCAGCCCCTGCCGCCGCACATCAAGGGTGGCGCCGCCAGGAAGGTGATCGATTCCATGGCCACCAAAGGCCTGATCGTCGATGCCGATGGCTGGCGGATTACGACGGTGGGTTACCACGCCATCGGCCTGGAAGCGCCCAAGGCCGAGGAGACCAAGACCAAGCGCACCAGGGAGAACAGCAAAAAGGCACAGGTGATCGGGATGCTGAAACGCCCGGAAGGAGCCACCACCGCCCAGATCGCCGAGGCTACCGGATGGCAACCCCACTCAATCAGGGGTTTTCTTTCCCTGGCCAGATCGAAAATGGGCCTGCAGATCACCACCAACCGCCTGCGGGTGATCGGCCCCAACCAGCAGGGGTCGCCGGGGTCTTTCACCACCTACTTCGCATGAGCCGCCGAATGCCGCCACCCTGGCAACGGGGTGGCGGCCTGTCGGTTACCGCACCCGTGCCGTGGTCAGCACCTTCTGCACAGCCTCCGCGAACCGCCTGGGAAAGTTCTGCAACGCCACTTGGCGCACGGTTTCGTGAAATCCAAAGCGCGGCTTGAGCCGCACCTGCCGGGAGAAGACGTACATCAATTTGATCCGCTCCCGGCGGCCTTTGCCGGTGCGGCGCCAGACTCCCTTGACGTTCGACCCCTTGCGGATGGGGGCGATGAAGTGGCCCTTCCGTTGCAGCATCGCGCCGGGGAAGCTGCCGGGCCGGGTGATTGCTGTCGGGGTGGGGCGCGCACCCACCGGGACGCCCAGGTCTTTCCCGAACTGCCCGATCTTGCTGCCGCCAGATTCCTGCAGCGCCATGAACGGGTCCAAGACCCTCACCGACGATTGCAGGTCGCGCTTGTTCGCCGCCCGGACGTGGATACCTTTGGCCACCCACCCGGTGCGGATCATGAATCGCTGCGGCAGTTGTTTGCGGACCTCGGCCTGGGCGTCCTTGGCCGTGGTGGTCAGGGCCATGGAGGCGGCGAAGCGGATTTCGCTTTCCGCCTGCGCCAGCGTCCGATTGAGGGCGGACTCGTTGAACGCAATCTCGAACATGAACTGGTTCAGCCCATGATCCGGGTCAGGAAGTGGGAGGCCACCATGCCAATGCCGGATGCCGCGAAGGCCAGCACGGCAACGCGCTTGTCCAATGTCCGGTGCCGTTCGTCCTGACGGGCGATGCTCTCCGACATTTCCTTCTGGCGCTCCTGCATGACGGTCATGATAACCTCGATGCGTTTCAAGGCATCCCGCATCTCGACGCCCTGGTCCTGGAAACGCTTGCGATCCTCCTTGAGCCGTTCGACCTCTCCGGCCATCTGGGTGAGATCGTCCATCTTTGCTTCAAGCCGCTCCAGGGCCGGGCATGGGGAGGAGTGATCCGGAGCCGTCAAACGATTTTTCATCTCGGCACCTGACATCCTATCCGGCCCGTGGCGGGGTATTGTTTTCCGACATGAAGACCCCCAGCAGCGAGGCCAGTCCGCCCACCACCTGCACGGTGGTGTTGGCGGTCGCAGCCGGGTCGTGGCCAGTGACGATTGCGGCGCAGGCCGCAATCGAGGCCCAGGTGGAGGGTTCGAGGAGGCGTTTGGTGAGGAAGTTCATGGTATTTCTCCAGTGCGTTGGGGTGATTGGGGATTGATTGTGCGTTCAGGAGACCAGCAAACCCACGACGATGACGGTCAGGGCCAACAGCACAAGGCCGCCATGGGCGACGATCAGTCCCCAGGCGAGGGCAAAGGTGGAGCAACATGCGAGGCGGTTCATGCTTCAACGCCTCCCATGATGCGGTGCCAGTTGCTCAAGTATTCCTCGACCGTTCCGGCTCCCAGGGGGGTGTTGTAGACCTTCTTCCAGAGTCTGGCTTGGCCATCAATGTCACCGGCCTCCGGCAACGCATCCGGGCACCGGAGGTAATGGACCCGGCACATGGCGCAGGCGTAAGCCAGATCCCATGTCAGGCGCATCGGATCCGGCTTGGTGTACGGTCCCAGAATCCTGAGGCCCAGCTTGTTGCGAAAGTGCAGAAAGTTGTTCCAGATGTCGTTGTGGGTGTTGGGTTCCATCTGCCAGAGGCCACGAGCCGGGCCGCCGCCGAGCTGGCGCAGATGGACCAAGCCAGATTCCTGGATGCCTGTGCCGAGCACGAGTTCCTCGGCTGCTTCGCTCCAGAGATCGAGCCGTTGCAGGACGGGACGGATGATGTATTCACGGAGTTGATGCGGGTTGAGTCCCATGATGCGTCTCCCGGAAAAAGAAAGACCCGCCGCGAGTTGCCCCGGGCGGGTCGAAAATGGTCGGTGGTGGGTGTGGTCGTCGTTGCACGCACGCTCCCGTGATTGTAGCCAGGATCATAGCAAATCCTGTTTCAGTTGTCTCATAAAAAGATGTATCAACAACTTGTTGATACATCATGTTTCATCAATCTTCAGGCGTTGCATTCAGACGGTTGGCGATGATCATTAAAGATGACATCCAAAGTCTCCACGTCGTCGCCCTGCTTGCACCGAGAGATGACATGATCACTTTGCGAGGAACCCGATCCGCATGAAGCCATACCAACCGTAATTGCTCCACATCCAACCATCGAAGCCAGAGCAATGCTTGGTCCATGCGGGTGATGGCATCCGCCGGTGGTGGCCCAAGACGAAGCAAGATCTCGTTCCAGCCATAGGCTTCCATTGCCTCATGAATCACGGGTGGCCAAGCATTGCCAAATTCTCTGGGCCTCAATCCCCTGACCACCAAACGTCGCATGGTCGCTGCCGCTTCCTCCAGTCGCTCGGCGACCATCTTGGGAGTCCATTTCTCAGCCATGAGCCACCTCCTTGACCGCCTGCTTGCCGAAAAGCTTGCTCGCCAGATGTTTGATCATCTCCCGTTCCGGCCAGCCCAGCCTGGGATCGTTTTCGGCCACCACCAGGATGCCGTGATTCTGCCAGCCTTTTCGTTTCTCCTGCTCAATGTCCATCCGCACCGGGATTACCTGGGCAAGGCAGGAGCGAGGTTCGCGTGGTGCGCCGATCATTTCGTCACCTCCATCTCTTCCAGAGCCCAGTGCAGGATGGCCAGGGCATCGGCGGCGTTGTCATCCACCGGGGTGTGCCCCTTGCGACGCATCGCCTCCATGACTTCCTCCTTGCTGGCGTTGCCTTTGCCCGTCGCATGGCGCTTGATCGTCCCCACCGGCACCCCCCGATACGGAATGCTGTGGAATTCCGCCCAGGCGGTGAGGTGGGCAAGGAAGCCGCCATACATCTGGGCAGCCGTCACCCCGGCATGGGCCCGCACCTCCTCGACGAAAATGCTGCCGATGGGATCAGCGAAACCGCGCACCTCATCGAGCCACTGTTTAAACCGGAGGTAGCGCATACCGCCTCCTTCGAAGCGGCCAGGGCGGAACTCTACCGTCCCACTGGTGATGGTGCCGTCCGTCTGCCGTAAGGCCCAGCCCATTTTGCTTCCAAGGTCCAGAGCGAGAATGGAACCGTTTCCATCCTGGCCGTTTTGGTGCAAAGTCGTTTCAGCCATTTCTACCTCCTGTGGTCGATGTGGTCAGGACGGTGGCGTGCTCCGCCAAGAACTGCGCCACCGTCCGTTTTTGTTTTCCGTTCATTTCGTTGTTTCCTGATGCGTTGAGGAGACCATGCCTCAGCCGGTTTCAATCCAGTTTGGTGAACCGCAGTCCAAGGCCACGGACACCGCGTTTGATCTCATCCAGACTCCTTCTTCCGATGTTCGATATGCGCAACAGGTCGTTTTCGCTCATCTCCAGCAACTCCCTCAGCGTCGGCATACCCGTTTCCAAGTTCTTGAACGCGCTTTGAACCCTGGGCGAAAAGACGATCTGTTCATCTGCCGGGGCATCCATATCCAATGTGGCCAGCGTTGGCTTGGGCATTTCTGAAAGCCGCTGCCATGCTCCTCGCTCGTTGCGCTCGTACCCGGCAAAATCCAGATCCGGGATCGTCACGAATGGCGCAGGGGCGATATCGTCGTTATACGGGACCATGCCGACCATGCGTGTGTTGCCATCCGGGAGATTGATCACCGCCCAGCACACCAGGTCGGCAGTCTCGCTTGGAGCCTGCCTCCCTTCGAAAACGGCACGCCACCCGTCTGCCGGGCAGATGGATAAAATTCTGAAGTCAGCGTCCGGTACTGTCTGATGCGAAACTGTTGTAGCCATTTTCAATCCTCCTCCTGTTGGTTGCTTTGATCATGGTGGAGGTGTCCCTCGAGAACGCCGCCACCCGTCCGACCATTATTAAGTTCCTCATGTTTTGCTAGTTAATTATAGTTGTAAGAGCCTCTTTAGAAGGAATCTATCTATTGATTTCTTCTTCTCCTTCTTCTTTACAAATTGATTTACCCTTTCCCTCCCACCCCAGGTGCGCCAACTGCGCCAATGTGCGCCAGCTGCGCCAGTGCGCCACTACTTTTTCCCAAAAACCGATTTTTCACTTTTCACACCCACCCCTGGCGCACTGGCGCAGTTGGCGCAGTTCGGGTTGACCTGAAACCGAATGGTGCGCTGTCCCTGTTCCATGGGCATCTTGCGCGCCCAGTTGAGGTCAATCATGAACTCCAAGACCTCCTCGGCATCCTTTGGAGACAGCCTGGGACGTGGCAGGGAGCGACCCAATGTCCGAATCGAAAACTCCATGTTTCCGGACTTCAATGCCCAATGCATCACCCTCAAAGCAGCGGCTTCCAGCGCATCCCCCTCGGCCATCCGTTGCACCCGCACCGCCTCAGCCAGGTGGTATTCCCCCAGCATCCTGGCCCGCTCCCAGGTCGCCAGGTCCAGTTCCGACTCCTCTTCCGCGAGCAGATGCGGGCGATCCAACAGGTGCAGTACCATGGCCGCCTTGACCGTGGCCGACACCGCCTTGCTGGCGATGTCCCGGACATCCTCCAGGTCGCGCCCTTCGGCCATCTGCGTCTCGACGACGTTGTGCCACTGCCGACGGGACTCCCTGGCTTCGGGCGAGAGTTTCACCAGATGGCAGGTCGGCTTGCCCTCCTTTTCCGGCATCCTGGTGTTCAAAAGCCCCAGAATGACCTCCTCGTAAGGCTGGAGGAGAAACTCGTTGAGACCGAATTCGTTCATCTCCTCCAGCCGGGTGCCGACCAGGGAGGGAAGCCAAACCGGCCAGATGCGGGCCAGCGCGCCGGATGCCCGCAGGGAGGGATGGCGCGCCGCCTCCAGGTATTTGTCCGGCTGGACCATGACGCAGACGTTGAGGCAGGGGTTGACGATCATGCGATCCTCCGGCCCGTTTTCGTTGCCCACCCGGTCGCGGGTGATGGTGTCGCCTGAAATTCCAGCCAGATAGATGGCATCGCCGGTGCGCTCCTTGCCGGAATACTTGCCCATGATGGCATCGAAAACCGGGCGTCCTTCGCCGGACAGCACCGCGTATTCGCCGCCCCGGATGTGCATCCTCTGGAACAGCCGCTCTTCGGTGGCGTCCGAGGTGAACATGCGGGGATGGGGCGGCGCGGTGATCCGTTTGCACTCCTCCCTGGCCATCTGCCGGATGAACGCCTGCTGCTCCTCTTCCGGCATGTTGGGCCGGGTGGCCTGTTTCTTCAGGGCCTGCAGCACGGTGTCCAGCACCTGGTTGTTGGTGGCGGCCTCGGCGACCTTCTGGTGATAGGCATCCAGAGCGCCTTCGATCCAGATTTCCAAAGGTCGGGTCATGATCTTGAAGGGCGGGCTTTTGCGTTCACCACTGGCCGCGATCAGGGAGTGAAACAGCGCCGGATGGTGATAAAGGCCGGGTCGTTCCTGGATGCGCGCCTTCTTGCCAATGGCCAGGGCCGTCACCGACAGTCCGATCACCGCCGGGGAGGCGACCGGCACCTTGACGAAGCGGGCCACCTCGTCTGCGGCATGGCGCAGCACCTTCGGCAGCGCCTCCAGGGGATAGGGCCTTGGTTCCTCCTGGAGATTGGTGATGGGCATCGGTTCCGGCCAGGAGGCGTCGTGTGATACCGGCCCATGCAGAATCCGACGTTCGGCGGTGAGCAGAAAGGATGGGATGTCCATCCCTTCGGCCACGGCGTCGGCGGCGTCCCATTTCTCCGGTCTGTCATCGGGCGGAATGAGGAGCGCCACCGAGCGGCATCCCGCCGACTGG
>PDZX01000042.1 GCA_002753185.1 Magnetococcales bacterium WMHbin3
GTGCGCACCTATTAAGACCGTTCATGGATCACCTGGAGACGCCGATGCCTGTCACCAACCCCAAACGCCCCTCCCCCCGCCAAACCAAGGTGCGAATCGCCACATTGAACCAAAACGACCCGCCAGGCCGCACCACCCCCATGCAACCCGTATACACCCCACGAGGACGCCGCTCCAACTCACGAATGATCTCCATGGTGCGCCACTTCGGAGCACCCGTGATGGACGCCGCCGGAAACATGGCCGCCATGATCTCCACCAACCCGATACCGGCACGCAAACACCCCTCCACCCGCGACTCCAAATGCTGCACCGTGGAAAACAGACGCCTCTCCATGAGACCATCCACCCGCACACTGCCAACGCCCGCTATTTTGCCCAGATCATGGCGCGCCATGTCAACAATCATGACATGTTCGGCACGCTCCTTCTCCGATGTTTCCAACAAACGCCCCAATTCGAGATCCTCCTCCGGCGTCCCTCCTCTTGGCCGGGTCCCCTTGATGGGAGCCGTCAGCAACCGATCCCCCCGCCGCACGAGAAACGTCTCCGGAGAGAGCGAAGCGATCCGCCACGCCAGGGTCTCGATCCACATGGCACGCGGAAAACGATGGGCGCATTGCAACCGCAAAAACAGATGGAACGGATCGAAATCCCCCTCCGGACAGGCTTCGAGGGTATAATTGACCTGATAGGTCTCCCCCGCCGCGATCCACCCGGCAATGCGCGCCAAATCCTCCCGATAACGCTCGCCGGTGAGCAGCGGCGTCAGAGTCGGCAACGGCGTCGCGACATCCAACGGCGGATAGACGAAAGGGGTCGGATTGGTGAAAAAAGCAAACCAGGCGAGGGGAAAATCATCCCTGACAGAGACAACCGGTAAAAAAAAAGCGGCGGCGGCCTCATAGGCGAGAAAGCCAACCGCCCATTGCCCCTCCCCGACCACCCGCTCCACCTCCCGCAACAAGGGGACCACCTCGTCCGGGGTATGCGCCTCCAAAATGGCGTCCGGCTGCACGAAACGAAGAGGCGAACCCAGTTCGGGGAAATCGACCAGCGCAAAAACCCCCTCCCGCGCACTCAGGAAGGGGGTCATGGTCGGCTCGACAACTGGTGAAAAAGAGTCAGCGGATGCCCTGCTTGGCCAACACCGCGTGGGGACTGACATGCAAACGGTCGAGTCCGGCGGCGCTCTCGTCCAGGCCGAAGGCCACGGCGATGAGCTGGGCGAAGTTCATTTCGGGCAGTTCGATCACCTTGCCGGCCACCTGCTCCGCCGGTTTCTGGAACGACCCCATGGACATGTCGCACAAGGTGCAGGGGGTGATCATCAACTCGGCACCGGCATCCTTGGCGTTGAGACAGTTCTTGGCCACCATGGAACGCATCTCCACCTTGTCGGAGAGCATGACATGAAAGCCGCAACACTTGTCGTGCCCGTCATAGGCCACAGGCCGCCCGCCCAACAACAGAATCAGGCGGTCGAGATGATCGGCCTCCTCGCCGGCCTTGGAATCGAAGATCTCGGCGGGGCGCAAGTTGTGACAACCATAAAAGGGCGCCACCTTCAGGCCGTTGAGGGGTTTTACCACCTTGGCCTTGACCGTCTTGGGATCGAGCTGGTCGGTGATGACCCAGAGGAGATGATAAACGTTGATGGTGGCCTTGTAGGGCCGCACCCCGGCCTGAACAATGACCTGGTTGATCTTTTCCAGGAGTTCCGGCTCGTTCTTGAAACGGTGGTTGGCTTGGGTCAGGGTCTGCAGGCAGGTATTGCAGATGGTGACCAGATGCCGCCCGGACTCCTCGGCCTCGGAGAGGATGCGCGCGGCGACGGCCAGGGAAAAGGCCGGCTTGGTCTCGCGCAGGCTGACCGCGCCGCAGCAGGTGCTGCGAGGCATGTCGTGAAGAACGATGCCCAGCTCGCGCGCCACGGCACGGGCGGCGGCGTCGGCCTCCTTCTGCACCTGTTGGGCGGCACAACCGGGATAGTAGGCGAATTGGATAGACATGCGCGATTCCTCCTAATGGCGCGCCCCTATTCGGGGACCACCTCTTTGGCCTTGGTTTCCACATCCAGCGGATTCTGTTCCAAAATCTCGTAGATCTTGGCCAGTTCCGCCAGCCCGGCTGACTTGTGCGGGAAGAGGGAGGGGACCTTGCCCTTTTTCAGGAGATGAAAGGCGGTGCCCAGTTCTTCCAGCGTGCCCATGATGCCGACGGTACGCATCATCAGCGTGAATTCGTTGAGGTGCCCGGACTGCTTGATGTCGTTGTGGAAGGCCAGGGCATGCTTGGGGCCGGGGCCGTCGTTGAACCCCTTGGCCACGCCACGGGTGCGCAGCTTGACGATGGCCTCCATGGGCTTGACATCCTTGGGACAGGTCTCCACGCACATGGCGCAACGGGCGCAGGACCACATCATGTGGGGTTCGGCCAGTTGCTTGAGGCGTCTGGTCTTCTGTCCCTCGCGCGGGTCGGAGACGAAACGGAACGCCTTGGCCAGGGCGGCGGGACCGATGAACTCCGGGGAAACCTCGGCCATGGTGCAGTCGGAGTAGCAACTGCCGCACATGATGCACTGGGTGACGTGGTTGACTTGGTCGTAGGCGGTTTCTTCGGTGACGGCGTCGGTTTCCGGTCCCTCGGCGAGATAGGGCGTGATCTTGTGGATGCGCTCGAAGAAGGGTCCGATGTCGATGGCCATGTCCTTGAGGACCGGCTGATTGGCCTGGGAGGTGATTTCCACCACGTTGTCACGGGCGACGACACCGACATGGGTCTTGCAGGCCAGGCGGGTGCGGCCGCCGATCTTCATGGCGCAGGAGCCGCAGATGGCGGAACGGCAGGATTGGCGGAAGGTGAGGGTGCCATCCTGTTCGCCCTTGATCTCTTCCAGGACGGAGAGGATCGTGGTGGTCTCGGTGGCCTTGACCGTATACTCCTTCCAATGGCTGTCGATGCGGCCGTCGGAGGTCTTCCGTTTGCGTTGGATGCGGATGGTGTAGTTGGTGACAGGCATCGGCGTCTCCAGGTGATCCATGAACGGTCTTAATAGGTGCGCACCTTGGGGGCGTATTCCGCCTTGCCCACGGTACGGACGGCCTCGTAGGAGAGAACGACCTCCTGTTTGCCGGGATCCCAATGGCTGAGGGTGTGCTTGCGCCAGTTGGTGTCGTCGCGATCGGGAAAGTCGGTGCGGGCGTGGGCGCCGCGGGACTCCTGCCGGACGATGGCGCCGCGCATGATGCATTCGGCCAGATCGATGAGATTGCCGAGTTCGAAGGCGCGCAGCAGGTCGATATTGAACGCGTCGGACTTGTCGTCCAGGTGGATTTTTTCAAAATCTGCGCGGATTTGGGGCAGTTTTGCCAAACCCTCCTGCATGCTCTCAGGGGTGCGGAAGACGCCGAAGTGCTCGTTCATGCCGCCGGCGGTGCGTTGCAGCAGGGAGAAGGGGCGGATGCCCTGATCGGGACGCCGCTTGAGGTCGGCGATCTGTGCCCTGACCGCATCCACCTCGGTGGGCGCGAAGTTGCGCAGGACCTTGCCCTTGAGCCAGTCGCAGCAGTGTTTGCCGGTGATCTTGCCGAAGACGATGGTGTCGAGCAGGGAGTTGCCGCCCAGGCGGTTGGCGCCGTGGACCGAGACGCAGGCGGCCTCGCCGGCGGAAAAGAGTCCCGGCAGCGGGGAGGCGCCGTGCATGTCGGTGCGGATGCCGCCCATGGAGTAGTGCGCGGTGGGCCGGATGGGGAGCGGCTCGTGGATGGCGTCCACCCCTTCCAGGTCGAGGGCGAGCTGGCGGATTTGCGGCAGCCGTTCGATGATCTTCTCCTTGCCCAGGTGACGCAGGTCGAGGAAGACGGCGCCGTTCTTGCCGCGACCTTCGATGATTTCGGTCTGTTCGGCGCGGGAGACCACGTCGCGGGAGGCGAGTTCCAGTTTGTTGGGGGCGTATTTGTGCATGAAACGCTCCCCGTGGACATTGATGAGATATCCCCCTTCGCCGCGCGCCCCCTCGGTGACCAGGATGCCGGAGGAGAGCAGTCCGGTGGGGTGGAATTGCACAAACTCCATGTCGGCCAGCGGTGCTCCGGCGCGCAGGGCCAGGGCCATGCCGTCGCCGGTATTGGTGGTGGCGTTGGTGTTGGAGAGAAAGACCCGTCCGTAACCGCCGGTGGCCATCAGGACCGCCTTGGCCCGCAGGGGGAAGACCTCGCCGGTTTTGATGTCGTAGGCGACGATGCCGGCGACGTGTTTTTCGGCGTCGGTGACCAGACGCAGCATGCTGCACTCCTCGTAGACCCGAACCTCGGCCTTGACGAGTTGTTCCCAGAGGGTATGGAGCATCACCTGTCCGGTGCGGTCGGCGGCGTAGCAGGTGCGGTTGAAGCTGGCCCCGCCGAAGGCGCGTTGGGCGATCAGCCCCCCTTGCACGCGGGAGAAGGGCGTGCCCATGCGATCCATTTCGAGGATGGATTCCGGCGCCTCGTGGCACATCAGTTCGATGGCGTCCTCGTCACCGATGTAGTCCCCGCCCTTGACCGTGTCGTAGGAGTGGGATTCGCGGGAGTCCTTGGGATCGATAGCGCCGTTGACCCCCCCTTGCGCCGCGCAGGAGTGGCTGCGCAACGGGTGGATCTTGGTGACGATGGCCACATCGATGCCGGCCTTGACGCCTTCCAGCGCGGCCCGCATCCCGGCAAGTCCAGCCCCGACGATGATCAGGTCATGGCTCTTCATACTGCTCCTCCCATTTTGCTTTAGGTGAGCTTGTTGGTGTGAGGAATCGTTCCGACTTGTAACAGATTATGCGAATCCCGAAGACAATGTCAAAACAAAATCCAAGCCTGCAACCTCCATTTCAAACGATCATTTTTTGTCGCCACTCTGCCCGCGCTTTTTCCAGGTCCGGCAGGCGCAGTGGGTATCGATTGTTTTCTACCAGTTTCCCGGCCCGTTGCAATGCTTTTTCGGCATTTTCCCGGCGATTTTCCTTCAAAGAGAGGTAAAACTCCTCCAGTCGCGCCTCGGCCTCATACAGCACCATGCCTGACCAGGTGCAGATCTCCAGGGCCTCGTCCAGATCGAGTCTGGCTTTTTGCAACTCCCCTTGCTTGCGCAAGAAGGCAGCGCGGTGGATGAGGATGTCGGGGGTAAAGAGAATGGTCCCAGCCTGCTTGATGCCGCTCACCGCCTGGTCGAAATGGCTTCCAGCCTCATCGTCGCGCCCCATGCCAGCCAGGGCGCGGGCCTGGGTCAGGTGGTCCTGGGCGATGGCCAGGAGCCATTGGTCGCGCCTAGCGACTGCTTGTGCCTCCTCCCCCCGCTTGCGCACCGCCTCCAGATCCTTACTGTCTTGCGCCTGCTCCAACAGCAAGGCGCAGTAATAAAAACCGAATATGCTGTAAAGATTGTCAAAATCATGCTGCTTTTGGATCCTTTCTGCCTCCTGAAACACCTGTGCGCTTTTTTCCAAATCCCCAAGCCGATGCCAGGCATGAGCCAAACGGGTACGACCAGCCATTTGCCGAAACCAATCCCCTGACCGATCCGCCCAGCCAATCCTCCTTTCCGCCACCTCCTGCGCCTCGTCCAATTCCCCGATGGGGATCAACAGGTCAACGAGGTTTTCGGCGGAGATGGCGGCCCCTTCCCAATCTTGCAGCTTTTCAGACATCTCCATGTCTGCCCGACGCGGCGCCACCGCATCGGCCATGCGGCCCAAGGCCATGAGATAGTAAGAAGCCTGCGCCAACAACCAACCCCGATTCCCATCCGAAAGCTGATCGCTTTCCACCACCCGCTCCCAGGGAGGGTCAAAAAATCCCGCCACAGCAGCCAAATCCGCGCTAATGGCGCCCAATTTATGGGCGCTGAAATATTCATCACCCCGATAGATCCGCTCCCACAACACATCGTACAAGGCCTTCTTGTACTCCCCGGCCTTGCAGCCATGATGAACAGCGCGATAGAGGGGTTCCAAGCCTTCCAGGGTGTCGGGCTGGTGGGGTTTGGTTGCTGAAAAGAATTCGAACAGCACCCGATGGGCTTGGCGAAAAAGATCGGGGTGGTTTTGCTCCAGGGTCTGGCCGAAATACTCCCGCACCAGGGGATGGGCGTCCCATTGATCGCGCTCTTTCTGGAGCAGCCCCGTGGCTTCCAGATCGGTAATCAATGCATTGAAGGCTCTCGTGCCGATCCCCCGCAACGGCTTGGCCAGATCGGCCTTTTTCTCCAGTTCCGTGAAGGCTTCCCGCGTCATGGGCCGGTCAAACAATCCCAGAAGCTGCAAAAACGCCCGTTGCGGCGCATTTTCTTTCCAGACTGCCGTGTCGTAATAGGCCATCACCCGCTTGGCGTGCTCGTCCTCGAACAACCCCTCCATGACAAGATCCCGGCGGGCGACATCCCCTTCCCGCTCCCTGGCCAGCAATTTTCCCAGCAGCACCAGGGCCAGGGCGTGGCCTTTCATCTCTTGCACGGCCTTGATGAAATCGTCCTTCAACCCTCTGGTGACCCCCAGGGAGCGCAACAATGCCACCCCGTCCCCATCGGAGAGCGGCCCCAGGTCGATCCTCTGGTGATTGCTGGCCACCTTCAATCCCGGCCACCCCCAGCGCGAGGAGACCAGCACCAGACTATTTCCACTCCGTGGACGATTTGCCTCCAGGTGCCGCATCAGGCGATAGAGGCCGGGGTCCTGAAACTGTCCCTCCCGCACGTCCGGCGGATACTGCAACGGCTCCACCCCGTCCAGGATGAGCAGATACGGTTGCCGGGCCAACAGGTTTGCCAACGCTTGCGCCTTCTCCTCCCCGGATTGCGGCATCGCCCCGGAATGGCCAAAATATTGAAAGGCCTCGCGAAAAAAGGCATCGGAGTTGGTCTGAGTCACATGCTCACCCTGGCTGTAAAACGACCAGCCGAACACCTTCCCCACCCCGCCATAGTCTCCTTCCGCCATTGCCTCCAACCAGGCCACGCTCAACGCCGACTTCCCCGTCCCCCCAGCCGCCACAATCCCCACCACCACCGCCCCCGGATCGGCGCACCATTTTTTCAATAATCCCAACTCCTCCCCCCGCCCCACCAGCCTGGCGGACGGACGGGGAAGATGGTCAATATTCGGTTCGTTGCTCCCAGCAGTGATGACTGGCACCTCATCGGCCAACACCAACAACTTATCAGTCACTTCTGTCCAAGCCTTGTCCTTTTTCTTATCTTTCAACTCATGAAGAGCCTTGCCCCCATTAAAGACAATAATTTTATGATCCTGCAAGGGACTTGCTTGCCAGTTGCACGGCCCAACGAGGACCGGCAACAGGTGGATGGCACCCGTTGCCTGCCGTTCCAGCAGACGCGGCAACTCCACGGTCCAGATAAAATCGGAGGCCAAGAAATCGGCGCTAACCAGCAAAATCCCCGTATTGCAGTTTTCCAAGGCTGCATCGATCTTTGTTTTCCACTGCTCGCCAATCTTGATCAAACCATCATGCCACACCCGAATATTATTACTCTTTAATGGAGCAAGAAACGTAAGAAGCCGATCCTTATAATCCTCCACCTCATGCGCATAACAGATAAAAATCTCCAGCCCCATGACTCACCCCCACCCGTCAGAAACCGCTCCCGCGCCACCCGCAACGCCCCATACCGCAGAGGATAAGGCATCCCTTCAATCAACTCAACCGCCCTCTGCAAGGCCCTCTCCGCATCCTCGCGCATCTTCTCATCCAACAACAAATGCACCTCCTCCAACCGCGCCTCGGCCTCCCACAACCTCATCCCCGATAGAACACAAATCTCCAGCGCCTCCTCCAGATCCAGCCGCGCCTTTCCCAACTCCCCTTGCTTGCGCAAAAAGGCGGCGCGGTAAATGAGGATTTCTGGGGTATTTTTAATGTTTCCAGCCTTCTTAATGCCGCTCACCGCCTTGTCGAAATGGCTTCCAGCCTCCTCGTCGCACCCCATGCCAGCCAAGGCGCGGGCCTGGGTCAGGTGGTCCTGGGCGGGTTCCCGGATCCATCGAAAGTGCATGGCGATTGCTTGTGCCTCCTCACCCCGCTTACGCACCGCTTCCAGTTCCTGCCTCTCTTGCGCCTGCTCTAACAGCATGGCGCAGTACCGAAAACCGTATATGCTGAAAAGATTACGAGAATCATGCTGTTTTTGAATCCCTTCTCCTTCCTGGAACGCCAATACGCTTTTTACCAAATCCCCTTGCCGATGCCAGGCATGAGCCAAATAAACACGACCACTCATTTGCAAATCCCATTGCTCTGACCGATCTGCCCAATCAATCCCCTTTTCCGCTACCTCCTGCGCATCATTCAATTTTCCAATATGGATCAACAAATCTAAAAGATTTTCGGCTGAAATGTAAGCTTCTTTCCAATCTTTCTGCTGTTCAACCATTGCCATGTGTATCTGACGTGCCACCACTGCATCATCCATGCGACCGAGGACCATAAGACAAAATGAAGCGTCCGAGAATAAAACGGCACGATCCACATCTGATAGATGCTTGTGATCTACCACACGCTCCCATGGAGAAATAAAAAAGCCTGTCAAAACAGACAAATATGCACCAATAGCACCCAATTTATTAATACTGAAATATTCCTCGCCCCGATTGATCCGTTCCGAAAGCACATCCTTAAACGCCTTGCTATACTCCCCGGCCTTGCAGCCATGATGAATAGCGCGATAGAGGGGTTCCAGGCCTTCCAGGGTGTCGGGGCGATGGGGTTTGGTGGCTGAAAAAAATTCGAACAGCACCCGATGGGCCTGGCGGAAAAGAGCGAGGTGGTTTTTCTCCAGGGTCTGGCCGAAATACTCCCGCACCAGGGGATGGGCGTCCCATTGATCCTGGCCCGGTTGCAGCAACCCGGTGGCCGCCAGATCGCTGGCCAGACCATTGATCCCGGCCCTGGACATCCCCCGCAGGGGTTCTGCCAGGTCGGCTTCTTTTTGCAGTTGCAAAAAGGCATCCCGCGTCATGGGCCGGTCGAACAGTCCCAAAAGCTGCAAAAACGCCCGTTGCGGCGCATCTGCTGGCCAGACTTCCGTGTCGTAATAGGCCATCACCCGCTTGGCGTGCTCGTTTTTGAACAAACCCGCCTTCACGCAATCCCGGCGGGAGATATCGCCCCCCTGCTCCCTGGCCAGCAGTTTTCCCAGCAGCACCAGGGCCAGGGCGTGACCGGCCATCTCTTTCACTGCATTACGAAAATCCTCCTGCAACCCCTTGGTGACCCCCAGGGAATTCAGCAATTTTACCCCATCTTGTTCATCAACTGGCCCCAGTTCGATCTTCCGGCAGGAACGGATCCCCTGCCACTCCCAGCGTGAAGAGACCAGCACCAGGCTGTTGTCAAACCCCGTGGTTGCAAAAATGCGCATCAGCACATAAAGACCACGATCCTCGAACTGCCCCTCTCGCACATTGGGCGGATACTGCAACGGCTCCACCCCATCCAGGACCAGTAAAAACGCCTGCCCGTCCAGCAACCCGGCCAGGGCTTCCGCCTTCTCCTCCCCGGTTTGCGGCATCTCTCCGGAATGGCCGAAAAAATCAAGAGCCGCCTTGAAAAAGGCGTCGGAGTTGGTCTGCGTCTCACGCGACCCCTGACTGTAAAACGACCAGCCGAACACCATCCTGGCCCCGCCGTAGCCCTTTTCCCGCAACTTCTCCAGCCAGGCCCAGCTCAACGCCGATTTGCCCACCCCGCCCGCCGCGATAATCCCGGCCACGGTGACCCCCGGATCGGCAAAACATTCGTCCAGCAAACCCAACTCCCGCGTCCGCCCCACCAGGGTGGCAGAGGGGAGCGGGAGATGGGTGATATTCCTCTTGTTGCCGGACGGGCCGGTTTTTTTCGCCACCCCCTGATTGCTCCAGGCCACCACCTGTCTGGCAACCTCTGTCCAGGCCGCGTTGGCATCCGCTTCCCCCAAACTCCCGATTGCGGTGTCCCGGCAAACAATCTGCATCTCATTGAAAGGACTATTCTCGATTAGACAAGGCATCACCAACGCGGGCAGCAGCTTGATGGGACGCGCGCGCAGGCGGGGCAACTCCTCCTTCCGGATAAAATCGGATGCGAGCAAATGTGGAGACAGCAAAAAGATCCCCACGTCGCAGGCCTCAATTGCTGAAACAATCTCCGGCAACCACGGCTCGCCGGGTTCGATCACCCCATCATGCCACGCGTAAATCTGCTCCAATGGCTTCAGATGGGTCAACAGTTGCTCCTTGAATCGCAGATCCTCGCGGGCATAACAGATAAAGATTGTCAGCGCCATGTTTCCCCCATCGCCATTTTGCAGGTTTTCAGGTCATGGCCAGGATTCCATCACATCCCGCATCGCTTGCCAAGGGGTTGCGCCATGCGACTGGATTTCCGGCGTGGCTTCTGCTATCCTGCCACTCATGACCCCAAACGATGATCAAACCCGGCCCGCCGAATACGACTCCCCCTGGAAGGAGATCCTGAGGAGTTGTTTCCGGGAATTTTTGGCCTTTTTTCTGCCAGAGGCCCACGACGGCATCGACTGGCAACGGGAACCGGAATTCCTCGACAAGGAGTTGAACAGAATCACCCGCAAGGCCAGGGCCGGCAACCGCCGCGTGGACCTGCTGGTCAAGGCGTGGCTGCGGGAAGGCGGGGAACTCTGGGTATTGATTCATGTCGAAGTCCAGGGCAACCGGGATCCGAATTTTCAAAAAAGGATGTTCATCTGCCACTATCGCGCCTTCGATCTCCAGGAAAAGCCGGTGGTCAGCCTGGCCATCCTGGCGGACGAGGAGCCAGGCTGGCGGCCCGTTGGCTTCAACTACCAGATGTGGGGGACCGGGGTGGATTACCGGTTCCACTCGGTCAAGCTGCTCGATTACGCGCCGGAAAACCTGGAAGAGTCGGACAACCCGTTTGCCATAGTCACCCTGGCGCACCTGACCGGCAAACGCACCGGCAACCAGCCCAAGGAACGCCTGAACCAGAAAGACCGCATCACCCGCATGCTGTACGCCAGAGGCTTTGATCGCCAGCGCATCCTGGACCTCTTCCGCTTCATCGACTGGGTGCTCGACCTCCCGGACGCGCTGGATGACTTGTTCTGGAAAAACTTGTCTAATTTCGAGGAGAACCAAAACATGCAATATGTCACGAGCGTAGAACGGATCGGCATGCGCAAGGGCGAAGAGATCGGTCGCCAGCAAGGCCGCATGGAAGGCCGCATGGAAGGCAAGGCCGAAATACTACTCAAATTACTGCAAGCCCGTTTCGGTCTGCTTCCAGAACCGGTGCGACAAACGGTGGCCAACGCGAACGCCGATGATATCGATACCTGGGCGGACAAGCTCTTCCAGGCCGACTCGTTGCAGGCCGTTTTCCAGTAGTGGCCGCGAGCGACTGGACGGAATTGCAAAAACCATCTACCATCAGGAAACTGGAAAAACCCCTTCGAGACGACGCGCCATGGATGCGAAAAAACTCCTGATCACCGGCGCCGCCGGACAAGTGGGCAAGGAGATCGCCACCCTCGCCCCCGAAAGGGGCTGGCGCACCGTGGCCCTCGACCAGACGGAACTCGACATCACCAACCCCGCCAGCGTACACGAGACCATCCTCGCCCTCCGGCCCGATGCGATCCTCAACGCGGCTGCCTATACCGCCGTGGACCGGGCGGAAACCGAACCCGACATCGCCTTCACCATCAACCGCGACGGGCCGCGCCACCTCGCCGAGGCGGCAAAATCACGGCACATCCCCCTGCTCCACATCTCCACCGACTACGTCTTCGACGGCCTCCAATCCACCCCCTACCAGGAATCCGATCCCGCCGCCCCACTGGGGGTCTATGGCGCGAGCAAACTGGCGGGAGATGAGGCGATCCGGGCCACCTGGCCGCGCCACATCCTCCTGAGAGTCAGTTGGGTCTTCGGCCAGCACGGCGCCAATTTCGTCAGGACCATCCTGCGCCTGGCCAGGGAACGGGATACCCTGCGGGTGGTGGAGGACCAGATCGGCGGGCCAACCCCGGCCCCGGCCATCGCCGATACCTTGCTGCAACTCGCGGATCTGGCCATCCGGCCCGGTTTCGACGCCTGGGGAACCTATCACTATTGCGGCGCGCCCGCGCTCTCCTGGCACGCCTTCGCCCGCTTCATCATCGACGCGGCGCGGCTGCCCTGCGCCTGCCTGCCCATCCCCACCACCGATTACCCCACCCCGGCGCGCCGACCCGCCAACTCGCGCCTGGAGTGCAAAAAGATCCAAGACCGCTTCGCCATCCCGCAACCCGACTGGCGCCCCCACGCGCTGGACATGATCCGCCGGCTCAGCCCATGAACATGAATGTCCTGCACACCGAATCCTCGCTGGGCTGGGGAGGCCAGGAGATCCGCATTCTCACCGAATCCCTCGCCATGATGGAAAGCGGGCATCGGGTCACCCTCGCCTGCCCCCCGGAGGCCACCCTCTTTGCCGTGGCCAGACAACGGGGCCTGCCGGTCGCACCCCTGCCCATCGCCCGCAAGAACGTCACCGGCCTGCTCGCCATGCGCCGCTTTCTCGCCCATTCCGATGCCGACGTGATCGTCACCCACAGTTCGACCGACTGCTGGCTGACCGCCGTCGCCTCCCTGCTGATCCGCCGGCCACCCCCCATGGTCCGTCTGCGTCACATCTCGGCCCCGGTGCCCGTCAATTTGCCGACACGCTGGCTCTACAACACCGCCAGCCGCCTGGTCATCACCACCGGCCAGGGGATCCGCGACCGCCTCATAGAGGTCAACGGCCTCCACCCGAACCGGGTCCTCTCCATCCCCACCGGCATCGACCTGGAACGCTTCTCCCCCGGCGACCGCGACACCGCCAGAGAGCGCCTGAACCTGCCGACGGATCGCCCCCTCATCGGCATCGTCGCCACCCTGCGCAGTTGGAAAGGCCATCTCCAACTCCTGGAGGCCTTCGCCGCCCTGCGGCATCCCACCGCCATCCTGGCCATCGTCGGCGACGGACCCCAGCAGGAGGTCCTGGCCCGCCGCGCAACGCAACTCGCCATCCCGCAAGACCAGCTCCTCATGCCGGGACGCCAGGAGGATATCCCCAACTGGCTGCGGGCCATGGACCTCTTCGTCCTCCCCTCCTACGCCAACGAAGGGGTCCCGCAAGCCCTGATGCAGGCCATGGCCTGTGGCCTGCCCGTCATTTCCACCCCGGTGGGCGGCATTCCGGAGATGGTCCTCCACGACCAGACCGGCCTCCTCACCCCCCCCAAGGACCCGGAGTCGTTGCGCGCCGCCCTGGCCGGACTGCTCGACGACCCGCAACGACGCCAAAGGCTGGCGCAAGCCGCCTTGACCCATGCCAGGGAACGCTGCTCCACCGCGATCATGCTGGAACGCATGGAGCGGGCGTTGCGCCGGGTCATCGAGGAGAACGGCCCTCGCTCTCGGCGATGATGGCGTCGATGTCGTTGCGGAAAAACAGATAGGCGGGCAGACCGGGCAGACCGGCCAGGATGCCGATCATCCGAAACACGAGGAAAATGGTGCCATAGGCCACGCCCGATGGAACGGACTCCAGCATCCGGCAGATGTGATCGAAGGCGGCCTCGCCCACCCCGATGCCGCCGGGCGTCAAGGGAATGAAATTGGCGATCCAGGCCCAGACCGTGGCGAAGGCTTGATCCGCCGGACCCACGCCGCCCAGGCCCAGCGTCATCCCCACCAGAATCAGGACGAACAGCAACAGCCCCTGGGCCAGCAGAGAGAGAAAAAAAACCAGTATCAATATACCGATGGAATGACCATAAAGCCGGATGATCTCGTTGAGCCGGATCAGAATTCGCGCCAGGCGGCCCGGATCCGGCGCGGAGATCATCCTTTGCAGCCAGGCGTTGCCGCGGGCAAGGCGCAAGAACAACAATCCCAGCGGCGGCGCGCCGAGCACGATGGCGAACACCGCCAGGGCCATGCCCTGCAAGACCGGCACGCGCAGCACGGCGTCGAGATTGATCAGGATCGACGCCATGCAGATGACCAGCATGGCATACAACCCCACGACCCGGTCCATGAACAGGGAAATGAGCGCCTCGGGCCGATGTCCGGGGGCGCAGCGCGCCACGTAGGCCAGACGCACCGCATCCCCCGCCATGTTCCCACCCGGCAGAAACAGGTTGGAGAAGATGCCGATATAGGTGACCATCTGTCCCCAGGCGCAGGGCAATCGGATCCGCACGGCGCGCAGCAACAGGATCCAGCGATAGGCAGTCAGGGAGTAACCGAGCATGCACAGGAACATCATGCCCAGCAGGCCCCAGGGCGCGGATAGCAGAACGGACAAGGCGGCAAAATCGAGTTTGCCCTGGTTCCACAAATAGCCGACCAGCAAACCCGCAACGATGAATTTGAAAAAGGGCATCAGCCTGCGCCCAAGATGTTCACGCATCGATCCTGTCCGTCCACCCTGCCGATCCGCCACGCCCTTCGCGCGGCTCCTTAGGTGACAAAGTTTATAGCACATCGCAGAATCGCCGCGAAATGGCGCACGGTTTTCGTCATGCCGATTCTGTCTCCCGCGCGGGGGGCGATGTCGATTTTCCATTTGGTGTAGGACCGCAAACATGGCATAATTTTTGGTTCTACATATTAAAGATTGCGGGTGATGTGCCCCACCCGTCCCAACCGTTCGGAGGATGAATGTGAGCGAATTCGGTTCCGGGCTTTCCCTGGCCCCCCGCGAGGAAGATGAATGGGATGCGAAGGCCGCCCGCGTTGCCCCTCTCGCGTTCACCCCCCTGGACGACGAGGCCACGGTGGTGGCCACGCCCCCACGCGGACGGAGTCCAGACGACGAGGCCACGGTCATGGCCCCGCGCAAACCGGCACCGGACGACGAGGCCACGGTCATGGCCCCGGCCCCGCGCAGACCGGCACCGGACGACGAGGCCACGGTCATGGCCCCGGCCCCGCGCAGACCGGCACCGGACGACGAGGCCACGGTCATGGCCCCGCGCGGGCCGGCACCGGACGACGAGGCCACGGTCATGGCCGTCACCCAAGCCACGAGCCGGACCTCCCCCACCACCCGCTCCCTGGATTACGGTGCCGACGATGCCACGGCCTCGTCCGCGCCTCCCCCAGCGGCGGAGGACGAGGAAGGCGTACCCCCCCCCGTCAAGGAACCGGTCAACACCGATGCCCTCCCCATTGGCCACATGCTCATGTGGTACAAGATCGAAAAGGTCCTGGGCCAGGGGGGATTCGGCCTGACCTACAAGGCGCGGGACACCCGGCTCAACAACTACGTGGCGGTCAAGGAGTACCTCCCCTCGCAACTGGCCAGCCGTGGCGCCGATGGTGGCATCTATCCCAAGAGTCCCGAACAGGAGGACGCCTTCATCAAGGGGAGGGAGCGGTTTCTCAACGAGGCCCGCACCCTGGCCCGCTTCAAGCATCCGGCCCTGGTGCGCGTGGCCACCTTCTTCGAGGAGTCCAACTCGGCGTACATGGCCATGGAGTTCGAGGAGGGCGAATCCCTCGGCGGGGTACTCAAGGAGAAGAAGACCCTGGACGAACGGGAGTTGCTGCGGGTCGTGATGCCGCTCCTGCAGGGGTTGCAGGTGCTGCACGCCGAGAACATCATCCATCGTGACATCAAGCCGGACAACATCTTCATCCGCAAGAAGGACGGCACGCCCGTGCTGCTGGACTTCGGTTCGGCGCGGCGCACCGACGCCGGCGACAGCATGACCGCCATGCTGACGCCCAGTTATGCCCCCATGGAGCAGTATTTCGAGGATGCCAGCCGTCAAGGCCCATGGACCGACATCTATGCCATGGGCGCGGTGATGTACCGGATCATCAGCGGCCGCAAGCCGGTGGGCGCGCCGCAACGCAGCAACGCCATCATGCGCAACCAGCCGGACCCGCTGGTCCCGGCGGTGGAGGTGGGGGTCGGGCGCTATTCCGAATCCCTGCTCAAGGCGGTGGATCTGGCCTTGGCCGTGGTGGAGACGGATCGTCCCAAGACCATCCAGGAGTGGCTGAAATCGGTGGAGGTGGTTCTGCCCGACGAGGAGCTTACCGGCTGGGAACGCCTGATGCGCATGCTGCCCAAGGATCCCAAGATGCGGGCGGCCATTTTCGGGGTATTGCTGCTCATTTTGGGCGGCATGGGGTATGGGGCGTGGATTGTGGTCAACAAGGCGGCGGGGCCGCGGGTCCTGACGCAGGCGGAGATCCAGGCCAAGGCGATCGAGGCCCTCAAGAACAAGGCGGCCCAGGGGGATGTCGAGGCCATGCACGAAATGGGGGATCGCCATGTCAAGGGTGACGGCTTCCCCAAGGACCTGACCACCGCGCTCCAGTGGTACCGCAAGGCGGCGCAGAAGGGGTCGGCCAAATCCCAGTTCGAACTGGCCATGGCGCATGCCACCGGCAACGGCGTGCCCAAGAACGAAGAGAAGGCCGTGGAGTTCTTCGAGCAGGCAGCGCAACAGGGACACATGCAGGCCCAATATCAGCTGGCCGACGCCCTGGAGAACGGACATGGCGTCAAGGCCGATCCGATCAAGGCGCTGGAGTGGCACGAAAAGGCGGCCAGGCAGGGGCAGGCCCACTCGCAGCACAAGATGGGGCTGGCGTACGACACCGGCAATGGCGTGACCAGGAACGACAAGGTCGCCCTGAACTGGTATCTGCAGGCGGCGGAAAAGGGGGTGGGCGAGGCCCAGTACAAGACCGGGGTTTTCTTCCAGGAGGGCCGCGCCACCCAGAAGGACGCGGCCAAGGCGGCGGAGTGGTTCGGCAACGCGGCCCAGCAGGAGATTCCGGAGGCCCAGTATCAATACGCCATGCTCCTGAACAAGGGCGTCGGGATCGAAAAGAATCCCAAGGAGGCGGCGCGCTGGATCTTCAAGGCCGCGAATCTGGATCACGCCGAGGCCGCCTTGCAGTTGGCGATCATGTTCGAGCGGGGCGCCGGGATCCGCCAGGATGCCATTCAGGCCCTCAAGTGGTACCGCAAGGCGGCGGACCAGGGGCAACTCAAGGCGCAGCTCATTCTGGCCGAGATGTACCGTTCCGGCACGGGGGTGGATCAGAACCTTCAGGAGGCGACCCGGATGTTCGCCCTGGCGGCCAAACAGGGGAATGCCCAGGCGCAGAACGGGCTGGGGACCCATTACCGTTTCGGCGTCGGCACGGGCAAGGATTTCGACATGGCCATGGAGTGGTTTCAGAAGGCTGCGGCCCAGAATCAGCCCGACTCCCAGTATCACATCGGCTCCATGTACGAAAACGGCGAGGGGGTGACCCTGAGTTATGCCAAGGCCATGGAGTGGTACCGCAAGGCGGTGGAGCAGGGGCATACCGGCGCGCTGAGCAACCTGGGCTGGATGTACGAAGAGGGCAAGGGGGTGCGGGTCAATCTCAACGAGGCGGCCAAGTGGTATCAGAAGGCCACGCTGCACGGCGATGCCCGCGCCCAGAAGAACCTGGCCTGGATGTACGAGGAGGGACGCGGCGTGCGGCGCAATCCGATTCTGGCCTATGCCCTCTACAGTCTGGCGGCCCTGCAGAACGACAAGGACGCCAAGCGCAACCTGACCCTGATCTCCCAGGACATGTCGCCGGAGCAGGTGCGCAACGGGACCACGCTGGCCCGTCAGTTGATGGAGGCCGTGCAGAAGATCAAGGAGAACAAGGAGAAGCGTTCCGCGAACCCGACTGCCAAGAAGAAGAACGCCAAGAACGCGAAAAAGCCGGGCGAGGCCGCCGCCAAGGAGGAGAGCACGCCGGAGAAGAAGCCCTCTGCCGCCAAGCCCGCCACGGAGGCTGCCGTCAAGCCGGAGAAAAAGGCGGACACCCCCTCCCCCCCGGCTCCGGTGGTGCGGCAGGTGGCCGACAAGGCCCAGTGATCCCGGAGGGGGCGGGCGTCATCCCGATGCGCGTTTCCGGCGCGGGGCGGAGAGGTTGCGGGTCACCCCGGCGGGTGGGGCGTTGAAGCGGGCCAGCACCTGAAACACCTCGGCCACGGTGGTGGCGGGCAGGCGCAGTTCCCTGGCGGTCTCCTCGATGTCGTTGCCGGAGAGCGCCCTTTCCAGCACTTGGCGCATGGCGGTCGGCATGCTGGCCAGGGCCGTTTCGTGGGGCGTGTCCAGCAGGAAGATCCGGCGTGGGCAGTTGGGGTCCTGGCAGAGATAGCGTTGTTTGCCGTTGGGTTGTTTGCCGTAGCGGACCACGTTGCGTCCGTTGCACTGGGGACAGCGGATGTCGATGACGGCCATGCGACACCTTCAGTGGAACAGGCGCGAGGCGCGTGCGGGAGCGCGCAGGCGCGACGCCAACCGGTTGGCCTTTTCCAGGTCCGCGAGTCGCGGGAACGGGTGGGGTTGGGCGGCGTGGAGGATATGGACGGGTTGCTCCGTGGTCCGGGGTGAGGTCAGGGGCATGAGGTTGGTGGTGACGACCGTGGCCATGCGCGGTGCTCCTTTGGGGACGAGGGTGCCAATGGGTATGGATTCTTTAAATCAATTATCGAACATGCAACAACCATACCGATAAATTTTTGCACCCCGTTGCCACCGCGCGCGCAATTTTTCTTTGAAATTCTCCCGGCTTTTGGCGATCATGCCCCAAACGGCACGGATTGCCCGTGCCGTGCCACTGGGAAAAAATTGCCGGCACGACTCATGACAAGGGACTCCCATGCCATCGCTCAACAAGAAATTTTTCGCCTCCATCCTCCCCCCGCTCGACAAGACCGTGGACAAGTTGATGCGTACCGAGAAAAAATTGCACTACGTCTTTCGCGACTGCACCCTCGAAGAGTCCCCTTTCTGCCTCAATCTCGGCAGCATCCAGGAGATCTCCATGCGCGCCGACCGCGCCCACGACATCCTGCGCCGCGCCACCAAACGCAAACGTGGTGCATTCATGGAACCCACATGAACCCGTCATCCCGCCGTCTGGATTGCGGCCTTATTGTACAATAAAAATTTGTTTAAATAGTATGTAAAAATCTTCAAACAAAATTGATGCAGATCAATTTTACCTCACCAAGATAGTTGACATATATCAACCATTAATAGAGAATAACCAGATTATATAGTAATGAAATATTTAATTTTTTTTTAAAATACACATAATAATCACCAGGAGTCGCACCCGAACAGGGGTATCACAATCCATTCAGAGGAGGTCGCGCATGAATTTTACGGATCGATCCGTCTCACGACGGAGGTTCCTGCAGGTAGCGGGAACTGCGGGTTTCGGGGCACTGGCCACCCCAAGCGGAGTGATGGCCGGTTACCGTTTTCTCTCCCCCACGACAGTGGAGAACCCCCTGGCGGCCTATCCCAACCGGGACTGGGAACGCATCTATCGGGATGTCTTCCGCCATGACAAGACTTTCGTCTTCATGTGCTGCCCGAACGACACCCATAACTGTCTGCTCAACGCCTATGTCAAGAACGAAGTGGTGGTGCGCATCGAACCGACCTACGGCTACGGCAAGGCGCAAGACCTCTACGGCAACCAGGCATCCCACCGCTGGGATCCCCGCTGCTGCCAGAAGGGCCTGATCCTGGCGCGCCGGTTCTACGGCGACCGCCGCGTCAACGGCGCCTTCGTGCGCAAGGGCTTCAAGATCTGGGCGGACAAGGGCTTCCCGCGCGACAAGAACACCGGCGCGGCCCCCAAGGAACTGATGCGCCGCGGCTGGGACAGCTGGGTCAAGGTTAGCCACGACGAGGCCGCCGCCTACCATGCCAAGGCCCTCTACAACATCTCCAAGACCTACTCCGGCGAACAGGGCAAAAATTACCTGCTGGCGCAGGGCTACGACCCCGACATGGTCGCGGCCGCCGGAGGGGCCGGCACACGGGTCACCAAGTTCCGCGGCGGCATGGCCATGCAGGGGGCGTTGCGCATCTTCGGCGCGTTCCGCATAGGCAACAGCATGGCCCTGCTCGATCAACACCTGCGCAAGGTCTCCGACGACGACGCCAAGGGCGCCGGGGCCTGGGACTCTTACTCGTTCCACACCGACCTGCCGCCCGGCCACCCGATGGTCACCGGCGAACAGACCAACGACTTCGAACTCTTCGACGCCGAGAACTCCAAACTCATCATCTCATGGGGCATGAACTGGATCTCCACCAAAATGCCCGACGGCCACTGGCTCACCGACGCCCGCATGAAGGGCGCCAAGACCGTGGCGGTCACCGTGGAATACTCCTCCACCGCCAACAAGAGCGACGACGTGCTGGTCATCCGCCCCGGCACCGACCCCGCCTTCGCCCTCGGCCTGGCACAGGTGATCCTTGGCGAAAACCTCCTCGATGTCCCATTCGTCAAGCGCTTCACCGACCTGCCCACCCTGGTGCGCATGGATACCCTGGAGCGCCTCAAGGCCACCGACATCATCGCCGGTCACAAGAACGGAACCCTGACCAACTTTACCAATGTCATCGCCAAGGGCGAAAAAGCCCCGCCCCCCCTCAAGCAGAAAGGGGTGCAGATCCCGGAAGCCCTGGCCGGAGAATTCGGCGATTTCGTGGTCTGGGACACCAAGACCAACCAACCCAAGGCCGTGGGCCATGACCAGATCGGCACCCACTTCGACGCCCTGGGGATCGATCCGGCCCTCACCGGCGGGTTCGAGGTGACCACCACCGACGGCAAAAAAGTCCAGGTGCGCACCGTGCTCGACCTCACCAGGCAGTATCTGGACGCCAACATGACCCCGGAACAGGTCAAAAAGATCACCTGGGCGCCCGAGGCCGGCATCCGCTCCCTGGCCCGCGACATCGCCGCCAACAATGGCAAGACCCTCTTTGCCACCGGCATGGGACCCAATCAGTTCTGGAACAACGACCTCAAGGACCGCGCCATCTTTCTGGTGGCCGCCCTCACCGGCAACCTGGGCCGCCACGGCGGCAACGTCGGCAGCTACGCCGGCGTCTACAAAAACACCCTCTTCACCGGCGTGCCCCGCTGGACCCTGGAGGATCCCTTCAATCCGCAACTCGACGCCACTGGCCCGGTCAAACCCCGGCTCTGCCTGCGCCCCGAGTCCATGCACTACTGGGCCAACGGCGAACGGGTGATGAAGGCCGGCAACAAGAAAATCACCACCGGCGCCCACATGCCCACCCCGACCAAGGCCATCTGGCAGGTCAACTCCAACTCCAGCCTGGGCAACCAGAAGGGCCACTACGACGTGGTCTTCAACACCCTGCCCAAGTCGGAACTGGTGGTCTACAACGAATGGTGGTGGACCGCCTCGTGCGAGTATTCCGATATCGTCTATGGCGTGGACTCCTGGGTGGAACTCAAATATCCCGACTTCACGGGTTCCAACACCAATCCGTTCATGCAGGCTTATCCCACCACGCCCCTGAAACGGGTCTTCAACACCATCTCCGACAACGACACCTACGCCCTGGTCGCCAAACACCTGGCCAAGCTCACCGGTGACGACCGCTTCAACAAGATGTGGAAGTTCATCGTCGATAACCGCGCCGATGTCTATCTGCAACGGATCATCGACGGCTCCACCCCTCTGAAGGGCTACGACTTCAACGCCCTGGTGGCCCTGGCCAAGAAGGGCATCCCGGCCCTGATGAACACCCGCACCTATCCGCGTATCAACAGCTACGAGCAGGTGGAGGAGTCCCGGCCCTGGCACACCAAGACCGGACGCCTGGAGTTCTACCGCCCCGAAATCGAGTTCATCGAGGCGGGCGAAAACCTGATCGTGCATCGCGAACCCTCGGACGCCACCTTCCACGAGCCATGCGCCATTGTGGCGGCGGCCCATCCGGCCATCACCCCCAAGACCCCGGCCCAGTGGGGCATCGCCGCCGATGATCGCACCCATATCACCCGGCAGATGCGCAACACCGTCATGAGCGTCGATGAGGTGGTCGCCTCCAGGCATCCCCTCAATGCACGGGGGTGGACCTACATCTTCCACACCCCCAAATACCGCCATGGCGCCCACACCACCCCCATTGACACCGATTTCATGTCCGTGCTGTTCGGGCCGTTCGGCGACATGTACCGCCGCGACAAGCGCATGCCATCGGTGGGCGAGATGTACGTGGACATGCATCCCGAGGACGCCCGCAGCATGGGGATCAACGACGGCGACTACGTCTACGTGGACGGCGACCCCAACGACCTGCCGTTCCGGGGCTGGAACGACCCCGAACGCAAGGCCGAATACAAGGTCGCGCGCCTCATGTGCCGCGCCCGCTACTATCCGGGAACCCCGCGCGGGGTGACCCGCATGTGGTTCAACGGCTACATGGCCACGCCGGGTTCGGTGAAGGCTCACGAAACCCGCGAGGACGGCCTGGCGAAAAATGCCGAGACCAACTATCAGGCCCTCTTTCGCTACGGCGGTCACCAGAGCCTCACCCGCTCCTGGCTGAAACCCACCCACCAGACCCAGACCCTGATCTCCCGGAAGTCCTGGACCAACGAGGTGACCAAGGGGTTCAACGTGGATGTCCATTGCGTCACCAACGCCCCGCGCGAATCCATCGCCAAGTTCACCAAGGCGGAAGACGGCGGGATCGGCGGCAAGGGGCTGTGGCGTCCGGCGGCGCTCGGGCTGCGTCCGACCAACGAGAGCTTAGCGATGAAAAACTATCTGGCCGGTGGTTTCGTCACCATCGCCAAAACCTGACCACCGACCGAGCAAGGAGCTGACTCATGCCGAAAGTATACAACTGGCAAATCGGACGCGAGATGGAGTATCTCTACGCCGACGCGCGCCCCAAAAAGCAGTTCGCCATGGTGATGGACACCAACAAGTGCATCGCCTGCCAGACCTGCACCGTGGCCTGCAAGACCACCTGGACCTCCGGACGGGGACAGGAGTACATGTTCTGGAACAACGTCGAAACCAAACCCTATGGCTTCTATCCCCTGGGCTGGGATGTCAAGGTCCTGGACAAGCTGGGGGTGCAACCCATCGACGGCGCGATCTACAAGGGCAAGACCATCTTCGAGGCCGCCCCGGAAGGGGAACGGGTCTTGGGCTATCTCCCCGATGACCTGGACTATGCCCATCCCAACCTCAGCGAGGACGACTCGGTGGGGAGCATGACCCAGGGCGCTTTCATGCAGTTGCCCCACATGCAGTGGATGCACTATCTCCCCCGGATCTGCAATCATTGCACCTATCCGGCCTGCGTGGGCGCCTGCCCCCGCCAGTCGGCCTACAAACGGCCCGAGGACGGCATCGTCCTCATCGACCAGATGCGCTGCCGCGGCTATCGCGAATGCGTGCGGGGCTGTCCCTACAAAAAGCCCTTCTTCAACAGCATCACCCGTGTCTCCGAGAAGTGCATCGGCTGCTACCCGGCCGTGGAGGACGGACGTCAGACCCAGTGTACGGTCACCTGTATCGGCAAGATCCGCCTGCAGGGGTTCATCACCACCCCGCAACAGGCCCGCGAGGACAACCCGCTGGATTACATCATCCATATCGCCAAGATCGCGCGTCCCCTCTATCCCCAATTGGGGCTGGAGCCGAACGTCTACTACATCCCGCCCGTGCATGTGCCGCCGCCCTATCTCAAGCAGTTGTTCGGCGCCGATGTCGAGGCGGCCGTAAACGGCTACCGCAAGGCCATGGACGACAAGAAGCTGCTGGGCGCCCTGCTGTTGTTCGGCGCAACCTCCGACATCACGCACCACTTCAAGGTGACGGATCGTTTCGCCATCGCCTACAACGAAAAGGGCGACGAACTGGTGCGCGTGCCGTTCAAGGAGCCGATCTACCTGCGGCCTGCCTTTGACGAAGCGTATCAAACCGTCCGCAGCAATATCACCTGACCTGGGGGAGTGCGACATCTATGAAAGGGATCATGAAACTGTTGTATTGCGCTGCCTTGAGCGCGGGACTGGCGGGATGCGCCGGTACCACGGACACGGCCGCTCCCGCCACGGGCGCCGAGGAGAAACCGGCCGTCTCCAGTTCCCAGGCCGCCCATTACGCCGCGATGATGGCCAAGCCAGCGCCCGCTCCGGAAGGTGGGGTGACGGCCAACCGCATTCCCGGCGCCGCGCCCATGCTCGACCCCTTCGCCAAGGAGTGGGATCAGGCCAAGCCGGTCTCCGTGACCATGACGCCGCAAGTCGTGGCCACGCCCACCAACCCCAAGCCGGCCATCGCCGATCTGTCGGTGCGTTCCCTGCACAACGGCCAATGGCTGGGCGTACTGATCGAGTGGAAGGATGCCAGCAAGAGCGACCGTCTGGTGCCGGATCGCTTCGGCGATCAGGTGGCGGTGGAGATTCCCGTCGCCTATCGTGCCGACACCCCGCCCAATCCCATGATGGGCGCTCCGGGCGAGCCGGTGAACATCATCCAATGGCGCGCCGCGTTCCAGGCCGATCTCGACCGCAAGCGCGAGATCACGGTGCGGGACCTCTATCCCAATGCCGCCAGCGACCTCTATCCGGACCAGGTCCTGAAGACGCAGGATGTCCGCTCGTACACCGGCGCGGCCGGGGTGGACAACCCGGTGGCCAAGCATCGCGACAGCCCGGTGTTGGACCAGGTGGCCGAAGGGTTCGGCACCCTGACCACCAAACCGCACCAGGAGGCCGATGGCCGCGGGGTGTGGAAGGATGGCAAGTGGCGCGTGGTGATCACCACCCCCATGTCGGCGGTCGCTGCCAATGCGCCGCGTCTGAACCCGGGCGAGAACACGGTGGTCTCCTTCGCGGTATGGGAAGGCTCCTCCCAGGAAGTGGGCGCCCGCAAGGCCTGGTCGGACTGGGTGCCGTTGAAGCTGGCCAAGTAATCCCAGCGTGGCCTTGACGGCATGATGTCGGGAGAGCCAGGATGAAGAGTCCTGGCTCTCCTTTGTATTTTATTGTTTGATTATCGGAGCACCGCGCGCATGACCGATCCAACCCAAGAGACGATGGCGGATGACGACCTGACGGAACGCATGGAAGAGCTGCTGAGAACGGCCGCCATGTTCCAACTGCTGGCCATGGGATTCGCCTATCCCGCCGAAGGGCACCATGCGACGGTTCTGGAGAGAATGCGGGCGCTCCCGTCGCGCTTTGCGGAGGAGGTCCTCATGGCGTTCCATGCACTGCGCGGGCAGTGGGAAGCGGGCACGGAGCATCTGGAGGAGGAGCATTGCCGCCTGTTCCAGGGCAGGAAACTGGTCTCCCTGCACGAGACCTCCTTCGGGGATGCCCGCCGCATCGGCGGTCAACCGGTGGAACTGTCGGACATCAGCGGCTTCTACCGGGCCTTCGGCATGCAACTGACCGAGAGCAACCCGGACATGCCGGACCATCTGTGCACGGAACTGGAATTTTACAGTCTGCTCATGGTCAAGCAGGCCTATGCCATGGACCAGGAGTGGGCCGAGGAGGAGGCCATCACTGCGGATGCCAGCGGCAAGTTTCTGGAGTTGCACCTGGGCCGCTGGCTGACCCCCATGCTGGCCCTGCTGCGCGAGCACGGCGGGGAGTCGGTGTATGTCGCCTGGGGCGATCTCCTGGAGCGGGTGGTCAACGAGGAGTGCCGCCGCCGGGCCATCACGCCGCAACCCTTCTCCGGCCCGGTCCCCCTTGACGACATGCAGGAAGACCAGTTCACCTGTCCCATGGCCACCACGCCACCGGAAGCGCCGGAGCCGCCCCCAGGCAACCTGTAAACCGACCACCACTGGAAATGCACATGGCGTCTTTTGGGACTTGCCATGAGTGGGAGGCCAGCAGGGACCACTTGCCAACCGGCTTATCCTGGTCGATGATATATCAAACATTGACATTCGAGGATGACACCATGGCCACCAATGTCCACCTCACCCCGGAACTGGAAAGCTTTGCCCGCAACTGCGTGGCGAGCGGACGTTTCAACAACGTCAGCGAGGTTGTGCGCAGCGCCCTGAGAATGCTTCAAGAACGCGAGGAGCGTCGGGTGCGCTTCAATGCCATGCTGGATGCTGTTCGCCTTGAAGCGCAACGGGATGGTGTTTACGAGGCGGCCGATGTACTTGCGGAGATGGACGCGATCATTGAGCAGCCGCGCCAATGAAGCCTGCTCAATGATCTCCCTGTGCTCGCCGGGATGCCCTGGATGCAGCGCGATGGATCAGGGCTGACAATCCCGATGCTGCTCGCGCCTTCCGCAAGGCCATTGACGATGCGACCAGGTTGCTTGGCACTCATCCCCAGGTCGGGAGAGAGCGCCCCGAACTTCTCCATCCACCAGCCCGCTTTCTGCCCCTGACCGGTTTTCCGTATGTTTTGATCTATGATGCTGACCGCGTTCCACCGCTGATCCTGCGGGTGCTTCATGGTGCTCGCGATCTGCCGGAAGTGCTGGGAGATGAGGATCAAACCGATCCGAACATCCATGTCAATGCATTCCACGGTTGAGTGTGGTGGTACCGAAACGTTCACAATGCCCGGTTCCGACCCCGTAGTGAGGCATATCACACAGCCGTGGTTGCGTGATGCAACAAAAACCGCTATCCTCCCCATTTTTGGACATTCTTGAACGCGCATGGGGGCAGGAGGATGGCAGCAGGCAAGGATGTGATTCTTCAGAAGGTCTTCCGGGAAGCGCCCTTGTTCCGGGCGCTCACTACGGAACAGACGGCACGGGTACAACGTGGCTCGCGTCATATGCATCTGACGGAAAACGAACCACTCTTTTCCGCCCAGGATCCGGCGGAACGCTTCTACTTCGTGCTCAAGGGCAGAATCAAGCTCTACCACCTGTCGTTGAATGGCGCGGAAAAGGTGCTGGAAATCGTCGGTCCAGGAGAACACATCGCCCTGGCGGTGATGTTCATGGAGCACCAGAACTATCCGGTCTCCGCTGCCGGACTGTCGGAAAGCGATCTGCTCGCCTTCGACAACCGGATCTTCCTGGCCATCCTGCGGGAGTCGCCGGAGACCTGCTTCCGCATGATGGCGGACATGAGCCGACGGCTGCGCGGTCAGATGTCGGAGATCCGCAACCTCAGCCTGCAAAGCGCCCCGGTGCGCCTGACCCGCTACCTGCTGGCCAACAAGGCCGGCTGCTCGCATCCCTCCACCCCCTGCGAGGCCGTGGTGCGCCTGGACGCCTCGAAGCAGGTCATCGCCTCCCGCCTCTCCATTCAGCCGGAGACCTTCTCCCGCATCCTGGCCAAATTGAGCAGCCAGAAACTCATCGAGGTCAAGGGCCGCGTGATTCACCTCCTCGACGTGAACGCCCTGCACGCCTTCGCCGAGGAGGAGCAGAAACCGGACAAGGGGTGATCACTTGCCGGAAGGCGGGGCGACCTGCGGCTCCGGGGGCGCCCCGCCACCCGCCGCCGCGTCGGGCACAGGCTGGCTGGCGCCGGCAATCCTGGGCATGGGGGCGCGCACGGGGGGTATGCGCGGGGTCTCCGCATAAAAATAGGCCGGCTGGGTGATGACCGGCAACCGCCTTTGCACCACCATCGGCCGGGGAGCAAAGAAGCCCGTGTCCTCGTATTGAAAATACGATTGTGCCTCAACAGGATAATAAATATAATCCGAGTTGGTCTCCCGATTGATGGCCCGGATTCTCTTCCCGCTGGTCTCGCTCCCGGCTTCGCCCGTGCGCATGCCGGTCAGGGCCACGACCAGGGCCAGAACTCCTGCGGCCGCAATCCTTGGCAGTCTTGTTCTCATCGCCTGTCTTCCCGCGTCAAGAAGGTGAAATCCTGGCGGCGGCGCCCCGCCGCCAGGATCGATCCCCGATTGGAGAGGTCAGAATTGCTGGTTGGCCGCGACCGGCTCGCCACTCGCGGGCGCGGCGGCGGCGGGAGGCGCGGGAGGGGGACTCTGCAACCGATCCGTGTGCGCATGCGTGCGCGGCTGCGAGGGGGCCACCTGATAGACCACGTGCGTGGGGTAGATGGGCGGCGCGTAAGGGGCCACCGAGGTGTAAATCACCGCCGCGTTCGGCGGACCGCCGGAGGCGACCGCCGGATAGGGCGCGGTGACATGCGGCCCGCGCCCTCCCGGACGGGTCGCGGAGGCGAGCGGCCAGATGGAGTCACGGTTGGTCCACAGCATCGTGCCCAGCACCGCGCCCCCGGCCACCGCCGCCACGGCGGTCAAGGTCGGTTCGGCCCTGGCCGGAACGGACGCGGCCAGGGAGGCGGCCAACAGGGCGGCGCCCGCCAGCAGGGTGACGGCGCTGCGGCCAATACGGCCTGAACGATTCGGTTGCTTCATGGCATCTCCTTTCGTGTACCTGCCGGAGGCTTGTTGCCAGCGGCTGCGGGCTGCTTCCCGGCGGCGCCCTGTTCCGCGTCTTCCGGAAAATGGTTGTGTCTGGGACGGAGCGGCTTGGCCTCGTACACCACGGTCGGGGCCTCCATGCGCACCGGTTGATAAAGCCGCGCCACCGGAGTGAAATAGTCCCATTTCCCTTCCAGGGAGGGATCCTTCTGCCACCAGTAATCGGTTGGATGGGCATATTCACCCGGCTGGAGGATGATCATCACCTTGTCCCCCGGCTTGTGCGGGACATTCAGCTCCCCGGTCTCTCCACTCCGGGGCAGCAGCGCCACCCCAAAAATTATCACAAGTGATACAGAAGCTTTCATTGGAGTCCATTCCCTCATTTGGGCGGCAGATTGCCAGCCGGGGCCATCGACTTCCTGGCAGCCTGCTTGACCGGCTTCTTCTTGGCCTTCTTGGCCTTCTTGGCCTTCTTGGCCTTGGAGACCGCCTTGGTGTCGGTGGTGGCCTGGGGCGCGGCGGCCTTCGCCTCCGGCGCGGCTGGCCTGTTTTCCACCACGTTGGCGATGCCGGGGGTCGGCTGATAGCCAACCCTGGGGGGCTGAATCACGAACGAGGGTTGCTCGACGGTGACGGGCGGTTGATGCATCACCACCGGCGGTTGCGGCACGGCCACCGGCGGATTGCCGACCCACAGCGGCGGCTGATTGACCACGATCGACGGCCGCTCGATGGTGATCGGGGCCTGACGGACCACGGTGGAACCTTGGGGATAACCACTGCCCGGCGGAGGCGGCGAGGCGGTCATCCCGCCGGAGGGAGACGAGGCCACCACCGGCGAACCGGCCGGCGCCGGGGCAGCCGCGCCCTGGACGCTCGGATAACTTGCATAATTTGCGTTGATTCCGGCACCGGGGACCGGCTGCTGCCAGGGGGCGAGTTGCAGCGGCGCGGGGGTGGTCTGGACCACGACCGCAGCCGGCATTTCGTAGGTTGGCATGTAATTCTGTGTCGGATCAATGGTGTGCGCACAAGCCAGCTGTATGGGGGCCAGCCCCATGACGAGCAGCAGCGTGCCCCCCTTCTTGCCGATTTCCGTGAGAAATCCCTTCATGACATCCTCTCCCTCGATCGTTTCGCAGATCCACCGTAAAAGATTGATTAATGAGTGTCTGGGCAGCAGGCTTGAACTGCTGTATTGATCTGGTATATCGGTCGCGGCGGGGCACGGATTTAGCGGATTCTCACGGCAGGCGCGCGCCACTCAGCGGCGCCGGGCGGGAACAGATTGATGCGCAAGGAAAAAACCCGCGATTGCCGAAAAAAGGATCAGGGGCGCCCAGGCGGCCAGCAGGGCGGGCAGCCGCCCCCCCATGCCGAGCGCGGTGGCCAGATCCACGACCACGAACATGAAGAACCCCAACAGCAGGCCAAACAGAATGGAACGCATGGTGCCGCCGGAACGGGGTTGGCGCAAGGCGAAGGGAAAGGCCAACAGGATGGCGGCCAGGGAGGTGCAGGGAGCGGCCAGCTTGCGATGCATGATGACCCGATAACGGGTGGCGTTGCGGCCATCCTGCTCCATTTTTTCGACGGTGCCGCGCAGATCGTTCAGGGAGAGCTGCTGGGGCGAGGGGAGGTCCCCGGTCAGGCGTCCGGTGTCGAGGGTAAAATCCCAGGAGCGGGTCTGAAAGGGGGTGACCTTGGCCTTGGGGAAGAATTGATAGTCGAGGCCGTCCTTGAGCTGCCAGCAGGTCTCGCCGAGCACGGCGACCCTGGATTCCAGGCGGGAGATCATGCGGTGCTGATCGTCGAAGGTGAAGATGATCACCTCGTGGAGGGTCTCGTTGAGGGGATCGGAGCGTTGGGCGTGGATGATCTGCCGACCGCTGCGCACCCAGAGGTCGCCGGCCTGCGAGGCGGGGGCGACGTGGCGATCGACGATGCGATCCTGCAGCTTCATGGCGATCCGGTTGGTGTGAGGGGTGATCTGGTCCAGCAACAAAAGATGCAGGAACGCGATGACCATCCCCCCCATGATGAACGGAATCAGGATCTGGACATGGGAGAGGCCACTGGCGCGCATGACGGTGATCTCGTGCTGCCTGGCCAGACGCGACATGACCAGCAGCGTGGTCAGCAGGGCCATGGAGGGAAAGAGCATGCCGATGAATTCCGGAATGCGGCTCAGGATCATGAGGGTGATGTCCATGGCATTGAAGCCGGACTTCTGGGAGAAGCGGCGGATGCTCTCGATGCCGTCCACGAGCAGGAAGAGCGCGATGAAGATGCCGACGATCCGCGCGAAACCGTTCAAGAAGAGCTTCATCAAATATTGAAAGAGAATCGGCATGGTACGGCAGCCTCACTCATGACCGCGCGGGGCGAGGAGCCGCCGGGGGAACCGGACGATGGCCAGCAGCCAGCCGATGCCCAGGATGGCGCGCCCGCGCAGGGTCAGGAGAAAGACATCGATGGTCAGGATGGCCATGAACAGATTGGGCAGCCAGAAGCCGACCAGGGGCGAGAGGATGCGCCGACCGGCCAGGGCCTCGCCGGCGGCCAGCAGCAGGAAATGGAGGATCAGGATCGACAGGGCGACGATGAAGCCGTAGCCACGCGCGGAGCGGTGCGCATGTTGCATGCCCAGTGGGATGGCCAACAACCCCATGATCAGGGTGGCGGCCGGAAAGGCCAGGCGGCGATGCCACTCCATGCGCGCCGCGAGATTCGATTCCGGCGGGCCGTTGTGAATCACATCGTGCAGTTCCCAAGGCCCCATTTCGTCCAGCTCCTCCTTCTTGTGCCGCGGGATCAACCCCAGCACCAACTCCAGCTCCAGGTTGAAGGAGGCGAACTGCATGTGGCGGTAGTGCCCCCCCCGGGTGACCCAGTGGCGGCTCCCCTCCTCCAGATAGAGGGCGGCCTTGTTGTCCTGGCCGGTATGGGGATAGGCGCGCTGCGCCGTGATGGTGACCACCTCGTCGGGGTTGCGCTGGTCGTGAATCAGAATCCCTTCCAGGGTCCCGGTCTTGAGATCCTGGTGATCCACGTAGATGGTCAGGCCGGGAACATCCCGATTGAAAGCCTTTGGTTGGACAGCCAAGGCGGTATTCGAGGTTATTAGTGACTTTTTTAAAACAGAAAACTCATAAAAAGCCTGGGGGACCCAGAGCCAGTTGAGCAACAGGGAAAATACGGTAAAAATAACGACCAGCAGGCCGATGGGCCGGGTGATTTGCAGGACGCTGACACCGCTGGCCTTGATGACGATCAGCTCGTTGTCCTGGGCCATGCGTCCCATGGCGAGCAGAATGCCGCTCAGGAGGGCCATGGGGAGGGCGCCCACCATGAACTGAGGAATGGCCAGCAGGATCAGCTTGCGCAGGACCTGCAGGGAAGCGCCCTTGTTGACCCAGAGATCGACCAGGAGCAATACCTGAGGCAGCATCACCAGAAAGGTCAACGCGCCCATGGCCAGGAGCGAGGTCAGGGCGCAGTCGACAAAAAGGTAACGAGAGAGGCGGTTCATGGGGGTATAGGGTATCATCTTTTTCACACCCAACAAGGAATTGATAGCGATGTCGGAAACAGCCTTGAAAATCGACGTGGTCACCGGCAACCCCGCCAACTGGCCTGCGGACGCACTGGTCATCGGGGTCTACCAGGGCGGGGAACCGCAGCCGGCGCTCTCCCAGTGCGGGACCGTGGTGGAGGCGGAAGTGCGCCGCGTCCTGAAGGCGGGCTGGATGCGGGGTGACTGCGGCGAAACCCTCTGGCTCCCCACCCCGCTGGCGGGGGGATTGACCATCGGTCGGCTGTTGCTGGTGGGATTGGGACGGGAGCATCTGCTCACCCTGGAGAGCTTCCGCGCCCTGGGGGCCACGGTGGTCAAGGCGTGCGAACGAGGGAGCGTGGACGTGGCGGTCTGCCTGCTGGCCGAGGACAAGCACCATGGCATCAAGCACTGGCAGATCCTGGAAACCATGGCCGAGGGGGCCTGGATGGGCGGGTACCGCTTCGACCGGTTGCAAAGCGACCGCGGGCAGGAGTCTCCCCGGCACGTCATGAAGAAGCTGCTCTTCGGCGTGCGCGAGGAGCGGCTGGAGCGCTGCCGGAAACTGTTCGACAAGGTAGAAAAGATCACCAGGGGCGTCATGTTCGCGCGGGATCTGGCCAACATGCCGGCCAACCTGCTGACCCCCGATATCCTGGCGGGCAAGGCCAGGGAACTGGCGGAGCGGTTTCCGATCCAGACCACGATCCATGATGTCCAGTCACTGGCGCAAAAAGAGATGAACGGGATCCTGGCGGTGGGCCAGGGGAGCGTCCATCCCCCCTGCCTGATCGTCATGGAGTACCGCAACGGGGGGAACCGTCCGACCATGACGGTGGTGGGCAAGGCGATCACCTTCGACGCCGGGGGGATCTCCCTGAAGCCGGCGGAGAAGCTGGAGGACTCGAAATTCGACATGTGCGGCGGGGCGGCGGTATTCGGCTTCATGCAGGCCATCGCCGAGATGAACCTGCCGGTGAACGCGGTGGGGATCGTGCCGGCGGCGGAGAATCTCCCGTCCGGATCGGCCCAGCGGCCCGGCGACATCATTAAAACCGCCAAGGGGATCTTTGTCGAGGTGATCAATACCGACGCGGAGGGACGCCTGATCCTGGCCGATGCCCTGCATTACGCCGCCACCTTCGATCCGGATGTCATCATCGACCTGGCCACCCTGACCGGGGCGTGCGTCGTCGCCCTGGGGACGCACGCCAGCGGCCTGATGGGCAACAACAGCGCCCTGCTCGACAAGTTGCGCAAGGCCGGCGAGGCCAGCGGGGAGCGGCTCTGGCCCCTGCCCCTCTTCCAGGAGTATCAGGAGCAGATCAAGTCGGTTTTCGCCGACATCAAGAACACCGGAGGCCGGGAGGGCGGGGCCATCACCGCCGGGTGTTTCCTCTCCCGGTTCGTGGACGAGGCGCGGGCCTGGGCGCACCTGGACATCGCGGGCACCGCCGTGGACCTGACCGGGACCAAGGCGCATCTCCCCAAGGGGGCGGTGGGCTACGGCGTGCGCCTCTTGTGCCGCTATGTCCTCAAGGAGCGCATTTAGGCATGGCCCGCTCCCGCGAGGGGATGCCCACGGCGCGGTTCTACCAATTGGCCGGCTCCTCCCTGGAAACGGCCCTCGCCGCGCTGCTGGCCAAAATCCTGGAACAAAACGGCCGCGCCTGCGTCCTGGCCAGGGACGCGCTCCACCTGCGGCAACTGGACGAACTGCTGTGGCGGCATCCCCCGCAACGCTTTCTGCCGCACGGCCCCTGGGACGGACCGGATCCGGAACGACAGCCGGTGCTGCTCGCCCTGGAGCCGGACGACCGCAACGGGGCGACGATCCTGTTGCTGACCGGCCCCCGTCCGGTGGTGGAGGCGGCCCGCTTCGACATGGTGGTGGATTTCGTCACGGGCCGCGAGGATCATCTGGTTGGGGCGCGTTCGCGGTACCGCGACTACCGCAACCAGGGGTGTCTGATGGAGTATTGGGTGCAATCCGCGAACGGACGCTGGACCAGACAGGACAAAAAGGAAGGATAGACCATGCAACCCACCATTGTGACCGTGCTGCTGCTCATCTGCTCGAACGTCTTCATGACCTTCGCCTGGTACGCCCACCTCAAGCATCTCAACGAGCGCGCCTGGTACATGGCGGCGTTGGTGAGCTGGGGGATCGCCCTGTTCGAGTATCTGTTGCAGGTCCCGGCAAACCGGATCGGCTACGGGGAGATGACCTTGCCGCAACTCAAGATCGTCCAGGAGGTGATCACCCTGGCGGTTTTCGCGCCATTTGCCATTCTCTACATGGGCCAGCCGTTGAAGCTGGACTTCCTGTGGGCCGGATGTTGCCTGCTTGGGGCGGTTTATTTCATTTTTCGCGCGTGATGACGGTGTGCTCTCCGGCATCCTTCAGGATCGCCACCACCCGCTCCCGCCACATATCGCCGAAGGCGCGCCGTTCCGCCGGCGTGGCATGCCCCCCAAGGATTCGCGGCAGCAGTTCCCCCATGCGCGGATCGGGTGGAAAATGGCGCGGGGAGTAGCTCACCTCCACCCGTCGCCCGTTGGAAAGGCGGCGAAAGAGAAACGGTCCCCCGGAGTTCGGCATGTCGCCGAAGCGCATCAGCCGCAACCGGGCAAATTGTCCGGCCAACCCGTGAAAGCCGTTGTCCGCCGCCGCTCCGGTGACGAGGGTGAAAATCTGGGTGATGGGTCCGGTCACCCCTTCGTCCATGCGGCCCGGCACTTCGATGGCCACATCCCCGCGTTCGGGCAGGCCGTCGGGATAGAGGGCATCCAGTGCCCGTTTGGCCATCAGAAAGGCCCCGGCCACGGTTGGGCAGGCGTGACCCGCCAGTTTGACCGCGTCCGCGAAGGTGTAGGTGAACGGTTCATCGCCCGCTCCCAGGAGTTCGGCCAGGGGGTCGTGCAGCGTGATGGACGGGGTGGTTGGAAACATGGCCATTGGTTCTCCTGAGTTTGCTGAAATCGTATTTCAGTTGAAATGCGATTTGGTAAATATAAACCATTAGGGGTCCAGGGGGATTATCCCCCTGGTGGGATCCAAGGGCGAAGCCCTTGGGACTTTGACTTTCAGCGCGCTCTTCTCAAGAAGCTTTTTTCGCGCGCCTTTTGCGCGAAAAAAGCGCCGCGCGCCGCCTTCGCAGGCTCTCTTTTCGTTTCCGCTTTTTGGAAACGAAAAGAG